>DATAUD010000102.1:0-76946 GCA_036268455.1 Verrucomicrobiia bacterium
CAGCGTGATTTGGACTTCGTTTGCGGAGAGTTGCGAAATGAGCAGCCAAAGGTTGGTGCCCGGTTCGAGAAGGTTGTAGGTCACATCGCTGCCGGTTCCCTCTTCGCCACTTCCGCTGCCGCCCGGTGAAGGCGGCCCGCTATCGTCAGGCGAAAACTCACGGTCATCGTTCTCCGGCACGGAGCCATCGGGCTGCATGCCGACTTTCCACGCATTGGCATCCCAATAGACGATATTTGTTTGTCCTGGAGGAGCGGGCGGAGGCGTAATATCCTGCGCCGCAAGATAACTCGTGCCGCAGGTCAAGGCCGCGATACTGAGAAGAAAATTACAACAGAGAGACTTGACAGGGCTTGGCAGGGTCAGTTTATGCGTGGTCATTTGGGAGTTAGTTTATTGGCTGGTTATTACCACAAAAACCCACCGAGGCGCACACCCGTGCTCCCACAGTAGGCAACCGGCTAAGGCACCTTCCGACGAAAGCCCAGGCGGCGCCCACTCGGGGCGCGCCTTTGGCCAGTCGGAATATGCCTGGAAAAATTTAGCCGGTTTTTCTTGTGGTTTGAGTAGCGGCCAACGCTACGCAAATTATTTACTAAGAAAGAACATGCGTAGTTTTTGAACGAATTGACCCATCAAAGCAAGCAGATTCTTCCGCTAGCCACAACACTTCACGTTATCAAATTCACGGGCGCGAGGAGAGAAAGCGATTGTTTGATAACCATTTACGCTTCAGAGGCCAGGCGGGTTTATAAACTTTTTGCTTTTGTGATTCTTCCTCGCGCCGAGGCATGTCCCCCCTCGAATCCAAGCGATTTCGCCGCGGGAGAGCGGGTATTCACGAGCCAGCCGTGGTTCAGATCAGCATTTGGAAATGTTCTCTTGAATCGCTTGCATTGCCGGATTTACGATGACGGTTTATAATTCGAGATGACGCAAGCAGTTCAGTCAGTGAAAAAGCGAACCCCCCGCAAAATTAGCGGGGAGGCCCATTCTGTCCCTCCGGCACGCGTCGTCCAGGAATTGGAAAAGCACCTTCTCATCGACGGCTTTAAATTGGTGATCGATTTGGATAAAAGCCAGGGTTCGCGATTGGTCGATGCCGCGACGGGCCGGAGTTTTATCGACTTTTATTCGTTTTACGCCTCCATGCCCATTGGCTTCAATCATCCGTATTTCGATTCGCCGCAAGTGCGGAAGGATTTGTTGGCGGCGGCGAAAGTGAAGGTGGCCAATCCGGATGTCTATTCAGTTGCGCTGGCGAATTTCGTGCAAACCTTTGCCCGAGTCGTTGGAATGCCGTCGCTCGACCGGTTTTTCTTCATCGAGGGCGGTTCGCTCGCCGTTGAAAATGCGCTCAAGGCGGCAATGGATTGGAAGGTGCGAAAAAATCTCGCGGCCGGGCGAGGGGAACGTGGCGTCGAGATTCTGCACTTCACCGGTGCGTTCCACGGACGCAGCGGGTACACAATGAGCCTCACCAATACGGACCCGCTTAAAACCAATTACTTCGCGAAATTTCCCTGGCCGCGCGTCACAAGTCCCTATCTCGATTTCTCGCTCCCGGAAAACGAGCGCCTGGCAAACGTCCAGGAAAAGGAGAGGCAGGCGGAATCGGAAATTCGACGGTTTATTGCCGAGCGCGGCATCGACATCGCCGCGATCATCATTGAATCCGTTCAGGGGGAGGGCGGCGATAATCATTTTCGCGGCGAATGGTTCAAGTTGTTGCGCAGTATCTGTGACGAGAATGACATTTTGCTGATTTTCGATGAAGTTCAGTCCGGCATGGGCATGACCGGCAAAACCTGGTGTTGCCAGCACTTCGATGTAGTGCCCGACTTGCTGGTTTTCGGCAAAAAGGCGCAAGTGTGCGGCGTCATGGCCGGCCCCCGCCTCGACGAAGTCAAAGACAACGTCTTCCGCACCCCCAGCCGCATCAATTCCACCTGGGGCGGCAATTTTTGCGATTATGTTCGCTCGACCTACTATTTGCGGATCATCGAACACGAACATTTGGTTGAAAACGCCCGGATTCAAGGCGCGCGCTTGCTGGAGGAGTTGCACAAGGTCGCCAAAAGATATCCCGTCATGACCGCCGTTCGGGGACGCGGTTTGTTGACGGCCTTTACTTTGCCGAACCGGGAATTGCGAGACCGCTTTTGGAACGGCGCATTCGAGCTGGGATTGTTCGTGTTGCGGTGCGGCGAGCGCTCGATTCGCCTCCGCCCCGTCCTGGATCTCAAAGACGACGCGCTTGATGAGGCATTGAAAATAATCGACGCCGAATGCCGGCGGCTGTGCTAACATGAAAAAATCCACGCCAGCGCCCACCGCCATTTTAAGGAAACTCGGCTTGACGGCCGAAAACCCCGGGGTGTTCGACGGCGAATGGACGGGCAGCGGCCCAATTCTCAAGAGCATTTCCCCCATCGACGGAAAAACCCTGGGCGCCGTGCGCACCGCAACCGATGATGATTACGAGCGCGCGATACAGCGCGCGCAGGCGGCGTTCGCAACGTGGCAATCCGTCCCGGCGCCCAAGCGCGGCGAGATCATCCGGCAATTCGGAAACGCCTTGCGCGCGGCCAAGGCGGATTTGGGCAAATTGGTGACGCTCGAAGCGGGCAAGATCCTGGCCGAGGGCGAGGGCGAGGTGCAGGAGATGATCGATATTTGCGACTTTGCCACCGGCCTTTCGCGGCAGCTTTACGGATTGACCATTGCCTCCGAGCGCCCCGCCCATCGCATGTTGGAGCAATGGCATCCGCTCGGCGTTGTCGGCATCATCTCCGCGTTTAATTTTCCCGTTGCCGTTTGGGCATGGAACAGCGCGTTGGCGGTCGTCTGCGGCGACGCGACAGTATGGAAACCTTCCGAACAAACTCCCCTCGGCGCCATAGCCACAGTCAAAATCGCCGAGCGGGTTTGCAGGGCAAATAATGTCGATCCATCCATTTTCAGCTTGGCCATCGGGGGCCGTCCCATCGGTGAGAAAATGGCGCAAGACAAACGCCTTCCTCTGGTCTCCGCCACTGGATCGACCAATATGGGGCGTGATGTTGGGGAAAAAGTGCAGCGCCGTCTTGGACGCGCGTTGCTTGAGTTGGGGGGCAACAACGCCATCATCGTCGCCGCCTCCGCAAATCTCGATTTGGCGATCCGGGCCATTGTCTTCGGCGCCGTTGGCACCGCCGGACAACGTTGCACCAGCACCCGGCGCGTTTTTGTGCATCGCTCGCTCGAAAAGAAACTGACCCGCTCACTGGTCGCCGCCTACAAACAGGTGCGGATAGGAAATCCGCTGGAGGCGGACACATTGATGGGGCCTTTGATTAGCGTCGGAGCGGTCGATGCGATGCAACAGGGATTGCTCCGTTTGCGTGAGGAAGGCGGACGCATTCTTTATGGCGGCGAGCCATTGACTGGAAGCCATTATCCGGGAGGACGTTATGTCACCCCATGCCTGGCTCGGGCGGACGCAAATTACAAAGTGGTCCATGAGGAAACATTCGCCCCCATTCTTTATTTGATCCCGTTTGACAAAATGGACGCGGCCCTCGAATGGCACAATGCCGTGCCGCA
Organism: Verrucomicrobiia bacterium; assembly: GCA_036268455.1. Classification (GTDB taxonomy): domain Bacteria; phylum Verrucomicrobiota; class Verrucomicrobiia; order Limisphaerales; family Palsa-1400; genus DATAUD01. The sequence goes on from DATAUD010000102.1 coordinate 3,586, forward strand.
AGGCTTAAGCTCCGCCATTTTCACCAACGATCTGCGCGAAGCGGAGCTTTTCCTCTCGTCCCGCGGCAGCGATTGCGGGATTGCCAACGTCAATATCGGCACCAGCGGGGCGGAGATCGGCGGCGCGTTTGGCGGAGAAAAAGAAACCGGCGGCGGACGCGAAAGCGGCAGCGATGCCTGGAAAAATTATATGCGACGCCAGACCGTCACAATCAATTATTCGCGGGATTTGCCGCTCGCCCAAGGCATCCGTTTTGGCGGCGCTTGAGGGAATCCAATGTTTGACGAACCCGCCATCGCCCATCTTTACGCGCATGTGCCGTTTTGCGCGAAGAAGTGCAATTATTGCGCCTTTTATTCGGAAGCTGGTGACGGCGAAGTGGTGAACCGATATGTCGAGGCCCTGATCCGCGAGATGAAGATGGTTGCCGGGGAATTAAAACCGCAAACCGTTTTTTTTGGCGGAGGCACGCCGTCGCTCCTGAACCTGCGCCAATGGGAACGCATCCTCAATGCCATGTCGCGCCTGGATTTGCTGGGCGCGGCTGAATGGACGGTGGAGTGCAATCCCGCCACGGTTTCGGCGGACAAAGCCAAATTGCTGCGCGACTGGGGAGTTAACCGCATTTCGATGGGCGCCCAATCATTTGACGAATCGCTGCTCGACCGTCTGGGGCGCGTGCACAGCCGCGAGATGATTTTCAAGTCGTTCGATATTTTGCGCCGCGCGGGCTTTGACAATGTGAATGTGGATTTGATGTTTGCGATTCCCGGCCAGACGCTCGAAACCTGGCGGCAAACGCTCGCCGACGCGCTTGCGCTCGGCACGGAGCATTTGGCCTGTTACGAGGTCATTTACGAAGAGGACACGCCGCTATACGAACAACTGCAAGCCGGCAAAATCCACGTCGATGAGGACCTGGCTTGCTCAATGTACGAGGAACTTCTTTCCGCGGCGGCTGCCGCTGGATTGGCGCAATATGAAATCGCCAATTTCGCCCGGCCCGGCGCGGCCTGCCGTCACAACATCAATTACTGGCGCGGCGGCTCATTCCACGGATTGGGCCCAAGCGCTACCGGATACGTGCGCGGGGTCCGCTCGCGAAATTGCGCCAATACCACGCTGTATTGCGAGCAACTGGAACGCGGCCAGCGCGCAATCGAGTGGAGCGAGCAGCTTGCGCCGCTGGCGCGAGCCGGAGAAATCGCGGCCTTCGGCCTGCGCATGACGGCTGGCTGGCCCCTGGAACAATTCGAGCGCCGCACCGGTTTTGATTTGCGTCGAGAGTGGAAAACGGAAATCAACCGGATGATTGAATTAGGCTACGGAAAGATGGACCAGGAATGTTTCCGGTTGACCGGAACCGGACTGCGATTCGCCGACTGGGCTGGCGCGGAATTCCTGAGAAGTTAAGGTGGTGCCGGTGGCCCGCCGCCCTGCTCCTGAGGTTGATAGGGCGAGGGCGGGCCGCCTGCCTTCTCATTAAGCAATAATCCGGCAGCTTGGACCGCAACCGGCGCCGGAACAATGTTGTCCGGTGTTGGAATGTGGTAGGGTTGTCCGGTGTTGTTGAAAAGTGCGTTCGCAATTTGCGCTGACGGATTGTTGCCGCCGGTCGTTGCCACGCCACCGCCATAAGATGCACCGCCAGATACACTTACACCGCCGCTGTTGCCATAAGCAGACGAACCTCCACCAAACGAACTCGATGATCCTCCGTTGTCACTGCCACCGATGACAATTGCCGAACCCCCTGTGTACGGCTGCGCCGACGCTGAAGAAGCCGCCGGCATATTTGGCCGGGACATTCCGGGCATCATGCGGTGGCCAATTCCCGGCGGTCCACCCCTTGAGGGTCCTCCTCCGCCCGCACTCCCGCTGGTTGAAGCGACGCCGTTGCTCGCCAACGTCAAAGTCATTGGAGTGCCGGTATTTAGGATGTCCACTTCCCCTTTTTCTTCCCGAACCTTGACGATCTCCACGTCATTTTCTTTTTCCCCCACCTGTAGAGCCAGATAAGCGGTAGTTTCCTTCGGGTCCTTAGCCGGAATTGCCAGATAGACCTTCAGACGGTCGCCAACCTTTTGGAAGCCGGACAGTAACACCTTCGGCAAATCGGGCGGCTTTGGCGGGGGAGCATCATCATGAACGGGCTCCGGATTTAGATGAAATACATTGCGGTCGCTGATAACCGCATAGGGATTGGCATCGGGCGCCGAGGCTTCGGCGCAAGCAGTGCCACTGACAAGCACGGACACTGCCAAAGCTCCCACCAACCAACCCCATTTTGCAGTAGAGTTCACGCTCACGGAATATAGCCGCATTTCCTTGGAACACCAGCGGAATGTAGAAGTTGCGAGGGGTCTAATCAGTCCTCCGCACGGCGCCTTCAATTCGTCCATATGGCTCATCCGTCGGGATGAACAATTCATTCCTGTTTTCCACTCCAAGCAGTGCAAGGTTTGCCGGCAAGTAATGCTTGTTGGGAAGAACCAGCCTGATTTCCTCAATCTCCCCGATGGCCGAAAGCGCCGCTTTGCCCATTTGATACAGGGTCGCCTGGACGGACGGACTATAGGTGTCCGCGAATGTGTCCTGCATCGCCCGCACAATCCGGTCATTGCTTTGACCGTAGCTCGCAGGCTTTTGGCGATAGTCCCAGCGCGCCTCCAATTTGGTCGCCAGGATTCGGTCGCGGGTTTCCGGCAGCGTGGTCAATTGATCCTTGGCAAACCCTTCAAAGCCGGACTCAGTGGTTTTGAGCATCAACAAATCGTCGATGCCGGAAATGACGGACATTTCGCCTTTTCCGCACGTTACTTCGGCAATTGGAATGCCCGCGCCCGCCGCGCAAAAGCTGTGCGGGTGCGCCGCTCCCGCAAGCGTCATTCTTTGCCACAGCCTCTCCCGCAGGCTGACTTGAGCACTCGTGACTTGAGAATATGTTTTGACAAAATGCCCCGCCAAAACGGCGCCGAACTCTTCCGTTTCTTCTCCAAGGTGCTTCAAGGCCAGAACCCGGACCGTATTTTTGATCGTATCGGTCGGGACAATCGCTCTATTATCACTTCCGGTGTAAGAAGCCTCAAATGCGCCGTGAAGCATGACTGAAACTTCCAATTCCTTGACGGAATGACGCGCGTCGTTGCGAATTACTTTGAGAACGCGGACCGCCGATTTTCCGTAGCTATGATGCGAAAGTTTCATGTCGCTTTGGTCGTCCAGGCGGCTATCGTAATGCGGTCGCTGAATTGACACGAGAAAAATGCGCCACAGCATTGCCGAATTGAACCGAATGAGCCAGGAGGAATTTGTCCGCGTGGTCGGGCCGGTGTTCGAGCATTCTCCATGGATCGCCAATGACGCGGCGGCAAATCGCCCTTTCGCTGATTTTGACGAGTTACACCGGCAGTTGTGCCAGATGGTTCGCGCGGCGCCGGTGGAGAAACAACTGGGATTGATCAAGGCTCATCCCGATTTGGCCGCTCGCGGCGTGCTGACGGCGGAATCCGCCCGCGAACAAATCAGCGCCGGTTTGGATAAACTCCAGCCGGAGGAAAGCTCCGCAATACGGCTGCAAAATCAGGCGTATCGGGAAAAGTTCGGATTTCCGTTCGTCATTTGCGCCCGCCTCAACAATAAAGATTCCATTGCGGCAGCCTTCACGCGCCGGTTGACCCATTCGCCCCAGCAGGAAATCCAAACGGCGCTGGAAGAAATCTTCAAAATTGCCGCGCTTCGCCTTCGTGACTTATGCCAGCCAGATTAAGCACTCATGTTCTTGATACCGCGGACGGTTGCCCCGCCGAGGGAATGCAAATCGAACTTTGGTCCGTGGACGATACACAACGGCGCCTGCTCAAAACGGTCCGAACCAACGCCGAGGGCCGAACCGATCTCCCATTACTCGGGGGCGAAGAGCTTCGCACCGGAGAATACGAACTGGTTTTTTTTGTCGGCGATTATTTCGCGCGAAATCCCGCCGAGCGATTTTTGGATCGCGTGCCAGTGCGCGTCCGTCTCGTTGCCGGCGAATCTTATCACGTCCCGCTGCTCTGTTCACCGTGGTCGTATGCAACGTATCGAGGCAGTTGAAAGAATAGTCGATCGGCTCGAATCGCTCGGCAAGATCAGCGAAGAGCCGGACCGCCTGACACGAACGTTCGCCTCGCAGGCGATGCGTAGGGCTAATGATCTGGTTGGTTCCTGGATGACGCAGGCCGGCATGATTGTGAGGCAGGACGCCGTTGGCAATCTGATCGGCCATTATCCCTCCGTGCGTCCGGACAGCAGAAAGCTTCTTTTAGGTTCGCATTTGGATACCGTGCGAAATGCCGGCAAATTTGACGGAGCATTGGGTGTCCTTCTTGCCATTGCCTGTATCGAACAACTGCGTAACCCCGTTCCGTTTAGCATTGAGGTCATTGCCTTCGCGGATGAGGAGGGTGTCCGGTTCCAAAGCACGTATCTGGGTAGTCGTGCTGTGGCCGGCGTTTTTGATGTCAGGGATTTGGAACGCATTGACGCGGGCGGCACGACGATGGCCGAATGCATCCGCGCTTTCGGCGGTGATCCGGCCTGCGTTGAATCGTGCCGATTCGACGCGAAAGACTTAATCGGTTACGTGGAGGCCCATATTGAACAAGGGCCAGTGCTGGAGAGCCGCGGACATGCCATCGGCATCGTCTCCGCAATCGCTGGCCAGACGCGAGCACAGATCGACTTTCAGGGCATTGCGGGCCACGCGGGCACAGTTCCTATGGCTTCACGAAAAGACGCCTTTTGCGCCGCCGCCGAATTTACGCTGGCCGTCGAACAACAGGCCCGTGAAATCAGCGAGTTGGTTGCGACGGTCGGCCAAGTCGCCATTGAGCCAAATGCAAGCAACGTCATTCCCGGCTTTGTTCGCATTACTCTTGATGTTCGAAGTCGGGACGATGCCACGCGCCAAACAGCATGCGAATCATTGCGGCAAACAGTGGCGAAGATCAGTCAGCGTCGGCAAGTCCGCGGGTCGTGGCAGATCGTTCAGGAGAATCCTTCGACGCCCTGTTCGCAGGAATTGTCGGCACTCCTGCGCCAGGCCGCCGCAAAGCATCAGCCAAACTTAATTACGCTTCCCAGCGGCGCGGGCCATGACGCGGCGGTGATGGCGAAAATCACCCCAGTTGCGATGCTCTTTGTCCGTTGCCGGGGCGGAGTCAGCCATCATCCGGACGAATCGGCCACCAGCGAGGATATGTCTGTGGCGCTGGGTGCGCTTTCGGATTTTATTTCGTTGCTGGCGTCGCGCCATGAAGACGTTTGATATTGTCATTCGAGGCGGTCAAGTCGTCACCGACGAAGGCGTTCAGTCGGCTGATATTGGAATCGTCGGCGAAAAAATCGAACTCATCGAGACGGAAATTTTCGGCCCAGCCCGCACTACGATTGATGCCACCGGCCTCCATATTTTTCCCGGAGTGATCGACGCCCACGTTCATTTCAATGAACCGGGCCGCACGGAATGGGAAGGAATCCAAACGGGTTCCCGATCCGTGGCCGCCGGTGGAGGGACGCTCTTTTTCGATATGCCGTTGAACGCGCATCCGCCGACCCTGGATGCCGAAAGCTTTGAGCTAAAACGCCGTGCCGCCGAGGCCTCCTCGTTGGTCGATTTCGCCTTATGGGGCGGATTGACGCCTTCTAATTTGGATTGCCTCGAAGAATTGGCGGACTGCGGCGTTGTTGGATTCAAAGCGTTTATGTGCACCAGCGGAATCGACGATTTTTCGTCCGTTGATGAGCGTTCCTTAGGCGAGGGGATGAAACGCGCCGCTTCGCTCGAACTTCCGGTCGCCGTTCATGCCGAAAGTGAAGGCGTCACCGCGCAATTGAGACTCGAAGCCAAGGCAGGACATCACAAGACCGCGCGAGCGTATCTCGATTCGCGGCCGATCTCGGCGGAATTGGAGGCGATCGGCCGCGCGATTGAATTGGCGGGGGAAACGGGATGTCAACTGCACGTCGTGCATGTCAGTTGCGCCGCTGGCGTCCGTTTAATCTCCGAAGCGCGCCGATCCGGTCTGAACGTAACGTGCGAAACGTGCCCTCATTATCTGACGCTTACCGATGAAGATGTCGAACGCCTGGGAGCCGTGGCAAAATGCGCGCCACCCTTGCGTTCCGCGACTGAACGGGAATTGCTGTGGAACGAACTGCTGGCGGGAAAAATTCAAACGGTCGGCTCCGACCATTCGCCTTCGCCTCCCGAAATGAAGCAATCTCCCGATTTCTTCGATGTTTGGGGTGGCATATCCGGCGCGCAACACTTGCTGCCACTGATGCTGTCACGGGGGAATTTGCCGTTGATGTCCCAACTTCTTTCAACAAATGTCGCGCAAACTTTCCGAGTGCCGCCCGGCAAGGGGCGAATCGCCGCGGGATGCGATGCCGACCTGGCATTGGTCAAACTGGGAGGAAACTTTGAATTGAAGAGCGAGGATTTATTTTATCGTCACCGCCAAAGCCCTTACATTGGCCGTCATGTTTCGGCCCGCGTCGAACAAACTCTTTTGCGCGGTCGAACCATTTTCAAAAATGGCGCGATCGTCGGACAGCCCGGTGGCCGAATAGTGCGTCCGGTCGGTTAGTGAGGATGGTGGTGGTGGCGGAACAGTCGGTCGCGATTGGCGAAAAGGTACCAAACGATGAGGATATTGGCGACGGTCGCCAGCAGGAGATAAAACGAATACTCCCTCGCCATTTCGTAAAACTCTATCGGAATAAAAAAAGCCGTTTCCGCAATGGCTGTCCAGCCGGCCCAACCCCAGCGAAAAAGAAGCCCAATTCCTTCCACCGACGGAAACAACGACCACGCCATCGTTCCCAGAGCCGCCCACCGGATTCGTTGTTCGGTCAAATCGGCAATCTGATCCGCAATGTGCTGCACGAACTTATTCTCAGGATGGATACGAAGATTCTGAAAGATCGGCTTCTTAAGAAGATCGGCGTATTCCTGCGGCAAGTTTCGCGCCGCCTGAAAATAAAGCACAAGACCGAAAAAGAAGAAAAGAATCCCTTTGGCCAATTTGAAGAATATGATGGCGTACAGGGTGGGCGCCCGCTTGAGCGGGACCAACGTTTCCTCTGGCGATATTAGTTCTGGCGATGAATCTGGGTGAGATGCCATTACCGAATCCTCTCGAGCAGCAGAGTCGGCAGCGCGTCAATTTTTACGCGGGTTTGTTTCATGGTATCGCGGTCGCGGAGCGTCACGGTATCCTTCAATTCGGCGCCTTTTTCGCCGAGCGTATCGAAGTCCACTGTCACACCAAATGGAGTGCCGGCTTCATCCTGTCGCCGGTAACGCCGGCCAATGGCTCCCGCATCGTCATAAAATACGGTCATTAACGGACGCAGCAAGTCCCGAACTTCCATCGCCTTTGCGACCAGTTCCGGCCGGTTTTTGAGCAACGGAAAAACAGCGATTTTGACCGGCGCGATGCGGGGATGAAACCGCATGACAACGCGCTTTTCCATTTTCCCCTTATCGTCCGGGGCTTCGTCTTCGCAATAAGCGTTGCAGATTAACGCCAGCGCCAGGCGGTCCACGCCGGCGGAAGGCTCAATGACGTGCGGCACGTAGATGCCGTTGGCCAGGGCGCCGGCTTCTTCGCGAGCCTGCTTTTCGGCCTGGTCGGGCGCTTCGTTTGTCTTAACAAGATAATTGCGCCGCGATTGAAAGTATCGCTCGGCCAGCGCGGATTTTTTCGCGTCGTCCAATTTGGCCCAGGCCGCTTTGAGTTCGTCGTCGAAAACCGTCATCGCCTTGCCGGAGAATCGCTGATGCTGGGACAAATCGAAATCACTGCGCGCGGCGATTCCTTCGAGTTCCTCGCCGGCCAATTCCCCTTTTTCATCGCGCTTGCTGAATGGGAATTTGTAAAGGATATCGACCGTTGCGCGCGCGTAATGGGCCAACTCCTGCGGTTTCTGCCAATACTCAACGAGGGTGGCGCGTGGCAGGCCAATGTTTTCGTAAAAGGCGAGTCGTTCCTCGACCCAATATTGGTGCCACATCTGCCAGCCCCAATTGGGCTGCGGCGGTCCCGGATGGCCCGCGCTTTCCGGTCGCGCGACGTTTCCGCAAATGGCCTCGATTGCTTCGTCCGGGCGAATGAAAAACTCCAATTCCATCTGTTCGAACTCACGCGAGCGGAACGTGAAATTGCGGGGATTGATCTCATTGCGAAAAGCCTTGCCGATCTGGCAGATGCCAAAAGGAACCTTCTGGCGCGAAACTTCCGCGACGTTTTTGAATTGGGCAAAAATGGCTTGCGCCGTTTCCGGCCGCAGATAGGCGGTGTTTTCCGCGCTTTCGACCGGGCCGACGTAAGTCTTGAACATGAGATTGAACAACCGCGGTTCCGTGAGCAAGCTGCCGTTCTCAGGATTATAGCGAGTGGAATTTTCGACCTTCTCTGTTCGTTCGCCCAGGAGAATGGCGCCGGAAAGACCGCGCTGCTGATAAAACTGATAAGCGAGTTTGCGGGCGCTTTCAGGAGGTTTGCCAGGCGGCAAAAGGACTGAAAATGGGTCGTCCGACCTTTTAGATTTGTCCGCCAATTCCGCGCCGGAGAAATGATAGACAATGCCGCTTTGAGGATCGATTTGATCGGCGCGGAACCGTTTTTTAGTGAGGAGACAATCGACCATTGGATCGGCGAAGGTCGATGTGTGGCCGCTGGCCTCCCAGATTTTGGGGTGCATTATGATGGTGGCTTCGAGTCCGACGACATCATCGCGTCGCTGGGTCATGGCGCGCCACCAGAAGTCTTTGACGTTGCGTTTGAGTTCGGCGCCGAGAGGGCCGTAATCCCAGAAGCCATTGATGCCCCCGTAGATCTCCGAGGACTGGAAGATGAACCCTTTGCGTTTGCAAAGAGAGACAATGCGTTCCATCAAATCATTCGCCTTGGGTTCAACCATAGCGGAATAGTGTTCTGAAAGAGCTGGGGGATGTCAAGAGAGCCGACAATGTGCGAATTACCCTGTTTGACAACGCATTATAAAGATGCCGGATTCAGGCTTGGGCGTGGAGAATATCGAAGTAGGAGCGGACGCCGATTTTGCGGCCAAAGCCTTTCTTGCAGATATGCTCAGGAACTTTTCCCGGGAAGGATTTCAATTACGCCGTTTCTCAGTTCGGATTTTGGTTCGCGTGTTGACTTGGAGGTGGTTCTGTTCTCATATTGCGCCGTTGAAAAAGCCAAGCGTTCGGATAATATCGATAAATCAATATTTGAAATTGAACGAACTACGCAAGTTTAATCTATTTTGTCATGTGGCTTCCTGAATCCGAACACGCCGAATCACTTCGAACGCGGCTGCTGGTAACCACGGTCGGAAGCGGGTCTGGCTATTATGTGGCTAATTGCGCACGGCGCATTGGCATAAAGCATCTCTTGGCAGGGGATACAAATCCCCGGCATTTGGTTGCGGCCGCGCTTTTTTCGGAGGCGTTTATTTCGATGCCCCTTGCGGCGGATCCGAATTTTAGCGCGTCGCTGGTTCAATTATTGCGGAAAAATCGAGTGTCTCTATGGATCCCGATTCTTGATGAGGAGATAGTGCATGGCGCACGATTGTCTGAATCGGCAAATCGGGGGATTTGTCGGATTCAAGCGCCGTCCGTTGCAGTCGCACAATTGTGCTTTGACAAGTTGGAAATGGGACGCTGGCTTAATAAAAATGGCATTCCCACACCAGAAACCTCACCTTTGTGTTCGGTATCATGGCGGAAAAGCGGATGGTTTGTAAAACCGCGCCGCGGGCGGGGCAGTGACGGCGCGAGGCTGTTGTTCGATAGAGCAACGTTTGATGCCGTTCAGCATTCGAGTGAGGATTTAATCGCTCAACCTGTTTGTAAGAAGCCGGAAGTAACTATTGACGTCTTCATTTCGCAGAATGGTCGGATGATCCGTGCTCTTTGTCGTGAGCGGATTGAAATTAAAGCGGGAGTTTGCACGAAAGCCCGAGTGTTTCGGGACGATGAGTTGGAATCTCTAGCTCGTCAATTGGGTATTGGACTTAATCTTCGAGGGGCATTTTGTTTCCAAGTCCTGAGAGATCCATCGGGCAAAAAGTGGACGGTTACGGATGTGAATCCCCGTCCAGGAGCGGGAACCGCCATATCGGCCGCTGTTGGGTTTGACACTGGCAGCGCAATGCTTGCGGATCTGACCGGTGGAGACTTTAAAGGTTACATTCGGCTTCCGAGACGGGACAGATTCGTCGTTCGAACGTATCAGGAACATGTCTTTTGTTAAACGAAGCTGGTTTGCGTTTGACTGGGACGGCACGCTGGTGGATTGCCGTGGACGGCAAACTGCGGTTTTGAGAGATGTGCTTTCTCGAATTTCCGGCGTCAGCATTGATCCGGACGCCTGGTGGCGGAGAAAAACGGAAGGCCTGTCCACTCATCAAGCGCTGATTGAAGCAGGCATAATTCCGACGGTTGCATCCGCTGTGACGAATTCATGGGTGGCGGAAGTCGAAAACGAGAATTGGTTAGAATTGGATGTGGTTCATCCCCAGGCGTTGCCGGCTTTGGAAGTTGTTTTGGCGCATGGCTTTTCGCCGGTCGTCATCACAGGTCGAAGGAATGCCGAAGGCGCGCGTTCACAGATATTAAAGTCGAGCATCGGGCGCCTTGTCGGAGAGATTTGGGTGGTCAATCCGGTTGGCGCGGCCTCTCTGAAGGGTGAATTTCTGACGCAAAATAAGGTGAATGTTTTCGTTGGGGACACTGAATCAGATTTCTTTGCCGCGCAAGCCGCCAACGCGATTTTTGGAGGTGTAAGTTCTGGCCAACGATCCGCGAATTATTTATCATCTGTAGGCGTGGCCCGAATTTTTTCAGACGTACATGCGGCAGTGACGGCGCTAATTCCGCTTTTGTTGCCGTCAATTGAAGTTTCGGAATGAATAGTATTAGTAACCAATTATGTCCTCAATAAACGAAATCGAACATCTCGAGAAAATCGCCGCTGATTCATGGTACGCGCGCGGAGCGAACATTCGGACGATTGAATATAGTTTTCGCATATTTGCGCGTCATATCCGGGGGGAGAGTATTCTGGAGCTTGGGCCGGCCGAGGGGATCATGACAAACTTACTTGCCTCCCTTGCCCGAAAATTCACGATCGTCGATGGCTCGGCGAGATTTTGCGATGACCTGCGAAAGCGATTTCCAAACGCAACGGTGGTACATTCGCTGTTTGAGGATTATCGAACCGAGGAACGGTTTGATAATATCGTGCTTGGTCATGTGCTGGAGCATGTGGCTGACCCTGTGGAGATATTACGCATGGTCAAATCATTGTTGAAGCCAGGGGGTCGGGTCCTGGCGGCGGTACCCAACGCTCGATCTCTGCATCGTCAAGCCGCAGTGGTAATGGGATTGCTGCCGTTCGAGGAAGGGATGAACGAAGCCGATATGCACCACGGGCATCGTCGCGTTTTTACGCCAGAAACTTTCCGGCATGCATTTCTTCAAGCGGGATTGCGGATTGAAATCTTTGGCGGTTACTGGTTAAAACCTGTTTCCAGCCGCCAGATCGAAGAAACATGGACGCCGGAAATGCTGGAAGCGTTCATGCAGCTCGGGGAACGATACCCGGACATTGCCGGCGAGATTTATGTAATTGCACGGCTGCCTCCGGAGAAATGAATTATGATCCTCAAGAATTGCCGAATTATTGATCTTCCCAAGATTGCGGAGACCCGTGGGAACTTGACCTTTGTTGAAGGGGAGCGTCATGTGCCATTCGAAATTAAGCGGGTTTACTACCTATACGATGTCCCCGGCGGAGCTGCACGGGGGGGCCACGCTCACAAAGCGCTTCACCAATTAGTCGTAGCCATGTCTGGGAGTTTTGATATTGTCCTGGATGATGGCTATGAAAAGAAGCGTATCCACCTCAACCGTTCCTATATGGGCCTTTATATCTGTCCGATGATTTGGCGGGAAATGGATAATTTCTCGTCCGGCTCGGTGTGCATGGTACTGGCCTCCGCTTACTATGAGGAATCGGACTATTACCGCGACCATGCCGATTTTCTCCTTGCAGTCAAGACGAAGAAATGAACATTCCGTTTCTTGAGTTAAAACCGGCGTATCTCGAGCTCAAAGATGAATTGGATGCCGCGTATCATCGCGTAATGGATTCCGGCTGGTATTTGCTCGGGCGGGAACTGGAGACATTTGAAATCGAGTTTGCCCAATATTGCGGAGTCAAACACTGCTTGGGCGTCGGAAACGGGCTGGATGCAATCCAACTGATTTTGCGGGGTTACGATATTGGGAAGGGGGACGAGGTGATCGTGCCTTCGCACACGTTCATCGCCACCTGGCTGGGAGTCACCTTCGCTGGAGCTACGCCAGTACCTGTGGACGTTAACGGGAAGACTTATAATTTGGAACCCGATCTCCTGGAAACGGCGATCACTCCTCGCACCAAAGCCATTCTGCCAGTGCATCTATATGGCCAGACGGCGGACATGGATCCAATTCTGGAAATCGCCGGCCGGCATAAGTTAAAAGTGATCGAGGACGCGGCTCAAGCCCAGGGCGCGCTTTACAAGGGGCGTCGCACGGGGGCATTGGGCGATGCGGCCGCGTTCAGTTTTTATCCTGGGAAGAATCTTGGCGCGTTCAGTGATGCCGGGGCAGTTACAACTAACGATCCTGAACTAGCGGCGCGCATTGCCCGGTTGCGCAACTATGGATCCAAAGTCAAATACCAACACGAAGAAGCGGGATTGAATTCGCGGATGGATGAGTTGCAGGCTGCCTTTCTGCGTGTCAAACTTCGCCATCTCGAAGAGTGGAACGCGCGCCGGCGCAAAACGGCAGAGTATTATATCTCCGAGCTTTCGCCTCTGGCACCCAAGCTGGTAATTCCGCATGTTGCTGAGTGGGCCGAAACGACCTGGCACGTATTTGCCATCGGCCATGCGCGCCGCGATGCCTTGCAGCGGAGCCTGACGGCGGGCGGCATTGGAACATTAATTCATTATCCGGTGCCCCCACATCATTCTGGAGCTTATGCAACGCTCCGAACCCCCTCCCCTGAGGGTTGGCGGCTGCCGAGAGCGGAGGAGCTTTCCTCGACTCTTTTGAGCCTGCCAATCGGGCCGCATTTGTCCGATCAGCAAGCTGCCCAGGTTGTTGCGGCGGTGCGCCAGGCGGTTTCAATTCTCTAATTCGGTAAATGTCTTCTCACCGGCAGATTTTCAAAAGTACGGCGCTGATCGGAGGGATGCAGGTGATCAACCTTGGGATTGGGATTGTGCGCACGAAGGTGTTAGCGCTTCTTCTTGGTCCATCCGGGGTGGGTTTGGCTGGACTTTACACAGCGGCGGTCAGTTTGGTTGGTTCGGTGGCGGGATTTGGAATCAATGCCAGCGGTGTCCGGCAGGTTGCCGCTGCTGCGGGTACTGGAAATGAGACGCGGATTGCTCGCACAATCGTGACGTTGCGCCGAGCCTCGCTTTGCGCCGGTATGCTGGGAATGGTAGGAGTCCTGGCGCTGGCGTCGTTGTTGAGCCGTACGACATTTGGGGATCACAAACATGTTTTTGGTATTGGGCTAATGTCTCTGACGCTCCTGTTTGGCGGCATTTCGGCGGGGCAAAACGCGTTATTGCAGGGATTACGCCGATTGCGCGACATGGCGGCGTCCGAGATTTCAGCGGCGATATTTGGGGCGGTGGTCAGTATTGGGTTGGTGTGGTGGCTGCGGGAACAAGGAATCGTGCCCTATCTTGTGACAATTTCGGCGTTTGGCATTTTGCTGTCGTGGTGGTACGCGCGGCGCGTTCCGTTGCAGCGGGTAACGGTTACATGGGGGGAAACGCTGGAAGAATCACGGGGGCTGCTGGCCTTGGGGTCCGCGTTCATGGCTTCGGCGTTGATTGCCAGTGGCACGGCTTATTTCACAAGGGTTTTCGTTCAACGGCGACTGGGCACGGAAGCCGTCGGTATTTACACTGCGGTGTGGACGCTATCTACATATTACGTTGGTATTGTGCTGGTCGCGATGGCCGCCGATTTTCTGCCGCGGTTGACTGCCGCGGCGAATGACCCCGTGACGATGAACCGGTTGGTGAACGAACAAACAGAGACGGGCATGCTCATTGCCGTGCCAGGGGTTCTTGCGACTCTGACTCTGGCGCCATGGGTAATGAAGGTTTTCTACTCGGCGGCGTTTGTACCAGGAGCGGAAGTAGTGCGCTGGCAGATTCTTGGGGTGTTTTTGCGTGTTGTAAGCTGGCCGTTAGCATTCGTATTGGTAGCGAAGGGAAGGGGCCTTTTGTTTACATTGACCGAACTGGCTGGCGGCGCTATGAATGTCGGGCTGGTTTATTTGTGTGTGAAACTGTGGAAACTGAATGGCGCGGGCATCGCTTTTGCGCTGCTTTATGTGTGTTATACCGGAATGATGCTGATGGTGGTATGCCGGCTAACGGATTTTCGATGGTCGAGCGCAGTCTTGAAAGTACTGGGACTAGCGATTTTGGTAATGGGCACTATTTTTGTATGCGCTCGGTTTCTACCAGGGCGATGGAGTTTTTGCATTGGTCTGGCTGCGACGCTGGTGGTAAGCGCAATTTCGCTGCTGACCCTGCAAAAGTTGTTAGGCATGAGTTTTTGGCGGGTTTTGTGCGACAAACTCCGGACAGAAAGCACATAATCGAAGACGAACACTGAAGAGAGACAGTTGCCATGACGAAGCCTCTGATCACCTTTTTTGTAGTCGCCTACAAACAGGAACAGTTCATCCGGGAAGCTGTGAAAGGGGCGTTCGCTCAAACCTATTCTCCATTGGAAATCATTCTTTCGGATGACTGTTCGCCGGATCGCACATTTGACATCATGCAGGAAATGGCGGCTGCGTATCGAGGGCCGCACCGGATTGTGTTAAATAGGAATCAGAAGAACCTGGGTATTGGAGGGCATGCTAATCGAATCTTTGAACTGTCGCACGGAGAGATTATTGTGGCGGCGGCGGGGGATGACATTTCTTTTGAGAATCGAACTGAGCGGGTTTACGAGGCATGGGTTGACTCCAAGCAGACTGCCTTTTCGATCTATTCGAATATGATCGAAATCGATTCCTCGGGCATGGATAAGGGGTTGTGGAATAAGGGGGTTCCACCCATACATCCGACTTCATTGGCGGTGGCAGTGGCATGCGGCCACGCCGGCCTATACGGGTGTTCACACGTTTACCACCGGAAGGTTTTCGATATATTTGGACCCATGGATGATCGTGTTGTGCATGAGGATGAAGCCATTCCCTTTCGAAGTCTGCTTTTGGGCAAGATCGAATATATCGCTGAACCGTTGATTTATTATCGAAGACACGAAGGAAATGCATGGGCAGGCGCTCTTAGACCCTCGCTGGCAAAGCGGCGCCAAACTTTGTTGGCGGAGCGGGCTCATCTCCTAACATGGCTCCGTGATTTGAGAAGATCGAGTTCCGTCGGACTTATTGGCGAGGAGGAGTGCGAACGACTTCAGGCGAGTGTGATAGAACGCTTGCATGAGAAAAGCATTGAGCGGCAATTTTATGATGCCCCCCTTCCGAAGGGATTTGCATTCTTATGGCGACAGTATTTGGGATGGAAAAGCGCTGGACAAGTGCTTAAGCTGTTGAAACGGCGATGGCAGAGCGAGTGAGGACCCGGCGCGACGTTTCTGGATGCCGGAAGACAAATGAGTAGGAACACCCTCAGAATTGCCTTGAGCAGCGCCGCCGGAGATCCCCGCGCGGAAAGAACGTGGTCGGGGACACCTTTTAATTTGGTGAGGTCCTTAGAAGAGCTTGGCGCGGAGGTAATCGCCATTGATGCGTCCCTTTCGAGGCCGTTGAGGGCATTTTGTCGGATTGGCCAGCGGATAATGGGCTACACCGGCAATACAGATAGAGGGCCTGTGGCGAGGCTCTTGGCGGCTCGCCGTACGGAGAAAGCCTGCATTCGGGCTGGAGTCAACACCGTTTTACACACTGGCACTTTTGATCTTCCCGGAACCGCAGGGGGCAAGGGACTAGAACGATATTTGTTGTGCGATTCGACGTGGGATCTCGCCGCCCGTTATTCGACGGAAATAAGCCATTACTCCAGCAAGTCGTTGCGTGTTTCCGACCGGCTGGAGATAAAGGCTTTGAAGGGTGGACTGCATGTTTTTCCAATCGCACATTACGTCAAGGATAATTTAATTTCGCATTATGGTGTGAATCCTGGGCTTATTACCGTGGTTGGAACAGGCCGTGGCAAGATCGCGCCCTTTCACGGAAAGAAAGATTATGCGAGCGGCCCAATCCTTTTTGCAGCCAAAGACCGGTTTAAAGAGAAGGGCGGAAGGCTTTTGTTGGAGGGATTTCAGATTGCGAACAAGAAAAACTCTTCGATCAAATTGGTGCTTGCTGGAAAAGCAGTGGAGGATATGGCACTACCGGGGATGCCTAATGTCACTGTTGCAGGACATGTTGCGTGGGAGGAGTTGCAGCGGCTTTTTGAGACTGCCGCCTTGTTTGCAATGCCGGCGTACAACGAGCCTTGGGGCTTGGTGTACCTAGAGGCGCTGGCTTGCAGGACACCGATTTTGGGTCTTGCGAGGAATTCGTTGCCGGAAATAACGCAAAATGGGCGATTCGGGTTTCTTGTGGAGAAGCCCGATCCAAAGTTTGTCGCAGAAGCCCTGTTGAGGGCCTGCGTGGATCCCAAGGGGCTTGAACAAATGGGCTCGGAGGGTCAGGAACAGTGTTTGGCCGCGTATTCGTGGAGGCGAACGGCTGGCCTCATTCTGGAGCGAATGAAAGCGGGGCGGGCCGTTTAATAAAAGGAAAAAGCGGATGCTATTTTCGATTATTACACCATCTCTGAATTGCAAAGATTATATTTCTGCCAACATTGAATCCGTCCGCAAGCAAGGGTTCGGAGCGGAAGAGTTGGAACAAAGGGTGATCGACGGCGGGTCAACGGATGGCACTCTGGATGTTTTGAGGTCCGAAGCGGAGATTGAGTGGATTTCTGAGCCGGACAAAGGACTTGCTGACGCTGTCAATAAGGGAATTCAGCGGGCGAAGGGCGATTGGATTATTTGGCTGAATGCGGATGATGCGTTGGCGGATGACGGTCTCAAGACATTTTTGAGGTACGTTCACCTGCATCCCGGCATTCGAATCTTCTGCGGGAATCAAGCCATTCTTCGGTATGACGGAACGGTGGAACAAGTTGTTCCCGGTTGGGACTACAATCTAAAGGATTTGCTTGGCGTGAGGACGGGCATGAACCAGGCTGCGACGTTTGTGCATCAGGAGGTTTACCAAAAAGCCGGGCTGCTGGATGTTGGAAATCGTTACACGATGGATTATGAGTGGCTGGTTCGAGCAATGCACCATTATAAATGTGTTCCGATACCGCATGTGCTGACCCATTATCGCCGCCGAAAAGGTTCGATAACGCATGCCCACTTGACGAAGCAGTATGAGGATTTCTTGGCGATTCGGCGACGGTATGAGAAATCTTATTTTACGCTTGGGGAATTGAGGATCCGTTTCTATCTCTACACGGATCCTCTCAGACAAATTGGGTGGCTTCGAAAGTTTGTTCGAGTCATCAAGCGACTATTTGGACAAGAGCCGGCCCATCCAGTGAACTAGGCGCCAGGGATGGCGGCTGTTGGTAATGACTGTTTGCTTGTGTCAATAGGTGTCCGATCACTGCCACAGCTTGATTTGGTTTTTCGCAAGGAGCGGAGTTTGAGCCGAATCGGATTTTCATAGAGTTTAAAACAGGCAATCGAGGTTGCGCATGCAAACACATAAAATCCAAGGGCAACGAGAACATTCCAGCCTGCCCCGAACACAATGCCGTGTCGGTTAAAATATATCCTGGAATATCGAATGAGTGGATCATGGAATAAATACAGCGCATAACTGGAGTGGCCAAGCAAGACGAGTTTTGGGTGGGAAAGAAGGTGCTTGCACAAACCTTTGGACCTCGCACATCCGAGAATCACCAACAAACTGCCAGGCCCAAAGACGAGCCTCGCGAAATTGTAGTTGAACCGAGGTTCTATTAAACAACTTAAAACCAAAAGCGCGATCCCGGCGATCAACATGGAACCCGCTAGAAAGGACAGGTCAACTCGGCGGAAAAGGAAGTAACCCAATACACCTAAAATAAAATCAGGTTCCCACAGGTAAGCATTCCAGTTCAAATTTCCATACAAGGAGGCGACTGCCCAAATAATCGCGAGGTAAGTGACCAGCGTCACGCCGGCCGAGACCAACGGACTGCGTCTTGAACACAATAACAGAAGGAGAAGAGGACTCGTCAGGTAAAAAAAGGCCTCACAACTCAATGTCCACGCCGCTCTATCCGGCTGAGGTCCTGCATAAAACCCGGGCCATAGGTCAGCCGTTAGGGTCCATAGTGATGGAATGCCTGACAAATGGACGTGTGCGGTGAGGCTCCGCAAAGCCAGTGGCAGGCAGACCAGGAACATCAGCCAATGAAGCGGATAAATGCGCGCTACGCGGCTCCAGTAAAAATCGCCGGCGTTATTCCAAAAATTCCCGTTCCACGGCTGGCTTGCGTAGGACCAGGAGATGACAAAGCCGCTTAGGACGAAGAAGATCGACACACCGATCTTTCCGAACCATCCGCGATCGGCATGCATCCATTCCAAGCCGGGAATCGCAAAAACATGTTCGACAAAAACGAGGCTGGCAGCGATGAAACGCAAAGACGTGAGCGGCAGAATTTCTTCTTTCGAGGCCGAAGCCATGGTTCCATCTTCAAATATCGGAGCGATTGCCGCAAGGAGAATATGGTGGCGAACTCTAACGAAACGTTCTTTTGGTGGATTTCAAAAGACGATCAAAGGAGTCGATCAATCTTTCCCATGGCCATTGACGAGCGGTAGCCAGTCCGTTTTGGATTAGACGAGATTCCAAATCTGTATTCGAGCGAATTTCCTCCACGGCTTGGGCTAAATCTTCCGCCCTGGCGGATTGCACAATGCGGCAGTTAAATCCGTCCTCGCAAAAATCCCGGACTCCTCCGGAATCGGTCGTTACCACGGGAGTTCCGCAAGCCATAGCTTCCAATAGGGGTAAGCCGAAACCTTCGCATGCTGAGGTTGAAACGAAAACCGACGCCTTGTCGTAAAGTGCTGCGATTTGCGCATCGTCGTTCGGAGATGCGAACTCGGCAGAAAGGCCCTCTGATTTGAGCAGGGATGGGTCGTGCGTGGCAACCAGGGCGGTGCAACGATTTTTTTTTTGCAGTAGTTGAACGGTCTCCATGAAAAGGCTAAACCGTTTTACGGGGTTAGAATTGCCGACGGTCATGATAACTGGAGAAAGGGCGCGTTTTTCTTTAATAGAACGAACGGGATGAAAAATCGTCGTGTCAACGCCGAGGGGGACTACGACGGAATTTAGATTATGATATTGCCGGATCATTTTCGATGTCCATGCGGAGTTTGTAACACACTCCAAATCAATGTGATAGGTTAATCCGGCAAGTCTTGTCTTCAAAGCCCTCAACCAAGCTGGTCCGTGACCATATTCGCCGAAAGCAATTGGCTCGTATCCTTGAACGAAATAAAGGGCTCGCTTTGTGCGGCCAATCATTTGGTTGAATCGGACCGGGTAAGCAGTCATAAACGCATTGGCAATGGCGACTTCCGTAGGCGGGGATCCGACAGCTAACTGGACTTTTTTCATGAGGCCGCTTACGCGGGGATAATTTCCAAAGTCGGGTCCGATAACGTGTATATTCACACGGTCATCAAGCGGGAAAAAAGGCCGATGCCGGCCGCGCGGGACCACAAAAGAAGTGCGGAAGCCTCGATTTGCCAGTCCGTTTGCCAACACGGATAGAACGCGAATTCCGCCGCTGCTGTCGAACCGGGAAATAGGAATCGCTATCTTCAGGTTTTTACGCGATTTGTTCGGCAAGTACAGGTCTTGCAACTGATGTCGTCGTCTTTGGATGCCGCTTCTCGGTGGGCCGCAATTGGAAAAGGAAAAGACCCAAAGCAAAAGCGAACCAAATCATAGGGGCATTTAAATCCGAGCCGATGAAGATAGCGGCGGCGTAGCCAAGGAGATTAGCACAAACGAAACAATGGGCTTCAGCAATTACCGAGTCTTCTTTTTGAAGCCTATAGCCTCGTCGCGCATTCAAAAAGATCTGATGGCCCAGTATGAAGATAAAGAGAATTGCAGCCGGAATCCCCAATGCCAGAGCGCTGGCAAGATAGCCGTCGTGAATACCTCCTGTCGCAAGGGTGAGTTCTTCAGTCTCTTCCATTGTCCGGACGTGGTCCAATTCAAGCCCATTTTCGACCCCCGTATAGCCCTGGCCAACGAGAGGGTGTTTTCCGATCTCTTCCTCCGCTCTCTGCCATAGTACTTCGCGCCATTCCAAAGAGTTGTCACCCCCAGTGGCTTCGGCAAGTTCGGGACTGACCAAGGCGAACATGCGAAGAACTCCAGTATGGGGAAGACCAGCCAAAAATGGACCCGCCAAATAAACTCCCGCGCAGACCACCACAATCGTGCCAAACACGGCGGCACAAGCAAGGAATTTGCTTCGCAGCAGCAAAATAACAGTGACGACTATGATCGCAATTCCAAATCCGCTACGATTCCCGCCGACGACGACCGCCGCAGAGCCTATAAACAATATAATCCACCAACCTAGACGATTCACTTTCAACAAGTTAGGAAGCAATAATACAGAGAGCAGGATTACGCCAAATGCCGGGAGGCCCACAAAACGGAGCATGCCGTTGTCGAAGCTACCCGGAACCATTCCGAGGTAACTTAGAATCATCGCCACTTGCATGCTTCCGGAAAAAGCCGCAGCCAGCAAGAGGACGCTAAAGAATACGGAAACTATGACCAGCCAGCGAATAAGTTTTAGGAGACCTTGGCGGTTGCCGACAAATCGTCCCATGAAAAAAAGCACGCCCAAGGAAAGGGCATAATTAAGCCAGGAGCGAAATCCGGTGACGTTTCTTCCGAAGCCCATGAAATTGGGGATCGACGGGTTTATGCAATAGCGGATGAGAACCCATCCAAAAAAAAGGCCACAAGACCAATTCATTGTGCTAAGGGGGGTGGAGTGCCTGTGAATGGTCAAACCGCGCTCAAACCAGTATTTTACAATGCAAATTCCCAAGACGATCGTGAGAACCGGCAAATTCCAGATCAATGGCAACGGGAGTGAAAAGGGAATGAGAAGGCCAACAACCAACAGAGGACTATACCCAGGAGTGATCAATAATCCGATTAAAATGACTGTACCACCCCCCAGCCATAAGAGCCAATAGTCTTCAATGGCAATTGAGATCCCGGCGCAAACCGCAATGACAATCGCGGCGCCGAAGATCAATAAAGCTGTAACTTGTCGGTGACTCATTGCTCAGTGGGTGGTGAAACATGCAAACAGCCCACCACTCAAGCGACTCAGAATTTCACAGAACCGTTGAATTTGCCAGAAAATATTTCAAACATTTTCCTCGAGTCGGACCTTGCCGATGAAAAGAATACCCGTGCAGGAATGGCTTCCGCACCGGTTGCGGAATCGTTCTGGAAAAAACCGACATTAGATTGTCTCCCCAATGCCCAAAAGCGGCGGGAACGTCCGAGGCGCAAACAATGCTGTGCGCATTGGAACGACCACCAAGGAACGTGAGAAAAAAGTCTTGGAGAGGTGACATTGCATTTTGGCGAGTTCTGCTTTGAGAAAACATAGCGCCAATCCCGCAGCTCTTTAGGCGCCCTTGTGCAGCCATTGGAACTCACTAAAATACCCTGCCGTTTTTAGATTGCAAAGTGCTTCCCAGAGCCGAGTCAACGAACGCCTCCTATCGTCTCCGCCGCTCTTTGTGACTCTGCAAAAAAAAGCGTTCAACTCGACGGCCTCCCCATCAAAGATACCTTGAACCTCAAGGTCTCTCAGGAAGAAACCCTTGCCTTCAAGGTGCGCTTTCATTTCAAGAAAGAGCTTCTGCTCCTTGTATATGGGTTTGAGGTGAGTCTCAATCTCAACGCACGTTACGCCGTCCAAGTATTTACCCATCCCTTCCAGCACTTCAAATTCAAATCCCTGCACATCAATGTGCAGGAAGTCCGGCACTATGGTCACCCCATTCTTTTCGTAAAGAGTGTCAAATCGATGCACCGGTACGTCGATCTTCTTAACAACTTTAAACCACTCTCTTACAGGATAGGCAGATAACACCTCCATATCAGGCTCCAAAAAGGAAGAGCACTCTGGAAATTCTGTCACGAACAGCGTCCTGTTACTATTAGAAGCACCCAGCGCAAATGGCAGATAAGTCACGCCTCGGTTATGACCCATTAGCATGCTGCACTCCTTTTCGTCAGCCTCGAAACCGGTAGCTGTAACTAAGCCTTTCCGAACCCAAAGTGAATAGCGGGGTCCGACTCCTCCCGCCGCTCCGACAACGGTTACTTTAGGCGGCCCAAAAAGGCCTCGATGTCGCCTCAACTGGATTTCCATTCGTATTCGCCGCAATGACAAACGGCGACGAACTGCCCCTGCAATTTCCAGGGCTTTTTGTGCTGTCATAGGCCAGTGGCTTGAGTCGTCTGTTGCCGGATGAGAAAATAGTTGTAACGGCCCTCTGTGTTCGGCGGCCGTGACCCGCACATGGACGTCCAGGTCGAAGACAATTTCGGTCCTGGTGGGCACTTAAACTTGCGGGCTGATTCCGGGGCGCCCTTTTTTTCAAATGTTCCGAGGAGCATAATTGAAGAAGGGTGGCCCGATAAGGAGGGAGAAGCAAGGAACTTGTGCCCGAAAATTATTTCAAATCATGATTGTCCGATTGCCGATCTTTGCTAATATTATATACGAATCGCACAGATGGACGACAGCTTGGTTCCGGACGCAGCAGACATCACGAATAGGCTGCCGACAACGACGGCTTCTGTCGTTACATGGAACCATGCCCACTGTGTCGAGGCATGTATTCAGTCGCTTTTGCGGCAAACCTGTCCGCCGAAGGAAATTTTCATTTACGACAACGCCTCCGCCGATGGCACGCGCGAGGTTCTGGATAAATTCAAGGATCGGGTCACTCTCGTTTACAGTCCGGAGAACAAGGGGTTTTGCGGAGGGCATAATTTTGCCATATCGCGAACCCAGAGCGATTTCGTTTTGCTCGTTAATCCGGATGTTGTGTTAAGGGAGGATTACATCGAAAAGGCCACCGAGCGAATCGCGCAAGACGCGAAAATTGGGACGGTCTGCGGGGTGTTGTTGCAAGATGGCCTTGATCTGAAGAGTTGTTTGATTGATGGCGCGGGGCTGACGGTGGCAAGGAGCCGGCGGTTTCTTTTGCGTTTTCATGGGGCGCGGGCTTCGGGCGTTGATCTTCGGACTGAGGAGGTGTTTGGCTGCGACGGAGCGTTGCCGTTTTATCGGCGGGCGATGATTGAAAATATATCTTTTGACGGCCAATTTTTCGACGAAATGTTTTTCGCGCACAAGGAAGATCATGATGTTTCATGGAGAGGGCGAATATTCGGGTGGAAGACGGTTTTCGATTCGGATTGTGTTGCGATGCATCCGAGGGTTTTTCGGCCGGGTAATCTGGAGGTCCGCAAGCAACTTGCGCCGGAGTTGAAGTATCACGCGGTAAAGAATGATTTGCTGATGTTGTTGAAAAATGAAACGGCGGCTGATTTTGCCAGGGACTTTTTCCACATCGTTCCCAGACGCCTGGGAATACTGGTTTATGCGCTGTTGCGAGAGCGGTATTCGCTGAAGGCTTATTGGTTCGTGGTTCGCAATTGGGGGCGGATTAAGAACGCACGGAAACGGGTTCAAGGGTTCAGAGTGTCCGCTTGGCAAGGAATTCGAACGCCCTTCCAGGGTTCAAATTATACTATTTCAAATTGACCGCGCCATGGATTTTAGATCGGCCAGCCATGCTTTGACGAGCCGGAGTTCGTTCCGTGGGAAAATATTTTCGGCAACGAGAGATTCGTAGCAGCACATTAGATTTTCTGAAACCGATGCCTTGCCGGGTTTGAGTTTCAATTGGCCGAGAATATTGCAAATCCTGGCGTTGGACAGGTAGCCGGGAACTTCGTCCTGGAAGTCTCGGAGGAGATTATGCTGGTTTCGTTCCTGCACAACTTCTGGAGAATGGAATGTGACGACGCCCCCAAGTTCCCATACGCACCGTTGCGCAATGAAGCTGCGCCAGATGTCCGTCATTCGGAATGTGCAATAACTGGGAAGATAAAGCAGGGGATACGCCTCGGGCCACCACCAAGTGGTCTGGCTGTTGAAAGGGCACCAAACGCCGCGGGCCAGCGCCAGACTCGGTTTCGAGGCAAATCGGATGTCCGTGGATTGCACCAGGCGCCAAATGGCGTCCACATCCGGGTTGCCGTCCGCCAGGCCTTGTTGAATCGGACTGAATACCGCGGCTGGCGTGGACTGTTTTGGAAATCGGGATTCCCGGGACGACATTATTTCCTCCAATGGAAAGCCGCGAGGCCACAAGACAGACCGGCTGAAATAGGCATAGACATTGCGCCAGCCAGCCTGCCTGACTGTCGCCGCTCGCACGGTGGCGGATCGGGGTTTCCATTTTCCGTTGGGGGCGTTGTCGTCGTCTGTTTCGTAAAGGCACGATGCTTTGCGGGAAATGGCGATGAGATAGCCGACATTTTTGCGCACGTAATGGTTCACGGGCAGCAGCTTTGGCAGGCGCAACGGCAACGCGATTTGCTGCTCCAGGGTCAATAATTCCGCCTTTGACAGAGCATAGGTGTGCGGGCCTTTTTTGTCGGCGACGATCAACAGTTGGCCGCCACAACTGTCAAGGGCGCGTCCGAGTTGGCGCATCGCTGCCGTGGGAGGCTGAATTGTGGTAACGACTGAATAAAGGGAGCTTTGTTTCAAGGGGATTTTCGTTTCTGTAATTGTCGATTCCTCATTGGCCAGTGGTTGCAATGCCGAGTTTTGGGCGTGAGCGTTTTTGAGAGTCCAATTTTTGTTTGGCTTGGGCGGTCGTGCAAGGCTCAATTGTTTTCCTGTTGAGAGAACCGGATTATTATCGGAAGGTCAACGGTTTTTGGGCCACCAGGAGCCGGAAGCTGGCAATTGATCGCGATCAGTAAATTGCCTTTTAAAGCCGCTCTGTAGTTTGATAACGTGAATGGAAATAAATGCAGGATCTTACGGTCACCGGTTTGACGCCCATCCGTGTAAACGTTTTAGGAGTCGGTGTCAGCGCCATCAATATGGACGAGGCGTTGATGAGAATCGCCGCCGCCTTGGCTAATAGGGAAAAGGGCTATGTTTGTGTTACCGGAGTGCATGGTGTTTCCGAGGCGCAGCGAGATTCTGGTTTTCGCGCCATTCTTAATCGCGCGTTTCTCAACACGCCTGACGGAATGCCGTTGGTATGGGTCGGTCGATGGCAGGGGCGGCGGCAGATGGACCGGGTTTACGGGCCGGATCTGATGCTTGCCGTGTTGGAGCGTTCGGAACGCGCCGGATGGCGTCATTTCTTTTATGGCGGGGCTGATGGGACCGTAAAGTTATTAACGGCAAAATTGATGGCGCGGTTTCCCAACTTGCAAATCGTGGGAGCTTACGAACCACCCTTTCGTCCGTTAAACGCTGAGGAGCAAGCCGGACTGAAAGAACGGATTTGCGCAGCTCGGCCGGATGTGATGTGGGTGGGGTTGAGCACGCCCAAACAGGAACGATTTATGGCTGAGTATTTGGAGAAATTGGATGTAACCCTGATGTTTGGAGTGGGAGCGGCTTTTGATTTCCACGCTGGCAGGATCCTGCAGGCGCCGCGTTGGATGCAAAGGTCGGGGCTGGAATGGTGTTATCGGTTATATCGGGAACCGCGGCGGTTGTGGAAGCGTTACTTCAAAAACAATCCACTTTTTGTCGCGCGGATTTTTTGCCAGATGTTCGGCTTGAAAAGGTATCCTCTGGCTTAGGGTCGAGATGGCTGGTTTGCTTCAATTATGGATTACCGCTTCGGCGGCTTGCGTGGCGGCGGGATGGATTCTCTCGGCGTTGCACGCTCTGAATCTGTTGGGTTATCTCATTTTCATTTGCCTTGGAGGATTAGGAGTTTGGCGTTGGTGGAGTCGGAGGGTGTTGAGAAGTCCGTTGGACTGGCGGACACGGAAACGGCGGTACGTTCGTCGATTTAAATGCGCGTTGCCGTTGATTTTTGCGGTGACGGCGCTCCTTGCGGCGTTGGGCGGAGCGCTCTACGCGCCAAACAATTACGACGCGCTAACCTATCGTGTTCCGCGAATGTTGCACTGGTGGAGCGCATCGGGATGGCATTGGATAACGACCTCCAACCCCCGCATGAACAATCGGTCGGCGGATTTTGAATGGCTGACAATGCCGCTCTTGGTTTTCACCCACAGTGACCGCCTTTTTTTTCTTTTAAACATTGCGGGATATTTGTTTCTGCCGGGTTTGATCTTTGCGGTCTTCACACGTGTTGGCGTGTCGGCGCGGGTGGCTTGGAATTGGATGTGGTTGCTGCCAATGGGGTATTGCTACGTTATGCAGGCGGGGAGCATTGGCAACGATACAATCGCGGTTGTATATGTGCTGGCGTCACTTTATTTTTCCCTTCAAGCCTATAGTACGGGAAGGGATAAGGACCTCTGGATGGCGATCCTCGCGGCGGCATTGGCGACCGGCATCAAGGGCACAAACCTTCCTTTGCTCTTGCCGCTGGCGGCGGGAATCCTGTTTGCAATGCGGCGTGTTCGGCTTCGGATCTCTGGAACGGCGGCAGTGATTATCGTTGCTTTGCTTATTTCCTTTTTAACCGCGGGCATACTTAATTTTTATTATAGCGGCGATTGGAATGATCGTTCTGAGGACCGGGACCTCGATCAGATGGAATTGCGAAATCCGATCGCCGGAATTATCGGAAACAGCATTGAGTTATCCCTGCAGATGGTGGCGCCGCCGCTCCTGCCGGGCGCGCATCGATTGAGCGCCGGAATTACGCGCCTTGTGCCGGGCCATTTGTCCGCGATGTTGAAGCGCGATTTTCCGAGCTTTGACTTGGGGCTTGGCGAGTTGCCTCAAGAGGAATCAAGCGGTTTGGGACTCGGCATAGGGTGCGCCGTTTTGGCAGCACTACTGTTTTTGCCTTTCCGCCCCAAAATGCCAGATCGGCGGTGTTGGAAGGGATGCATTCTCGGCGGATTGGCATGGGTCAGTTTGGTATTTTTTATGATGAAATTAGGGGCTTTCTGTCCTGGTCGGCTGATATCGGCCTTTTACCCCCTGTTGCTCGTTCCGGCGGTGATTTTTCCGGCCAATCGCGAATTGATCAGCCGCCGGTGGTGGAAGGCCCTGGCAGTGCTGGCCGGACTGTATGCCATAATTGCTTTGATATTAACGCCGTCGCGTCCGCTTTGGCCGGCAAACGAGTGTTTGAGGCGGCTCTGCGAAAAGTTTCCGGGAAACGCTCAACTCGCGCGAGCCAGGGAGGTTTACGAGGTTTATAGCCACAGAAGCAACAGCCTGGGGCCGTTGGCGGCTCACATACCACCATCTGTGTCGATTGTCGGGCTTATTGAAGGCGAAGACGATACAGAATTGGCGTTGTGGTATCCGTTTGGACGACGGAGGGTGCATCATCTCATGGGGATGGAGCAATCCAAACGTCCAAACCTCGAATGGGCGGTAGTCAAGAACGATTTGTTGGGTGAAACGGCGAAATCATTTGGCGACTGGCTGCGTACAACTGGAGGGGCTGTCGTGGCTACTGAAACGATTACATCCAAAGTCAGCGTAGGTCCCGAGAAATGGAGTGTTGTGCGATTCAAACCGGCCTCAGATTTGCATTGATTCGCCCGATATTTTCGCTAGGGTGCGGGCTTCATTATGAGTTCCAATAAAATTGTTGTTTGTGGCGGCGGCGGATTTATCGGCGGACACCTGCTCGCCGACTTGTGCCGGCAAGGCGTTAAAGACCTTCGCGCCATCGATATTAAACCGCTTTCCGAATGGTACCAGGTTTTCCCGGACGTTGAGAACATGGAACTGGATTTAAAGGGACTCGACGCTTGCAACCAAGCGGCGAAGGATGCGCATTCTGTCTATAATCTTGCCGCGGACATGGGAGGAATGGGATTTATTGAAAACAATCGCGCTCTTTGCATGCTTTCCGTTTTGATCAACACGCATTTGTTGATGGCAGCCAAGGAAGCCGGGGTGGAACAGTTCTTTTACGCTTCTTCCGCATGTGTCTATAATGCTGACAAGCAACGTGATCCGCATGTGACAGCACTCAAGGAGTCGGACGCCTATCCGGCGATGCCTGAAGACGGCTACGGTTGGGAGAAGCTTTTCAGCGAACGGATGTGCCGGCATTTCCGTGAGGATTTTGGACTGCAAACACGGGTCGCGCGCTATCACAATGTCTATGGTCCGCACGGTACCTGGGATGGCGGGCGCGAGAAAGCCCCGGCGGCAATTTGCCGCAAAGTGATCGAGGCCAAACTATCTGGAAAACACGAGATCGAGATTTGGGGTGACGGCAATCAAACCCGCAGTTTCATGTATATCGACGATTGCTTGCGGGGAACCAAGACGATCCTTGCCAGCGAAATCCTTGAACCGATCAATCTTGGCAGCAGCGAATTGGTATCGATCAATCAATTGGTTGATATTGTTGAAGACATAGGCGCGATAAAGCTGAAGCGAAGTTACAATTTAAAGGCGCCCAAAGGCGTCAACGGGCGAAACTCCGACAATACGCTGATCCAAAAATATCTGGGATGGGAGCCGTGCATCCGGTTGCGTGATGGTTTGGAGAGGACGTATCGTTGGATTTACGACGAAATGGCCGGTAAGAAGAAGAAGATTTAACGCTGGATTCCTGGGCGGGTAGCCGTTATAGTTCGTGCCCTAGTGAATGCCGTCGAACAATCGGTTCCAGTGTCGCGGGCCGTTGATCCCGAACTCTCCTTTTCGGAGGAATTTCGGTCGTATTGGCACAGGGTGTCTGACAAGGGTTTATTCCTGGGATTGTTGGGGGCGTGGTGCCTGCTCTTTCATGTTTTTGGCACCAGTTCATTCAATTTCTCTACCACCACGTCGTCTTTGTTCCAGTGGATGTATAACGCGTGGAACGCGCCCATGCTCGATTCATCCCAAGGGAATTTGATCCCATTTGTCGTGGTGATTCTCTTGTGGGTAAAACGGCGTGAATTAGCGGATTCCATTACCGGTTGGTGGTGGCCCGGATTGGCGCCGGTGGGGCTGGCTTTGGTCTTGCACATCGTTGGCTTTTTGGCGCAACAACCGCGGCTGTCGATGGTGGGCTTGTTCTTCGGAATCTATAGCCTGACCGGGCTGGTTTGGGGTTGGAAAACCATGAAGGCGGGTTTTTTCCCCTTTATGTTGTTCGCCTTTTGCATGCCCTTCGGAACATTCGTGGAGAACGTTACGCTGCCGTTGCGATTGTTTGCCACGAAATCAACGTATTTGATCTGCAACGGAGCTTTAGGAATCCCGGTGTGGCAGCACGGCACCGAGCTGTATGATAAAACCGGAACCATCAATTTTGACGTCGCTCCGGCCTGCAGTGGCATCCGCAGTTTTGTGGCGCTGCTCGCGGTGACGACGGTTTTTTCCATGCTGGCTTTTCAACGAATTTGGAAGCGGGGGCTGATAATCGCTCTGACGGTTCCGCTGGTGGTAACCTTCAACATCATTCGCCTGGTGGCGATAATCCTGGCGACGCAGTCGATCAACAAACAAGCCGGACTATTCGTTCATGAATGGTTTGGGTTTTTCACCTACATGATGGCCATCGCGTGTTTGATGGCAGTCGCTCATTGGATGAGAGATAAACCATTGACCGCGACCGCATGAAGCACAGCAAGTGGATTCTTTCTGGCGTGGCGTTGGGGATGATCGTGGCGACAATGGCGTATTTGGCGCGCGTTCGCGGCACGCAACGGCTGGGAGATCCCGGGGTGGAGGTGGGACGGGTGCCGCTTTACGGCGTCAATGGCACGGTCGTGGCGGATCACAGCGTGCTGTTGCCAAAAACAGTAATGGGCGTCGAGTCCAGACCTGAAGCGGTAACCGACGTTGAATTGAACGGTTTGCCCAAGGACACCACTTTTGGAAGGCGGCGATATTTGGTGGACCAGGATTTCGCCCCGGTCATTGGCGTGGTGTTGATGGGACTCGACCGCACAAGCATCCATCAGCCGCAATTTTGTCTGGTCGGGCAGGGTTGGACCATCGATCAGACTGAAAATGTGCCTTTGCGCATCGATCGGCCGGCGCCGTACGACTTGCCTGCGGTCAAATTGACAACGTCCATGCGAGTGCGCGGCGCTCATGAGCAAGCCACGATTGTCCGCGGAATTTACGTATATTGGTTTGTCTCGGGGAACAGAATCACGGCGGACCAGGGAACACGACTGTGGTCGATCGCCAAAACAATGATCGAGAAACGGGAATTGGAGCGGTGGGCTTACATTAGTTATTTTGTCACTTGCCTTCCGGGGCAGGAAGATGCCACCTTTGCCCGTCTTGAGAAATTTATCCAATCGTCGGTGCCGGACTTTCAATTAGTCACGGGACAACCGGCCGGGCGGCTTTCGCCGGTCGCCGCGCGCGAATGAGTCAAATCGCCTCCGGATAATTCGTATGTTGCGTCGTGATCACCAACTGCGCGTCCAAATCTATCAAATCATAGATTGCGGCATTTTCGCGCTCGCGCTGAGGATGGGGCACATACTGCGGGCGCGTCTGTATGGCTTGCCCTTTTTCAGGGATGCGATCACTCCCTTTAGCCCTGATTATTTCTGGCTTTTCCTGGTGGTCATACCAATGGCTCCGATAGTCCTCGAATGGCAGGGATACTACGAACGGCCGGTATTGGGGTCATGGCGGCAAACGATGTGGCAATTGGGAAAGGCGTGCGCGATTGCCACTGCCGGGCTGATTTTGACGCAATTCCTGGTCAGGCGCGAGGGTGCCCGCGGTGTCCTGGTGCTGTTTGGTTTTTGCGCTTTTGGCTTGATGCTCGCGAAAGAACAAATGCTGCGCGTGGCATTCAAGACAAAGCTCGGCCAATCCCAGTTTAAGCGGCGGGTCGTTCTGCTTGGGGCCGGCGAAGATACCTCGTGGCTGCGCGCCGAGATCGGGCAGGGAATGGATGAACTGGAAGTTGCCGGGGACTTCGATCTGAACGAAACTTCGATTGAAGACCTGATCTCGTTTCTTCACGAGCATTCAATCAACACGGTTGCCATTGCCGCCCGTCACACCCATTTCGGAAAGGTGGAGAAAGCCATTCATGCCTGTGAGGTGGAAGGAGTCGAAACCTGGCTCATGGCCGATTTTTTCCAGACGCAGGTCTCGCATACGAGGATTGACGATATCTATGGAAGGCCGGTGCTGGTGTTTCACAGCGGACCGGAAACCCCATGGCCGTTATTTATCAAACAAATCATGGACATTGTTGGCGGTTTCATGCTGCTCGCCGTGTTTAGTCCGATCATGCTCTGTGCGGCTATTGCCATTAAGCTTACCTCAGGCGGCCCCGTCTTATTCCGGCAGCAGCGAGCTGGTCTGAACGGCAAGCCGTTTGTCATGTACAAGTTCAGGTCGATGGTCACCGATGCCGAGCAGTTGAAACAGGAACTGGCCGCCTTGAACGAGATGTCCGGCCCCGTCTTCAAGGTCACCAACGATCCGCGCGTAACGCCAGTGGGGCGGATTCTGCGGAAATATAGCATTGATGAAACCCCGCAGTTTTTTAATGTCCTGCGATTGGAGATGAGCCTCGTCGGCCCGCGCCCGTTGCCTGTGGACGAGGTCAAACGCTTCGATGACCGGGCGCATCGCCGGCGCCTCAGCGTCCGGCCGGGCTTGACATGCACCTGGCAGGTCTCGGGCCGCAGCAATGTGACGGATTTCAAAGAATGGGTCCGCATGGACCTGGACTACATCGATAATTGGTCTCTGGGTTTGGACATCAAAATTCTGTGGCGCACCATTTGGGTGGTTCTCCTTGGCAAGGGGGCGCGGTAGTTTGGACTTGGCTTTTAAACGCATGAAAAGAAAAACAAACAGGAATGGCAAACGTTTATCCGTCGTTACCGGCGGGGCGGGTTTTCTAGGCTCGCATTTGGTGGACCATTTGCTGGCAAATGGCCACAAGGTCGTGGCGATTGACAATTTTGTGACGGGATCGGTGGCTAACATCGCCCATCTTGCGGGCAACAGAGATTTCAAGTTTATCCAGCAGGATGTCACGGAATTCCTTTTTTTGGATGGGCCAGTCGATTACGTCTGGCACTTCGCTTCGCCGGCAAGCCCGATTGATTATTTGGAATTGCCGATCCAGACTTTGAAGGTCGGCTCGCTGGGAACCCACAAGGCGCTGGGGCTGGCGAAGGAAAAGGGCGCCCGCTTTTTGATCACCTCCACTTCCGAAATTTACGGCGACCCGCTGGTCCATCCGCAACGCGAAGATTATTGGGGGAATGTCAATACAATCGGGCCGCGCGGTTGCTACGATGAATCCAAACGGTTCGCCGAAGCGCTCGTCATGGCATATCACCGCCAACATGGCATTGACACCAAGATCGTTCGCATCTTCAATACGTACGGCCCGCGAATGCGTTTGAACGATGGGCGGGTTGTTCCGGCGTTTATCAGCCAGGCATTGAAAAACAAACCGATCACCGTTTTCGGGAAGGGCGGGCAAACGCGCAGCTTTTGTTACTGCTCGGATTTGATTGACGGCATTTACCGTTTGATGATGAGCGATACCAATGATCCTGTGAACATCGGCAATCCGGTCGAGATGACGGTGCTGGAATTTGCGCGCGAAATCATTCGCGCGACAGGTTCCCGGAGCAAAATTGTTTTCCGTCCGCTCCCGCAGGATGACCCGAAGCAGCGGCGGCCGGATATTGGGCGCGCGAAGGCTGTTTTAGGGTGGGCGCCCCGAGTGGCGCTGGCCGAAGGACTTGTAAAGACGATTGAATACTTTCAGGGCAAGATTTCACCATTGCGGTGATGCGTCACTGTCACGCACAATGCGTGGAATTGATGCGCGAAAATTGAACGGGCGGTCGAGTGGCAAAAAAAATATTTACAGGCAAAACGGCGCCTTCAGAAAGATTGGCAAGATGCTGGCATGTTGATAGCTAGCGAAAACTTTCTTGATCAAAACATTTGACCGATTGCCGGATTTACAGTAACTAGGCACGCACTTTTTAAATGAATACCGGGTCACCAGACCAAACAATATATTTTTATTTCGTACAGCATCGGCGAATTAAATGCTAAACTCGAAGTCATTTTTAGCGGTGGATTTCGGGGCGGGAAGTTTAAAACTGGCCGAGTTTGAGCAAAACGAGGCCGGCGGATTGCGCCTTAAACAATACGGAATCAAAGCCTTGGGGCTTGAAGGGTCACAGGAGGCGAACCGTGAAGCGGCGATGCAAAAAGCCCTTCAGGAACTGCTGGCGGAGAAGGGTTATGCCTCCCGCCAGGTCAATGCCTGCGCCCCGGGGTTCCACGTCTTTTCCAAATTTGTCAAGCTGCCCCCGGTGGACACTTCCAAGGTGACGCAAATCATCCGTTATGAAGCGCAGCAAAACGTTCCGTTCCCGCTTGATGAAGTCGTTTGGGATTATCAAATCCTTGGCACCTCGGCGAC
The DNA here is from genome assembly GCA_036268455.1 of Verrucomicrobiia bacterium. Classification (GTDB taxonomy): domain Bacteria; phylum Verrucomicrobiota; class Verrucomicrobiia; order Limisphaerales; family Palsa-1400; genus DATAUD01. Next base: position 37,398 of record DATAUD010000102.1, read on the forward strand.
AAGCGAGTTGGAAGTGCTGTTGGTGGCTGTGAAGTCGGAAATTGTCGAAGGTCTGTTTCGGGTGGCTGAAGGCGCGGGATTGCGCATGAAGTTGGTCGATGCCTCTCCGGCGGCGCTTTGCAACGCCTTCCGGTACAACTACGGCGATTTGGAAGGTTGCACAATGCTGCTGGATATCGGCGCAAAGACCAGCAACCTGCTCTTCTTCGAAAAAGGGAAGGTCTATTCGCGCAGCATCAATATCGGCGCCAATTCGATCACCCAGGACTTTGCCAACGAGGCCAAGATCAAGTTTCCCGAGGCCGAAGCCATCAAGATTGAAAAGGGATCGGTCAGCCTTGGGGGCGCTTATGAGGAACCCGAGGACCCGCAGGCGGCCGCCATTGCCAAGATCGCCCGGCAAGTGATGACTCGCCTGCACATCCAGGTCAACCAAACGATTCAGTTCTTTCGAGGACAACAAGGAGGGTCGGCCCCGCAAAGATTGTTCCTTTCAGGCGGGGCGTCGATTATGCCTTACACGGCCCAGTTTTTCGCGGAGAAACTCAACGTGCCGGTGGAGTATTTCAACCCGTTCCGCAACATTGAAATCGACCCATCGTTAGACTTGGAGGAGTTGTCCAAATACGCCCATTCCTATGGCGAGGTTGTTGGGCTGGGCTTGCGCGACCTGGCGCACTGTCCGGTCGAATTGAATCTGATGCCCAAAAGCTCGATTCAACGGCAGGAATTCGGCGGCAAAAAGCCTTACTTGATCGCTTCAGTGTTTGCGCTGGCATTGGTTGTTTTCGTTATTTACATCGCTGAACGGCGGATTGGAAATATTTTGACGGGCCGAGTGGACGAGGTGACCGCGCCGCTGACGGCGTTGACGCAGCAAAGTCAGAAACTACAGTCCGCAATATCCGAGCGCGATCAACTCAAGAAGCAGGCGGACCAATTGAAAGATCTGGCGGAGACCCGTTTCTCATGGATAAATGTTTTCAAGGCAATCCGAGGCGCTTTTCTGCAAGCCGAAATAACAGAAAAAACGAACCTCTTCACACCGGACAATGGAGGCACCAACACAGATGTTGGAATCTGGATCGAAGACTTCAGCCCTGTATTGGCCACCGGGAGTCCCTTTAGCGCCGGGGCTGAAGCCTCCGGGGGGGGAGGCGGCGGTTATGAGGGAATGAACCGCTATGGCCGCGGGGGAGGGCGCTTCGGAGGAAGGATGAACCGGTATCAACAACAGACGCAGGTTGCGGCGCCCGTCGTGGCCCCGACCGGAGACCAAATCACGGACATCACCCTTCTTTGCCGTGGCGTCAATCGCACCACCATCGGGCAAACGGCCAACAAAGACCTGGCCATTCTCGTCAAACAGAATTTGACCAACAACCCCGCTTTCAAACAAGCGGATGTGTCGGGCGATGTCACGGTCGATTCCAACAATACGAACACGTTCACTTTTTCACTTACGTTGAAACTGACTCATCCGTTCAAATTATAAGTATGGCGTGGGTCAAACGAAATCTTATCTTCGTCATTACTGTCGCCGTCGGATTGATCGCGACGGGTTATTGCGGCTATCTATTATTTTCGGCCCTGTCCGCCAATACCGCCGTCTCCGACGATTACACCACGAAATCGGGTCAATTAAAAACGTTGGCTGACGCCAAGCCGCCCGTCACCACTACCAACATTCAACTTGCGATCGCGGATCAAACCCGTGTGAAAGATTTTCTTGGAGATTTCCGCAAAGCATTCGCGCCGTTTCCAACCCCGCCTAAAGTGGATGACCCGGGGTTTGTGGAATATTTGCAACGGAGCTTGAAGGGGTTCGCGGCCGAGGCCACCAACAACGGCGTCCAATTGCCGCAGGATTACGCGTTCAGCTTCTCACAGCAAAAAGACAAGGTGAGTTTTACACCCGAATGCGTTGGCCCCTGGATGCAGGAACTTCAAGAGATGAAGGCGATTTTACACATTGTGTTCGGAGCCAAAATCAACTATTTCCAGGAGATTCAGCGTCCTCCCGCATGTTCCGACGATAACAACGGGAACGACGTTTTGTCAGCGGCTAGCATTTCAAACACATGGGGATCGGTCACTCCTTATAAAGTGACATTTCGCTGTTTTAGTCAGGAGATCGCCAACGTGTTGGCCGGCTTTGCGGATTCCAGCAATTGTTTCATAGTCAAATACGTCAACGTCACCCAATCCAAGGAGGCTTTGCCACAGCTTGCCGCGCTCGCTCCGGCTCAAGTGCAGCAACCGATCTATTTCCAGCGTCCCCAATACAATCCGAACGGCGGATCCGGACGTTACGGCCCGCGAGGGATGAGAGAACCGTATGTGCAGCGATCCCAGGCGCCAATTCTTATGGCTGCTCCCGCGGCGCCGACGCCGCCTCAAACCATTTTGCAGGAAACGCCTTTATTCGTGACCATTGTTGTTGACGCGGTAAAACTAAAACCGCCTGAACAGCCCGCCGCGGCTGCGACCGCGGTCAAACCCAGAGGGCGGGAGCGTTAATGGAATTTCTTAAGAGACACTACGAGAAAATTGTCCTGTGCGTTGTCCTGCTCGGCCTCGCGGCCGCCGCGATCTGGATGAAGATGGCCATCGACCGTGTTCAGACCAACCTGGCCCCGCTCCCGCAGCCGCCGAAGAAAGGCGTCGCGCTGACACCGATTGATCTTTCCACCGACCAGGTGGCGCTGGCGCAAGTCACCAATCCGCCGTCCATCATGCTTTCTGGAGACCACAACCTTTTCAACCCGGTAACGTGGAAAATGAAGTCTGACGGCTCGTTGCTCAAGATTATAAAAACAGGGTCGGACGCGCTTATTGTCACCAAGATCACAAAGCTATACACCATCATTGGCTACGATCACGCCAGCGGGCAGGGAAGCGGGGTTTACGTGATGAGCATCCAGCAGCATTCCGATCCTGAGCATCCCTCCCGCAAGACAAGCGAATACGCCAAGAAGGACGAAAAAATGAAATCCGGCCTTTATATTCTTCGAAATGTCGAGGGTGACGCCGATGATCCCACCGCGTTGCAATTGGAATTGCCGGACACTGGGGAAACCGTCAAAGTCACCAAGGACAAGCCGTATCAGTTTGTGGACAGTTATGTTGCCGACCTTAGATACGACCCGGATTCCAAGGTTTTTTCCAAGGTGCACGTCAACGACGTTATTACTCTTGACGACGTGCAATATAAAGTTGTTGAAATCACGGCCAATGCCGTTAGAGTTCAGTCCAATCGAACCACAAAAGTAACAGAAATCAAGTGGAAGTGAGTCCCCACTAATAGGGACAAAGTGTTTTTAAATTGAAATGACGCCATGACATCTGCAGCTAAAATAAGTCTTCGGCTGGCCTTTTTTCTGGCCATCTCTTTGCAAGCTCAAACCGCCATTCAAAGCAACCCGGTGCAAATGGCTGAAGAGGAAGCCGTGCGCCGGCAGGAGGCCACCATCCGCCTCCACCAGAAGCTGGAGGAGGCGCATGCGGACCAGCAGCGCAATCAACTGCAGGACGCCGCCAAACGCTACCAGGAGGCCGTGGCGCTGCTCCCGTTCGTCCAGGTTGGCAATCCCGCTGTCGATGCGGAAAAGCATGACGCAATCGCGGGGCTGGACGTTATTCGGGAAAAACTGGCCCGTCAGGCCTTGGCCGCGGGCGACGTCACTGAAGCCGCCACCCAGGTGGATTTGGCGTTGAAGAATGATCCCAATAACGAGGCTCTTCAGCATCTTAAAGCGGAAATCAATCAGCGCGCCATTGAGCAATTGGGAAGAGTGCCAAGCCCTGAAGTCCTGAAGACGATCCCCGATTATAAGAGAGAAAAGGTGAACGTCGCGACTCGCATTCAGAACGCGAAACTTCTTTATGAAATGGGCAAACTGGACGACGCCGAGGCCATTCTGGTGCAGGTGCTGAAAGAAGACCCGGGCAATCGGACTGCTCCTTATTATTTGGACCTGATTAAGGAAGCTCGATTCATGAACCGCGCCCGAGCGCGCGAAGCCGCCGCGAAGACCGCGATTCTTGATGTCGAAGAGTCGTGGATTCCGTCCGCGAAGGCTCAGTCCCTCCCCATGCCGAACCCGATGGCAACGACAAATCTTGTTTACACGACCACAGGGCGCCAGGAAATTATTTCCAAACTGAACCGCATCCGCCTTAACGAAGTGCAGTACGACCTTCCTTTGACTGAAGTTTTGAACCGGCTTCGAATCGAGTCCCAAAAACGCGATCCCGACGGCGCAGGCATCAACTTTATGATCAATCCGCATGCGGATGCCGCTGTGGGCGCCATTTCCCCCACTGACGTCACGGGCAATACCCCCGCGGGCGCTGTGGCTGTCGCCGCTCCCGCTCCCGCCGTGGATATGAGCACCGTGACGATCAAGATTGCTCCTCCATTGACAAACCTTCGCCTGGCTGATGTCCTGGACGCAATTACCAAAGTGGCGGACCAGCCTATTAGATATTCAATCGAGGATTATGCCGTGGTTTTTTCCCCAAAACCCGCCGAAGCGGTAACGCTCTACTCCAAAGTATTCAAAGTGGATCCCAACACGTTTACGCAGGGACTCGAACAAGTCAGCGCCCTCACTCTTAACTTCGGGACTCAAACGTCCGGGAGCGGCGGTGGCGGCGGCGGTGGCGGTGGCGGCGGTGGCGGCGGCGGCGGCGGTGGCGGCAATAACGGAACAAGCTTGGGGGCCACGATACCCGAGGTTGATGTAGCTCCCATCAACACCGGGACAGGGGGCGGCGCGGCAACCGGCGCCGGCGGCCAGCGTGCTGCCATAAGTTTTGTAACCCGCACCAACAGCACTTTGGACCTTCATGAAATGGTGAGGGCCTATTTCACCGCGGCGGGTGTCAACTTGACGGACCCGGGCAAGAGCGTTTTCTTCAATGACCGGTTGGGCTTGTTGCTCGTGCGCGCTTCATCGCAAGACTTGGAGATCATCCAACAGGCGGTGGAAACGCTTAATCAAACGCCGCCGCAAGTGACAATTGAAGCCAAGTTCGCGGAGTTAAGCCAGGAGGATACCCGGGCGCTCGGATTCAACTGGTACCTTGGAAACACATTGTTGAACGGAGGCGCCATAGGCGTGCAGGGCGGAACGGCTCCGTCCTACGCCGGGCCGTCCACAACGGCAAATCCAAGCGGTATTTTCCCGGGTGGCGGGACGCCTTTCCAAACTGTGCTCGCAAATGGAACCACGGCCACGAGCTATCTTCCTGGTCCTGGCGCTTCTGTGCCTTCGGCGACTGACGGGAACATCACCTCCGGCTTGCGCAACCAGTACGGCCCGCTGAACAATACAGCGACCATTCCGACTGTCGCGACTGTGACTGGCATTTTGACGGATCCTCAGTTCCGGGTGGCGATCAACGCAATTGAACAACGGACGGGTTCTGATTTGCTGGCTGCGCCTAAAATCACGACTCTGAGCGGTCGCCAGGCACACGTGGCGGCGCAGGATTTGCAGGAAATTGTCACCGGCACCACCCTCACTTCCACCGGCAGCAGCACCGGAGGGTTGACGGGCGGCACCGGGGTCGTTGCGAATTCCATCGGTTATACGACCTCGTTTCTTTCGTTTGGCCCGGTGCTGGATGTGGTTCCGACCGTTTCAGCGGACGGTTTTTCGATTCAAATGGTGCTGATTCCAACTTACACGGAATTTTTGCAATATGATCCCCCCGGCCTTTTCATTCCGCAGGCGCAATCCGCCGCCGGAACAACCATTGGCGTGCCGCTGCAGGCGCAATTGCCGCTGCCACACTTCCGGATCCGCCAAGTGGTCACCAGTTGCAATGTCTGGGACGGCCAGACGGTCGTGCTCGGCGGGTTGATTTCCGAAACGATCACCAAGATCAGCGACAAGGTTCCGGTTTTGGGCGACCTTCCCATTGTCGGACGTTTGTTCCAAAGCCAGTCCTCCGATAGCACGAAGGACAACCTGATGATCTTTGTGACGCCGACGATCATTGACCCGGCGGGCAACCGCGTGCACAACGACGAAGATATGCCGTTTGCGCGCAGTTCGATTCCCACGCAGCCCACGACGGCGGCTGCTGTTCCGGCGGCCCAACCTTAAGATGAATTAAAGCCCGAATGGCCATGCACAGCAGTCCGACATCTTCTGAACCCTCATCGTTCGGGCGATTGCTGATAATCGATGGCCATTCCTACGCCTATCGGGCGTTCTATGCCATTCGCTCGCTCCAATCGCCCACGGGGGCGGCAACCAACGCGATTTATGGATTTATTCGAATGCTGGGCAAAATCCGGGCGCGAGTTCAGCCGACCCACTTGACGGTGATTTGGGACGGGGGATTGGCCGCGGAACGAATGACGTTGCTGGCGGACTATAAAGCACAACGGCCGGAGATGCCGTCGGCGCTGGAGGAGCAACTCGATCAAATTGTGGATTTTCTCCGGGCGGCCAGTGTTTTTTCCTATATGAAGGAATCGGCGGAGGCGGATGATTGCATCGCCGCGATCACGCATCAAGCGGAAGCGGCCGGGATGGAGGTTGTGATTGCCAGCTCTGACAAGGATTTCATGCAATTGGTCTCTCCGCGCGTTCGTCTTCTCAATCCGCATGATAAAGGGGATGCTCTTTGGGGTGCGGAAGATGTCAAGCGCAAGACTGGCGTGGAGCCCACGCAAATTGTGGACTGGTTGAGCTTGACTGGAGACTCGGTGGACAACATTCCGGGGGTACCCGGCATTGGCGCAAAAACTGCTGCCAATTTGTTGACCCAATTTCAATCGGTCGAGGAGTTATATAGACACGTTGAGGAAGTTCGCTCGGAGGTTATGCGGGGTAATTTGCGGGCCTCGGAGGAGTTGGTTCGGCGGAACCAGCAGTTGGTCCGGTTGAGGAGCGACGAGCGATGCGAATTGACTTTGGGGGACCTTGCCGTCAAACCGGGAGATGACGAGGCTTTGCGGGCCCTGTTTATGAAATGGGGCTTCAGAACATTGCTTCAAGAGTTGGAGCAGGGGCGGATAAAGGCTCAGGGATTTTTTGACCAGGAAATGAGTGCGCGTTGAGGAGACAAGCCGAAAGATCCTGAAAAAGCCAAAAAACCCCGGAAAAAAGCCATAAACACCGCAAGAATATGAAAGTTTCCGTGGACAGCCTGAAAACACTTTGGTAAAAAGGATGAACATTATGTCGGCAATTTTCCGTGTTCCCGTCAGCTTGTATTTGGGAGGGTTTCTTACGTTTTCGACCGCTCTATTGGGTCAAAACGCAGTTTCACCACAAGGGGGGGAAATTCCAATTTTGGGGAGCATTCCGGGCGACCAGGTTTTGCCTTCGCTCTCTTTTTTGGGTGGGGTTGGTTATCTTGCGTGGGAGGATAATGTGATCGATAAGGTGGGCGCCGGGATTGGGGGAGCGACGGTAAGCTCCGAATTTGCCATTGGACCGAGGTTCCGGGGGAATAAAACCGCCACTGGGGACCAAATCAATCCCAAGGTCCAAGTGCTGGCCAACGGCAACGTCATTTACGTTTGGCAGAGCAGGGTTGCTGGAACGCCGGACATTTACGCCAGATGGGCGAGGGGAGTCGTCACCAAAACGAGCACTTCTTACGGCACCAATTTTTACACTGCTGACAAGCGGATCAATGTTTGCGTGGCGGATCAGCAAATCGAGCCGGATGTGGCGGCGTTGCCGGATGGCAGCGCGGTTGTGACATGGTCGAGTTACGGCCAGGATGGAAGCATGTTTGGGGTGTATGCGCGCCGGTTCAAATCCACAGGAGTGGCGACGACGGCCAAGGAATTTCTAGTGAACCAATATAAGAGCTATAACCAGCGAAGCCCGGCTGTGGCGGCGCTGGCGAACGGAAATTACGTCATTGCATGGATTTCAGAACAAGAGCGTTATTTTAACAGCTTTGATGTTTACGCGCGCATTTTTACGGCGGCTGGGGTGCCTGTGACGGATGAGATTGCGGTGAATACGACGGCAAATCCGTGTGCCACACCGGCGGTGGCTCCATTGAATGACGGAGGATTTACCGTGGTGTGGTCGCAGAACGACGCTTCGGTGCCGACCAATAGTTGGGACGTCTGGGGGCGGCCTTTTACAGCGGAAGGAACGCCCGAGGCGACGGATTTTCGGATTAATACGTATCTTTATGGCGACCAGTATCGTCCGAAAATTGCGAGCGGCCCGAGCGGGAGCCTCGTCGTCTGGACGAGCATGGGGCAGGATGGTTCGCGCGAGGGTGTTTTTGGCCGTTTCTTGCAAGGGGGAACGCAAGTTTCCGGCAATGAGTTTCAGGTGAACACAGTCGCGGTGAGTCAACAGATTCACCCAACCGTCGCCTGGAATGGGGTTAACGAGTTCCTGGTTGTTTGGTCGAGTTTCATGGGTTATTCCGGGTTTGACCTTCGAGGGCAGGCTTACGCTTTAACCACCGCACCTTAAATTCCTGGCTAATATGTGTGTAACTTTTAAGAGGTTTTTTGGTCTTATGCTGGCGGTCGGGGTTGTCACCAGCGCGTCGGCATTTTCGCTTTGGGGTCCTGCCGAAACATGGCAGACACAGGACTTGGACTACGGAATCCGCTACCTGCCGTTTATTCCAATAACGGACGCGACAATTTTTGACGTTCTTGGGCGTGGCGATCTTGGGGGCGCCGATTATGTGGAGTTGGGCGGAACGAAGGATCTCGGCGATGGGGCGCGGCAGGACACGCCGGTCATCACTTACGCCTTCGATTCGACCTTTCTTAACTTTTTTGGCACGCAAGGAGTGGCGGCCGTGAATTCTGCGTTTGCGATCTTCAACGCATTGCCAAAGGCGTCCACCGCCAATCTCGCGAAGTTTCTGACGCAGGGGAATGAGCAGATCAATTATACGGCGCAGGCGTTGCGAATGCTGGATATCAAATCAACTGTGATGTGGATAATCGCCGAGCATTTGGGATTGATTGGGGAAACCCATACGTACGATTTGCGCGAGCGAACGCCGGAACTTAGCACCCAGAATGCGGGGAGCTGTGGTTTTGATTACACTGTGCTACAAAGGAATTATGACCCGGTGACTTATGACGTCAGCGATTATGTCAACGGGACTCTGCTGACCTATCAGATTGGCGATTTGTGCCCCGGACTTGCGGTGGGAGATGCGATGGAACAAAGCTTGAATCCTGGCCTTCCGCCATTTAGCGCGGTTGCGACGAAGGAGGGTTTGCAGGTGGGAGGGTACTATTTGGGAATCACGCGGGACGACATGGGGGGGCTGAAATATCTATATCGCCACAATCGTTATGTGAACGAGGGGCTTGATACGAATGCGCTGGTGTCGATGTCATTGACTTCGGCGTGGGCTCCCGTCGGAACCAACGAAATCATTGGCAGCAGCGGCATCGCTAACTTCGCGGGTTTACTAGGCGGAGTGGAGAAGGTCACCTTTGTGCAAACGCCTTATCAATCGCTCTACACCACCAATTATACGCCGCGAACTTATAAATATGCGATCAATGCGGTGATCAATGGGGCGTTGCGCACGGTAAATGTGGCGCGCACGGTATCAGCCCCTGACATTATTTTTACGGCCGGGGACCTGGTGGAGCCTGGGCCGGACAATTTCGAGATCGCGGTGGAGAGAAACAATCCAAGCGGCAATTTCATCACGTCTGGCCAAGCAACTTCTCCAGGGGGATTGGTGGATCCGAACGTGATAACTCCGGTTGTGCTAAGTCCCGGGTTGATCATTGTGCTCAATGATGACGGACCGATCTATTACAATACGAGTTTCATCGGTGGCTCCGGTTTTCTGGACCAGGGCAACTCCATAGAGCAAGGTTTCATCTGGGGCTCGTTTAATGGAACGACCAATGCGCCCATCGCATTTCCCAATGGGACAAGCATCGAGGGACTCGAAGCTCAAGTTCTTAATTCAGGTCTGACGACGACGCTCAGCAGTCCCTACAGTCCAGTGGGGATCATCACCAACGGAACAAGCACGACAGGATCAGCTACCCAATGAAAAAGGATCAAACAACCATGAAGGGATATTTGGCGGCGGTGATTCTGGCGCTTGGCTGCGGCTCGCCTGTATTTGGGGCGGGAGGGCCGGCGTCAGCATATTATCAAACGCAAAACACCACCAATCCACCGGTGGTAGATGCGACGGCGTTTGTCAACTCAGCCACGATGGAATTTAGTATCACCGCGAATCAGGTGAACGAGGGGGATTTTTTTACCGGAGGCGCCATACAGTATGCGACTCACGATACGTTATATACCACGAACACCGCGAGCGGACAGATGATCTGCCAAACCGGCTTTAATTTTGAAACCATCACCGAAACGACCATTCATCCTGAATCACAGTTTGTCAATGAGGGCGTTATTACCGCGGTGGACATCTTTGGCGTCCCTCTTTTTTACGAGTATAATGGTGGCTCGGCCGTGTTAACGCCTGGCACCGGAATTCCCGTGCCGTCCTATCTCTCCGTTTCGGCGACCAATATCTTCAATAAGGGCACGATGAGTGTGGGAGCCGACGGGGCGATGAAGATGGTGGGGAGAACACTGACGAATTCTTCCGGAGCGCTGGTTGCCGGGGATTTGACAGGCAACGATCTTTTCGATTTAACCTCATTGCAGGAAACGTATGATGAATCTGTCAATGGAACGCTCGCATTTAGATACTTTGTTGAGCCGCCTAGCTTAAATGAGGTCTATTGGGGAGCGACCAACGGGACGCTGGCCTTGAATGTTTACGGCAATGGCATAGGTCGGGGTGATACGCCGCCGCAGCCCATTACCGGGCGCTCAAGCGGAACTGGATTTGTTACCCTGCCGTTAAATGGCGATGTCGTAGAGGAGGGGACGACGAATATAATACTTGGGAACGCGGCGGAGTACGCAACGTACATTTATACGTATCCTCAGCCCAACCAACTGACAAATTTTTATTACGATATCGTGCTCGTCAACACGAACTTTACGGATACCAACCTTTCGTATCAGGTTCGATTTTCGCAATTTGCGAATATCCAGCCGGTCGAAACAACGCCGGATCCCTATGCGGTTGAGCCGATTGTGCAGTTCAGCGTGCCTGTATTTGATGTGATAACGGGGCAGGAAACCACGAATGCCGTTTATCTGGTGGATTCCGGCGCGGCGCTTTCCAATACGACGGTGGCGCTTTATACCAACACGGCGTGGTTAAGCAAATACGAGCGCCCGGATTATTTTGCGCTTACGATTCGGACGCCGGCCGAGTGGGCGTCGGCGCAGCCGTCCAACGATGTGGCTGACGTGCCCAACTTGCCGTTGCTCATTTACCCTGGATTTACGAATACGTATGAGTCCATGAGTGTGCCATACGCGTCGGCATCGTACGGAGTCCAGATTGGCTGGAACCCGGAGCAGGTGGATGGGACTTTTCCAATTTCAGCGGATATTTTTGGAGGGTTTAACGATATTCCGGGGCCGACCAACCAGCCCGGCCAGATTGATCTTGAGGCCGGGCAGATGGATTTGAACGACTCGCGTATTCGCGCTGAAGGTTTCGTCACATTGCTGGCGAGCAATCTGGTGAATCATCCGACCACGGGGGTGGATTGGGGACAGGCCAACGGAACATTAGGATCGACCAATGGCAACCTCGTCATATCCAACTTTTTCCCAACTTCCTTTGACCGCGTGCGCGGGGACGTTTTTGCGTGGGCGGCGAATTGGGAGAATGTGGGGACAAACGCGCTTTCGACGAACAATTATATTTTTCATGTTTTGATAGTGGACCAGAGTTTGCGGGGCAGCTTCAAGCCGACGGTGCGAAACCTTGCCCTGACCGGGAAGTCGTCAGTGACAATCTATGATCCTTTGACGGTGATCAACCAATCGCTTTTTGAGACGCCGAACCTGACTATTGCTTCAACGGTGGAACTGTCGCAAAACGCATCGACTGTGGAGAGCGCGAACATGCCGATGCTGAAGAATTTGACGGTGGCGGCGGGCGGGGCGTTGATTGCGGACAACACCCTGGATTTGGGCCTGAACCTGAACCTGGGCCAAACTTCGCCGGTCAAACGCAAGTATTCGATCAACAGCATCACCAATTACGGAGCCATTGAGGCTGTGAGCCCGTTGCTGCAATCGCAGTATTTCGAGAACGATGGGGTAGTGTTTGCCGAGGCAAGCGCGTTTATCGACGCCGACACGATGAACTTTGGAGAGGCGCTCACCAACCAGCCCAACGAAACCCTGACCGAAGGTGACTTGACCCTTTCGTCCCGAATCGTCCAGGTCACTAATTCCTTCCTGACCAACGGGCTTGAGCAAGGCGGGACGCTGACGGTTTACGCCACCGGCTATTTCGGCGACGGCGAATCCGGCGCTCCCAGCGCGACATCGAATCTGTTCAATTATTGGGAGGTGATGAATGGTTTTAACATGCCTCTCAAGCCGACGGGAGGAGATCTCTACGGAACGGAAATCCGAACAGTCTCCAGCAACTACAATGTGTCTGACCATATATGGGCGGGTATCGACTACGGGCTGAATCCTGACGGGAGCGTCAATATACTTGGATATACGAACAATCAAGTCATCGGGCATTTGATTCTTGACCGGCAATCCAGCGGGGCAACGTTGCGGTTTACGGGGGCTGGCACTAAAAACGCCATGTATGTGGATTTTCTGGAGTTGGATGATTACTCGTATTCGGATTATCGCAATGGACTGATCATCGATCCGAACATGAAAATCTATTTTGCCGACGCGAACGCGGATCCTCTCAAATTGATGGAAGTCTTTCCCGGCCGGTTGATCTGGGCGTCAAACTACTGGGGGCCGAACAGCACCATTGCCCTGACCAATACCAATGGCGTGGCTTGTTTGATCAACTCCGGGTGGGAGCCTTACTTGTTTGGCAATTATAATCCGGCGAGTTATCCGCAATTCCCGGGTTCATGCCCGATTTTGGGGGATTCCGGCGCGCTAAGAATGTATGTGATTTCGCCCTTCAGCGGCGCCAGCGCGGCGGCGCAGCAAGCGTGGCTGTCGAATTGCGGGCCGGCGAACGTGGTGGGGACCAACAGCTTCCAGACCATTATGTTGTCAGTGACCGGGTCGGGGAGTATCGGGCCCGAACTGACCGCAAAGCAATTGGCGCTGGGCAGCGCGGAAGCTTTGACGGCAACACCAGCCTCGGGATGGGTGTTTAAAGATTGGACCGCGAGTGGCGTGCCGCCTGGCTCGGTGACATCATCGCCGGTAATGAAGTTCACGCTTCTGACCAACACGGTCGTTACGGCGAATTTTATTCCCAACCCGTTCACGGCGCTGGCTGGAATATACAACGGGCTGTTTTATGATACGAACGCGGCATCGTCGAACACCGCTGGATTTTTCACGCTGACGCTTAGAGCCAGCGGGACATTCTCGGGGCGGTTGATGATCGGCCCGACAACGTACACTTTTTCATCGCAATTCCCGGGTTCTGGCTACCAGCAAGTTAAAGCCGTAAGCGGGAAGCAGTCTTTGACGGTGACATTGCAACTGGATTTGTCAGGCGCAAGCGGCCAGATCGTTGGAGATGTCAACGGCGGATCGTGGGACTCGGCGCTTTCGGCTAATCTGACGCCGGCATGGACGGCAAAGAACCCGTCGCCCTACGCTGGCAATTACACCATGGCTATTATTCCGGGCGACACCAGCACTATGGGTGACAGTTACGGAGTGGTGAAGGTGAGCAAATTGGGAGCCGTTTCTGTGACGGGTAAGCTGGCGGATGGGGTGATTTTCAATCGAGCGACATCGATATCGACAAACGGGCAATTGCCGTTCTACACGTACGCCCCAGGCGGAAAAGACACAGTCATGGGGTGGGTTGATTTCAACGCCGCCGACAATCCCGCCGGGGAGTTTTCGGGGAATTATATCCTCTGGAGCAAGGCGCCGACCAAAGGCCGTTATTACGGAAGCGGATTTGAAAGCGTCAATCAAATAATTGGGTCCATCTATGAGGCTCCGGCGAAGAATACACCGGCGCTGGACTTGGTTGGTCCGTACATCACCCTTAGCGGCGGCGGTCTTTCCGATACTATCGCGAACGCCGTGCCATCGAAGAATAACTTGAGCTATGTCTCCGGCAGTATAACTTTGACGATCAACCCCTCCACTGGCGTGTTCAGTGGGAGAATTGGGTTGGGTAAACCAGCAGTGTCCGGCGTGGTATTGCAGAAACAAAATAGCGCGCGCGGCTTTTTCCTTGGTACGAGTGAGAGCGGCGATGTTCTGTTGCAGGGCAACTAACAGAACGCGGCTAACTAAAAACTAAGTAGATTCTATGTGTATTCGATTGAGCAAATTAATCCCGGTTGCCAGATTCTGCGCGGTGCTTGGGTCGGTTGCGGTATTGTGGGCCGGCTACGCGCCTAAGTGTGAGGCGCAAAATCCGCCGCCCAACGACAATTTGGCGCAAGCGCAGATCATCATAGGAGTCAGCGGGAGCGTATCGGGAACCAACCTCTTTGCGACGGCGCAAGCGGGAGAACCGGCGCCTGTTCCGCTTAATCCCGCTCAGTCCACAATATGGTATGTGTGGACGGCGCCGATCAGCTCGGTTTATGATTTCAATACGCGCAACAGCACGTACACCGGGGGCGCGCAACTCCAAACGGTTCTGGCGGTGTATAAATTGAAAACCGGAACCAACGTAGCCTTTACCAACTTGACGCAGGTGGCGTCGGATGAAATTGACCCGAGCGAGACCAACGCGCAGGGGGACGGAGTGCTGGCGAGCCGGGTGGATTTTACGGCGACGCTGGGGACCAAATATCTGATTCAAATCGACGGGGCTTTGGAGAACGGGGCCAATGCGCAGGGATTGATAACCTTGAACTGGGGGCCGAGTCTCGTGGCTGGCGCGTTCGGGTTCTCGACGCCGAATTTTGTGGCGGGATGCCTGGACGACACCATCGCTTACGGCAATGTCAGTTGCCGAATATCAGATATTATTGCTGATGGCAGCACGGTTAACCCGAGCCTTCATAACGCGTGCGGGACGAACAATGTTCGCATCACGGTAACGCGAAGCGCGCCGGCGGTGGGGAGGAGCGAGGTCAACTTTAGCCTTGTCAGTGGGCTTTACACCAATATTTATGAGACGAATTACGTGTGGACCAACACGTTCACAACCACGACGTACACGAATGGAGCGGTGGCTTTTACCAATACTTTTACAACCAACATTGCGTCGGTGAATCTTTTCGAGAATTACGTAAATGGAGGGCTGACTTACATGCCGCAAGACAACGATTATGTTGTCATGTATACGAATATTGGCGGAGCAATATATGCGGCGACCAATTATCCATCCATAGGCGGCCTCGGTTTGAATAATGGATATATAGAGCCTTTCGAGGACGCGGCTTTGTTGTCCAACAACCCGCCGGTTTTGCCGGCTCGCGAATTGCCGGACTTTTTTACAAATTATCCCAATGAATTTCAATTGAGTTGTCCGTTTCCAATTCCCGCCACGCCGCCCACTGTTAATTCCGATGGGAGCACGACGACCGTTGTTCAAACCGATGGGTGTTCCTTTAGCCCGCAGACGATTGTGGTTGTCCCCGCGGCGATCGAGGGGCTGCAGTTTACGGGATTGAACACAAACCTAACCTTTGATGATTTTCAGATGAGCCAGGATGTGTATGTGCAGGTGAATCCCCTCCTGGCTCAGGATCCCGAGGAGGCTGCTTTCGAGTTTCCCGGTCCCGAGGATCCCGGGTTTAGCACAGACCCAAATTATACCTATTTTGGGTTGAACTCGGTTATTTTATGCACGCTCAGTAACGCGGTTTTGGATCCGCTGGAAGACCCGGACATTGTCCCGCCGACGATTGCGGAAACCACTGCCAAGCTGAACGTGCTAAATATCGAAGGAAGTCCAATTCCGTTTTTCACGAACAACGCAGAGGTCGAAACAATCAATCTGGAGCGTGCGACGTTCCGTTGCAACAAGGACGTGGGAGTTGCGACGTTTTCCGTGCAGCGGTTTCCGCCTGGCATAGATGAGGGCACCATGGTGCATTACACGTTTAACTCGGATGACGTCGCCGACGGCGTAGGAGTTCCCGCAATTGGAGTAAATAACAACAACCGATGGCCGAGCGTTGCGGATTCGGATTATGCCGTGCCGCAGATCAACTCGAACCAGATCGCGTATGATTGGAGTTACCCGACGGACACAACCTGGACTGCGACGTATGGCACACTGCAATGGGCTGCAAACGACCGTACTCCAAAGACGATCAGTGTTCCGATCAATCACAACGGAGCTGTGGAGTTCGACTCAGACATTTATGTCACGATATTCCTAAATGCGCCGGATGAAATACTGGCCGCTGAGGATACGACGCCGGTGCCGATTGTAGTGGGAAATATAAACACAGCCAACTTAACGATTAACTACGACAACACGAGCCAGCTTGTGGAGCCGGGCGGTGCTGTGGACCGAACCTGGAATGTGGACGGGCAAAACGTGTCCGACCCCCCACAAAATCCTGTGCCTGGGGCTAACCAGCAGGTCAATGCGGTGGCGATAGAGCCGGCCCTTGGGCTGCCGACCGATGGGATGGCGATCATCGGGGGAGATTTCACCTCGTTTGACTCGCACCCGGCCAGCTACGTTGTGCGGTTGCAAACAAACGGGTTAGTAGATAAGACATTCCTGGCCAGTCTCGGCGCCGCGGGTCTCAACGGACCGGTGAATGCGGTGGTAGTGGATTCGTTGGGAAATATCATTATCGGGGGTAATTTCACATCGGTCGATGGAACCAATACCGATGCCAATCACCTTGCGCGTTTGACTCCGAGCGGTTCGCTGGACTTGAGTTTTTCCACTGGCTTTGGATTTAACGGCGGGGTGGCGACGCTGGCGCTTGACGCGGAGGGAAGAATTCTGGTGGGAGGTTCATTCAGCGCGTTCAACACGACCAATTGCAATAACCTTGTGCGCCTGCTGCCGAATGGGGCGCTGGACACTTCATTTCTGCCGAGTTCCGGCAATTCGAGTTACGGCACGGACGGGGAAGTGACATCGCTGACAGTCGATTCGCTTGGAAACGTTGTGGTGGGAGGGCAGTTTGCGCACATCAACGGGACCAATTGGAATAACATCGCGCGGCTTTTGCCCAACGGCGCGTTGGACACGACGTTTAATCCGGGCACAGGCTCGGATAGCATCGTTTATGCGGTGGCGGTCCAGAATAACAACGACATTATCATGGGCGGCTCATTCCGAAACGTGAATGGGTTTAGCGCCAACTCGATAGCGCGGCTTAATGTGAATGGTTCGTTCGATACGAACTTTAACATTGGGACGGGTGCGAATGACGCGATTTACTCGCTTGTCGTGCAGCCCCAGGACCAGTGCATCCTTCTTGGTGGGCAATTCACCACGGTCAATTCGCTGCGCAGGGTTGGCATGGCCCGACTTCTGCCACAAGGATGGGTGGATACGAGTTTCATGGACACGGCGTACAATCAATATGCCGGGTTAATCAACAATTATTACAACACCAACGCGTATAATCCGAACGATTATCCAAATCCTTACAACTATCATAACGCCGTCTTTGCGATGGGACTTCAGGCGGATACAAATATTGTTATCGGCGGGAGCTTCTTCCGAGTCGGCGGCGGCAATACGCGAGATGACATTCACACACATGTGAACGTGGCGCGGATTATTGGGCCGGGGACGGGCGGGGTGGAGAACGGGGGGATTGGAAATGACCCCGGGAATATTACGATGACGCAGAATCCCTATACGGTCGATGACACGGCGAACCAGCTCTATCTCACCTTGCAGCGGACCAATGGAAGCCTTGGGCCTGCCGTTGTAACGCTGGGAACCAATACGCTGCCACCGGGTCCCGGCGCGGCGACGCAATCCGATTTTGGATTGGGAACGTCGGTCGCGCTATTTAATGACATCTGGCAGATTTGGAATGAAGCGGGGTCTGCGTATGGATGGCGGCAGAGCGATGGGTTTTATGGGTTTAACAATAACATCCAGCCTGAAAACGACAACGGCGAATCGAAGATGACCCTCGTAATCCACAACGATAAGGCGGCCATGAACAATCTGCTTGCGGGGTTGTCGCTCTTGAACCTCAATTCCACGAACATTCTTACCCTGGGCGGGGTGGAGATTCCGAGTTATCCGGCTTACGGACAGAACTCGTCACCGCTTGAAATTCTGGATGACAATCAGCAGGGAGGCACCTTTGGATTCAGCGCAACCAATTATTTGACGGTTAACACCGCGGGAACCGTGACGATAACGGTCCTGCGAACCAACGGTTCGGCGGGCGCGGTGACAATGGACTATGGCTTCCGAAATGGAGGGGGCGGCCCAGGTACTAATACGGCGGTAGGCGCGGCCAATTCCTCCGGCGATTACAATAACCTGACCCCGTTCAACCCGTTGAGATTTGCCGCGGGCGAGATGAGCAAAACGTTCACTGTGCCGATAACCGATCAGGCGACGATGCAGCCGGTCAAGGATTTCACGGTCTATCTTTACAACCTGACCAGCGATCCCAACAGCCCGGCGTATTTCGACACAAATGCCATTCCGCTGGTGCCGAGCACCACCATCGTGACGATTGTCGATGGCAACTTCCAGCCGGGACATTTGGAGTTTTCATCGCCGACTTACAGTGTGTTAAAGGGCGGGACGGCGACAGTTACGGTGGATCGTGTTGGCGGCGCTTTGGGACAATTGACGGTCGATTACGGCACAGCCAACGGCACTGCGACAAGCGGCCTGAATTATACGGGCGCCAGCGGTCAGTTGACGTTTGCAAGTGAAAGCGTCACGCCGCAAACGTTCACGGTTTCGACATTGCAAGACAATGTGGTGGAAGGGGCAAAAACGGTGAATTTGAGTTTGTCTAATCCGCAACTCAAAGGCAGCCAACAGGGGAGTTTGACGAACCAGCAGGTGTTGTCTTATCCAAGCAACGCGGTGCTGACGATCAATGACGTTGATTCCTACGGCACATTGAATTTCCTGGTTCCCAACTACAACATTTTGCAGAACGCCAACCAGGCGCTGGTCACTGTGACGCGCACCGGAGGGACGATTGGCACCGTGCAGGTGCAATACGCGACAACGGACGGCAACAACGCCAAGGCGCCAGACCAGCCTGCTTACGCAGGGACTAATTACGGGGCCGTCAGCGGAACATTGACGTTCTCGAACAGCGTTACGAGCCAAAGTTTTATCGTGCCTATTTATTATACGCCGAATGAAACGAACGCCGCCAATCGGACCCTCAATTTAGTGCTGTTTAGCAGCAATCCTTCGTCCATCCTTAACCCATCGCCAGAGACGGCGACGCTGACGATTCTGGATCCGCAATTGGTGCTGAATTCGGCAGGGGCTGTGGATCAAACAACATTGAATGGGACCGGCTTTAATAATTACGTCAGTTCGCTTTCGCTACAACCGGACGGGAGCCTTGTCGCCGGGGGTGACTTCACAATCTTTGATTCGTATGTGTATGATTATGTGGCCCGGTTGTTGCCGGATGGCGCCTACGATAACAGCTTTCTGCAGAGTCAAGCGGGGGCCAATAGCAACGTCTGGCAAGTTTTGAGCCAGGCGCCGAATCCCGGCCAGACCGACGGTTCGATAATGGCGGTGGGGGCTTTCTATCAGTTTGACCAGGTCAACCGGAATGGCATTGCGCGTTTGAACCTGGATGGGTCGTTGGATGAATCATTTAATCCTGGAGCCGGGGCGGACAGCACGGTGTTTAGCATCGCGGAACAATTCCTGCCAGGCGCGGCGACCAATCAATCGACAGTTCCTTATTACGTCATTGGCGGTAATTTCGCGAATTTCGACGGCCTTCCCGCCGGCGGGGTGGCGCGGCTGATGTTAAACGGGGAAGTCGACCCCAATTTTAACCTCGGCGCGGGCGTGTCCGACAGCAACGTCCCTGTGCACGTCGTGATGGTTCAGCCGAATAACCAGATCCTTGTCGGCGGCGATTTCGTATCGTTTAACAATGCGCCGCACCATCATCTGGTTCGATTGAATGTTGACGGGTCGCTTGATACTAGCTTCGCGCCGTTTGACGGAGTGAGTTCGGACATCAACGGTTCAGTTCGCGCGATTCAAGTGCAACCGGACAGCCGGATCGTGATCGGAGGATTGTTTACGAGCATTGATGGGAAAAGCTACAATTACATAGCCCGTTTGAATACGGACGGATCGCTGGATACCAATTTTAATGTGGGTGTTGGATGCAACAACAGCGTGCTGGCGCTGGCGCTGGACTCGCAGACGCGCATCCTGGTTGGCGGGGAATTCTCGGAGGCCAGCGGCGTTACCAGGAATGGCATCACGCGGCTCAATCCAGATGGAACTGTCGATCCAACGATTAATTTTGGATTTGGGGCCAATGGTTACGTTGACTCGATTGTTCTTCAAACGAACGATGAAATCGACGTTGGCGGCGGGTTCACAACGTTTAACAATATCGCCGAAAATAATTTCGCGCGTCTTTACGGCGGGGCCAATGCCGGGGACGGTTCAATCGAGTTTAGCCAGCCGATTTATGGCGCGCTGGAGTCCGGCACCAACGCCGAAATCACACTTCAGCGCATCGGTGGCGAGGGCACAACGGCCCAGCCCACGGTCAGCGCGGTGTTTTATACTTCCGACGGGACGGGGATCAATGGCGAGAATTACATTGGTGTGACCAATACCGTGGTCTTTCCATATGGCGAGACTTTCGAGACGGTCACGGTGCCGATCATCAACGGCGCGACAGTCGGTCCCGACGCAATTGTCAATCTCGACCTGACAAATGCGTTGTATGCGGGGATTGGGCCGACGGCCAGCGCGGAGTTGATTATCACCAACGTCAATACGGCCTTGGAATTCTCGGCCAACTCCTACCGCCAGTCGGCCGATGCGCCCAGCGGATCCGCTGCCATTCCGATTGTTTTAGCGGGCAACTCCAACAATTACACCTCCGTCACGGTGTACACCACCAACGGAGGCACGGCCGCGCCGGGCACCAACTATATTGCCGTTACCAACACACTGTTCTTTTCTCCAGGCCAATTGACGAATTACTTCGTGATTCCGCTGATCAATTCGCCTTTGCAGTTTGGCGATCTCACGGTCAATCTGGGAATGAATAATCCTTCCAATGCCATAGTGGGTTCGCCCAGCAGCGCGGTGCTTACAATCGGCACCATCAATACCGGCCCCGGAGTGCTGGCTTTCTCGGCGACAAACTACGACTACAGTGAAGGGGCGACGAACGCGATCATCACCATCATCCGGACGAATGGCTCAAGTGGAAACGTATCGGCGACTCTGATCACTTCCAACGGGCCTGGCCTATACCCGGGCATTGCCGGGGTTAATTACTCGAACGTTTACACAAACGTGACTTTTGCCGATGGCGAAACAAGCAAGAGCATCGATATTCCTGTAATTCAGCAGACGCTGGCCGGGCAGGATGTGACGGTTCTTTTGACTCTCACCAATGCCACGGGCGGAGCGACCATTGCTCCCCCCAACCAAGTGATTCTCACTA
Source organism: Verrucomicrobiia bacterium (assembly GCA_036268455.1). Classification (GTDB taxonomy): domain Bacteria; phylum Verrucomicrobiota; class Verrucomicrobiia; order Limisphaerales; family Palsa-1400; genus DATAUD01. Next base: position 59,026 of record DATAUD010000102.1, read on the forward strand.
TTCAGAACGATCTGGAGAATTTCAGCTTTGGCAGTTCGAGCTACTTTTTCAACGAAAACGCCGGAACGGTCTCCATCCCGATTTACCGCAACGGCCCGACCAATACTCAAGTCTCGGTCTTTTATACCACTTATTCGCCTCCGGGCGCCAATGACACCAATGGTTACGCCGTGCCGAATGTGGATTACGTCCCGACTTCCGGCACACTTGTGTTCGGGCCGGGACAAACGTTCCAGACCATTCCCATTACGGTTCTTCAGGGGACCAACGTCAACTTCGGCGTGGAAACCTTCCTGGTGAACCTCGAGAACCCCAGCTCTGGCGCGCAAATTGGCTCACCAGGCACCGCGCAGATTGGCATTATCAGCGACGTGACGGGCTTCAACTTCCCCACCAACAGCTATTATGTCGCCGAAAACGGCAGCAATATCGTCATCACAGTCGATCGCATCAATGCGAACACTGGCGATGTCTCGGTCGAGTTTTGGGCCACCAATCTTCCCGGCGTCAACAACGCCATTAATGGCGTTGATTTCGTCGCCACGAATGGAACCCTCTTTTTCCAGGACGGCCAGGCCACCAACAGCTTTACCGTGCAAATTCTCAACCCGAACATTGTGGAGAACCCAAAGAACTTCAGTGTTTATTTGTCGCAGCCTTCCACTGACGCATCCCTGGTGCAGCCGACCAATGCGACCGTGTATATCACCAACGTCTTTTCAGGCGTAAGTTTTGGCGCTCCGCAATACACCGTGAGCGAATGCGGGGTCGAGGCGTCGATTTCCGTGATATTGACCGGCATCACCAACCAGACCGTCCAGGTGAGCTACAGCACGCAAGACGGTTCCGGCAAGGCGAACGTCAACTATGTTCCCACGAGCGGGACGCTGACCTTCCAGCCCGGGCAGACCCAGACGAACTTTAACGTGCAGGTAATCAACAATCATCTCATCGGGCCGGATCACACCGTCCAGTTGAATTTGTCGGGCGCGGTGGGCGCCCAGTTGCTGAACCCGAGCACAGCGCAGTTGACGATTCAGGAATGCAACGGCTCCTACGTAGTTGCTTCGGGCACGGCTTTTGTGACTGGCAGCATTCAGCCCAGCAGCGGCGCCATTTTCTCCAACGACACTGTTACGATCCTTTTTGGGTTGCGGGACATTGCCGGTGGAAATACAGCCAACCTCGTCGCCACGCTGCTGGCAACCAATGGTGTTACCAACGTGAGCGGACCTCAGGACTATGGCATGTTGATTCAACACGGGCCGACCAAGTCGGAGCCGTTCACCTTTACCGCCGTGGGCAGCAATGGACAGAATATTGTTGCGACACTGGCCTTGCAGGATGGGAGCGTCAATCTCGGCACAGCCGCCTTCGGGTTCACGATTGGCGGTTCGACGTTGTCTTACACCAACCCGGAACCTTTGACCTTTTATGGCGGAAGCCCTCCGCCGACACGCGCGACCAATTCGTTTGCTCCGGGATACGGCTATCCGTCGTTGATTGATGTTTCGGGCATAATCGGCGTCGTGACAAAAGTGACAGCCACGTTGACCAATTTCGGCCATACCTTCCCAAGTGACGTCAACGTCCTGCTCGAAGCTCCCCAAGGCCAGGATTCGATCCTTATGTCGCACTGCGGATCAGACGACAGCGTCCAGCACGTAACATTGACGTTTAGTCCATCGGCCACGGTTAACGTCCCAATTAACAGCGCCATTACCAATGGGACCTATCTGCCAACCGCCGCAGGTGCTCCGATGGGACAGTTGCCCCAGGTGCCGACCGGTGAGAGCGGAGTTCCCGCCGCGCCGTTAAGCCCGTATTCCGCGAATTTCGGCGCCTTCGTCGGCGTGGTTCCCAACGGCAATTGGGCATTGTGGATTGATGACGATGACACACTTGACTCCGGGTATGTCAGCAATGGCTGGATCCTCAATATCAGCACCGGCACGCCTGTGCAAAACGATGCGGATCTGGAACTGACCGCGATACCGTCCACGACCAACGCGACAGTGAACAATACCCTGCAATATTACGTGACGCTCACCAATTACGGTCCCGCGAGCGCCAGCAATATAATTATTTCCAACGTCATTCCTTCCGGGATGGCCTATGTGAACAATTCGTTGAGCGGCGTCACGCCGACTAATGGACTTTTGCTGCTCACTTACCCCAGTTTGCCCGTCGGTTCCGGGATTGCCTTCACAATCACCCTGATGCCTGACGCCCTGGGTTATGCGACCAATATTTTCACCGCCCTTGCCGACCAACAGGACCCCAACTCCAATAACGTCGTCGTCAGCACTGTGTTGGTTGGTTCCCAAAGCGCGGACCTCGGCGTTACCATGACCGAAACGCCCAATCCGATCCTCGTCGGCGTCAGCGTCACCTACACGGTTGTTGTCACCAATAATGGGCCGAGCGCCGCGACGGGCACCGCCGCCTCAATTGCGCTGCCCAGTGGCTTCTCCGTAACGTCACTATCGCCATCAATTGGAACCGCCAACAATTCCAGCGGAACAATCACATGGTCGATCGGCGCCATGGGCACCGACCCGGTCAGTTCGACCGCTACGTTGACTATCGGGGCAAGCGCGACAGCCGCCGGCACTGGATTGGCGAGCGCCTCAGTTAGTTCGTTGGTTTATGATCCGACGAAGGTCAACAACTTCGTCTCTGTAAAGACTCAAGTGAGCCAGCCGTCGATCTCCGTGTCCAGCGTGAGCAAGATTTACACACTGACATGGTCGGCCAATAACTACTGGTTGGTGGCGGCCGTCAATCTCGGTGGGCCCTGGTACCCGGTTACAAGCCCAGGCCAGGACACATATACAATTACAGGTACCAATAATTACCACTTCTTCCGGCTCGCAACCCAAGTGCCTTGATTGATAAAATAACATGAAAAGATGTTTTGATCGCCTGCCTCGTGCGGCAACAGTGGCGGCGGCGTGCGCGGTCGCTCTTCTCCTATCCCAAACGACCGGCCGCGCTGGCGGACAGCCGAGTCCGAACGACAGTCTTCCGCCGAATTTAACGGTTTCCACCAATATTATCACCGGTGGCAACGGCAATGGCGTTATTGATTACGATGAATGCGACAATTTAAGCATCATCCTCACCAACCAGGGGACCTCGGAAATGACCGGAATCCAAGCTGTTCTCTCTTCGACCACTCCGGGCGTCGTCGTGGCGCAGCCCAACGCCACATTTCCGGATCTGATGCCGCAAAGCTCCGCCGCCAACACGGCTGTTTTTACCATCAGCACTGAGAAAACTTTCATCTGCGGAACACCGGTTAGTCTGACTTTGCTTCTGAAGACCGACCAGGATATTGAAACCAACTACATCACCCTGCCATCTGGAATCCTTGGTTCGCCGGTTTCTTTTACCAGCACGGGAGCGACGCCGATTCCGACGGATGCCGCGGGCGTTAACTCGACTGTAAATGTCAGCGGGTTGGAGTCGGTCGGCAAAATTACAGTTTCGACTTATATTTCGGCTCAGTATGACAGCGGCTTGATCTTGCAATTGATCGCTCCCAACGGCGCTTTGGTGCTCCTCTCACAAAACAACGGAAGCCTCAGCGCCAATTACGGCAACGCGTGCGCGACCGCGGGCGAGACAACTTTTGACGATGCCAGCGCTCAATCCATCACGACGGCCCCGGCGCCGTTCGTCGGCACGTTTTCGCCCCAGCAACCTCTTGCCAACTTCAACCTTTTCAGCGGCACCAACCTCAACGGCATCTGGACCCTCAACGTGGTTAATGAGTTTCCCGGAGACACAGCCACGCTGAACTGCTGGACCCTGAACATTTTGCCCGAAGTTTGCGAGGATGGCGGCGGTGAATGCCCCGGCTCGGACCTTTCCCTTACCATGTCGGCCAGCCCCAACCCTGTTTTGCTCGACAGCAATCTGGTGTTTAATCTAATGGTTTCCAATGCCGGACCGAGTGACGCCGAAGGTGTGGCGATTTCGCAGGTATTGCCGCCCGGTCTCAGTTTCGTCACGACCAGCAATTATCCGGTCACGGTCAGTCAATCAGGCGACACCCTCAACCTAAGCCTTGGCACGCTGCCGGTCTATGGCACGGCCCTGGTTTCCGTTATTACAATTCCCACTATTCCCGGCCTTGTGACAAGCATCGCAACTGTCGGTTCCACCGGAAGCGATCCCAACCCGAATAACAACACGGCATCCGCCAGCGCGAACGTGACCGAACCCGGGGCGGACCTTGCCGTGACAATGACGGCATCCCCGACATTCGTTTTGCAGGGGGGACCTTTGACTTATACGATCAGGGTAACAAACAACGGGCCTTTCACGGCAACGGATGTGACGCTTGTCAACACACTTCCGCCAAACGTGAATGTGATATCGACATCGACCACCCAGGGCGCCGTTTCACCCAACGGGTCATTTGCCGATCTGGGCACACTTGATTTCGGATCCAACGCGACAGTCACCATTGTGGTCAGTCCGACTGTCACCGGCAGCATTTCAGCAAGCACGCAAGTGTCTCTCAGCCCGCAGGAGGTCGATCCCGTCTCCTTTAACAATACCTCGTCCGCCACCGTGACGGTGGGTCCTTCGGCGGACTTGGGCGTCTCAGGCTATGGCCTGCCGCCCACCATCCTGTCGGGCGCGAATTACACCAATGTCGCGACCGTCGTCAACAACGGCCCCAGCCCTGCCACCAATATCTTTTTCAGCCAGACGCTGCCCGCGGGGGTTTCCTTTGTCTCCAGCAGCGTCTCCGGAGTCGTCGTTACCAATGGAGTTATTTCCTGGAATATCAATGCGTTGGCCGACGGGGCCAGTGTTAACATCACGAACATTTTGAAATCCCCAGTGCTTTTGGCTGGTGTTCCATCCGAGCAGCTTACTTCTATTCTGACGGTCTTTGGGCAGCCTGGAGATGCGATTACGAATAACAACATCGCCATACTGCAAGCACTGGTCGAGCCGCCCACGATCACCATTGTTCCGGTTAACGCGGTTTTGACCAGTCAAAGCGTTCAGCCGCCTGACGGCTCGATTCATCCGGGTGAAACGGTTCAAATTTTGCTCAACTTACAGAACACCGGCAATGTCAATACCACCAATCTGGTGGCGACCCTTCAAAGCACTGGAGGAGTAACTTTGCCCAGCGGCAGCCAAACTTATGGAGTCCTGGCCGCCGGGGCGCCGCCGACCGGAAGGCTCTATTCTTTCACGGCCAACAGCACGAATGGCGGCGCGGTCGTGGCTACTCTGCAATTGCAGGATGGCCCCACGAATCTCGGCACAGTCGCGTTTACTTTCTACATGCCCGTCGTCACCACTTTTTGGAACACGGGAAGAATCGATATTCCAAACAAAATCTACGTTCCCGAACCGGACGCCGGCCCGGCCAATCCCTATCCGTCCCTTCTCACCGTCTCAAATATCACCGGTTTTGTTTCCGATGTGGCGATTACGGTTTCCAACATGAGCCATTCCTATCCGAACGATGTTTCCATGCTGGTCGTCGGGCCAGACGGCCAGGATGTCGCCCTGATGGTAAATGCCGCGGCCCAAGCCGAGGCGGGAATGGTTGATGAAACCCTCATCTTCGATCAGGGCGCTTCGAATGCCTTGCCTGCTTTTGGGCAGATCGTTGCCGGCGCGTATCGTCCGGCTGATTACGCGCCATCCTATTCCTTCTCTAACGCCCCGGCGGGTCCTTATACCACCAACCTGGATGCGTTTAGCGGTGTTTCTCCCGACGGCGTTTGGTCGCTCTACGCCTATGATAATTCGGTCGGGGACGCCGGTGGTATTTCCAACGGATGGGCCGTGACAATTACGACGATCACGCCGGTTAGCCAATCGGCGGACATGGCCGCGAACATCGTTGCGCTGACGAATCAGATCACATTGGGCACTTCAGCCACTTTCCTGCTGAGCGTCACCAATAACGGCCCGAGCGCGGCGACCGCCTACCTGACCAATATTCTTCCAGCGGGCTTTAGTTTTGTTTCCAACTCCGTTCCGCAAACCAATTACGTCCAGACAGGCCAGGTGATTGTGTACACTCTCGGCACACTCGATCCGGGCGCGGGATTGACCATCACCAACGTTGTTTTGGCCAGTACTGGTGGATTTCAAACCAACACGGTCATCGCTGCTTCGCCTTTGCCTGATCCAAATTCCGCCAATAATTCCGCCTCCTTTGTCGCGGCGGTGAGCATGCCGTTCGGCGATGTGGCCGCGGGCGTCGGCGTGACGCCCAATCCCGCCGTTGTCGGGAGCAACGTGGTTTACACGCTTGTGGTGACAAACCTTGGTCCCAGCAACGCATTCAACGTCACCGGCTCATTTTCTTTGACGGGTCTTAACTTTGTCTCAGCGGCGCCCTCGCAGGGCACCGCGGTTGTCAACGGCGGTGCGCTTCAATGCTCGCTGGGAACGGTGCCGCCAGGTGATATTGCCACAGTTGTCGTCACGGCCTCGGCGCCAGCAGTGGGGCTTTTAACCAACGTGTGGACTGTCAGCACCAGTGATCAGGACACTAATTTGGCGAATAATTCCGTGGCCGCCGTTGTATCGGTGATTTATCCGGTGCCGGTGATCGTGGCAGGCGGCGATAATTTGGTGGCGCAAGGCGGAAACATGTCCAACGGGGCGATTAACTCCAATGAAACGGTCACGGTCAATTTCACTTTGAGCAACATCGGCTCCGCTCCGACCACTAATCTGACGGCGTCCTTGGAAGCCAATGCCGGGCTGACTCCGACTACCTTCACCCAGACCTATGGTGTGATTGCGCCTGGAGCGTCGGCCACCCTGCCTTATACCTTTACCGCACAAGGCGCCCCGGGAGCGACAATCACTGCGACGCTGATATTGGAGGATAGCGGCTCTTCGCTCGGCAGCGTTTCGTTTGTGTTCCAGATCCCGTCGGTGAACACTTATTCGCAAACCGGCGAGATCATTATTCCCGAATATGGCCCCGCAACACCATATCCGTCACAAATTCAGGTGTCCGGGGTTTCCGGTTTGGTGAGCAAGGCCACCGTTACGCTCAATGGGTTTTCGCACACGTTCCCGCATGATGTCAATGTCATGCTTGCCAATCCTTCCGGTCAGGAACTGTACTTAATGAGCCACGTTGGCGGCGCTTATAGCGTTAGCAATCTCACCCTGACATTTGATGATTCCGCGACTCAGAATCTGCCGACGAATCAACTGTTCGCGGGAATCTTCCTGCCCACAGCGTTCTCCCCGTTGAATCCGCTGCCGGGAGTCCCCGCGGCATCTTCGGCCGCGAATCTGGCGTTTTTCAACGGCTCGAATCCGAACGGCGACTGGTCGCTTTATGTGTTCGATGACACCCAGGGAAATTCGGGCGTCATTTCCGGCGGATGGTCACTTGGTTTGACCACAGTCGATACGGTGAATCCGGCGGCGCGCCTCGAGGCCACCATGATCCACGAGCCGGACCCGGTTTTCAGCGGAAATTATCTTAGCTACCTGATTACCATCAGTAACCTCGGACCCAGCGCCGCAACCAGCGTTGTTCTGACGGACAGCCTGCCCTCAAGCGTCGCTTATTCGTCCGCGACGGTTTCGCAGGGAACGTTCGGCGTCAGCGGCTCCACAGTGACCTGCAATTTCGGAACCCTGGCAACGGGCGCGACGGCCACCGCTACGATTCGTGTGATTGCGGAAGCCGCGGGCAACATTGTCAATACCGCGACTGTCACCACCGCCAGCACGGATTTGTATCTGGCGGACAGCACGACGGCCAATACCACGAGCGTGGAGGTTCCTCCGGTCTCGTTGCTGGAGGCGACGAATTATCCCGACGGCTTGCAATTAACATTGCAGGGTCAGGCCAGCCAAAACTATGGCATCCAGGTTTCGACCGATCTAGTCAATTGGACCACCGTCACGACCAACACGTCGTCGCTTACGGGTGTGTTCACGTTCACCGATTCGAATACCAACAGTCCAGGCAGATTCTACCGCGCCATTCGCATTCCCCAGTAAGACGGCTCTGGCATGAGGCTCTTCGGCGTCACCGGCGGAGTCGGAATGGGCAAATCGACAACCGGCGAATTGCTTCAACGGCAGGGCGTTTTCGTATCGGACACAGACACAATAGCGCGTCGATTGGTCGAGCCGGGACAGCCAGCCTTGGAGGAGATAGTCAAAAGGTTCGGTCGGTCGATGCTTTCCGCGGAAGGAAGGCTCAATCGGAAGGAGTTAGCCCACCTTGTCTTTTCCGATCGGGCCGCGCGCTTGAGTCTCGAAGCGATTCTGCATCCTCTCGTTCGTGTTGCTTGGGAAACCGAAGTTAAAAACTGGCGGGCCGCCGGTCATTCAGCCGGCGCCGTGATTATCCCGCTGCTTTTCGAGACCAAAGCAGAGACGCTTTTTGACGCTGTCATTTGCGTCGCGTGTTCCGGCGCAACTCAATGGCAGCGGCTTCGCGAGCGCGGGTGGAGCGATGCCGAAATCCGGCGGCGTTTGGACGCCCAATTGCCCGCCGAACAAAAGATCGCCCAGTCTGATTTCGTTATCTGGACTGACACGACGTTGGAAGCCCACGCCGCCCAGTTAAGCCGGATCATCGACGGAAAGCGTGTCTTGACGCTGGCTTAATTCGCCCCGACACTTTGCCCGACTATGTTGCCCACTCGCAATGGATCCATCCGAATTTTCCGGTTTGCCGGGATCGATGTTTACCTGCATTGGTTGTGGTTTTTGGCGGCAATTTACGAGGTCAGTTACGGTTCGGCGCGCTATTCTTCGTTGGTTTGGTGCGTCTTTGAATACCTCGCGGTGTTCAGCATTGTCCTGATGCACGAATTCGGCCATGCGCTCGCTTGCCGCAGCGTGGGAGGACGGGCCGATCAAATCGTCCTTTGGCTACTCGGAGGCGTGGCGTATGTGGACCCGCCGCCTCGACCGGGCGCTGTGCTGTGGAGCATCGCCGCCGGACCGTTAGTCAATGTCGCACTTGTCCCAATCTTGACCGGAGCTGTCTTTTTAACAACTCATGCGGAAAATTTGGGGGCCTCGGCCCATAATCTCGGCGAATTCATTTCTTCACTCTGGTATATCAACGTGTTTTTGCTCGGGTTCAACATGCTCCCGATTTACCCGCTGGACGGCGGGAAGATTGTTTGGGCGCTCCTGTGGTTTGTGGTTGGACGCGCTCGAAGCTTGTTGATCGCCAGCGCGCTTGGGCTGCTGACGGTTGTGCTGTTAGTGGTTTTTGCCTTTGGATATTTTCAGAATAATCCCTGGCTGATTCTGATCGTGGTGTTTGCGGCGATGCAATGTTGGAGCGGGCTGCAACAGGCGCGCGTGCTGTCGCGGATTGCCGCCGCTCCGCCTCATGCTGGCTTGGCTTGCCCCAATTGCAAGAAGCCGCCGCCAAGCGGGGATTTTTGGCTTTGCGGCCATTGCAAGCAGCCGTTCGATATGTTCGCGACCCGGGGAGTTTGTCCAAGTTGCGGGATGATCTTCAATCGCGCCCGGTGTTTGGAATGCGGAAAGGGCTATGCGCTTGACGAATTCCGTGAGCCTTCGCAGCCGCCGTCATGATTGGGCGTTGGAGTCCAGCAATCGCGCGACGTAAAAGCAACCACCGGCAACCAGGGTGGATATCACGACGATAATAATTGCCTGTGTGCGGGGTTGCTTGAGGTCGTCGGACCACTCCTGGACTAGGACACCTTGCTGGCCATAAAGGGCGCCGACTTGACGGGTCTGAACTTTGTCATAGCCCAACAAGGAGGGATCGTCGGGCAAGGCGGCGGAACGGATGCCACGCCAATAAATTGCGTCGCCGGTGGCGATTCCGAGGATGAGGATGAGGACAGCGGTGATCCTCAGTCTTTCTCCTTTTTTTGTGTTGCCAGTCATTTGGATCCCTAATCCGTCATATGACGCATAACAGACATAGGACAGTGTTAGCTGGCCGCCATACGCATGGCCGCAAAACCACTCTTGGCAGATTCTCCGTTAGCGGGGCCCTTGGCTCTATCGGCCTCTGTCTCAAGGAATTCGGCGGGGATTTCACGCAGGAACGGGGATGGATGGCAGGGGAGAGGCTGGCCATATCTCTTTCGAGCGGAACAGTGGCTCAAACTCAAGGTTTGCATCGCGCGCGTGACGGCTACGTAGAAAAGGCGGCGCTCCTCGTCCATCGTTCCCTCAACCTTCGAGCGGGAATGGGGAAAAAGACCGTCTTCCAACCCAACAATGTGGACGTGCGGGTATTCCAGGCCTTTGCAACTGTGGATGGTGATGAGTGTCACGGCGTCGGCGGTGTTTTCCTTTTTCTCCTCGCGGTCAGAATCAAGGCTCAGGTCGTCCAAAAAGTCCTGCAACTGCTGTTCGGGATTGACTGTGGTGCTGGGGAGAGTCGCGATTAGCTCGGCCAGGTTTCCCAGGCGGTTGTCGGCCACATCCTGGTTTTTTTCGCTGCGGCGGATGTCGGCGGCGTAGCCGACTTCATCCAAAAAGCTCTGCGCCCAAACTGCCAAGGATTGAATCTGATCGGCTTGCAGGCTTGAACGACGACGTTCGACGAAACCGACGAAGTCCTGGATGGCCTCACGCGTTTTGGCTGTGAATTCTCCTTGGACGTCGGTATGGCGCATCGCAGTGAAAACGGAACAGTTCCGCTCATGGCTCGCGCCGAGAAGTCGTTCCATCGTGACGTCGCTCAAGCCGCGAGGCGGGACGTTGGCGATGCGCAACAGGCTGATGTCGTCGTTTGGATTGACGAACATTTTTAAATAGGCGAGGAAATCCTTGATTTCGCGGCGATCGAAATAACTTTGGCCTCCCACCAGATGATAACGGATGCCGGCCTGGCGCAACGCGGTTTCCAACGGGCGGGATTGCTGGTTGGTGCGGAACAGAATGGCCTGGTCACGCCACGGCACGCGGCGGGCCATTCGGGCGAATTCGATGTCCTCGGCGGTGCGGCGCGCTTCCTCCTCGTCATCCTGGAATGTTTGTAGGGAAATTTTTGCGCCCTCGCCTTTCTGGGACCAGAGATGTTTTCCGCGGCGTCGCGCGTTGTTCTTAATGACGGCGTTGGCGGCGGAGAGGATGGTGTTGGTGGAGCGGTAATTTTGCTCGAGCTTGACGACTTTGACGTTCGGGAAATGTTTTTCCAATTCCAGCAAATTGGCGGTTTCCGCGCCGCGCCAGCCGTAAATGCTTTGGTCGTCGTCGCCGACGACGCAGAGGTTGCGATGGGCGGAGGTCAAGTGGTGGACGAGCTTGAATTGGGCGGCGTTGGTGTCCTGGTATTCATCGACCATGACGAATTTGTATTTTTCGCGGCATGACTGGAGGACTTCGGGGTGCTCGGAGAACAGCTTGAGGGTCAGCAGGATCAAATCGTCAAAATCGACGGCGTTGCAGGCGCGCAAAGCGGTTTCGTAGCGATTTTGGACATGTTTTGCCAGCGCGGCGACGTTCGGATCGGCGAAGGCGGAGGCGCGGTCGCCGCCGTTGCGGTAGCGGCTCAACATGGCCAGGACGGCGTAAGGATCGACTTTTTGCGATTTGTCGGAAATGTGGCTGAGGATTTTTTTGATGGCGCTCAGTTGCTCGGATTCGCTATAGATGACGAAGTTCCTCTTGTAACCGAGCCGCTCGATGTGCAGCCGCAGGATGCGCACGCAAAGCGAGTGAAAGGTGCAGATGGTGGGTCGCGCGGCGGGCGAATCGGCGTCGGATTTGGGGCGTCGCCCAAGGAGTTGGTTGATGCGCTCGCGCATTTCGCGCGCGGCCTTGTTGGTGAATGTGACGGCAAGGACGTTTCCGGGCGAGACCCCTTTTTCGACCATGCGGGCGACGCGAAAAGTGATGACGCGGGTCTTGCCGGTGCCGGCGCCGGCGAGGATGAGGAGCGGCCCTTCGGTGGTTTCGACCGCCTGTCGCTGGGCGGGATTGAGTGAACTGAGGTTTAACATTTAATAATCGGGCACGATAATCTCGTTAAAATTGGGAATGGGCAATTCAGAAAAAGATTAGTCTTTACAGGAAACGCGGATTAAATTTGGAACTCAGAAAATCAGGAAAGGAATTTATTCGGAGGGCTTTGGGGTGGCGCGGTATTTTAGGACGCGGACGTCTTCCAGCGTGACCATGCCGTCTAGCACCATGTCGTCGAGGAAAGGGATCAGTTTGTTGAGGTTTTCTTCGCTGTCCACCATTTCGATGACAATGGGGAGGTCCATCGATAAACGAAGGATTTTTGCGGTGTGCAAATGGCTGTGCGCGCCATAACCCATCGGGCCGCGCAGGACTGTCGCCCCGGCCAGGCCCAATTCGCGGGCTTTGAGGACGATAGCTTCATACAGGGGCTGGTGATGCCATTTGTCGGCTTCGCCTATGAAGATGCGCAAAAGTTTGCCGTTTTCGGGAATTTTCATTTATCGATTGATCATTTCTCCAAACATAAAGCCGAGCCAGGCGGCAATCAAACAGGCTACAACCGAAATAAGCACGTTGCCGCCAGCCCAAAGCCATTGGCCTTCGCGGGCCAGATTAAGCGTTTGCAGGCTGAATGAGGAGAATGTGGTGTATCCGCCGCAAACGCCAATCATGACTAGTTGGGTGGCGAGGATGCGCGAGGTGTTCAGGCGGCCTTCAGGCAAAGTCAGCGCGGCAAGGGTGGAGATGACAAAGGAACCGGTGATGTTGATGACGATGGTGCCCCAGGGAAATTTTTCACCAACAGACTCGGCAACCGCCCGCGAAACCCAAAATCGCGACATTCCGCCTATTGCGCTGCCAATGGCCACCCACATGTACGATTTGAAGGTTTCCGCCATATTGAATTATTAAGCGCCGACGCCTTGCGGGCCTTGGCCTCCGTTGATCAAGAATAAAACTGCCATGCGCACGGCTAGGCCGTTTGTGACTTGGTCCAGTATCAGCGAACGGCCGGAGTCGGCGATTTCGCTGTCGATCTCCACTCCTCTGTTGATTGGGCCTGGATGCATGATGAGCGCTTCTGGTTTTGTCCTCGCCAGACGCGCTCGGGTCAAGCCGAAAAGACTGGCGTATTCGTTGATGCTCGGAAACATCGTCTTTCGCTGGCGCTCGTGCTGGATTCGCAGCAAATGGATGATGTCGGCTTCCGCGATGGCTTCATCGACGTTGTATGTGACGCGGCAGCCCATTTGCTCGAAGACGCGCGGGACGAGGGTGGCGGGGCCGCATAACGTTACTTTCGCGCCGAGTTTGGTCAAGGCCCAGATGTTTGAGCGGGCGACGCGGCTGTAAAGGATGTCTCCCAGAATGGTGACGTTGAGGCCGTCGATTTTGCCTTTTCGTTCGCGGATTGTGAAGGCGTCCAGGAGCGCCTGTGTGGGATGTTCGTGCGCGCCATCGCCGGCGTTGATCACGCTGGAACGCAGGAAACGCGAGAGAAAGTGCGGAGCGCCGCTTGCGCTATGGCGGATCACGATGATGTCGGCGTTCAGCGCTTCGAGGTTGCGGGCGGTGTCTTTCAGCGTTTCGCCTTTTTTGAAGGAAGAGGCTTCGGCGGAAAAGTTTACGACGTCGGCTGTCAGGCGTTGCGCGGCCAATTCAAAGCTAATGCGGGTGCGGGTGGATGGCTCGATGAAGAGGTTGATGACGGTTTTGCCGCGCAGGGCGGGAACTTTTTTTATCGCGCGCTCGCCGACGGCTTTGAAGGCGCGGGCGGTGTCGAGGACGGTGAGGATTTCTTCCGGGGTGACGGATTGGATGTCGAGAAGATGTTTTCGGTTCCAGGGCATCGGCTATATTTTTTGCAAGGTGACCTCGTCATTGCCGCCTTCCTCCTGAAAGCGCACGTCGATTCGTTCGCGGGCGGAGGTCGGAACGTTTTTGCCGATAAAATCGGCCTTGATGGGAAGTTCGCGATGGCCGCGATCCACGAGCACGGCCAATTGAATTCGTTTGGCGCGGCCGAAGTCGTTCAGGGCGTCCAGGGCGGCGCGAGTGGTGCGTCCGCTGAAAAGAACGTCGTCCACGAGGATGACGGTTTTGCCGGCGATGTCGAAAGGGATGACGGTCGGCTGCATATTGGGGGCGGCGTGATGGGCCAGGTCATCGCGGTGCATACCGACATCAAGGGCGCCGATTGGGACGGTGTGGTTCCAGATGGAATTGAGGATGCGAGCGAGGCGATGGGCGAGGAAAACGCCGCCGCGCTGAATGCCGACCAGGACCACCTCGGGGCTTTGCTCGTTGCGCTCGGCGATTTCGTGGGCGATGCGTGTGAGGGCGCGCTGCATGGCTGCGGCGTTGAGGACCACGGTGGAAGAGCTTGGATTATCGTTCATGCCTTGGCGACCTCGCAGGATCGCATTTAAAGGTGCTTACTTTGTCTGGGACCGGGATTAAAAAACGGGTTTCAAAGTCGTTTCTTAATGCTAATCCCTGGCGTTCAGTTTGCGCTCTGAACGGCGGGGGAGTGGCGGCTTTTACGCCATTTGCTTCGGTGTTTAATAATCCAGTCCGTCAGCGCGCGCTCGAAGCCGATGTCATGGCCGACTTTTTCGGATTCGATCCATTTATGCCTGAGAATTTCGTCCCGTTCCGCCTGGAATTCGCGGTAAAGGGAAGACCTCTTTACTAGATCGTTCCCACTCGAGCCCTCTGCTGTGTTTGACATAAACGCTCTGTTGTTTGTGACGCGCAGGCGACGATACCGTTACGATTTTGGGGAATCAACAAAATTCAAAAACAAAAATTAAATTGCCTCCAACCCGAGGGACTTTCGGCCTTCGGGGCTGATCATGCTTTGATGCCACGGGGGGTCCCAGACCAATTCGACATTGGCTTCGTCGATGGCGTCCAACGCCAGAAGTCTTTCCTGGACGTTGCCGGCGATTTGTCCGCCCAAATGACATCCCGGCGAAGTGAGTGTGAGTTTGACATTGGCCTGACCGCCGTTAATGACGACGCTGTAAACGAGGCCCAAATCAACAATGTTCAACGGGATTTCCGGATCGTAACATTGCCGCAACTGCGCCCAAACCATGTCTTGTAAAGGGACACTTGGAATTGGTTTGACGCCATTTTCTTCCGCGCCGATCGCACGTTCCATATGTTGACCATGTTACGCTATCCGAGGGTTTTACGCAAGGTCTTTGCGACCTCGATAAATGGCTGGGCGGCAACGGCTTGGGGGGCTGAGACTACGACGGGAAGGCCGGAATCGCCTCCCTCGCGGATTTCGAGGTATATCGGGATTTCGCCGAGGAAAGGAATGTTGCGGCGGGAGGCTTCGACGCGGCCGCCGCCGTGGCCGAAAATTTCCACACGTTCGCCGGTGGGTGTTGTAAAATAGCTCATGTTTTCGACGATTCCCAGTATGGGCACGTTGACTTTCTCGAACATTGCGATTCCTTTGCGAACGACGCCGAGAGAAGCTTCCTGCGGCGTGGTCACAATGACGCCGCCGTCGAGCGGAACGGTTTGGCACAAGGAAAGTTGGGCATCGCCCGTGCCCGGCGGAAGATCGACCAGCAGATAATCCAAGTCGCCCCATTCGACGTCCGAAATGAATTGCTGGATTGTTTTCATGATCATCGGGCCGCGCCAAATTACCGGGGCGTCGCCTTCGATCAAAAACCCCATGCTCATCAGTTTGACGCCGTGATGGGAGGGCGGGATGAGTTTTTCAGTCTGGCTGACGGTGGGCTTGCTGTGGATGCCCATCATCAGCGGGATGCTGGGACCGTAAATATCGCAATCCAGGAGGCCGACGGCGGCGCCGAGGTGACGCAAAGCGCAGGCGAGATTGACTGAGACGGTGGATTTCCCAACACCGCCCTTGCCGCTTGCGACTGCGACGACGCGGCGTATGCCGGGGACGCCCTTTGGGCCTTGCGAGGGAACGGGGGCTTGCGAGGCGGTTGGAGCGATGACTTCCAAATGCAAGTGTTCGATGCCTTTGATGGCGCGAATGGCTTTTTCGGCTTCTGCCTTTATCTGTTGGGCGACTTGAGGGGTTCCGCCGATTAATTGCAGAGTGACGCTGGCGGCTCCGCCGTTGACGGCGACGGTTTTTACCAATCCGAACGAGACGACGTCCCGATTGTAGCCGGGGTATTTTACGGTCTTGAGGGCATCCAGAACGGCTTGTTGAGTAAGCATTGAATGCACGTTAACCACGGAACCGGTGGATTTCACGGAGAATTTCCGATTGAACCTCACTTGCCCTTCCACCAAGCGCGGATGTCGTCGGCGGCTTGATGAGCAATTGAAGGGATGCTTTTAATCGCATCGCGCAGTTCGGGGGCAAAATGGACCGCCAGCCAAACGAGAACGGCGGCAATGATGAGCCAGACTATCGCATCCAGAAAAAAGACAATGGGCGATGACCATTTCGGCTGGCCAAATCCCCAATAGCAGGCGCGGCGGGCGATTTTGAGCGGGGCGGCAAGAATGCCGTAGGCAATGAAGAGCAACAATGCGCCGACCCACACCGGAACTTTGGGCGGGAGCGCGAGGCCAAAGACAGCGCTGGTGTTTAACAATTGGATCAGTGCGCAAATAAAGAGGACCACCGCCGCACCCTGGAGCAAGGAGAGGAAGGGCAGCGTAAAGCC
This sequence comes from Verrucomicrobiia bacterium, assembly GCA_036268455.1. GTDB lineage: Bacteria > Verrucomicrobiota > Verrucomicrobiia > Limisphaerales > Palsa-1400 > DATAUD01. Next base: position 75,636 of record DATAUD010000102.1, read on the forward strand.
GAGTCCGGGATGAATTGGAGCGCGTTCCGCCCAGTAGCCATGCCAATTGCGGCGCCAATGCCACGCGTTTGCGCGCATGTCCCGCTTGAATTGGCGCTGCCATTCGCGGCGGGCTTTCGGGTCGGGAAAGGATTTCATTGCGCCGTAGTAGCCTTCCTTGGCGCGCTTTATGAATTGCTGGGCGGTCCACGGAGCGCCGTAGGCGGCGGCCTTTTGTTCCGGCGAGCGGGCCTCGGGCACAACAATAGCCATCACGATATAGACAAGCAGGCCGGCGCCCCAAAGCATCGTCAGAAAAACGAAGGCGAGGCGCACGAAGGTTGGATCGATATTGAAATAGGCGGCGATGCCGTTGCAGACGCCGGAAATCATCGCGCCGTCGTGGATTTTATAGAGACGCCGAGGCATACCGGCGTTTCCCGCGGTTTGTTCTTCTCCCGAAGTTTTGTGTTCGCCCGGGCCGGCGGTTTTTGATTCGGGGCCTTGGGCTGGGTCGGCGTCGATGGGGCCCATTTCGGCAACGACGGTGGAAACTTCTTTTGTCTCAACCACGGTTTTATGGCTTCCCAAAAGAGCGCGGAATTTCTCGGCGATGGCCCGTTCGATGTCGGAGAGGATTTCGTCGCGGTCCGGGTTGTTTTGCAACCTGGCGGCCGCCGTTTCCAGATAAGAGCGAAGCACATCGTAGCCGGCTTCTTCGAGTTGGTACGCTGTGCCGTCCAGATTGATGGTGATGACCTTATTCATGGCAGGGAATTCTCCATTTTATTTTTGTCCTAGTTTTTTTACGGTTCCGTTGATTTTGCCCCAATAGTCGAGAGTCTCGCGGAGTTGCTCGCGGCCTTTGGCGGTGAGTTGGTAGTATTTGCGGGGAGGGCCGGCTTCGGATTCCTTCCATTCATAATCGAGAAGGCCCTCGCGGCGCATCTTGCTCAAAAGCGGATATAAAGTGCCTTCCTGGGTGGCGAACTCCGTCTCGCTCAACTGTTTTAAAATGTCGGCCACGTAAACCTTGTCCGTCGCGATGATCTGGAGCAAAAGGAACTCGAGCATTCCCTTTTTAATGCCGGAAAATTTTTCGTTTACGTTCATTTAAAGTATCAAAGCAAGCTACCTTTAGATGACAAGGTAGCTGGTTTTGAAAAAGGATGCAAGGGAAAAGTTCAGGAAAAGCACGGCTGGCTCATTAGGAAGGGGAAGTTAGGCGAGGCGAGAGGGTTAATCATTTTGGGCTGGACAGCGGTTTGAAACTTTTTTAGGCTGTGGGCATGTCGAAACCAATTCGCATGCCGCAGGCCGACGAACAAGTCG
>DATAUD010000103.1:0-5851 GCA_036268455.1 Verrucomicrobiia bacterium
TTGGAGCGGAGAAAATCAAAACCATTATCGATGCGACGCTCCAAACCAAGCCAAAGGGGATGACCCACTGGAGTTGTCGTTTGATGGCCAAAAACCAGCGGGTCAGCAAGTCCACCGTCAGCAACATTTGGCGCAGCCACAATTTAAAACCGCATCGCGTGAAACACTTCAAACTCTCACGGGACGCTCGTTTTCTGGAGAAGTTGACGGATGTGGTGGGCCTGTATCTCAATCCGCCGCAACAGGCCCTTGTCCTCTGTATCGACGAGAAGAGCCAGATTCAGGCGCTGGACAGAACCCAGCCCGGCCTGCCGCTCAAAAAAGGGCGTTGCGGCACCATGACCCATGACTACAAACGCAACGGCACGACCACGCTCTTTGCCGCGCTGGAAGTTTTGCGGGGCAAGGTGGTGGGCCAGTGTTATAAGCGCCATCGCCATCAGGAGTTCTTAAAGTTTCTGCGCCGCCTGGATGAGGAATTTCCCGGCCAGACGCCATTGCGTCTGGTGATGGACAACTACGGCGCGCACAAACATCCCAGGGTGCAAGCCTGGCTCAAGGGGCATCCGCGATTTGTTCCCCACTTTGTGCCGACGAGTTCCAGTTGGTTGAATCTGGTGGAGCGGTGGTTTGGAGAACTGACTTCCAAGCGGGTTCGCCGTGGTTCCTTCAGCAGTGTGGCAGACCTGCAAACCGCCATCGCCGAATTTTTGGCCGCTTGGAATGACGACCCAAAACCCTTCGTGTGGACGGCCACGGTCGAATCGATTCAGCAGAAACGGGCGCGTTGCCGGCAAACCTTGGAGCAAATCCAGCCCGGCGGCACCCTACCGCGCAAAAGAAAAACCAAGAAAGCGTTGTCCAGTTAATTCTTGGACACTACACTAGTAATGATTACAGTCACCGAACTTCGGGAGCAAATGCGGGAAAACCCATTCCGGCCATTCCGGCTTCATTCGTCTGATGGCAAATCATATGATGTCATAAATCATGACATGATGTTCATTAAACGCAATGGCGTGGAAATGGCTCTTGACCTCGATGCAAACCTAGTTGCGGAGAGATTCTCCAAGGTCGCCCTGTTGCATATCACTGCAATCGAGGATTTGTCCCCTGCAAGAGCAGCCTGACCCTAGCCCCAAAGGCATCTTCCGCCTTATTTCGCGACTTCCATCCCCATGTGCCGGGCTTGGCGTCTTGGTGCGGCGCCCGCATTCGGTTTTCTTTTGGGTTCCATTGCTGTCAACAACCCCGTGAGAAATTCCGGCTTCTCGCGACGGCCAGTCCGTTGCCAATCCCGCCAAAGCGCCTCTGCGACTTTGGAAACATCAAGCCTCAGTTCCTTTGTCAAGTAATCGAACAGCAGTTCGGCAAGCCGCGCCAGCGCAATCCCGTGCCTCCGTCCCACCTGCCCATAGAGCCATTCGCTCCATCGCATAAACGCATGAAAGGGCGAACCACTTTCACTCCAGAGCATTGGCGTCGTTTCAACGAAATTTCCGCTGTTGCCAACCAAGTCCCAGAAACGGGCAAAACGTCGAAGCCGTTGCATCGTCGGAAAATCAATCGACTTGTTCCGCAAAATTTCATACGGCGGATGAGCGCTGTAAACCATCTCCCATTCCTTGTCGTGCCGCACAATTGGCGTGCCGCGAAGCCGTTTCAGGATGCCCACCTGAATTTCCTGCGGCCCCAACGAGATCAACCGATCAAACCCTGTCGCAAAACTCTCAATCGACTCGCCCGGTAGCCCAACGATTAAATCCGCGTGGACATGGACGCCCGTTTTCCCTCGCAGAAACTGGAGATTATCCGCCAGTCGGTTGTAATCCTGCCGTCGGCTGATATTCGCTGAAACCGATGGATTGAAAGTCTGGATGCCGACCTCAAATTGCAGCGCCCCTGCGGGAAATCGGGCGATCACCTCGCGCAACGCCTCCGGCAACCGGTCCGGAATCATCTCAAAATGAATGAACAATCCGGGCCGATGTCGTTCCAGAAAAAATTCCAAAATCGCCTTGCTCGTCGCGAGATTGAGGTTAAACGTCCGATCGACAAACTTGAATTGTTTGACCCCGCGATCGAGCAACTTTTGCATCTCCTTAAGCAACAACGGCAACCCAACCTGACGCACCGGCACATCCAGCGACGACAGACAAAACTCACACGTAAACGGACACCCTCGCGATGCCTCAACATAAATGACCCGGTTCGCAATATCTTCGTCGCTATACAGGTCGTAGGGCAGGGCAAGCTGGCCCAAATCAGGAACCTGTGACGCAATAATTTTTCCCGCTGGGGGAAAATCCTGATAAATCTGCTGACAAACCTCCGCAAATTTCAAATCCGCCTCCCCTGTCAAAACATAATCCGCAAGCCGCACAATTTCCTGTTCCTCCAACTCAAAACTCACCTCCGGTCCGCCAATTATAACCGTCACATCCGGCGCAATGCGCTTGAGTGCGGCGACAACCTCCGTCGTTTCAGCGACGTTCCAAATGTAAATGCCGAGTCCAACTATTTTCGGCTGCCGCGCAAGAATCGCTTCAACGACATCGAGCGGGCGTTGCAAAATGTCGAACTCCAAAATGCACGCCCTTTCGCGCAACGAGCCGAGGTTGGCCAGCAAATATCGCAAGCCGAACGAAGCATGGATGTATTTCGCGTTAAGCGTCGCGAGAACAATGTTCACAGCCTGAAATTATACTGCGGAATCGCTTCCAGGTCATCCTGAAGAATCGTCGCATGGACGCAATGCGCTCCGGCCTCGATCCGCTCCTGCGCCCATTTGCAAAACAGTTCGGCTTCCCCGGAAAAAAGCTGCGCCAGCGCGCCGTTCGCCTCGCCAAGATCTGACCCGCAACGAATGCTTACCGTGTGTCGAAATCGCCCGCGCAACCATCCTGCAGGAAATTGTTCCCCGTCATTTTTCCGATGCACCGCGCAACGAAGAATCCGCGAGACGGACGCCAGCAAGAATCCCGCGCCGCCGCCGAACATGCTTCGGGATTCCCAACCTTCGAGGCGTGAATCAGCGATTGCCAGGTCGAGTCGATCTTCCTCTACGCGCCAAAGAATGAACTGCTCCTTTACCGGCCAAACTCCCGCCCGGTTGAATTTCGGTTTCCACGCCAGCAACAATTCGGCTTCCTTGTCCAAAGCCGCCGTCTCGTCCGCGCACTCGATCAAATCGATTTTTCTGACCGCGCGCAACATGCGGAGGTGTCGGCGTGGCATCCGTTCCGGGTTGGCGACGCGATAGCTGCACAAACGCCGCTGGAGATTTCTCGCCTTGCCGACGTAAAGCGGCGAACCCGCTTCGTCGCGCATTACATAAACTCCCGCGCCGACGGGTGCCTGCTGAAAAAATGCCGCTCCCACCCGGTCCACCAGCGGGCGCGGGTCAGGAAATAACAGGATTTGACTCATTCGGCGCGAATTCGCTACAAAGAGAAAATCTTGTCCAATTTTTCTGATACTTGACTGAGCCGAGTCGGAACATCGACGCCCTTGGGCCAATACGCCGGTTCGGCCGTTCCCCAGCCGTGATAGCCGACGTCGTCCAGCGCCTTCATCACGGCGGGCCAATCGTTGTCACCTTCGAGATACTCAACCTCGAAGCCTTTCCAGAGACCTTCAGCGTCTCGCTTCGCCCGGCTGTATTCCTTGACGTGCAATTTGTGGATGCGAGCCCCCAAAATGCGAATCCACTGCTCCGGCCAGCCGTTGTTGATGCAATTGCCAATGTCGAAATGCCAAGCCATCGCCGGGCTGTGGAATTCATCGATGTAGCGCGCGGCTTCAAGGGGGCTGAGATGAAAATGGTTCCAGACATTTTCAATCGCGATCTTGACGCCCAGGTCTTCTGCCATTCCAGTCGCTTTCGCAATTTCCTCACGGGAGCGTGTCCACGCTTGATCATAGGAAACTTCTTTATTGACAATGGCTGGCACAAATAGGACGGAAGTCGCGCCGTAAGCCTTGCAATCCTGGAGTGACTCCTTAAGTCCCTCCAGCGCGGCAGCGCGAACCGAAGGATTGCCATCAGCGAGGTTTTTCCCCCAATGCTGGGAATCGACAACGCTCGCGATGGTCAACCCCGAGGCGTCGCGCGCCTTGAGGACTTCCTCGCGGTTCATGCCGCTGTCGATTTCCACGCCGGCGAATCCGGCCTGCTGGATCATATGAAATTTCTCGGCAATGGAAATTTTGCCGGGAACGGAGCCCCACATGATCCCTTTTTTGATTTGACGCTTTGGCTCTTCGGCGGAGGAGGAGAGCGCCACGGCGGCAACTGCGCCACCGCTCAATTTCAAAAACTCGCGACGATTCAATGAAGTTTCCATAAATCAAACATATTGTGATTCACCGGGCCGAGCCACAGGCACAACTGGCAAGGTCATGTCCCAGGTAATGTTCGGTGGAACCAGTCGTTCCTGGGAATTCAGCGCCATGTCCCAGGTGATTTCCTTTCCTGTGTAAGCCGCCATGCGGCCCATGATCGCGGTCAGGGTCGTGCGCGTCATGCGCTCGCCGTTGTTGATTGGATTTCCCGCGCGAATCGACTTGTACATTTCCTGGTGCTCCACGTCGTACATGTTGGGACGCGGCCCAGCGTATTTCCACGGTTTGCTGGAACGAATGAACGGCATTCCGGCGAACCCAAGTTCCCGCGCGTTTCCATCTGTGCCCATAAAATATGCCGAGTTGTCGTTGGAACAACCGGCTTGCTGACGGCTTGCCAGAAATCCCTTGGTTCCATTGGCGTATTCGTAGTTGACAGCGAAGTGGTCGTAAATATTTCCGCCTTCCGAAGGAATTTGGCGTCCGCCAACGGCTACGGCTTTTGCCGGCGGCACGTCGTGCATGGCCCAGCACATCCAATCGACGGCATGGACCGCCTGCTCGACATAGCCGTCGCCTGAAAGCCAGTTAAAATTATACCAATTGCGCAACTGCCAATCGAGGTCCGTGGAACCGCCGGGACGCTGGCTGGCTGCCGGCATGGGGCGGACGACGCCAGTATAATATGTCGCGTAAATGGCTTCGATAACTCCGATGTGACCGTCGAGAAGGCGTTCGAACAAACCTTGTTCTGCATAGTTGTATCGCCAGCAAAAACCGGAGACCAGCGCCAGCTTTTTTTCCTTCGCCATCGCCACAGTTTCAAAAACAGAGCGGACGCCGGGACCATCCGTCGCCACAGGTTTCTCGCAAAAAATATGTTTATTTGCAGCCACGGCAGCCCTCAAATGCTGCGGACGAAATCCTGGCGGAGTCGCGAGCAGCACGACATCCACGCCGCTGTCGATCAATTTTTGAAAGGCGTCCAGCCCGGTAAAACAATGGTCCTCTTCGACTTTGACTTTGTCAGGAATGTCCTTGCGCAGAATTTCCAGCGTGGCTTGAATCTTGTCGGGATAAACATCGGCCAATGCTGTTAAAACTACATTATTATCCGCGTGCAACGTCTGGCTGGCCGCGCCGGTGCCGCGTCCGCCGCAACCGACGAGGCCGACCTTGAGGGTCTGGTCATTGCCCGAGGCGGATTGGCCGCGAAGAATCGCCGGAGCGACGAGCGCGCCCCCCGCCAGGGCCGAGGTTTTCAGAAACTGCCGCCGAGAAGTCGAAGTTGGAGATGTCATCATCTTGAAATGAAATCACGATTCCCGCGACGAAGCAATCCCCGTGAATTAAAGAGCAGGTATTTGGGCGCATCTCAGTTTCTTGCAGGGTAGTGTAAGCTTTTGGCATGAATTCGACTTGCATTGATGCTGTCCCTTCTCGATCCGATTATGTTCCGGCGTCCGAACCGCTGGTGGTATTAGCGGCGCGGGCTGGTTGTGCCTTG
>DATAUD010000104.1:0-208007 GCA_036268455.1 Verrucomicrobiia bacterium
GAATCTAACCCGATCGGCGTGGGTCAACGCCAGCGGTTCGCTCACCGCGTCCGGCACGAATCTTTCCTGGATGGATACCGGCGCGGACCTGACCGTGCCTCACTTTTATCGCGTGGTCAGCCCGTAGGAATGCGTAAATTACACTACGGGGTTCACCTACTAAACATTCCCGCGGCCTCGCCGCTACTCTTTGACATGAGATTATTGGAAACTCGCTAAGTGCCCGCTAACGACCCAGTCAAATCCACGATAAAGGCCAACGGTCATCCTCCCGGCGCCAATATTCAGTTTTGGGCCGTTCTGGATCTTCTGGTCCAGCGGTGGCGCTGGATGGCCTTGGGCGCCCTCGTTTTCGGAGCGCTTGGACTTGCCGCCGGCCTTCGCTTTGTCGGGCCGAAATTTATGGCGTCGGCGCAACTGCTTCGATACGAAACACCCGGGACCAGTGATTTCCTGACGCCAAAAACCCCGATGTCCCCCGAGACATTTGGGGGTCTGATGCTCGCCCCGGATTTGTTGCGAAGGGTCGGCTCAAATGCCGTCCCGCCGATTCCCGCGGATATCCTCATCAAACAGGTCAAAGTGGAACCGGACGACGAGTCGGACATCGTCAATGTTTCATTGGCCGCCACCAATCCGACCAAGGCGGTTGAACTGCTCAACAGCTACCTCGCGGAGACCATCAAATACATGACGAACCTCGAGGCGCAGGAGGCGCGCGTCGCGGCCGAAAATTATCTCGGAAAACAGGTCGCCGCGATGGACCAGGACATCGCCACCCTGGACCATGAATTTCGCTCAATGGCCCTGCCGCCTCCTGTCACAAATAAATTGGCCGAAGTCGGCGGGCAATTGCGCGATTTCGGAACCAATCTCTCCGGCGCGCCGTATTCGTCCGCACTCGTCGCGGCCCAAGCCGACAGGCTCAACAAGGCGATGGGAGAACTGACCGACCTATTGTCCCAGTACACGGAACTTCATCCCGCCGTGCAGCAAAAGGAAGCCGAAATCAAGGCCCTCAAATCAGAAATGGCCCAGGAAAAGTCCCAGGGAGTGACGCCCGCTCCCGTGACATCCACCCCCCAAGGTGGGCCGATGTCCGCTTATCCTGGCGCATTTCAACCTTTTAACCCCGAATTGGACATCGTTCGCAGCAAACTTCTTTCCCTCGACCAGGGCCGCGTCGAGTTGGTCAATCGCCAACGCGAAGCCCAATTATATTTGGCCAATCCGCCCGGCAACTGCCGCGTTTTGGCGCCAGCCTCGATGAAAACCGTTCGCGAGAGTTTCCGCAGGGTCAAAATTGCGATTCTCTGCCTCGCCGGCATGGTATTCGGCTTTTGCGGAAGTCTTTTTGTCGTGGTTCTAATTGAAGTTGCCGATGGCCGCTTGAAAACAGCCGATGACGTGAAACGCGTCACGAAGTTGCCGATCCTGACCACCTTGGGCGACCTCGATGCAATGGATACCGACGCCCAATCCCAATGGGCGTTTCGAACATGGACGAGGTTGCAAGGCCGGCTGAGTCCTTCTGTCCATCACGGTTTGATCTGCGGCGTCACCTCGTGTTCCGAGGGCGAAGGCCGCTCCACGTGGATTCGCCTCCTCGCCGATGCCGCGACTATGACCGGTTTTAGGGTGCTTACCATTGCCACGCGCCCTTCCACCGTCGAACCAAAGCCGCCGACAGAAAACGGTTGCGACCTTCTCGAAGAATCGCTCCAACCGAAAGACCCGGCGGACCTTCTGACACCGGTGGTGGTGCGCGATGCGCTGAGTTCGCCCGGCAAAGTCGCCGATCACTTCGCAAGCCCGGATTCCAAGCCGATGGTTCACATTCCCCTTCCCGGATGGGTCTGGAACCTTGAGCGCCGCAGGCAATGGCAGGAAGCCCTCGCCCACTGGGGCAAGCTCGACAATGTCGTGATCTTCGTTGAATTGCCTCCGGCCGACGCCCCCGAAACAGTCCTTCTCAGTTCCAGTTTGCCCAATCTTGTTTGGCTTTCCGAAAGCGGCGTGGCCGATGCCGAAAAAACCCGCGACCAATTGGAAACTTTGCGCGACGCCCGATGCAATGTTGTCGGCGCCGTATTAAACAAAGAAACCGCGCGCCCGCTAAAAAAGCGTTTGCCGCGGTGGATCGCGTGCGGAACCATCGCCGCCCTTTGCGCCTGTCACGGCGCTCAGGCGCAGGACACAAACCTTCCGGCGGCTGCCGATCAGACAAACCTTTCGTTCGCCGTCGTCAATCCCTCCCAACGCGCCGAATGGCAGAAACATTTGACTCTCGGCCCCGGCGATGTTCTGGATCTCGGCCTCTTCGGCCAACCGGAATTGGCTTCGATGGAGATCGCAATCGGCCCCGATGGCCGGATCAGCTACCTCGAAGCCCAGGACGTCCTGGCGACCGGCTTGACCATTGATGAATTGCGCGGGCGTTTGGACGACGAACTTGGCAAGTATCGCCGCGCGCCGCATACGATGATCACGCCCGTCGCGTTCCACAGCAAAAAATATTTCATGCTCGGCAAAATCACCGTCAAAGGCGCATACACACTCGACCGTCCTATGACAGTCTTGGAAGCCATCGCCCGCGCCAAGGGATTCGAGAATGGCCTTATCAACCGCAGCGTCGTGGATTTGGCGGATTTTTCCCGCAGCTTCATTGCGCGCGATGGAAAACGAATTCCGCTGAATTTTGAGAAACTTTTTGAAAGCGGCGATCTCTCGCAAAATATTCCCATCGAACCGAACGACTACGTCTATATCGCTGCCGTGAATCTTCAGGAAGTCTATGTCGTCGGCGAAGTTCGGCTGCCCGGCCCCGTCACTTACACTCCCGGCAGGACCATCATTTCCGCCATTACCGAGCGCGGCGGGTTTACTGAGCGCGGCTACCCTGCCCGTGTCGTGGTGGTGCGCGGCTCGCTGAATCATCCTCAGGCCTTCGCGGTCAACGTGGCGCACATTGAGCGAGGCGACCAGACTGATTTTCAACTGCAAGCCAAAGACATCATTTATGTGAGCGCCCGCCCCTTTATCCGCGTTGAAGAACTGGCGGACTTGGCGGCGACGGCGTTCATCCAGGGGATGATTACCTCATGGGTCGATACCAAGGTTGTGCAGCCGTTTACGGAATGAAATGAGCGCAAGACGCGCAATGGCTTTCGTGGGAGTCCTGGCTTGGTGCGCGGGATGCAACGATTTTCCGCCGCAAAAGCCCGCCGACTGGCCGCCGCCCGTCAGCCCGCATGAAGCGCAATGGCCCCGGAAAACAGTCCCGCAATCCGGCCCGCTCGCTCCGCCCCCAACCGCCGGTCCTGTTCCCGAGTCCATCGTCATCACCAACCAGCTTGATCCTTCCCTGCTCACTCCTCCCACCAATTTCTTCACGCTCGGCCCCGGTGACCGCCTCGAAATCCAACTCATGGGCCAGCCCGCGACAAAAGCCACCACCATGGTCGCGCCTGACGGCAAACTTTATTACAACCTTCTTCCCGGCATCGATGTTTGGGGATTGACCCTCGGGCAAACCAAGGCCCGCCTCGAACAGGCTTATTCCAAATACCTCCGCAATCCGCCCCAAATCTCAATAGTCTTGCGCGAAGTTGCCAGCAAACGAATCTGGATACTCGGACGCGTCCAGGCTCCCGGAATTTATCCTATGGCCGGTCCCACTACATTGCTCGAAGCCGTCTCCGAAGCCGGCGGAACTTTGGCCCTCACTTCGTTTCAGGACCAGGACGCGGCTGGAATCGGCGAGGAACTGGCGGACCTTCCCCACAGCTTTGTGTTGCGCAACGGCAAGCTTCTCCCCGTCGATTTTGCCCGGCTCTTGTTGAATGGCGATATGACGCAGAATATCTATCTTCAGCCCGACGATTTCATCTACATCCCGGCGGCGCAGGCCCGGGACGTTTACGTAATGGGCGCCGTCACTCAGCCACGCCTGGTAGCCTACCACAACGGAATGACCGTCGGCGGCGCCGTCGCGGGGGCCTATGGCACCTTGAAAGACGCATACCTCAGCCACGTCGTTGTCGTTCGCGGCTCGCTTTCGCGCCCTCACGTTACCGTCGTCAATCTATCTCGCGCTTTACTTGGGGAAACCAACGATGTTGCCGTGCTTCCGGGCGATATTGTGTATGTGCCTCTTTCGCCCTACCGGTACATCGACCATTACATCGACGTCGTTTTGAACACTTTTGTCAGTTCGGTGGCGATCAACGAGGGCACGCGGATGGTTGGAGCGCCACAGACCGGGGCCGTTGGCGTTTTCATCCCTGTCGGCAGCGGCATCCAGGTCATTCCACCAGCGGGGGCTCCTCCGATACAATAATTGTTTTTCCCTGCTTACTATTGGGGTTTTCTCCCCATACCCCCTTCGGTTCGAGGATGTATAGTCAGGCCATTATGAAAGCCGCCGCTATGCAAATGAGCAAACCACAGACGAAAGTCAAAAATTCAAATCCCGGAACCCCTGGAAATTCCACGAATCCCGCCACCGCAAGAAAGCCCGCCAACGGCCAGTCCTACGGTCAGAATAGTAATGGTCTGACCCAGGAACAAATCGCCGCCAAGGCGTACCAACTGTATGTTGAGAGCGGCTGCCAGGAAGGCCGCGACAATGAGAACTGGCTTCGCGCCGAGCAACTGCTCAGGACGCCAGGATCAGGGCAGCCCGCCGTCGCGTGAGCGACTGCGCACCGCCATCCAAAGGGTGGAAACCAGGCCCGCGCCGGCTAATATCTTTGAAAGGGTTCCACCTTTCGCCCCTCGGAGCCGTTTGAATGACGAGATCCCCGCGACTACCGTTGACGCAATCGAGAAAAACGAACGGATCGGGCGGGCTGCGCCTTCCAATGCCTGAAAACTGGCTTTAAATTCGCGCCATTCATGTCCAATTCTCTCCCGGTGGATCTCGGCCTCCGAGGTCAGCAGGCGCCGGCGAATTTCCAGCGCTTTTAAGGAATTAGTTGAGCCAGGCATGCTGTATCCTTTCGCAATTGATCAAGGGTGGCCGCAAATGCATGCCACTCGCGCCGGAGTTTCGACAGCCGTGTGGTTATGAAAAGGGCCGCAGCCCCGTATAATACGGTCAGCGCGGCCACGGCAATCAACGCCGCCAAAGGCGATACGTTCCAAAATACCATGATGACGCACAAAGTCAGCGAGATCCCCGCAAGAAGGCCAAATACCGCCGCAGTCAGGGCGAAGATGATTGCTTGCACAATCCGCTCCCGCTCCTCTTCCAATTCAACAAGCAGCAATTCCACCCGGTTTACCCCAAGGTCAACCGCGCGCTTTGCCAACCGCCGGGACGCCGCCGGAATTTCCGTCAGCGGAATGCGGGAGTCGTTCATGGCGGCCTGTTATTCTACTCGCCGCCGCGACGGCTGACCAAAAAGCCCAATAACGCCCCTACTCCAAAGGCGATGGCCAGCGATTGATATGGATTGCCGCGGATCGTGTCATCGACCGCCTGTGCTCCTTGCACGGCTTTTTCGGTTAAACGGCTGTAGGCTCGTTTGCCGGATTCCAAGGCATCAGAGAGGCGCTGCCGGGCCTCGGCGATTTTTTGATCGGTCAGGTCCGAAGTGGCGTCAAGAAGCGCTTGGGCGTCTTCAGCAAGGGTGTGCGCGTCGTGTTTTAAAGCATCGGGAGTTTCATAGCGACTCATAATTTTAGTTCCTTTTGATAACTGTTCGATTTGAATTAGCCTAAAACGTGCCGAGCCGTTTTGTCAACATTGTCTCGGGGATCAGATTAACCATCGTTGCGTTTTGCATGGTTCGTTATAATTGACTCGTGCATACGGCAATTCGTTCACGACCGCGTTCGCCTTTCCCGTACATTCCAATGGGGATTATACCTGATTGTGGGTTGGTGTAAGAAACCTGCAATAATAGTGCATGAAAAAGATTTCTGTCCTCCTCGTCGATGATCACACTGTTGTCAGGCAGGGTCTCCGCGCCCTGCTCAACCAGGAAGAGGATATCGAAGTTGTCGGCGAAGCGGAAAATGGCCGCCAAGCCGTCCAAATGGCCGTTAAAACCATTCCGGACATCGTTGTCATGGATGTCGTGATGCCGCTGTTAAACGGTCTCGAAGGCACCCGCCAGGTCCTGGAAAGTGTTCCAACCACCAAGGTCCTTGTGCTCAGTTCCTACAGCGACGACGATTACGTGCAGCAGCTTACCGGCGCGGGCGCTTCGGGGTATTTGATAAAGCAAACCGCCGCGGACAATTTGTTGCTCGCAATCCGCGAGGTGCAAAAAGGCAATGCCTTTTTCAGTCCCTCCATCGCCAAGCGCCTGCGAGACCGTTGCCGCCAGGCCTTTGCCGATGGCCAGCCCCTCAAAAAGAATATTGAACTAACCTCCCGGGAATCCGAAGTCTTGCAATTGATCGCCGAAGGTCTCCCCAACAAACAGATCGCGTCCGAACTGGGCATCAGCATCAAGACCGTTGAAAAACACCGCCAGCAAGTTATGAACAAACTGAATATTCATGACGTCGCCGGCCTGACTCGTTACGCCATTTCCAAAGGCGTGGTGGAGCGCGGACTGCCCGGCCCCATCGCCGCCGCCGCTCCGCAATTATAGGAATTGCGGATGTTGCAGTAATCTCTCCCAAGTCTCCGCCGAAAGCGGAGCCTGGAGGTAAACGGCCTCTCGCAACGGCTCGGCGCTTCTCGATTTTCGCACCCGCTTGAGCCATTCGCGCGGCAGCGGTTCGTCCAACAACTCCAACGTGTTGGCCGCAATGGTTGTTTCCTCCTTTTCCCCGGTGGCATGTCCCACCCCGACAAAAAACCCCGCCAGCAACAGCGTCACCCGCAACATCGTGCTGCGCGAGTAGGTCGGCATTGCGCAGGGCCGGTTGGCGTCCAGGCATCGGAATAAATCGAAAAACAACGGATAAGTCCACATCCCCGGGTTCCTCGCCGGCGAAAAAGCATCAAACAAAATCGCGTGCGGCGCCGGCGGCATTCCGATCCCTTTCCGCAACAATTCCGGGAAGTCCCCAAGCCGCAATTCCCAAGCTCCATTCAACGCACGGCCCTTCGCCAACAATTCCTCGACGGCCCCTTCATACCCCGTAAAATACCCAAGCTCCGCCGCGTGACTCAGGGCAAATCGCAGCGGCTCAATCGTCCGGTCAAAGCTGACGACGCGGAGTTCACGCTTCAAATCCGCCGTCGCCCGGAGCACCGTCAATACATTGGCCGCCGCACCCAATCCGACATCCCATATCACGAATGGCCCCAAATGCGACTCCAACCGCCGCCGCAATTTCAGTTGGTTCACGTAAAGCGCCTCAGCCTCAGCCACAGGGCCGATGACCGGATGAAACGTCTCGTTTTCAGCCAGCGAACGGACGCTAAACGCCCCATTCGCCAATCGAACCAGTTGATAATTCCGCCCCAATTCCATCCGGCTATCTTTCGGGTTTTATCGGGATATTTGAGGCTTCGATCCGGATATAGTGCAAAACTACCGGCGCGAGCACCATCCCGGTAATCCCCATCAACCTTTCGCCCAAGACCAACGCCAGCAACGTCAACCAGATGGCGGTATGAATTTTCGCCCCGATGATCTTGCTGTTGAGAAAATATTCCAGCTTATGAACGAGAACCAAAAACAGCAGCGCCCACAATCCCTTCGCCGGTGAAACCATAAACCCGAGCGCCACAACCACGGTATTGCTCAAAAGATTCCCCACCACCGGAATGAATCCGCAAAGAAACGTCAGCCCAACCGCCACCACCAAGTGCGGAAGCCCCATGGCGGCCACGAAAATCCCGGTCAATACAGTATTGATGCCGGCGATGGTTATCTGCGCGCTCATCACCATCGCAAAACTCCGGTAGAAAGTGGCGAAGCGCCGGCTGATCTCTTCACAACAGAGGGAATACAAATTATTTCGGGACATGCCCGCCGGACGGTCCAGTTCCAATCGCGGATTCAGAAACAGTCCAATCGCAACCAGGCACCCAATCACCAAATACACAAATTGCGTCGTCGCCCCGCGCGCAAAATCCGCGAAGTTCCCGAGATGACTCGCCTGGCTGCGCGCGAACTCGAAGGCCTGGTCCTTCAAGCTTTCCATATCCGTGAACGGAAGCTCAATTTCGTGGTCAGTGGCCCATTTGATGATCGCGGGCACGGCGCGATCCGCGATCTTGGGCAGCGCGGTCACCGTCGCATGGATGAAATAGGTGAGCGCATAGGCCAGGGCGGCCAGCAAGGCCAGAAAGATGGCCACCGCCAGCCATTTTGCGTGGGGCTTCATAAAGTTCAATCTGGCGATGAGAAAATAAGAGAACGAGACCGAGAGCAGCAGTGCGCCCATCCGCAGCCAGCCCGTCAGAACCAGCATCAGAAACAGGAACGCGAAAGAAATGCGGTTTGGCTGGCTCATTCGGCCCTCATGCTAACGATCCGGCTCCCGACATCAAGCCGATCCCGGTTAAGTCCCGAAATAAATTTGGTATCGAATCAATTATTTCGGAGGCAGTATTTCTTCTTTCAGAATGGGCGCCGGAATTGCCGTGCGGGTCGCGGTGAACCAGCGTTGCACTGCGTACGGATGCTGTCGCCGCGATCAATGTGTCTATTGCTGAAGCACGAGCCGTTGCGTTGATTCTCGATCGCACCCCCTCGCTTCGGATTACTTCATCCACGTTCACGATTTCACTCAACAACGCCCGATAGCGCTTCAGTTCTATGTCGCGCGTCACCGCGTCAACCCCAAGCTGGTGCAAACGCAGATCAAACTCGAACAACGCCAGGATAGAAGTTCCCGCCACGACCGCAGTATCCTAAAAAAGAGCCTGAACGCGAGTCGCTCCTGGCTCCGCCAGGTAGTGGGCCAACAGCGCCGACGTATCCAGCAGGTGAGTCATGGCCGTTCGTCGGCCTGGTCGAGTTTGTCGTCCTGCTCGCGCTCTTGAATCAAATCGCCGATAGGGTCGGCTCCCGGTTTTAGCCACCGCCTGCCCGCTCCCATCAATTCGCGGGCAAGTTCGCCCCGGCTAGGCGACGCCAGTTCCCCTTCGATCGCCGTTTCCAGTTTGTGGACGCATTCAAAGAATTTCCGACGCTCCCGCGGCGGCAATGCCTTCACTTGCTCCAAAACTTCATTCGCGCTCATCGTCGAAACCATACCACAAGCTGCGTCTCCAGAGCAAACTCGAAACCGAAAGTAGAGTGCGCGGCAGCAAGGTTCGCGGTGAAATGGTTTCGCAAGCTTGACCCATAATTTTAATTTTTAATTTTCGATTACACGATGCATGATTCGCGCGGGCATACGGCCCTCTTTATGATGAATCTTGATGAAGTCTATTCAAAATTGACGATTAAAACGGACGCCAAACTCGTGTTGGTTGTCCTCGATGGCCTGGGTGACCTCGCAACTCGCGCACAAGGTTATTTGACGCCATTGGAAGCGGCCCGGACGCCGAATCTGGACGCCCTGGCCAAAAACGGCGCACAGGGTCGCATGATTCCCGTCGCGCCCGGAATTACGCCCGGCAGCGGCCCGGGTCACCTGGGTCTCTTTGGTTATGATCCCCTGGAATTTCAGGTAGGGCGCGGCGTGATTGAGGCTCTCGGGCTGGGCGTTGAACTTAAGGCGGGCGATATCGCGGCCCGCGCCAATTTCTGCACCATCGATTCCAAGGGGATCGTCACTGATCGGCGCGCCGGCCGCATTGAAACCAAAGTTACAGAGGAGTTGTGCCGGATGCTTTCGCGGAAAATCAAAAAAATCGGCGACGCCGAGGTGTTTGTCAAACCGGGCAAAGGCCACCGGTTTGTCGTGGTATTTCGCGGCAAGGGGCTTGAAGGACCATTGACGGACGCGGACCCAAATCGCGAAGGACTACCCGTGCCGGAGGTGAAGGCGGAAGACGCAAAATCGGTCAAACAACAGAAAGCGGCTGAACTGGTGGGGCAATTCTACAAACAGGCGCTGCCGGTGCTCGCGAAACAACATCCCGCAAACGGACTTCTGTTGCGGGGCATTTCGCATCAGCCGGCCATTCCGACGTTTGAGGAGCGTTACGGCCTGCGAGCGGCGTGCCTGGCCGTTTATCCAATGTACAAGGGACTAGCGCAATTGGTGGGAATGAAGAAAATCGAGGGACCGCAAACCATCGCCGAACAATTCAAGCGGTACGCCGCCGAGCACGCCAACTTCGATTACTTTTTCATTCACTACAAGTACACGGACATGCACGGCGAAGATGGCAATTGCGAGGCGAAGAAAAAGGCCATCGAGGAACTGGACGCGGCGTTGCCCATTTTGCTCGAGAAACGGCCGGACGTTTTGGCGATTACCGGTGATCATTCGACGCCGTGCCCGGCGAAAGGGCATTCGTGGCATCCACAACCGGTTTTGCTCGTGTCCGAATTGAGTGGATGGGACAAGCTGGATCGCTTTACAGAAACGGGGGCGAATCTTGGCTCGCTGGGAATATTTGAGTCAAAATTCCTGATGCGCCTCATGCAGGCCAACGCCAGGATGTTTGACAAGTTTGGCGCCTGATCAATTCGTCAGAGCGCGATAGAAACGGCCATTAAGGCTAATATTGGTATCGCAGAAATCCAGGAGGCCGTTGGTCGCGTTGTTTGTCATCAAAGGAGTCCAGTTGATTAAATCGCTGGACGCCTCAATGATACAGCCGCTGCCCATCGCGCCGACGAATTCCAATTGAAAGGCGCCGTTAGCCAACCCAAAGGAATTGATCCGGCACGGACCATCCAATAACAAAACAGCCGGAGTGCTTGCCGCCACTCCCAGAATGTTGCTGACGACAACACTGTAAGTTCCCTGGTTGGCCGATTGGAAATCCGGGATGGAAAGAACGCTGTTGGTTTCGCCGACGAATACGCCGTTGAAATACCATTGATACGCAGGCGCAGGCGAACCCGAGGCGGCAACTGTCAAACTTGCGGTGCCGCCGCAGGAAACTGTGTGAGTGAGGGGCTGAGTATTAATGGCGGGCGCTGTCTGGACCATCAATGTCGCAACCGAACTTGTCACCACCCCCACCATGTTTGTAACGAGGCAGGCATAGGCGCCGGCATTGGAAATTTGCACATTTGACAAAGTGATCGAGCTATTTGTCTCCAAAGGACAGTTCGTGCCGCCGAATTGCCATTGGTATGCAAGAGGATTTCCACCTGTCGCGGCACAACTGAATGTGGCGCTGGAGGCAACGGGAACAGCCTGGTTCGTGGGTTGATTGACAATGGCGGGCGGGAGCACGAGCGACAACATGGACTGGGCGGATGTGACTGATACAAGATTGCTCACGACGACAGTATAGGCGCCGACGGCGGCGGCTTGCATGTTGACGGTCAAAGTGCCATTGGTGGCTCCGGGAATGTTCGTGCCATTAAACTGCCAAAAGTAGCTCAACGGCGTTGCGCCGCTTGCGCTGACGGCCAGTGTGACATTGGTTCCGGGGCCGGCGAATTGGTTTGCCGGAGGGATGTCAATCGAAACCGGCGCGCCCAGGTTAATGTTCAAATGCACCGTGCCGCCGACACCATTCTCGCCTTCGACGACAATATAATTGGTCTGGCCAGCGGGAACATTGGGAATGTAAACAACCGGCTGGCCGTTCAAAGTGCGGTTAGTCGTGTAACCGCCGCCTATGTTCGTCAACGTGCTGAAACTGTTGCCCGGTCCGACGTAAACTCCGAGGACTGTATTAAAGCCGCTTCCCGCAGTGTTGATGACAAGCGATCCCGTCGCCGGCGCGACATAAGAGTACCAGCCCGGGCTGCCCGCGTCCTGGTTGCAAACAATAGGTTCGCCAGGCTCGTCTGAATTGCCGGCTGTGCTGAACACCTGGCAAACACTGTATCCACGAGAGTCGCCGCCTCCATCCATCTTCAACTTGGATTGCGCCCTCGTGATATACGGGGCGGTGGCCGACTCGCGGAATTTATTCCAGGCAATTGAATTGGTCGCCGTTGTGCCGTCTTGCAGGGTATTCACCTGCACCTGTATCGGCCGCGCGTACGCCACTTCGCCACCACTCGTGGTGAACCGGGCAACGTAGGCGCCCACCGTGGCATCAGCGACATTCGTTACGGTGAAGGTGCTCGCCTTCGTCGCGACAACGACGCCGTTATAAAGCCAGTCGCATTTCTGCCCCGGCCAGGGACTTGAGAGTTGAATGGAGGTCGTGCCAGTAGTCGCGATCGGCGGGGGTGTGGCAACAGTGGAAGGCAGAGAATCGCCGGGGTCCAGGTTCCAATTCAAGACGACGTTCCCCTGGGCGCCGAAATATCCATCCACAGCAATTAAATAGGTTGTTCCAATTGTGTAATTGAAACTAATCCTGCTGCAAAGATATCCCGCGGTATCATCATCGTTTATCGCCGAAGGCACGGCCACAAGTTTGTTAGGCACCGAACCGGTGTACACGCCGAGAATTGTATCGAAGTCGCTGCCCAGGCTTGTAAAGGTCGCCACGCCGGTGTTTGGAGACAGCAGACCCAGTAGGCCCTTGGTTGGAGTCCATGAATACCAGACAGTGCTGCCGCCAGGATCGCCCGGAACGATATACGGTTCGCCAGTTTGGTTGGTATCTCCGACGTTGCTGCCTTTGCCGTCCCCACTAGTAGGGTCAAGCAGGTTCCACACAGAGCTTAACAGATCATCCACAATGGTCAGAATACTCGCGGTCAACTCCGCCGTTGCGCTTTCGACCACGGCAACTTGATCGTTAACGCGGACGCTATAAGCGCCGCAATCGGTGGCCTGCGTATTTGCAACGCTATAGGTACTGTTGGTGGCGCCCTGAATGCGGACGCCGTTCCTGTACCATTGGTAATGCAAATGGGTCGTTATGGGCGAACTGGCGACAACCTGGAAGGTGGCGTTGCCGCCCAAAAGCAGGTTCAGGATACTCAAGGGCTGGCTGAGAATTGTCGGTTGCGCTTCCATCCCAGTGCAAGCGGCGAGCAACAAAACTATTACCAACAAAAACCTGTAAATTCGGGTGTTCAACTAAATTATACGTCTGTCAAACCGAGGCAAAAGCTCGCCTCAGCGCTCGTCGCGATTCATCTCACGGCTGTCTCAAAGCAGGACAGGTGCCATCTCAAAATTGAGGGAAATCCCTAGCTCTGCTTAAGGGGTAATCCTCCCATGCGGCGGAAGGAGCCCCTTTCAATTTTTTGGACCTGTTGTAAAGTGGCGAAATGGACAAGAATTCGTTTCCACCGTTTAGCTTGACGCGCCTGTTGAAAACTGTTTTTGCTCCAAAGCCTGGGGAGCGCGTCGCAATACTCATTGATTTGCCAGATCCACGCGGAATCACAGATTTTGCGTTTCTCAAGGACAAAAGCCTGAGCATCCAGCGACACGCTTACGACGTGTTTTATCAGGGGCTGAAAAACGGAGGGCTGGCTGAATTGAACCTGACGGGAGGGGAGATATTCGCCTATCTCGTGACCGGCGGGAGCAATCTGGATTTGCCCGCGAAGGCGTATGACCCGTCAGGCCGGGAATTGGACCTGGAAAGGGACATTTACCCCAACTATGACATCATTCTTTGCGTCTCGACCTATTCCGCCACCGCTCCGTTGACGGCGTTCGCCAAAAAATACGGCTTCCGGGGGGCGACTTTGCACGGGTTGAACGACATCATTTTGCGGACGGGACTTTCTGTCGATTATAACGAAGTGAGCCGGCAGGCGGAGAAATTGAGGCTCGGATTGACGAAGGCGGATTACTTTGAGATCGATTTTGAGGTGTTCGGGCAGAAACATCGGCTGACTTTGCAGTGCGGCCGCCAGGAGGCTCAGAAAAGCCATGGGCTTTGCCGCGATGGAAAGCCCGACGTCGCCAATCTGCCGGCGGGCGAAGTCTATTTTGTCCCAACCGGCGCGGAAGGGGCGTTTCCGTTGCGCTACGAGGACGGGACGATTGGCTTGATGGCGGTTTCCGGCGGACGCGTGCAGAAAGCGACGTTGCTCAAGGGCAAGCAGAGCGTCATCGATGAGCATAACCGGAAAATGCAATCCGACCCTGTCACTGGCGAACTTGGGGAATTGGGTTTTGGCACGCAGGTATTGCCGGCTTCGGGGCGCGATATTCAGGATGAAAAAATCCTCGGCACGCTGCATGTCGCGACCGGGCGCAGCGATCACCTGGGCGGGCATTTGACTCCCGACAAATTTGCGAACGCGAAAAACGCGACGCACGATGACATTCTGTTTTCTCCCACCAAAACGCCGGAAATCCACGTGAGGCAGGCGCGGATGTTCCGGGACGGGCAAAACGAGGTGGTCATCGAAAATTATCAGCCGTCATCCTACTTGCGCGGGTTGCTCGCATCGTGACGGCGAAAAGGGAGCCGATGCCGCGCAATTATTATGACAGTGAGCGGGCGGCGTCTGAATATCTTTGGCTTCATTACGGCGATCCCAAACCGTGGCCGCTGACGTTTCCAGCGGGTTGCGTGGCGGAATGTCTCGATGCGGAGCGTTTGCCGGAACGGGCGCGAGCGCTGGATTTGGGGTGCGCTGTGGGAGGCGGTTCGTTCGAACTTGCGAGGCATTGCAAGGAAGTCATTGGCATCGATGCCTCACGACAATTTATTGAGATCGCACAACGCTTGCGCGAACGCGGGGAGGATCGCTTCAATCTTTATATCGAGGGTGAGGTGACCAAACCGAAGCGCGTCGTTATTCCCCGAGGGATTGATCGCAAACGCGCCACTTTTGAAGTTGGGGATGCGATGCGGCCGCGGGAGGATTTGGGCACGTTCGATGTGGTGATGATGGCAAACTTGATCGACCGCCTGCCTGCTCCGCGCCGTCTCCTCGAACAACTGCCGGAATTGCTGAACCGAGGCGGGCAATTGATTATCACCTCGCCTTACACGTGGCTGGCGGAATACACACCACGGGCAAATTGGCTCGGAGGCTTTACCCGGGGCGGGCGGCCGGTGCGGACGTTCGACACTTTGAAAACCATTCTTTCCCCGCATTTCAAGCTTTCCCAACGGCGGAACATCTCTTTTCTTATCCGGGAACATGCGCGCAAATTCCAACTGGGCATCGCGGAAGCGAGCGTTTGGGTTCGCCGCGGAACTAAATGAGACTAAAAATTGCCGCTTTTGCGGGGTGCATACTGATCGGATGGTTGACAGGGTGCGGGCCGAAAACCTCCAACCATTTGGTGGTGGGAATGGAGCTGGAGTATCCGCCGTTTGAAATGACGGATGAACGGGGACAGCCGGCAGGCGTCAGCGTGGATTTGGCGCGCGACCTTGGGAAACAGCTCGGGCGCGAAGTGGAAATCGAGAATATTCCGTTTGACGGTCTGATTCCCTCGCTTCAAACGCATAAGATCGACTTGATTATTTCCTCCATGACGGCGACGCCGGAACGCGCGAAGTCGATTGCTTTTTCCGATCCCTATTTGTCCACCGGGCTTTGCCTTTTGGTCGCGAAGGATTCGCCGATACACTCAATTGCCGATGCGGATCAGGCTGGCCGCACAGTGGTCGTCAAAAAAGGGACAACGGGGAATGTTTATGCGACGGACAAAATCAAAAACGCGCGGGTGCTCGTCCTCGATAAGGAGGACGCGTGCGTTTTGGAAGTGGTACAGCGTAAGGCGGACGCTTTTATTTACGACCAGATTTCCACTTACGAGAATTGGCGCCGCAACCAGGACACCACGCGGCCCATTTTGAAGCCGTTCCAACAGGAATCGTGGGCGATCGGGCTGCGGCTCGACGACACAAATTTGCTTCATGACGTTAACGGATTTTTAAAGGAGTACCGGGCCGGCGGCGGATTTGACCGTTTGGGAGACCGCTATTTGAAGGAGCAAAAAGAGGCTTTCAGAAAGCTGGGCTATCCGTTCTACTTTTGAACGTGGGTTGGTCACGCTATTTCACCGCATCCAATGAACCGGGAGCGCCTTCGCCCTCGTGGCCGATACGAACGCTCAGCTTCTGCATCGCGCTTCTGGCCGTTTCGTTGGTGTTCTGTTTTTCGTTTTGGAACCTGAACTATCACCTGCGCTGGGATTCGATCTACCCGTACCGGCTCATGTTCGTGGAGGGCTGGCTTACGACAATCTGGATTTCCGCCGCCTCGCTCGTGTTGAGCACGCTGGCGGGTTGCTGTTCCGCGCTGGCGCAACGAAGCAATTTTCTGCCGTTGCGCTATCTGAGCAAAATTTACGTCGAGGTCGTGCGTGGAACGCCCCTGCTTGCGCAAATCCTGATTTTCTTTTACGTCGTGGCGCCCGCATTTCACGTGGGCAACCGTTATCTGGTCGGCGTGTTGACGCTGGCGTTTTTCAGCGGCGCTTACATCTCGGAAATCATCCGCGCGGGAATTGAGAGCGTGGGCCGATCGCAATTGGAATCGGCCAAAGCAATTGGCCTGACGCGCTCACAGACTTATCGCTACGTGATTTTTCCGCAGGCCGTCCGCCAAACGTTGCCGCCGCTGGCGGGGCAATTCGTATCGCTGGTGAAAGATTCGTCGTTGCTGTCAATCATCGGTATCAGCGAATTCACGCTCAACGCCGAAATGGTCAACGCCCGAACTTACAGCACGCTGGAAAGCTATCTGCCGCTGGCGGCCGGGTATCTCATTTTGACGCTGCCGATTTCCATTTGGACGCGGCATTTGGAGCAACGCCACAAATTTGAAACGTGAAACTCGCGTTGAACCAGATCGTCAAGCGTTTCGATGGGCATCTTGTCCTGGATTCCGTTGCGCTGTCGTTGGAAAAAGTCCATACGCTGGCGCTGGTGGGGCCTTCAGGCGGCGGCAAATCGACTTTGTTACGCATTATCGGGGGGCTGGAGCATCCGGATTCCGGGGGTCTGGAAATCAATGGCGAGCCTGTCATTTTCCAGGAAGAGGCGTTGTTGCGCCATCGCCGCACCGTCGGAACGGTCTTTCAATCTTTTAACCTCTTTCCACATTTGACCGCGTTGCAAAACATCACGCTTCCGCTGGAAAAGGTCCATGACCGCGCGCACGGCGAGGCGGAAGGCATCGCGCGCCAGTTGCTCGAACGATTCCGCTTAGCGGACCATGCCGGCAAACGGCCCGCTGAACTTTCTGGCGGCCAGCGGCAACGGATTGCCATCGCCCGCGCGATTTCGAGCAAACCAAAGTTGTTGCTGTTCGACGAGCCAACCTCCGCCCTCGACCCGGAGATGTCCGCGGAAGTGCTGGACGCTATCCATGAATTGCGCGAGGAGGGGCTGGATTTTATACTTGTCACTCACGAAATGGGATTCGCGCGACGCGTGGCGGATCAGGTCGCTTTTCTCGCGGGCGGCCGAATCGTGGAAGCCGGGCCTGCCAAACAGGTGTTCGATGCTCCGTCCGCCGATCAAACCAGGGCCTTTTTTGACAAGGTGCTCAAATATTGAAAATAGAGCGTCCGACTCGGCTCAAGCGGAAGCGTTGACATCTCCGGCCACTGGCCTATGCTTTAAGCGGACTGGATTTGTCCTATATGGATTCCGCAACTGAAACAATCGAGAATTTTGTAAAAACCGAGTATAAGTACGGGTTTGCCAGCGACATCGAAACGGAGGCTTTTTTGCCCGGCTTAAACGAGGATGTGGTGCGCCGGATTTCGGAGAAAAAAGGGGAACCGGCCTTTATGCTCGAGTGGCGCCTCAAAGCGTTCCGCCAATGGAAAACCATGACGGAACCGCACTGGGCCAATGCTCATTACGCGCCGATCGATTATCAGTCGTATATTTATTATGCCGCGCCCAAGCAGAAGAAAAAACTGGGCAGCATGGACGAAGTGGACCCGGAAACGCGCGCGATGTTTGAAAAACTGGGCATTTCCCTGGACGAACAAAAACGGTTCTCCGGCGTGGCGGTCGATGCCGTGCTTGACAGTGTCTCCGTCGCGACGACTTTCAAGGAGGAATTGGGCAAGCAGGGAATTATCTTTTGCTCATTCAGCGAGGCGGTGCGGAATCATCCCGAACTGGTCGCAAAATATTTGGGAAGCGTCGTTCCGACGAATGACAATTTTTTTGCCGCGTTGAACTCGGCGGTATTTAGCGATGGCTCGTTTTGTTACATCCCAAAGGGCGCGCGGTGCCCGATGGAGCTATCGACCTACTTCCGCATCAACACCGCTGGCGCGGGACAGTTCGAGCGGACGTTGATTATCGCGGACGAAGGCAGCTACGTCAGCTACCTGGAAGGTTGCACCGCGCCGATGCGCGATGAAAATCAATTGCACGCGGCGGTGGTGGAATTGGTCGCGCTGGAAAACGCGGAGATTAAATATTCAACGGTGCAGAATTGGTACCCCGGCGACGCCGAGGGCAAGGGCGGCATTTATAATTTTGTGACCAAACGCGGCAAGTGCGCCGGGCATAATTCAAAAATTTCCTGGACGCAAGTCGAGACGGGTTCGGCGATCACCTGGAAATATCCGAGCGTATTGTTGATGGGCGACAATTCGGTCGGCGAATTTTACTCCGTCGCGCTGACGAATCACCGCCAGCAGGCAGATACCGGCACCAAGATGGTTCACATCGGCAAAAACACGAAGAGCACGATTGTCTCCAAAGGCATTTCCGCCGGGCGCGGGCAAAACAGCTATCGCGGCCAGGTGAAGATTCTCAAGAGCGCCGCCAACGCGCGGAATTATTCGCAGTGCGATTCATTGTTGCTCGGCGACAAATGCGGCGCGCACACGTTTCCTTACGTCGAAGTGCGCAACAGCACGGCGACGGTCGAGCACGAGGCTTCCACCTCGAAAATCGGCGAGGACCAGATTTTTTATTGCAACCAGCGGGGCATCTCGACGCAGGACGCGGTGAACATGATCGTCAACGGATACTGCAAGGAAGTATTCAAGCAGTTGCCGATGGAGTTCGCCGTCGAAGCGCAAAAGCTTCTCGGGGTAAGCCTCGAAGGCAGCGTTGGCTGATTCCTTCAAACAAAATTCCCGTGAGTGGAAATAACACAGTGACTACATCCATGCTTGATATTCGCAATTTATCCGCCGGAGTGGACGGCAAGGAAATCCTCAAGGGGCTTGGCCTCTCCGTCAAAGCGGGCGAGGTCCATGCCATTATGGGGCCGAACGGCAGCGGCAAAAGCACGCTGGCCGGTGTTCTCGCCGGGCGCGGTGATTACAACGTCACCGGCGGCAGTGTGACGTTTAACGGCGCCGATTTGCTGGAGATGAAGCCGGAGGAGCGCGCGCGCGCGGGCGTTTTCCTTGCGTTCCAATACCCGGTGGAAATTCCCGGCGTCAATAGCACCGTTTTCTTGAAGGCCGCGTTCAATGAGTGCCGCAAGTCGCGCAACGAGGAGGAATTGGACAGCTTCGAGTTCCTCAAGCTTGTCAAACAAAAGGCAAAATTGCTCGAACTTGACGCCTCCCTGCTCAATCGTTCGGTCAACGAGGGATTTTCCGGCGGCGAAAAGAAACGCAACGAGATTTTTCAAATGGCCGTGCTCGATCCCCGACTGGCCATCCTCGATGAAACAGATTCCGGTTTGGACATCGACGCCTTGAAAGTGGTCGCTGGCGGAGTGAATAAACTGCGGCGGCCGGACAACGCCACGTTGGTCATCACCCATTATCAGCGCCTGCTCAATTATATCGTTCCCGATTTTGTCCACGTTCTTGCAAAGGGGCAGATCGTAAAATCAGGCGGCAAGGAACTGGCGTTCGAGTTGGAGGAGCGCGGCTATGATTGGATTCTCGACGGCAGCGCAAATGGAAAACCATGAGTGACGCACTTCAGAATTTCGTGGAGGATTTGAACTCCGCCGGCACAGGCGCCAATCCTCCGTGGTTGAAGTCGATTCGCGATGCGGCGCGCGCGCACATGGACCAAGCCGGTTTTCCCAATACGCGCCAGGAGGA
Source organism: Verrucomicrobiia bacterium (assembly GCA_036268455.1). Taxonomy (GTDB): domain Bacteria; phylum Verrucomicrobiota; class Verrucomicrobiia; order Limisphaerales; family Palsa-1400; genus DATAUD01. The sequence continues at coordinate 19,915 of DATAUD010000104.1, forward strand.
ATGGCGGTTTACCAATGTGGCCCCGCTGTTGGAACTTCCATTGCATCCAGCCGCCCAAAACGGCCGGCACGTTTCTGCGAGCGATATCGAACCGTTTCAATTGGACGCCGACGGCGCCCGCCTGGTTTTTGTCGATGGCTGGTTTCGCTCGGATTTATCCTCGTTGCCGAAAGCGCCGGGACTCGAAGTGGATAGTTTGCGCAACCGCCTCAACGGCGATGGCGCCCTCCTGCAAAAACATCTCGGACGCCACGCCAGTTGTGTGGGAAATTTTTTCACCGCCCTTAACACGGCATTTTTCCAGGATGGCGCTTTTGTTTCGGTGGCTGCGGGGGCAGCATTGGAACAACCCGTCCAATTGCTCTTCGTCGCGGCTTCCGAAAAGCCAGGGGCGGCGGCGCAGGTGAGGAATTTGATTTTGGCGGAACGAGGCGCGTCGGTGAAAATCGTGGAAACTTACGCCAGCCTCACCGGGGCGGCCCACATGACCAACGCCGTTACGGAACTGACGCTTGGCCCCGAAGCCCGCGTCGAACATTGCAGGCTGCAGAATGAAAATCAGCAGGCGTTCCACATTGCCGCGGTGCAGGCGGTGCAGGAAAAGGACAGTCGCTGGCTTTCCCATTCAATTGCCAGCGGAGGACGGTTCGCGCGCAATCAGATTCAGGCGCTTTTAAACGCCGGCGGCGCGGAGGCGGTCCTCAACGGCCTCTATCTCGGTCGTGACGAACAATTGATTGACCACCACACCGTCGTCGATCACGCCAAGCCGCATTGCGAGAGCCACGAGTTTTATCACGGCATCCTCTCGGACCGTTCGCATGGCGTGTTCAACGGCAAAATTTTCGTGCGGAAGGACGCCCAAAAAACCAACGCCAAGCAAACCAATCGCAATCTCGTTCTTTCCGAAAATGCTGTCATCGATACCAAGCCGCAGTTGGAGATTTTTGCCGACGATGTCAAATGCACTCACGGCGCGACCGTCGGCCAATTGAATGACGAGGCCCTTTTTTACCTTCGTTCGCGCGGCATCGGATCGGATGACGCGCGGCGCATGCTCATCCGCGCTTTCGCGAACGACGTTGTGAACCGCATCACCATCGAGCCGGTTCGCGAGCGATTGGACAAGCTCCTTGAGGAAAGGTTTGATCGTGGGTGACGAACTTAGCCAGCTTTATCAGGAAGTGATTCTCGATCACTGCCGCAAGCCGCGTCATTTTCAGGCAATGAGCGATGCCAGCAGTCACGCCGAAGGAAAAAATCCGTTGTGCGGCGATAATTTCACCGTTTTCCTCAAACTCGAAGACGGCGTGATTCAGGACATAACATTCCAGGGGTCCGGCTGCTGCATCTCCAAAGCGTCCGCGTCGATGATGACCGGCGAGCTTAAGGGGAAATCGGCCGAGGACGCCCGAAAATATTTCGCCCGATACCACGCGATGGTCACAACGGGCGCGGCGGACGAAGAATCAATGGGCAAATTATGCGCCTTCGCCGGCGTCCATCACTTTCCAATGCGCGTTAAATGCGCCATATTGCCATGGCACGCCATGCTCGCCGCGCTTAACGGCGAACCCAGCGTTTCGACCGAGGAAAAGACATGAGCGAAGAGATTGTTTTAAAACGCGACTGCGAAGCGGTCCTCATTCCCGCCGGCACGAAAATCACGCTTCAAGCCGGCGAACCCGTCATAATCACGCAGGCTCTCGGCGGCAGCTTTACCGTGATCATTCATGGCAACATGGCCCGGATTGACGCCCGCGACGCCGATGCCCTGGGCCAAGCCCCGCCAGCCTCAACGTCCGCGGAAACCGCCGCCGCACCGGAAACCGCCGCAGTTTCCGAGGAGCAAGTCATGGAAAAACTTCGCACCTGTTACGACCCCGAAATTCCGGTCAACATCGTTGATCTCGGTTTGGTTTATGATTTGCAGATACAGCCATTGCCCGCCGGCGGCCAGCGCGTTGAAATCAAAATGACTTTGACGGCTCCCGGTTGCGGCATGGGCCCGGTGCTTCAACAGGATGTCGAATCCAAAGTTTCCGCCATTCCCGGCGTCAAGGAAGCGGCGGTGTTCCTGGTTTGGGACCCGCCTTGGAACCGCGACATGCTCTCCGAAACCGCCAAACTCGAACTTGGATTGATGTGACCCGCAAAACTCCAGATTGGGCGGCGATTCGAAGTGAATTTCCGATCCTCGGGCAAACCGTCAACGGCTTCCCGCTCGTTTATCTTGACAACGCCGCCACCTCGCAAAAGCCGCGCCCGGTTCTCGAAACCCTGAATCGTTATTATTTGCAGGACAATAGCAACGTCCATCGCGGCATCCACGAATTAAGCCGCCGCGCCACCGTCGGTTTCGAAGCCGCGCGCGACCGCGTCGCCCGCTTCCTCAATGCCCGCGAATCGGCCGAAATTATTTTCACCCGTGGAACGACCGAGGGCATCAACCTCGTCGCCAATTCCTGGGGCGCAAAAAACATCAAGGCCGGCGACACAATTTTGCTCACGGAAATGGAGCATCACAGCAACATCGTCCCCTGGCAACTGCTGGCCTCCCGCACCGGCGCCAAGCTCGCCTATGTCCCGGTCACCGGCGACGACGGATTGCTGGATTTGACCAACCTGGACAACTTGCTGGACGGCACTGTCAAACTATTTGCGTTCACACACATTTCCAACACTCTCGGCACCGTCAATCCCGTGGTCGAACTCTGCGCGCGCGCGCGCGAACGCGGAATTACGACGCTGGTGGATGCCGCTCAAAGCGCCGGCCACCGACCGGTTGATGTCCAGGAGATCGGCTGCGATTTTCTTGCTTTTTCCGGCCATAAACTTTGCGGGCCAACCGGCAGCGGCGTTCTGTATGGACGCCGCGATGTCCTGGAACAAATGCCGCCCTTCCAAGGTGGCGGCGACATGATCTCCAACGTCGATTTCTTTCAGAGCACATGGAAGGAAGTCCCGCACAAATTTGAAGCCGGCACGCCCGATATTTCGGCCGCCATCGGCCTTCGCGCCGCCCTGGATTATATCGATGGCATTGGCCTCGAAAATATTGCCCGCCACGACGAGGAATTGGCGGCTCTGGCAATGGACAGGCTCGCGCAATTGCGGGATATTCGCATCTTCGGCCCCAAGAACGGCCACGCGGGCGTGGTCAGTTTCCTTATGCGCAATATCCACGCGCACGATGTTGTCACGGTTGCCGATCAGCGCGGCGTCGCGTTGCGCGGCGGACACCATTGCAATCAGCCGCTGATGAAAAAGCTCGGGATCGAATCAACCGCCCGCGCCAGTTTTTATTTTTACAACACCCTCGCCGAAGTGGATCGGCTGGCCGAAGTGCTCGCGGAAATCAAAAAGTTTTTTGGCGAATGAATCAGCAAATCGATAAGTCCGCCCCGATGAAACGCGTTCTGGAAGTTTTCCCTGGCGCGCAAAGGGCGCTGTTTCGCCGCTACCATATCGGTGGCTGCGCCAGTTGCGCCTTTCAGCCGGATGAAACCCTGGATGCCCTCTGCGCCCGCAATACGTTGAACGTAGATGAAGTCATCGAACATATTAAAACCAGCCACAAACAGGACGAGGAACTGCAAATCTCTCCCGCTGAATTGGCTGGCTTGCGCCAATCGGGGCCGGTTCGCATTGTCGATATTCGCGCCCGCGAGGAATTCGAGGCCACTCATCTCGAGGGGGCCGTCCTTCTTTCCCAACCGGTGATGCAGGAAATTCTTGGCCAATGGCCTCGCGCCGAATTAATGGTCATTTGCGATCATCGCGGCCAAAACAGCCTCGACGCCGCCGCCTATTTCCTGGGCCAGGGATTCAACAACGTCCGCTGTTTGCGTGGCGGCATCGATGCCTGGTCGCGCGAAGTCGATGCCAGAGTCCCCCGCTATCGCCTCGAACTTTCAAAATGAACGACGATTTTCAAAAGCGAATCGAAGAAGCTTTGCGCGATCCCAAAAACCTTGGCGAACTGCAAAACGCCGACGCCGTCGGGACCGCTGGCAGCGCGGCTTGCGGTGACATGATCCGGCTGTGGATCAAGTTCAAGGAGCAATCGGGGAAAAAAGTGATCGACCGCGCCACATTCCAAAGTTTTGGCTGCGAAACTGCCATTGCCGTCGCAAGCCTGGCTACGGAATTGATTCGCGGCAAAACCGCCGAGGAAGTAATGGCAATGTCCGCCGAGGAATTGGCCCCTGGTCTTGGCCCCCTGCCGCCCGTCAAAATCCATTGCAGCCAATTGGTGGAAAGCGCACTGCACTCGGCATTGCAAGGCTCTTCGGCTCCAACGCCGCCTGCGGCCTCCGCCGCCCCCAGTCTGCTCGAAAATTTCAGCCAGCCCTCGCAAACTTCCGGGAAGTTGAAAGTCATTTTGCTGGATGAATAATTAGTTTGAAGGGGCGGCCTGTTGCAGCCGTGTCACATCCTGTACGGCTACGGGGTCTGTCAACTCATCGCCGGTTTCGATGTAAGTTGAGATGGGAAGCGGGCTTCGCCATTTCCAGTACTCGGCGTGCCCGTCCGCGAAAGCAAGTGTGTCGCCGTTTTGGTGCCTCCATGCGGGCACATTGATCCAATTGGTGATCGTGGTTGAATAAAGGAAGTGCCCGTCATCAATCGTCGAAATATCCTCCTCAATAAAAGTAAGGACGGCCGAGGATTTCTGAATTTGACCCGTTTGGAACAAGGAAGTGACGTCATACAAATCATCCTCTTCCGGCCCGTTCATGAAGCAGCTCAAGGAATAGCTCCGCAGTGTGGGAATACTGGTTGCCAAAACGACACTTCGGTCGGCGGGACATCGGTATATCTTGATGCTTTTCGCGTACGCATAAATCGACCCGCTGGTGATGGTCGCCGTGTTGGTGTCCAAGGCGGCGTTGCCCGTCACCCATGAATTCGAAGGGCTTTCAGCGACGTCTCCCGAGCGAAAAATCCAATCGTTGGACGCCAAAAGGCCGCGCGAGTCATCGGCGTACATTTGCCAGGCTAAATTAAGCTGATGCTCGTTATTGAGGCAAACGACGCGATCCCCATTCTCCTTCGACCGTGAAAGCGCCGGCAACAGCAACGCCGCCAGAATTGCGATTATCGCGATAACCACCAACAGTTCGACCAATGTGAAACCGTTCCGCGGGTTCGATCGTGGCGCGAAGTGGCTCATAACTATTTCACGTCCAGCAGCATCATGCGGGTTGTCTGAGTTTGTTCCGGCATCACCGTTTGCGCCTGGGTTGTGACTTTTAAAGTTTGGGTCCGGTGGCTGACCGCATCGACAACCATCCCAAGAACCGGATCGAACCAAATGTCGGCGAAAATCTTTGATTTCTCGATTTCAATCGCCGCGCCCTGTTGTGTCGAAACGCTTTTGGACGTTAAGCGGGCCGTTTCTTCAATGTGCGCGCAGTTATAATCATCATGCCGCTCCCAGTCTTTGAACGTGAATTTCATGTCGATGGTCACCGTGCCGATGGAGGTCACAATGTCTTTTTTTCTCGACCATTTCTCGCCAACGTTCACCACGCGATTTGGCATCATGTCTCCAAACGAAACCAGCGCTTTTAATTGATCCTCGGTAAACAACTGGCTGAAAATGGACTCCGCTCTTGATTTCGCGTCTCCCGCAATGCATTTCATTAATTGATCTTTGCCTTCAAACCGTTCCACTTCACCGCTCGGATCGGTGACGTACTCGAGGCGGGCGCCGACAATCGCCGCCGCGGGGTTTTGGGTTCTTGGCGAACCTTGCGCGGAATCCAGGCTTAGCAAGCTGCGCCCGCCTGATCGGACGTTCATCGTTACGTTTCCAAATTCCAATTCCAACTGCCGTCCTCCGTTGTCAAGCTTGCTCACTGCTGAGATGTCGAAATTCTCGGTGGCGTCAAATCCTGATTTTACGGGCTGCGGTTGATTGGGCATTTTCGTTTCCGCTTGCTGGTTCGCTTCCATCCGCAGCGAATATTTTTTCCCGACTTCCCACTTTATCCTCATGTCCACCGGGCCGCCCATCGCGAAAGGAGGCGTTTCGGAATGATTGGAATCCGCGCGAGAAGGCTGGAGCGCCTCGTAAACCACGGTCCCGCCGCCCGCCGCCAGCAACACTCCCGCAGTCACGATAACCGCGGACTTCATTTTGGCCCATGCCATCGTTTTCAACACTCCTCGAATAAGGGTTAAGGTCGAACCGCTGGCCGCCACTCCTTTGGCAAGAGACAGGGCGGCCACGGATTTTGCCAGCGCCGCCGGCGCGGCTTGAACAGAATGGGCCGAAATGACTTCTGCAAGCGTCGCCGCCGTTGAATCAATCCCACGTTTAAGGAAAAATTTCTCCAGCTTTTCTACCGCGCGATTCACACGTTTCTTGGCGGCGTCTTCGCTTGCCCCCAAAGCTCCGCCCACTTCTTTCATGCTCTTTCCGTCAAAATATCGCAGCACGACCGCGTAACGGTCGGCTTCATTCAGTTCACCCATCGCTTCATCCAGCAATGGCGCGATTTGCTTCCAGACATCGGGTTCTTTCTCGTTTGAGAGAGTTTGCATGTGGGCCTCCTGTTCACGGTGGACGCGCCGGATTTCGCCGCGTATGAAAGTCACCGCCGCAAGCCGGGCGGTTTGATACAACCACCCGCTCAGGATGACGCGGCGATCCAGGCTCCGGGCTTTCTTTGCCAGAATGACGAACACCGCCTGAGTGATTTCCTCGGCCTGGTGCGGCTTGCCGGTGTTGCGCAGGGCGGCGGAATAAACCTTGTTGATGTGGCGCGCAACCAGCGAGGAAAAAGCTTCCTCCGACCCGCGCTCCGCATATTCGCGCAATAAAGCATTGTCATCCAATTCCTGCATCTACCCTTAAATGCCGCTGATCGGCAAAAGGGGACAGCCTTTGTTGCAATGCCCAGGGCCAGGCGCCTAATAAATCATGTCCGCGACCGTCCGGCCCGCCGGAATGAAAGGAATGACGTGCTCGGTGTACGGGCAAATCACGTCCAACAGGTACGGCTGGTCGGAATCCAGCATCTCCTGCATCGCCTCGCGCAAATCTTTCTTATACATGACTCGCCGGGCAGGGACGTTGAAACTCTTCGCCATCGCGATGTAATCGGGATATATCTGCCGCCGCCGCTCCGGATCCCCCAAATAAGTGTGCCCGCGATTGCCCGCGAAGAAGTTATCCTCCCACTGCACCACCATCCCCAAATGCTGGTTGTTCAGGATGACTGCTTTGGCCGCGATTTTCTCGATGTGCGCTGTCGCCAGTTCCTGCACGTTCATCAGGAACGACCCGTCGCCGTCGATGTCCACAACCTGGCGATCGGGAAATGCCACTTTCGCTCCGAGCGCCGCGGGATAGCCAAAACCCATCGCGCCCAAACCGGCGCTGGTCAAAAGCTGTCGCGGCGAATTGAATTTATAATATTGCCCAGTCCACATCTGGTGCTGGCCGACCCCCGTCGTGATGATCGCGTCGCCCTTGGTCAACTCGTACAACATCTCAATCGCCATTTGCGGAAGGATCACTTCGCTCTCCCGCCCTTGCAAATGATCGCGCATGTGTTCTGAGCGAATCACCTCCTCCGTCATCCCGTAATGAAACGGCGCGCGTTCCTTCCATTCGGCGATTTGTTTGTGCCAAGCCGTGAAATTCTTCCGAATCGCCCGCTGGCGGATCATCGCATTGAGCCGTCCCAGCGCGTATTTGATATCGCTCTCCACCGCAAGCTGCACCCGACGGTTCTTGTTGTGCTCGGATTGGTCGATGTCGATGTGCACAATCGTCCCCGTCTTGCAAAACTCATCGACCTTGCCCGTCACGCGGTCATCGAAACGGACGCCAAAGGCCAAAAGCAAATCCGCGCCTGGCTTGATCTTCACCAGCGGATCAGCCGGATTTTTGCGCTGTTGAAATTCCCCGCTCACCGCCCAATTCGCGAAGGCCGCCCCGTGCATTCCAAGCCATCGCAAAGACAATTCGTGCGTTTCCGGAAAGGCCCCGCATCCCATGATCGTCGTGGTCACCGGAATCTGCGTCGCCTCCGCAAACTGAAACAATTCCCGCGAGGCATTCGCCGTAATGATCCCGCCGCCGCAATAAAGCACCGGACGCTCCGCTTTTTCGATCAATCCAATGATTTCGTTCAACGCCAGATCATCCGCCTTTTTATCAGGGTCATAGCCGGGAATCTCAACGCTCGTCGGCCAGATCGGTTGCGCCTTGGATTGCTGGATATTCTTGGGAAAATCAATTACCACAGGTCCCGGCCGCCCCGTGCGGGCGATATAAAACGCCTCCTTCACCACGCGCGGAATGTCATTCACATTGGTGATTAAATAGCTATGTTTGACAATCGGCAGCGTCATTCCGAAAAAATCGGTTTCCTGGAAAGCGCCTTTGCCGATCATCGCTTGCGGCACCTGCCCTGTGATCGCAACCAGCGGCACCGAATCCATATAAGCATCCGCGATCGCCGTGACCAGGTTCGTGGCCCCGGGGCCGCTGGTCGCCATGCAAACACCTGGCTTGCCAGTGGCGCGCGCGTAGCCTTCCGCCGCGAACGACCCGCCCTGTTCGTGGCGCGGCAAAATCGTCCGGATCGTCGAGCGGGTCAGAGATTGATGGATTTCCATGCTCGCGCCGCCGGGATAGGCAAAAATGCACTCCACTCCTTCGCGTTCCAGCGCCCGAACAAGAATATCGCGGCCGAGCATCGGCTCGCCGATTTCTGTTTTTGGATTCGTTCTCTTTTTTGTCCGAGTTTTCGTGTTCATATCTTTTATTTGGCGGGATGTCGCGGGCCGAATAAAAAACCCACGACCGTTTCCAGCCGTGGGGTCATTGTCAATTTCTGCATTAAGCGCGACAAATCCCCCCGGCATGGCCGCATACGACGACCAGACCTTCCACCCTGACTGTCAACGCATTCACTGACATGCCGCAAAACTAGCGGAATCCAGCACAACGGTCAAGCGGCCTTTTTTGCCAGACTTTCGGGATTTCCCTCGCTTGCAACTCCTGTCCCTTGTGCAACAGATTTCTTATGAATGAAACCGTGGCTCACAAAAGCTTTTTGGACGAACTGGTCAATGGCCTCTCGACGCTATTGACTCGGATAATGGAACAGGTTTTCGGCCCGGGCGTGAATCATCCGATCATTGGTCCCTTGTCATGGGCCGATTTGGCCGCCCCAATCGCCCTGGTACTACTGGTCTTGATGGGACACGGCTTGGCCGTCGCAGTCCTTCGCCGCAAAACTAAATCCGCGGACGGCACTCAAACCGGAGAACTTCTGTGGCGTCAATTTTTCGAGGCTTTGGGCGGCCCGCTCTATGCGCTGATTTGGGTGGCCGGCGCATATATGGCGGCGACAACATTGATGCGGAAATTGTTATCAGCGGCGGATTGGGCCGCGGTGCAACCCTTCCTAAGCAAGCTCGTTGATTTGAGTGTTTTTGTGGTGATGTTTTGGCTGTTCTTTCGCCTCACGCGCCTCCTGGATGCGCGTTTGGCCGCGTGGGCCGCCACGACCGGAAGCAAACTCGACGAATTATTCGTGCCCCTCGTGGGAAAGGGTCTGCGCGTCATGGTGCCCGTCGTTGGGATCATTCTCGCCCTGCCCGTTCTTGGCCTGCCCCCGAACTACGCCGGGCTGGTCTCCAAGGCCACCAGCATCCTGCTCATTGTGGCGGTCGCATTGATCTTGTTCCAGGCGGTCGGCATGGGCGAACAGGTCCTCTTGCTGAAATTCGACATCACCGCCAAGGATAATTTGCACGCCCGCAAGATTCGCACCCAGGCCCAGGTCGTCAGCAAAACTCTTTACATTCTCATTGGCATCTTCACCGTCGCCTCGATCTTGATGTTGTTTGAAGAAGTGCGCCACCTCGGGACCAGCATCCTGGCCTCGGCGGGGGTAGTGGGCGTCATCCTTGGCTTCGCCGCCCAAAAATCCATCGCCAACCTCTTCTACGGCCTTCAAATCGCCCTGGCCCAGCCGATCCGCCTGGACGATGTCGTTATTGTCGGCGGCGAGTGGGGGCGTATTGAAGAAATTACTTTGACTTACGTCGTCGTTCACGTTTGGGACGACACCAGGCTGATCGTCCCATTGAGCGATTTCATTGAAAAACAGTTCCAAAATTGGACCCGCGTTTCCGCAAATCTGCTCGGATCAGTCATCCTTTGGGTGGATTACTCGCTGCCTTTGGAGGAGACGCGCGATGCGGTGCGTCAAATCGTCGAATCAAACCCCTTATGGGACCGCCGATTTTGGAACCTGCAAGTGTCCGACACCAGCGAGCGCACCATGCAAATCCGTGTGCTGTGCACCGCCGCCGACTCTTCGATAGCGTGGAATCTCCGTTGCGAGGTCCGGGAAAAGCTCATCGCTTACATTCAAAAGCACCATCCTCGAAGCCTGCCCCGCCTCCGCGGTGAGTGGGAATCCCAATCACCGGCGTCTATTCAGGCGCAAAATGGATGATCATCATCCGCGTGCTTCTATTTCCCGCGATTTTTTGGGATTGATTTCCGGCCGGAGCGGTTGCATACACTTTTAAAGTGTATATTTGACGTAGAAAATCGAAACTATTCCTATGAGCCTGCCCAGCGCAGAAGATCCGGCACCGCTTCCCCAGCCTGTCCTTGCGCCGCTCACCAGCGCCGCGATATTCCTTGTTGCCTGCATTAAGCCGGATAACGAAAGCTACGCGACTGTGCGCTCGCTCTGCGCTGATCTTCCGGGAATCTATCGCGCGGTTGATTTCCGTCGTATCGAGGCGGGTCTCTCGTGTGTCGCTGGATTCGGATCGGATGCCTGGGAGAAGCTTTTCGGAAAATCCCGGCCGGCTGAACTCCGTCCGTTTCGTGAGATCCGGGCGGGCGAGCGCCACGCCGTTTCAACGCCCGCCGATGTCTTGTTTCACATCCGCGCCAAAAGAATGGATATGTGTTTCGAATTGGTTGTCCAAATCATGGAGCGGATCGGAGGAGCGGTCTGTGCTGTTGATGAGACGCACGGTTTCCGCTATTTCGAGGATCGTGACCTTCTTGGGTTCGTTGACGGAACGGAGAATCCGCGTGGCGTCGCCGCCCTTAACGCCGCGCTCGTAGCCGGAGAAGACCCTCAGTTTGCCGGCGGAAGCTACGTCATCATTCAGAAATACCTGCACGATATGACCCGATGGAATGCTCTTTCAACAGAGGAGCAGGAACGGATTGTAGGACGCAAAAAACTTTCTGATATCGAATTGAGCGATGCCGTGAAGCCATCCTCAGCCCACAATGCGCTGACGACCATTGTCGAGAACGGAAAAGAGATCAAAATTCTGAGGGACAACATGCCCTTCGGAAAACCGGGACTTGGAGAATTCGGAACCTATTTTATCGGGTATAGTCGAACGCCACGGATAACTGAGCAGATGCTTGAGAACATGTTTATTGGCCGGCCGCCAGGCAACTATGACCGGCTTTTGGATTTCAGCCGGGCCGTCACTGGAAGTCTTTTTTTCGCTCCCTCCGCGACCTTGCTTGAAAGTATTGGTGACGACGAACCGTCGGAGAGTATCTGAAAAATACGAGGGGTGCGTTTATGAGTTCCAGCGCATAATCTCATTTTATGCGTTAAATCCGATATTCTTTGCGCGAATTCCTGGGAAACTCCCGTATGAATGCAACAATCAGAAAACGCTGGCAGTGGATCGTGGGCCTGTTTTTTATTGTAGCGGGGGCGAATCACTTCGTGACCCCAAAGCCGTATCTTTCGATGATGCCTTCGTATCTGCCGGCTCACGCGGCGTTGGTTCAGATCAGTGGAGTGGCGGAGATTTTGGGCGGTGCTGGTGTGTTTTCCGCTGCCACACGGCGATTTTCCGCCTGGGGACTAATCCTGCTGCTCATCGCCGTTTTCCCCGCCAATTTGAATGTGGCGCTTCATGGGTGGCCCGGGGAGAGTCTTCCTGGTTGGGTGCTATGGGGCCGATTGCCGCTCCAGGTCCTATTCATTTGGTGGGTTTACCGCATATACCTTACTAACCCAGAGCAATCGCCTCCAAAAAGTCGTCACTGACTTTGTCAGTCGAACTTCGACCAAAGTCATGGCGATTTCATTGGTTGCCGCGGGTTCGACCATCCATGGAGTTCTCCCAACCCTTTAAGCGCGTCCAGGATGGCCCCTTGCACGGCTGGCTGGCCCAGGTTTCCCAAATGGCCACCATGCTCAAAGAGCGTGACGTGATCAGCACCGAAGGTGGATTCGATCCACTCCACATCCTCCTTCTCCAGGAATAAATCGTTCCGATTCGCGACGACGCGGATATTTTGGTTCCCCGCAAGCGCGGCGGTGTAGGCGCGCAGATCGGTGCCTTTCTCCACCGTTTCTGGATCGTCGAGGTCGATGCCTCTAGCCTTGTCATAGGGACCCGCAAACTGTTGGATATAATCCGCGAGGGAGTACTGCATGATTTCGTCGTAAGCAGCCTTCCTTCTTGATTTCTTGAGAGGTTGCCGCAACACACCTTGATTGTGCCGATATTGGCTGCTGAAAATCATGTCGCGCAGCGTCAGGCGGAAGGCCAGCCCGATCAAGAACCGGCTTTCAATCGCGTTGAATGGCAGATTGGCCTGCTGCTGCCGAGGTTCCTCGCTGACAGCCACCACCTTAAGCAGCGTGTTTTCGATGTCGGCCGTGCGCTCTTCGGAAGGCCACGCGAGGGCCGACTGATAAAACTGGTCCACATTGGTCACGCAATAGCGCAACCGCACCGGAACATCGATGGCGACGTATCGCTGGAATTTGGCCATGGAATCGTCATTAGTCACCGCTTGCGCCGCCATGAACAAGGTCTGGAAACCGCCCATGGAATAACCCATCAGAGCCTTGGCGCCCAGGCGACCGGGATAAAGTTCCTCCAAACGGCGGTCAATCTCGGTCAGAGCGACATGCACGTCGTGGATGCCAACCGGGGGATAGTCTGGAAGGTCAGTCGTCGAAGCGTGTTCCATGAACTCGGGATGAAACGAACTGCTGATGCTGACGGCGGAATACCCGTTCTTATAAAGAAGTTCTGCCAGTGCCATCTGATTGCCCGCCAAACGATGGGAACCAAGACCAGGAACCATATACACGACAGGCGCGCGACCCGGTTGGAGCCAATACGTAAAGTCCAGTTTCTTCCCTGTGGCGGGGATCAAGACCGAGCGGGTCCTGCCCCAGGCCGGAAACTCGGCGTTCGTGTAATTGACAAAGACCGATTGGAGCGTTTCCAGCGTCGCTTCATCCTTGTCGCCAACGACACTCATGTTTGCCTTCCGGTTTTCCTTTGCGAAACTCCACGCGTATTCCAGGATGGAGTAAGGGTCCGCCTGTGCCTCGGCAAAGCAGGTATAGCCTTCCACTGTGTCCGTAAGATCATTGGCCGTGATGCCCGGAGTGATAAACTCGTAAGGATAGAAATAAAACATCGGGTTGGCTGCCGCGTCGCCGGCCAGGCCGACGCCATCGCGGTCATCGCTCGGCCCGAAAATGGGCAGCATGAGATAGAACGACGGATTCCAGCCCCATTTCTGGAAGGTCTGGCCAAAATTCGCGTCATGCTTGGGAATGCCCCAGCGCGTCGCCACATCGAAGAACCCGCCCAGGCCGAGTATGGTGTTGCATAAACAGCGTTCTGTCTCTTCGCCCGCCCCCAACCAGTTTCCTTGCAACAGGTTGTTGGCCAATCGGTCTGGATAGGTGATGTTCTTGCCTATTTTCCCGATTCCCGTTCGCACGGGCTTGACCACGACGCACCGATATCCCCTGGAGAATGGCCTCACAACCGAAACCATGAATCCTTTGTTGATTCCCCACATTGCTCGGTTAAACGGCTCGATCGGGTCGTTGAATCCGGATGGAAGGACGATCGAGTCTCCGGCAGGGCTTTGTAGAAGGTGGTACGGCGTCGAATTGGTTGTTATCGGCGCGGTAACTTCCGCCAGGCCGGCCGGCGCCGCCAGACTCCCAAGAGCCGCAAAAAGCCGAAGTCTATCCAGAAAGTTCAGTTGTGATTTGCGATGCGTCGCGCTCATAGTTCCCTTTCCCTTTCAAGCGGCGACGCTGCCAGTTTACGACCGCCCTCATCAAGCAAAATCTCGCAAGCGCGGGCGAGAGCCACGTAGTCAGCCCTGTCCCTTTTTTTGATTATTTGAGCAAGTCATCAATGGCTTCCGCCAATCGTGAATCGTCGGGATAGCCCGCGTAAACAATTTTTCCGCCCGCATCGAGAACGTAAGTCGTCGGCACCCGCGTGACGCGAAAAGTTTTGGCCGTCGCGGACAGCCAGCCGCCTTCGCCCGCCCATACGTTGAAGGTGTTGGTCCAATTGCGCCCGTTGATATGCTTGCGCACAATATCCATCGTATCGTCAATGCTCACCGGAACAATCGCCACCTTGTCGCCCCAATTGGAATGCGCCTGCCGGATCTTCTGCAATTCGGCCATCGGCTGCTGACAGGGACCGCACCACGTCGCCCAAAAATCCAGAATCACCATTTTCCCGCGCAAATCAGAAAGCTTCATTTTCTTGTCGCCGGCCAAAGTGGTGAACTCAATTTCCGGCGCGACCGTCCGTGGCGGCAAGGCGCGATTTTCCGCCACATAATTTTCAAATTCGAGATTTTTTTCCGCGGCGCCGTCCAACACGCCGGCTGGAAATTGTTCCCAGCGCAAATTCATCGCCACGCGCCAGTCCTGGTCAAAACACATGATCTGATCGGCGCCCAGAACGTAATCGCCGCTCAATGACGCGCCGGTTTTGCCCTTTGCCTTCGACTTGACGCTCAGCATCAATTTAAACCGCTCGCCACTTAATCCATCGAGCGAACCATCCCTGTGTCGCGAATTGCCATTTTCGAGGCTTGCGGATTTGATTTGAATATCGGCATTTGTCAGTTCGATGCCGGAGTTCGTCATCTGTTTCAAAACCGCGCGCGCAAGCTCGTCCTGTTGTCGCAACATCGGGCCGGCCTGCTCTTCCATTTCCTGGCGGCTCGGCCCCTTTTCGCCCATCTTTTGCATCTGGGCCCAAACCAAATCCAGATTGATCATCAGGTCTTTCTCATAAAACTTGATGTCCCCGGAGCGAATAAATCGAATCAGCCCTTCGCTCAACTTCAACAAAGCCGGATCGTCGTCACTCGTAATCGGTTTGCGATTTGCGATCTTGTCCAGAATCGCCAATTCGCGCGCCGTTTTTTTATTCATCAGATTCGCCGGAAATGATTTCCATTGCACCTCTTCCCTGACGCGCCAGCCGGTGGGAAATTTTGTCACGCCACCCAGGGTTAATTTGCAACAGTCATTCGTTTGAAACGCGCCTCCCGTGCCGGGAACCAGCATGACCTCCAATAAATCGACATTGGGTTCCCCTGTCCCGCTTTCCGTCGGACCCGCAAAAATATAAATATTGCCGACGTGCTCGGGAGGAACGATTTCGAACCGCCAGCTATTTTTGGAAAAATCCAAATGCAATGAATCCGCGCGATTCAAAAGCGATTTGCCCGCGGATTCCAAACTGCTGACGTTGTAGTGCGCCCCTTTGGCGAATCGACTCACGCGATCCCTTTCCTCGCCGGTCAAATTCGTAGTGATGAGCGAATTCCAATCCGCCTCGGAAACGGAAACATTAGTGGCAAACCGCGCCGCATCCTTGGATTGCAACAAATCCAAAATGGCCCGTCCAATCGCATTAAACTCCCCATTCGTCGCCCGATACTCCTTCGGTGGATCAAACGGAGTTGGGGCCGCGTGGCCGCGCGAGACAAGAAATGCAAAAACGACCGCCGCCAAAAAACGGGTTTGAGCCTTCATAGCCCGAAGCCTCAAACGAACAAAAACCAAACGCAAGGCAAAAGACATGTTGGGGCTGGCTGATATGAAAAACCAAAGTTATGGCGATTTCATTTATTGCTGGGTATTCGACGCTATTTGGGATTCTTCCGTCCTCTTAGAAAATGCTGGTACCAAGGAATGAGAACATTTCTCACCGTCATGCCAGTGCCTGAATTGGGTGTGAATAAGGTCACGCCTTTGGTTTTTGAACAAACGCTCAAAATGAAAAGCAGATCATCGTTAGCAATTGCCGTCCTGGTTGGAACAACATTAGTCGGTTGTGGCCGGTCCAATTCCACCTCAACCGCACAGGCCGAAGTGGCTTCGCCAACCACGACAAAAACCCATGAGGAGAGTAGTAAGGAAGAGCAACATTGGGAGATGATGTTTACAAATACAACCACAGCCATCCCCCAGGATTTGCGAAAAAGCTGGAACATTTTGATTAGCCCTGCCACACGGCAGGGATGAAAGTAAAAAACAAAAACGTTCCAGCCGGCTCCAAACTGAATTTGCTGCGGCAAATTTGCAACTTCATTCCTGATTTTCTGGTTTCCAAGATAGCTCGACAAACCGGAGCCCAGGACAAGGCGCGCACCTTTACTCCCTGGCACCATGTCGTTTCCTTGCTCTACGCCCAATTAACTCACAGTATCGGCCTCAATGAGTGTGCGACGCCCTGCGTTTGCATTCCGGGCCGCTTTCCAGCATTCGCCAGGCCACGCCGCCGACCCGCAACAACCTCTCCCATGCCAACAAAGTGCGCCCGGCGGAGATGGCGAAGAAATTGTTTTGGGCCGTCTTGGAACACTTGGGCCATCTCTCCCCGCGCTTTGTCAGCGGCAAATCCGGCAAACGGTTTGTCCGGAAGTTCAAGCGCACCATTCATCTTGTCGATTCGACCACCATATTCGACAGGGCTTACGTGGACTTCGAGCATTTGGTGGATTTGTCGATGCGGGAAGTCTTCTGGGTCACCCGGGCCAAGGAAAATCTCAATTATCGAGTGGCGCGCTCGGTGCAAGCGGGAACTTTCGGCAAGATTTTACGCGACGACTTGATCGAACTGCAAACCCCCGTTTCCCGCGCCGCCTATCCGGTGGAACCTCGCCGGATCGTGGCCCTGGTCGTAGTGGACGGCCGGGAAGTGGAGATGGTGTTTCTGACCAACAACATGGAGTGGAGCGCCGCCAGCATCGGAGAACTCTATCGCTGCCGCTGGCAGATCGAAGTCTTCTTCAAACAAATCAAGCAGACCTTGCAGTTGGCCGACTTTCTGGGCGCCACCGCCAATGCGGTGCGCTGGCGGGTTTGGACGGCATTGCTGGTTTATCTGCTCTTGCGCTATCTCGCCTTCCTCTCGGAGTGGAGTCATAGCTTCAGCCGGCTCTTTACTCTGCTGCGCGCGGCACTGTGGAAAAAATGGGACGTGCTCGGTTTGCTCCGCTTCTATGGGACAGCCGGAGGTCACTTTCGCTACCTGGCCCAACCGGAACAAGCCTATCTGCCAGGTTGGGGATAAAACTGTGGGACAGCCGATTCACGGAATAGAAACCACCGCCGCAACCCATGTAGAAAAACAACGAAAACTCCCAACGCCCGTTTTTGAATCACCCTTCTATTATCGAGGAAATCCGCTGGATTTTGCCCGCCTTTAGCCCACTATGGGATGGCTGTGACCGACTTTAATTTAGCCAAACGCAAATCGTCCAATCGACAAACCCCGCTCTTGCAAGTGCTCTTCGGATTCCGACCGGGAATCGTGCTCAACAACTCGTTGGCGCGCGCCAAATCACTGCCGCTGGCTGGATAACTCTCTCGATAAACCTTCACCGGAACCAACCATCTATCACGATCTTGGCGCGTCTTGTCATCTAACCATATCACGTCGTCCCATTCTGCAAAGGTCTGCACTTGAATGTTCAAGCCATTCTCCATCTCATTAACCGCGGCATTCGTGTCCCCGAGCCGAAGCTCGGCGAGCCATTCGGCTGTCTGCGCGGCATTGGCCGCCATATCGATCTCCGGTTTGGAGTAAGCCATCATACCAAACGCTCGACCCGCCAAACGAGCGCCGACACAACCTCCAATAATCATGCCCACGGCCAAAGTGCCGATGAGCAAACCAATAAGCCTCAGTTTTTTCATATGGTGTAGTGGGAGCTAACTATCGCCGACCTGTTTGCGTCTCTGTGCTTTCAGTTCAAATACACGAATCCCCGAAAACCCAAATCCGATCACGATCATAAACTCGCTCGGCACGAATAGCAGGAAAACCGGAATGCTACATGGCCCGACCTTGTCCGCAGGAATCACATCCGCCAAACCAACGGGTAATAGAATCAGTGGCAGGATAAATATAGCGATGCCAATCAACAGCAAAGGATGAACGCATTTGATTGCTGCTCGCATAGCGGGCTTAACAATAGTATACAACAGGCATTTCGCATACAAAAAATGCGATGGCGTGGCTTGGGCACGTGATCCAACGAACCGTCTTGCGCTCGACAAGGAATGGAGTTACCGAGTCCGACTCTGCGATTTCTATCAGGGAGAGTTTGGAATTTAAAACGGATTCGAGGAAAGGGAATGGGAGCGTCTATTTCAATACCAGCGGGGATCGGCTTATGCCGCTCGACGTTCGCTGGCGATTATGACGCGATAAAGGCCCGATACAGTCCGTAAAGGAAAAATGCTTCCGCGGCGATGAAAAGCCCGAAAGATATCTGCGGCATCAGGTAGTACTTTAAATAAAACAATACTCGTATTCCGTTCTGCATAGCACCTCGTTATAAGCATGGCTTGTACCACGGGGCGCGCATCGGGAAGGACACAGGGTCTTTCAGGGGTTTTATGCCCGACCGGAAGACCTATTACTGGACATTGGCCTGCGAGTCACTGGACACTTTTCGCCTACACAGGGCAAGCGAAAGCACTCCCACCCCGCAGCAACTCCAACTGAACCAATCACCATGGCGGTTGTAAAAGGTTTGCTCCGCCCCCGCAGGTCGCAAAGGAATCTCCGGGGCGATGAATCCCGCCGCATAAATGCTGGAACCGGTCTGAAAGACCTCGCGCATTCGCCCTTGCGCGTCGATCCAGCACGTCAGACCGTTGTTCGTGCAGCGCACCAAGGGGACGCCGTTTTCGACGGCCCGAAACACGGCCATCACAGCATGTTGCTTCTGTTCCGGTCCGTCGCCAAACCAACCGTCGTTGGTGAGGTTTATCAGGAAATCCGTGTCGGGACCGACGTGCGAGCGGGCTTCCTGGGGGAAGGCGTCTTCAAAGCAAATCAGGGTGGATGTTTTGGCGTTCAGATTGGGCATGTTGAATTGAGAGCTTCGATTTCCCGGCGTAAACCCTTCACCCACAGGCGAGAGCCAGCGGAGAAAAGGCAGCCAACGAACCAACGGGATATACTCGCCGAAAATCACCAGCCGCCGTTTGTGATAAATGGTTTCAACCGTCCCTTTCGGACTGACCAGAAAACTGCTGTTGTAAATGGCTGGGGCGCCGTTGGATAGGATTTCGGAAGAATCGGCGCAAAATATTAACCAGACAGGGTGACTGGCAAGCAGGCTGCCGATGGCATGTTGGTTATCCTCGCTTAAAGTCGGGATTGCCGATTCCGGCCACGCCAAAATGTCCGGCTTCGTTTCCAGGGCTTTTTTGGAAAGGTCGATAACATCCTGGAAACGCTGCGCATCCGCGCTCGGATCAAAAATCAACGTTTGGGGGATGCTCGGCTGGACCAGCGCTATTTTCAAAGAGCGTGTGGCAATCGGGACGGCCAGACATTTGCCCATGCCAAAAGAAACGATCCCCGCCAAAGCCAGGAGCGGCAGCGCGGCGTCGGCCCATACTCCTCGCACGGAAGGTTTGCGGGCAAGAACGAGCATTGCCGAACCGATTGCCACGGAAAACCACACGACGAGGAACGTCACCCCATAGACGCCCGTAAACGAGGCGATTTGAATCACGGGGAGAAGCCGGTATTGCGAGACGCCGAGAAAATTCCACGGAAAACCACTCAAGAACAGGCCGCGCGTGAATTCGAGAGCAGTCCATGAGGTGGCGCAAAGGATTGCCCACACGGCTCGTTTCCACACTGGAACCGAAAGGAATTCATCTATCACATCCAAAAATGACGAAGCCGACGTTGCAATATTTGCGGGAAAAATCCTCCAGCAGAACCAAACCCAGGTCCCGAAGAACAGGGCGCAATAAGCGCTCAATGAAAACCACGCCAAAGCCGGGGCCAGCGGAATTCCATGCCAGGTAAACGGCATCGCCAGCAGCCAATAAAGCGAACTGAGAAAGTGCGCCAATCCGCCAACAAAACCGACGCGGAAAGCCGGGACGCCAGTCGCGCCCAGCGCGCAGAAAAGAATCAATCCGGGAGCGATCCACGCCGCGCCCGCCATTTCCGCCGGGGCGAACGCCATGCTCAGTAGAACTCCACCCAGTGCCGCAGCCGCGCAACGGCTGGCGGCGGGGGAATGCGTCCAAAACAATTTCAAGGCGGACAAGTTGGCCCAAAGCGAATTAGTTTGCCAGCGTTGAGTGTTCGGTGTTTTAAAACGGCGCGTGCAAATTGAACCCTTCACTTCCGCAACGCCAAAGGCGCTCGGCTTTCGGATGCCGGCCGAATGGGAAACTCACGCCGGCACATGGCTTACCTGGCCCCGGCCGGAAGGAATCAGTTTTCCCGGCAAATATGAAACTGTTCCGCCCGTCTATGCCCGGTTGATCCGCCACTTGACAGAAACCGAAGAGGTCAACATCAACGTCTGGAACGCGCAAATGGAGGATTGGGTGCGCGGGTTGTTGCGGGCGGAAGGCACGCCGGTGGATCGCGTCCGGTTCCACCATTTTCCCGCCTACGAACCCTGGTGCCGCGATCACGGCCCCATCTTTCTCGTGCGCGACGAACCGGGCCGACGCGAGAGGGCGGTCGTCGATTGGGCCTACAACGCGTGGGGCGGCAAGTATCCGCCGTACGATCTTGATGACGCCGTTCCGCAGCATGTGGCGCGGTTGCGGCAATTGCGGCTCTTCTCGCCCGGGATTGTCATGGAAGGCGGCGCAATTGAAGTCAACGGGCGCGGGACGGTTTTGACAACCACCGCCTGTCTGCTCAATCCAAACCGCAATCCGCAGTTAAACAAAGACGCGATAGAGAAATATCTTTTGGATTATCTGGGCGCCGAACAGGTGTTGTGGCTCGGCGAAGGAATCGCGGGCGATGATACCGACGGCCATATCGATGACCTGAGCCGGTTTGTCAATCTGAACACGATCGTGACGGTGGTCGAGGAAGACCCGGCGGACGCGAACTATCCGGTCTTGCGGGAAAATCTGGAACGGCTGCGCTCGATGCGCGATTTGCAAGGGAGGAGCTTTCGAATTGTCAAACTGCCGATGCCGGGGGTGGTCGAATACGAAGGGCAGCGGCTTCCGGCGAGCTATGCGAACTTTTACATCGCCAACGACATGGTGCTCGTTCCGACCTACCGTCATAAAAATGACCGGGTGGCTTTGGAACTATTGCAACGGGAATTTCCGGACCGGAAAGTCGTTGGGATTGATTCGACGGAATTGATCTGGGGGCTTGGGTCCTTTCACTGCATCACACAGCAGGAGCCTCAATAATCCGAAAATGAGGCAAAAACTGCCCCATTTTTGTCCAAAAAAACGGGGTGATTCGGGATGTCTCGGCTCACAAGCGCCATGGCATACGGCGTGCTGCTCTCAGTTAGGTGAAGCTGTACACTCAACGCCTGATCGCGCCTCGACTTTGCAAAACCAGAGGGGTTGCCGCGTTTACCCTGATTGAAGCCGTGATGGCTGTGGGGATCCTCGGCCTTTTCGTGGCGGCTTGCGTGGCGGCGATTGTCACTGATGAGGTTTGCGTGCAGAAGGCAAAACAGGAGGCCATCGCGATGAATTTTCTGACCAAATACGTGGAGAACATCAAGGCCCTGCCCTACTCCTACGTGGTTCCAGGTCTCCCCGTCAATGACATGTACAATGGCTCCGGTGGCGCGTCCCTGATCGCGATTCCGTCAAATAACTCCCCGGTTTCGATCAATACAACCGCGTTTCAAGTGTTTTATCCGGACTTGCTCTGGTTGAGCAATCTCAACCCGACGATGACGGTAACATTGACGCAAAATAGCGTGGCCGGACAACTGCACGACACTGAGATCAACGCGAAAGTGGATTGGAACTCGCCGCTGGCCAGAGGCGGGCAAATCGAAGTTGAAGTCGATTCATTGCGGACGATCGATGTGCCGACGTTATGAGAACACGCTCGACCAAAAGTGGCGCGCGGTTTTCGCGCCGGGCCTTCACGTTGGCGGAACTGATGGTTGCCATGTCCGTGGGCCTTGTTCTGGCCGGGACGGCGATGGTGCTGCTGCTGATATCAGCAACGGAGCAACGGAACGGGTTTGCCGATGCGAGCGTCGAAGAAAGGGCATACATCCTGGAGGACAAAATTACCACTTGCGTGCGCAGCGCGAGTTGCAACCAGGGGTTCACGCCAAACTATGGAAGCGGTCTTTATGACGGCAACGGAAATTTCATGGGTTACCAAACGATCTCCCTCTCTTATCTCACCAACGGCGCCTACATTATGG
Organism: Verrucomicrobiia bacterium; assembly: GCA_036268455.1. Taxonomy (GTDB): domain Bacteria; phylum Verrucomicrobiota; class Verrucomicrobiia; order Limisphaerales; family Palsa-1400; genus DATAUD01. The sequence goes on from DATAUD010000104.1 coordinate 42,434, forward strand.
CGAGCATCAGTTATAATTCCACCACCGGACAAGTCATCTACACGCCGAATGTGACAGCCCCCTCCACACAATTCATCTGGATGAGCAACACACCGAGCGCTGTGTTAACCGAGCTTTGCTTCAATACTTCGTTGAACATGGACACCTCGCAGAATAATTCACTGGTGAACGTGATTTTCCAGATGAACGACAATGGGTTCTCACAGCAGAACCCGTCCGATAACCCCGCCAGCATCTATCGCAACTTTTCGGTCCAGATGCGCAACGACAATTGAAGGCCAACCCATCATGAATATTTCCTTCGCAAAACGTCCGTTGGAACGAGGCTCGACGCTTTTGACCGTCGTCGTGATCGGCGCAATCGTCTGTCTTTCCGCCAGTTCGATGCTGATGATGAGCAGCACGTCAGTCAAAAACGCTTATGGACGAGTGGATTGGGACAAAGCATTCTTCACCTGCGAAAACACCCTTGTTTGGGCGTCGCAAACGACGTTCGACGCAACGCCCGGGCCGAACACGAGCAACTATTACTCAACGGCGCTTGGAACGATTCCAATTGGCAAAATCATTTCGCCCACCAACGGAGATGTGACCTTTAAAGGGGCTTGGGTGGAAGTTGTGCAACCGTCCACTTTGCCGACGAATGTTTTCATCATCACCGCTTCCGCTTGCGTGAATCAGAAAGTGCGGACGGTTCAGTCCCAGATTACGATCCGACCGGTCAGCCTTGTATTCGACTACGAATATTTTCTAAACAATTGGGGTTGGTGGTGGGGGAATACGATCACCGGCAACGGTGGCCAGCGCGCCAATTGGGATTTTGATTTCAGAGACGGCCCGACCGTCAATGGTTACATTTATGCGGCCAATCAGGTTCAAGAGAATGAAATACCGATCCAGAATTACGCGACGCCGCCGTTTTCCGGGCAGGCTGGCACGGATGAAACAAATCTGGTGTATCAAGGGGTGCCGCGAGTGACGATGCCGAACCTGCTCAATTTCACGAATTACACCTCTGCCGCCCTTGCAAATACCGCCAGCAACGGGATATGGATCGGCACGAACCAGGTTGTAGCCGGGGTGTTGCCCGACAGCACCATCCCAAATCCCGGGGGCAACGACGGCAACCTTACCCCGCAAACCGGGCTGTATTTAGCCGGCACCCCGTCCGCGCCAATAACAGTCAAAGGGACGGTGGTGATCCAGGGAGACCTTGTCATTCAAGGAACAATCACAGGACAGGGGACCTTTTATGTCGGCGGGAACCTTTACGTTGCCAGCAACCTCACATATGCGCACGGGCCGAACTTCAATTCGCTGCCCGAAACCGAAGAGCCGAACGTCCGCGACGCCTGGGTTTCGCAGAGTATGACGAATGACCTGGTTGCGTACGCCGTCAGAGGCTCCATTTTGGCGGGGGACGTAACCAGCTCCGACTGGATCAATTATTGTTACGACTATCCCGGCAGCGGGCTGGAAAATGTGGGTGATGAATCGCAGCTCGGCCAGGATGGCATCGCCAGCACTCCCGACGATACCGTTCCCTTTCTTCATTCCAATGGCACATTGAGCACTTGGTATGACGCGGATGGAGACGGGATAGTGGAAAGCAACTACAACTATAACACGGACATCAACATGACCACCGCCCGGGCAACACAAATTTCCGGATATCCCAGTACGACCTCCGGTCCGGTGCCATACAGTTCGGTGGCAACGGACAACATGGGCACACTGCAGGGGATATTCTATACGGACCACGCCGCCGCGATGCGTTTGGCTCAGGGCACCTCCTATCTGGACGGAGTGATTGTTTCACGAAATGAACAGATCATTTATCAGAACAATCTCAACATTGTTTATGATTCGCGGGTCAACAGCCGCTATAATAACAATCCGAATCAGTTCATCAATCTGGGCCTGCCTTGGGGCAAACCGCTGCAGGTGAGCACTTTTGTTGAACTGGCTCCAAACGGAACGGGTTTGTGATTCGCCAGATGCGCCATTGCACCTTCCGTCGCGGGCAAATGGCGGCTATGGCGCTGCTGATGGCGCTGGCTGTCGCAAATCGCGCCGGCGCGGCGATAGCACAAGGCCCGGTTTTAACCAATGCGGCCGCCGCGGAAGAGCGCCGTATCGCCCTGTTCTATCAAGCCGAACAGTCCTTTCAGGAAAAGTTGAAGGTGGGGCGGGAGCGTTACCAGAAGAGGCAACTCGACCGCGCCAAAACCATTGCATCCATGTCAGCGGAACTTGAAGCCAGAAGAGAGACGGTGGTGATCCGGCCTATTGAGCCTCCTTCCGTCAATCCAAACATGCCTGTGGGATGGCTTCATTCATCGATGGCTGTTGCTGTGCTGGCGAGCGGCCTTCTCGGATTTGTCAGCTTTCTGAATCGCGAACGGTTGCAGGAATTGATCATGCCGGATTTGGAGCCATTGGAGCCTGAGCCGCCGGTTGTCATCATTCCAATTGCCGAGCAGATCTTCCTTTGTGAAGGTGAAGGCGCGAACGCTTGCGGCATGTATAGGGACGACGGCTTTTTGGTTCTCAAAGGCTCCATCGCCCGCAGGGAAGACGTCCCAATCGCCGAGGCCAACTCGCCGGATCGATACCAAGTCAGGCTGATCGCGTCTGGCGTGGTGCGCGAGGAAGGCGAGGCGTTGGTCTTCGAGGAGGACCACTTGTTCCGTTCGCCCAGCATGGCTGCGACCGTGCTCATTGGCCGAACGGCAAACGGATGGGTTGAATGGAAAAACGAGCAAGGGGTGACGCTGGATACGGTGGCTCGCCAGCAGCCGGCGAATGACTCTGGAGAAACTGACACTTCAGCCACGAAGGCATCCTAACCGCCCGCCAAATCTTGCCAACTTAATGGACCAATGCTGAACCGTCCGGCCTGACTACCCGCAAGTTTATCGCCAAATCCATTGCTGCCTGGTCAGCCGTCAGATTCGGAGTCAATCCGATGGTATATTCGCCGGAGACAGGTTGACCATTCGGGGATGAAGCTTCGGTTCCGCTAACAGACATGGTCGCCGAAATTCCATCGGCAGTGGTTATTTCTCCGTGTGAGACTACAACCCCATCGGGCGGGGTCTTAAGCGCACTCAGCAACGTCTGAGCATCCGCCGCGGCAAGGATACTCTGAACTGAACTATCGTTTCCATCGGCCTGAAATTGGTCTAAGCCGAATTGGTTCAGCATCGCGTTGGGAACCTCAACCGTGCAAGTGCTGATGGCGATTTTGGCATTGGGTATGTCGAACTTGGAGCCGTCGGTCGCGACTTGTGTGCTAACGCCATCCGCCGCGTCGATATTCGGCGTCATCAGAATGAAGGTGTGCATGCCGGGGGCGGTTGACCATCCGCCGGTAACGAGCGTCTGTTTATCGCCCAGGCGCGCGGTTAACACCGCGGTAAATGGTTGAGAAGGATCCACCGGCGCCTCGTTTTTGGTTGGGATCGCATTCTCTGATACAGCCGCCCGGCTGGCGGCCAGGGCCTTTTGCAAATCATCCCGCAACAGGCCGACTTGTCCGCGCAACCGCAATAATTCCGTAGGCGGCTCCACTGGCCGTTGGGCTTGCGCGAGGAGTTTCGACAGGCGATCATTTTCAGCCTGAAGTTCGGCGAGTTTTTGGCTTTGTTGGAGCAAGCTGCGGTTTTCGGCGCGGAGTTTCTCAAAAGAGCGATGCTGAATCAAAGCAGTGGTGATTCCCGCGACGGCGACGACGGCAAGAACGGCGGTTTTGAGTTGGGACATAGTGATAGTTCTTATGATATGGAGGGCACTGATTCCTGCGGCTGTTCCCCCGGCGGCGAGCGAGGAGGCAGCTATGGTCCCCGCCAAACTGGCTGGAGCGGATTGAATGCCCTTCGCTGCCATCGCGAGCGAAAGGGCGGAGACGGAAGTTGTCACGCCGCGAAAAGCCAGCAATTCCCGGAGTTTGTCGAGCGCGCGGGCCACTCGCTTGCGCGCCGCGTCCTCTCCGGTTCCCAGCGCCATCCCGATTTCCTTGAGCGAGCGTTGCTCGAAGAAACGGAGCAGCAGGGCGTCCCGGTCAAGGGGATTCATCTGGTCGAGCGTCTCATCGAGCCAGGGGCGGACTTGTTCCCAATCGTGATCGGCCTCAGGAATGGGTGTGTCCATAGAGCAGGATTCCTGTTCGCGCGCCTGGCGGCGGCGTTCGGCGCGCAGAAGTTGCAGGACTGAATACCTCGTTGCGCGATGCAGCCAGCCGGCAAGCACGGTTCCGGCGGGAAGCGACCCGGCTTTGCGCGCCAGGTCAACAAATACCCGCTGGGCGATATCCTCAGCCAGATGCGCGTCCCCGCCGGTCTGGCGGAGCGAGGCGGAATAAACCAGCGGAAGATGACGCGCAACAAGTTCGGTGAAGGCGGCTTCTGAACCGTCGGCGTATCGTCGCAGGAGCTGTTGGTCGTCCACCATTGCTTTCCACTAATATACAGCCGCCGCTATGGGATACCGGACACATAATCATCGCCCCGGCGTTTTCAACCGCCGAATTGCAGGCGGGGATCGTTTTTCAGCATCGCTTCCAGGTTCGGCCAATGAACATCGTTCATTGTGTAGAAGGCGTTTAAATAAACGGCAATTTCTTCCGCGGGATACTTGGCGAGCAAACCCTCGACAGCGGCGCGGAGCTTCTCGTCATCCACAGTAGCCGGGAGGTCGTCCACCGCGCCGTCCTTATGGGGAATGGCAAGGGTATTGAGGAAATCGGACAGCATCGCTGTTTGCTGCTTCATCAACCATTCGCGCAGGAGGTTGGCCGCGATCAACTCCAACCGCGGCCGTGAAAGGACCGTAGCCATGCTGGCGTGACGGCTCGAGCGCGGCGTCCGCTCCAAAAAGGCGGGCCGGAGTTTCCTGACATCGGCGACCGAGGCCAGGGCTGAACGGTAGAGTTCCTTATTATTGTCATGCGCGTACTCGATGATTCGCACCGCGAGCGCGGGAGACATAAACCCAAATAATTCGTGAGATGTCAGCATAGCAATTCCTCGATCAAGACTAAAAGCGCGGCGTTTCAACCGCAAGTCTTCTTGGAACGGGATTCCGCGTCAGCCAACGTGCTGATGAATCGCCCGGGTAATGTATTCCTTTGCCGATGCGACTGATGCGCGACTCGACTTTCCACGGGCCAGCCAGGCGGCGATTGCCGCGGAGTAAGTGCAGCCGGTACCGTGGAGCGCCAAGGCCCGGATGCGGGGGGCGGACAACAGCCATTCTCCATCGACGTCGCAAAGAAAATCGACGGCCTCGCTGGTCCCGCGGAAATGGCCGCCTTTGACCAGGGCGGCGCACCCGAATAATTCCCTAATATTGCGCGCCGCGAGACGAAGGTCTTCAATTGTCACGATTTTGTTCCCGGTCAGGACTTCGGCTTCGGCGACGTTGGGAGTGACGAGGGCGGCCAAGGGCAGCAATTCGCGCTTGAGGGCTTTGACGCCGTCGTGTTGCAGGAGGCGCCGACCGCTGGTGGAAATCAAAACCGGGTCCACGACCAGGGGAGTTTGGCTCGCCTGGCGAAAAAAGGAGGCCACCTCGCGAACGATTGCGGCGGAATAAAGCATTCCGGTTTTCGCGGCGGCGATAGGGGACTCGGCGGCAACGGCTTCGAGTTGCGCCCGGACCATTGACGGCGAACAGGGTTGCAGGCGGGTGACAGCGCTTTGGTTTTGCGCGGTGACGCAGGTGATTGCGCTGGCGCCGTGGACTTTTAGGGCGGCGAAAGTTTTTAGATCGGCCTGGATGCCCGCCTCGCCGGAGCTATCGGACCCGGCGATTGTCAAAGCAACTGGAAGGCAGAAACGCATTTTGTAATTGTATTTGAATGATTCGTTTCCCAAGGGTATTATGCAACATCCAATGAAGGCACAACCGGCAACGTCCCTGGAGAAGCCGTTGAGAGGAGGCTCGAAGTTTCTACTGACCCTGCAAGCGGGATTGACGGTTCTTGGTTTCTACGCATTTGCTCTCGGCACGATCGTGCTTTTGACAGTTTGGATGGGACTCGAAATGGCGGCGGGATTCGTGGTTGGCACGTTCAGCCGCGCGGTGGGCGCGCGCCGCGCGTTGCGAAGCCACTTTGGCCTGCTGCGGGCCTTCGTGAGGAGTTTCAGGCTGGAGAAAAGCATCGAGGCGCGGGTAAGGCTCCAACAAGCCGAGGCGCCGGAGTTGTTTGGGTTGATTGAATCGGTATGTTCGCGCGCGCAAATCCCTTTTCCGAGCGCGGTTTTTGTGGAGATGCAACTCAACGCGTGGGTGCGGTTGACGGGATGGCGGCGCGGAACGGGGAAAGTAGTTTTGGGGCTTGGTTACGATTTGCTGGCCGGATTGACGGCGGCGGAATTGGAAGCGGTTTTGGCGCATGAGTTGACTCACGCCCGGCTCACTCAGCGCGCGGTGCGAAACGGACTTTCCCGCGGCCTTGATCGGGCTGTGCAACTTGTTCACAATCTCAACGCCGCACCGCGCCGCGGGAAGGGGCGATCTTCGGCTTTGGGACTGTTTTTGCTGCGTGTTTCGGATTCGCTTGCGATCAGCGCGGCAAGGCGAATCGCGGCGGTTTCGCGCCAGGATGAATTTGACGCCGATTGGGGCGCGGCCGGACTTTGCGGAGCGCCTATGACGCGCGCGGTGCTGGTGAAGGTCGAATCGCTGAGCCGATTCACGGCGCGGCTGCCGTGGCGCGAACGGGTGGCGCAACTTCAGGCGCACGCGTTTCGACCGTGGCTTGGCCGGGAACTCGCGGCTGTCAAACTCATGGATATGCTGGAGGTGGGAGCGGAAATTCCGGACCGCTTCTCAACGCACCCGTTATTGCGCGAAAGGCTGAACGCGCTGCCCACAGGAGGCACAGATATTAAGGGAGACGAACGGCCGGCAATTGAGTTGATCGCGGAGCCGGACGCTTTGGCGGAAAGGCTCATGGCGCGGATCGAGCAAACTTCGATCGAGCGGGAGGAGCGCGACAGCAAAGCGTTGCGCCGATGGGCGAGACAAATGCGCGAAGCAACGCGGATCCGCCCCGAGCAGGTTGCGGGCGCGAGTCTGGTGATTGCGACGGAAATTGCGGGAGTTGTCGCGTGGGTCGTGGGCGCGACGCTTCAGGTGGCGCTGGTGATATTGATCACGTCCGTTTTGGGGCTGCTCTTGTATTGGCATGGCCGATGGCGGGACCGGTTCACCCTCCCCGTTCCGGATTTTGGCCTTCTAAAGAAAGCATGGCCGAGCGACCGCGCGCTCACGGACGAAAAAATTGCGGGAATGGAAGCGGATTTCCGAAAGCGCTTCAGGAAAAGCAATAAAAGAGCGATGACGGCCCTCGCGGCCAAAGGCATCGAGGCACTGGGGGAGTGCGATTACGTAAAAGCGGGCGTCGCGGCGAAATTGTGCCTGGAGGAAAATCCAAATGCGCTTCAGCCGGCCCTGATTTCGGCGATTGCCTCGGCCTGGGTTGGGAGCGGCGAGGCGACGACGAGCGCACTGGCCGTGGTACAGGAGCAGGCGGGTCTCCGCGGCGAGGCGATTTGTTGGGGAATTGCGTGGACTTATATGCTGCGGGGAAATTGGGCGCGCGCGGAAGCGTTGCTGGACCAAACGCTGGATAAACAACCGAACAACCCGACACTCCTGAACTTGCGGGCGCTGTGCCAGTCGCGGCGCGGGAAGATTCAAAGCGCGATCATCAGCGCGCGACGGGCGTGCCAGCCGCGTCCGGCAAACCGCGAACACACGAAATTTCTGATCGATCTGCTGCTCGAAGGAGGCTATTTGCGCGAGGCGCAGGCATGGCTCCGTCCGCTGGACAAGACGATCCAGCACGACCAGGAACTGATGCTTACAGCGACCCGACTTAATTTGCTATTGCAAGATTACGAGGGGGCGAGCCACTGGGCCGAAGCGCTTGCGAGCCTTGCGCCGCCAGCTTACATGATCGTGCGGCTCGCCGCGATTTACGAGATGTCGCGACAATTCGACGGCGCCGAGCGTTTTTATCAAAGCGCGTTGGACGAGGCTTTCTATCCGGATGCATCCCTGGGGTTGGCGCGGCTTGAGACGGAACGGAACAATTTTGCGGCGGCGCGGCTGCACGCGTTGAACGCGTTGAACCTCCGGCGTCCGCTGGGACTCTACGCCACGCCGCCGGCGGAGTTGTTGGGACCCATACTCAATCAACTGGCCGCGCTGGAACCGCCAACTCGTTTTTGCCACGCCTGGATAGCGGCATTGCCGGCTTTTCTGTCGCTCATCCCCGGCACATCGTTTGTGGTTTATGCGCTGAACCAAACGCAGGCGCAGCAATATTTGAATGTGGTTCTCGCGGCGATGTCAGGAGGCGCATCGCCGCTTTTGGCTGTCAACATTGAATGGCGGTTGGCGCCGCCGGAACAGCAACCGTTCGGCATGGCGCGGCCCGGCGTGCAGGCGCTTTCGAACGGGACCGGAACGGGCCTTTACCACGGATTCCGGCGGCGCGGGCCGTGGCAGCCGCATTACTCGCAGGCACAGCCGCCGGCGGACGAGATTCCGCCGCTGTCCGCGTGCGCGTGAGCGGTTTGTTATCTTCTAATTCCAACTTTTCTCCGACGCGTCGTGCGTTATGCTATTGGGAATGACAAAGGATCAAATAGCGGAAACTTTGACGGACATCGCGACGCTGCTCGATCTGAAAGGGGAAAATCCTTTCAAATCGCGCGCCTATCTCAACGCGGCGCGAGCCATTGAAATCTCCTTGGAGCCGCTGGACACAATCTTTTGCGCGGATTCCAAAACGCGTATGAAGGGAATCGGCGACAGCCTACACGAAAAGATTTGTGAGATGGTCCAGACCGGCAAGCTCGCCTACTACGAGGAATTGAAAAGTTCGATCCCCGCGGGCCTGGTGGAGCTTCTGAATATTCCCGGGCTTGGGCCAAAAAAAGTGAAGGCGCTTCATGACAAACTTGGCGTTGAATCAGTTGAACAACTGGAACAGGTTTGCCGCGAGGGAAAGGTCGCGAAGCTGGATGGCTTTGGCGAAAAAACCCAAACGAAGATTTGCGAGGGGATCGCTTTCCGCCGGCAATATGCCTCGCGTCATTTGCTCGCCGAGGCGTTGCGCGCGGCCGATCCGATCCTGGAAAATCTGCGGTCACATCCCGATGTGACACGCTGCAGCACCGCCGGAAGTTTGCGGCGTTGCAAGGAGATCATCGGGGACATCGACTTTCTCGTTTCGTCGAAGAACCCGGGCGCGGTGCTCGATTTTTTCACGCAGCAAGACGGGATTATCGGCGTATCGGCAAAGGGTGAAACGAAGGCAAGTGTTGTGTTGACGGGCGGCATACAGGCGGATTTGCGGGTTGTGCAGGACTCGGAGTTTCCGTTCGCGCTGGCGTATTTCACGGGGAGCAAAGAACACAATATCGTCATGCGCCAGCGAGCGATCCAGCGCGGCCTGCGGCTGAACGAATACGGGCTTTTCAGGTCGGACGTGGAAACGCGCGATCTGAAATTGCTGGAGGCGTGCCGCACGGAGGAGGAGATTTTTCAGAAGCTGGGGCTGGCGTATGTGCCGCCGGAATTGCGCGAGGACGCGGGGGAATTTGCGGCGGCGGAGAAGAACGCGCTGCCACGCCTGCTGGAATGGACGCAGTTGAAAGGTTCGCTGCACAATCATTCCAATTGGAGCGACGGGCGCGGTTCGCTGGAGGAGATCGCCCGTTTTATGAACGAAATGGGCTGCGCGTATTGGGCCATCACGGACCACTCCAAGGCGTCATTCCAGGCCAATGGATTGCAACCGGAGCGAGTGCGCGAGCAAATCCGGGAGGTTGAATCCCTTAACAGGAAGCTGGCCGGGGAAGGGATGGATTTCCAATTGTTGACGGGGTCGGAGGTGGACATTCTTATTGACGGAAAATTGGATTTTGACGACGATTTGCTGGCGGAGTTGGATGTGGTCGTCGCGAGCATTCACCAGGGTTTTACCCAGAGCGAGGCGGAGACGACCAAACGGCTGATCACTGCCGCGGAAAATCCGTTCGTCCATATTCTCGGACACTTGACGGGACGGCTTTTGCTGGATCGCGAACCTTACAAGGTGAATCAAAACGCGGTGATAGAAGCTTGCGCCGCCACCGGGACCTGGATCGAGTTGAACGCGAGTCCATCGCGATTCGATATGGATTGGCGATTGTGGCACCAGGCTAAGGAGAAAGGCGTGAAGTGCGTCGTCAATTGCGACGCGCACCGTCTGGAGCACGTGCAGTTTCTCCGGCTTGGCGCGGGCGTTGCGCGGAAGGGATGGCTTGAGACGAAGGATGTCATCAACACTCTGCCGCTGGAGAAATTGAAGAAGGAATTGAAACGCAAACGCTCAAAATAGCGACATATCTTCATATCACGATATGTTGATTTAAAGTTTGCCAACCGGTTGCCGATACCTTATTGTCGTCTTATCAAATGAACGTTAAGGACAGTCAATACTCGGATCGCGTGAATGCGCTGCTTCGTTTGCTGCGCGAACGCATTGTCATTCTCGATGGCGCGATGGGGACGATGATCCAGACCTATCGCCTCGATGAAGCCGCTTATCGCGGGGAACGATTTCGCGATTGGGCGCGCGACGTTAAGGGCAATAACGACCTGCTCAATCTGACGCGGCCGCATGTCACTCGCGAGATCCACCGGAAATATCTTGAGGCCGGCGCGGACATCATCGAAACCAACACTTTTAATTGCACTTCCATTTCGATGGCGGATTACGGAATGGAATCGCTGGCGCGAGAATTGAACGTGGCCGGGGCCCAAAACGCCCGCGCGGCGGCGGAGGAAGTCATGGCCGCCGAACCGGGGCGGGTGTGCATCGTCGCCGGGGCGCTTGGCCCGACCAACAAAACGGCTTCGATTTCGGGCGATGTCAACAATCCGGCGGCGCGCGGCGTCACGTATGACCAATTGGTCGCGGCGTATTACGACCAGGCGGACGCACTGCTCGAAGGCGGCGCGGACGCGCTTTTGGTCGAAACGGTTTTTGATTCGCTCAATTCCAAGGCGGCGTTGTTCGCGATTGCGAAATTATTTGACACACGGCCGCGCGTTCCTGTGATGCTTTCGTTTACGATCACGGATTTGAGCGGACGCACGCTCTCCGGCCAAACCGTCGAGGCGTATTGGAATTCAGTGTCGCATTTTCCGTTGTTGAGCATCGGGATCAATTGCGCGCTTGGACCAAAGGAGATGAGGCCGTTCATCGAGGAGCTTTCGGGGCTGGCGCCGATTTATATCAGCGCGTATCCGAACGCCGGGCTGCCGAATCCGATGCTTCCCACCGGTTTCCCCGAAACGCCGGAAACGCTCGCGCCGCAATTGGCCGATTGGGCGAAGTCCGGGTGGCTCAATATCGTCGGGGGCTGCTGCGGAACGACGCCGCCGCACATCCAGGCGCTGGCACGAGCGGCGCGCGCGTTCCCACCGCGCAAGCCCGGGAAGGTCGAGCCTTTTCTGCGTCTCAGCGGTCTCGAAGCGCTGACGATCCGGCCCGACACCAATTTCGTCAACATCGGCGAACGGACCAACATCACCGGCTCGCCGAAATTTTCCCAACTCATTTTGGGCGGCAAATACGAGGAGGCGCTGGCTGTCGCCCGTCAACAAGTCCTCAATGGCGCGCAAATCATTGACGTGAACATGGACGAGGGGATGCTGGATGGCGTCAAAGCGATGACGCATTTCCTCAACCTGATCGCCTCGGAGCCGGACATTTCGCGGGTGCCGATTATGATTGACAGTTCACGGTGGCCCGTCATTGAGGCCGGGCTGAAGTGCGTTCAGGGAAAATCGGTCGTCAACTCCATCAGCCTCAAGGAAGGCGAGGAAAAGTTTCTGCATCAGGCGGCGTTGGTCCGGCGCTATGGGGCGGCTGTCGTTGTCATGGCTTTTGACGAGCGGGGGCAGGCTGATTCCCTGGAGCGCCGCAAGGAGATTTGTTCCCGGAGTTACAAGCTCTTGACCGAGAACGCGGGTTTTCCGCCGCAAGACATTATATTTGACCCAAACGTCCTGACTATCGCGACCGGGATGGATGAACATAATAATTACGCCGTCGATTTCATCGATGCGACTCGGTGGATCAAGCAAAACCTTGCCGGCGCCAAGGTGAGCGGCGGGATAAGCAACATTTCGTTTTCGTTTCGCGGCAACAATGTCGTGCGCGAAGCAATGCACTCGGCGTTCCTCTACCACGCCATCAAAGCCGGGTTGGACATGGGCATCGTCAACGCCGGGATGTTGGGCATTTACCAGGAAATTCCCAAGGACCTTTTGGAATTGGTCGAGGACGTCCTGCTCAATCGGCGGCCCGAGGCCACTGAGCGCCTGGTGAAGTTTGCGGAAACCGTCAAAAAGAAAGACAAGGCCGAGGTGGTCGAGGACGAATGGCGCAAAGAGCCGGTCGAGAAGCGGCTGGAGCACGCGCTCGTCCATGGCATTGTCGATTTCATCGAAGTCGATACCGAGGAAGCCCGCAAAAAACTGGCCAGGCCGCTGCTCGTGATTGAAGGGCCCTTGATGGCCGGAATGAGCGTTGTTGGCGATCTTTTCGGTTCGGGCAAAATGTTTCTGCCGCAGGTCGTCAAGAGCGCCCGCGTCATGAAAAAGGCGGTCGCATGGCTCCTGCCATTCATGGAGGCGGAAAAGAAGGCTTCCGGCGGCAGGCATGTGCAGGGAAAAATTTTAATGGCGACGGTCAAGGGGGACGTCCATGACATCGGCAAGAACATCGTCGGTGTCGTGCTCGGCTGCAACAATTACGAGATCATTGATCTCGGCGTCATGGTGCCTTGCGAAAAAATCCTGCAAACCGCGCGCGAGCGAAATGTCGATATGATCGGTCTCAGCGGACTCATCACGCCGTCCCTCGATGAAATGGCGCATGTCGCACGAGAAATGCAGCGCCAGGGCTTTCGCGTTCCCCTGCTCATTGGCGGGGCGACGACGAGCAAGGCGCATACGTCGGTGAAAATCGCGCCGAATTACGGCGAGCCTGTGGTTCATGTTGTGGACGCTTCGCGGGCGGTCGGCGTCGTCGGCAATTTGATCAATCCCGAGTTGAAGGTTGCGTTCGCGGGGAAAAACAGCGAGGACCAGGAAAAAGTCCGCAAGCAACATTCCGGGCCGGCGGCCAAACTCATTTCCCTTGAAGAAGCGAGGCGCCGGCGCCCCAAACTTAAGGACGAAGCGGCGACGCCGGAATTTACCGGCGTAAGAACGCTCGACGTGCCGCTGTCGGACCTGGCGCCGTTCATCGACTGGTCGCCATTTTTTCACACCTGGGAATTGCGCGGCCGCTATCCCTCCATTTTGCAACATGAAAAACACGGCGCGCAGGCGCGCGAATTATTCGAGGACGGCCAGAAATTGCTGAAACGCATTGTCAATGAGAAATTGCTCACGGCTCGCGGCGTTTATGGATTTTTCCCCGCCCGCTCCGCCGGCGACGACGTGATTCTTTCGCACAATGGCGGCCCGGTTACCCTGCGCTTTCTGCGCCAGCAAATAGAGAAACCGGATGGCCAGGCGAATCTGTGCCTTGCGGATTTTGTCGCGAGCGCGAACGATTTCATCGGCGGCTTCGCGGTGACGACCGGCCTTGGGGCCGACGCCCTTGTCAAACAATTCAAGGCCGACAACGACGATTACAACGCGATCATGGCCGAAGCGCTGGCCGACCGACTTGCCGAGGCCTTCGCCGAATATCTCCACAAGCGCGCACGAACTGAATGGGGCTACGGCAAAAGCGAAAATCTCTCGACCGAGCAATTGATTGAGGAGCAATACCGCGGCATCCGCCCCGCCGCGGGCTATCCGGCGTGCCCGGACCACACCGAAAAGTGGACTTTGTGGAATTTGCTCGACGTAGAAAAGAACACCGGGATCCAATTGACGGAGAGCTGCGCCATGTGGCCCGCCAGCAGTGTCAGCGGCCTTTACTTCTCGCATCCAGAGTCAAAATATTTTGCGGTGGGAAAGCTCGACCGCGATCAAGTTACGGATTACGCAACCCGGAAGGGCATGGAGCTTTCCGTGGTGGAAAAATGGCTGGGACCGTACCTCAACTATAATCCTGAAAAGTAGCGTGGTGGAGTTATGAAACCGTATCTCGTTATCACGGGCGGTCTCTTTGGACTAATCACTGTGCTGCATATCTGGCGGGCCATTGCGGAGTGGTCGTATCCTCACAGCCTTGGGTTCGGTTTGGGTATGGTAGCGCTTATTGCGCTGCCCGCGATCCTTTCATTGTGGGCCTGGCGGCTTCTCCGAAATTTGTCAAATGGTCAAATGCAGCCCGGGAGTAAAAAAGACGAGAGTTAAATCGAGTTCGGTTTGGCTTGGTTTGTTCTTTGACAACTTGTTCTGTCTTCCCCCACTATCGGGGATTCTATGAAAAAAAGCATTCTTGCATCTCTCGGTCTTGCTGTCGCGATTTTTGGATTTTGTGGCAACGCCCGCGCCGATGATCAGCCGGGAGCGGCATTAAGCGTAAATCTTCAGAATATCTACCAGCTTACCGACGTTCAGTCGCGCTCCATCAGCCCGGAAAGTTTTACCGGCGAACCTGGAAAGGCCGGAATGGCGACGGAAGGAACAGGCAAAGGAGCGTCGCGCGAATTGGGCCAGGGTTGGAAGGTCTCGCCATCCATTCGCATCAAGGGAAAGAGCACATTCACGCTGGCGGAAATGTCCGGGCCGGGGTGCATCCGGCACATTTGGATGACGCCCACGGGCAATTGGCGCACTTCGGTTTTGCGCATTTATTGGGATGATGAAACCGACCCTTCGGTCGAAGTCCCGATCGCGGACTTTTTTGCGAGCGGCTGGGCCAAATGGGACCGGTGCCCTTTGATCCAGTCGATTCCGGTTTGCGTCAATCCGCGCTGCGGGTTCAACAGTTATTGGCAGATGCCGTTCCGCAAAAAGTGCCGCGTCACAATGGAGAATCTGGCCGACGAAGGAATGGTGCTCTATTACCAAATCGATTATGCGCTTGGGGATGTCCCCACCAACTCCGGTTATTTTCACGCGCAATTCCGGCGGGAGAATCCCCTTAAGACCAAGGGCACTTACACGATTCTCGACGGGGTGGAAGGCGACGGCCAATATGTCGGGACGTACCTCGCATGGGGCGTTCACAACACGGGATGGTGGGGCGAAGGCGAAGTCAAATTTTTTATTGACGGTGACAAGGACTTTCCGACCATATGCGGCACCGGCACGGAGGATTACTTTTGCGGCGCGTATGATTTCGAGGGAACGGGCACCAATGGGAAGACCCGTTACACTGAATTCACCACCCCTTACACTGGCTTGCCCCAAGTCATTCGTCCTGACGGGATGTATGATTCGGTGCAACGGTTCAGCCTCTACCGCTGGCACATTCCCGACCCGGTGCGCTTTCATCACGATTTCAAAGTCACCATCCAGGCGCTGGGATGGCAACCGGGCGGACGCTATCTTCAATTGCAGGATGACATCGCGTCGGTCGCGTATTGGTATCAAACGGAGCCGCACAAAAAATTCCCGCAATTCCCGACGCGGGACGAATTGGAATGGCATTGAAATCCGCGATTAGCGTTCGGGATGGTAAATCGCCGGGACGCTGGTGTTCCCGTAACGATTGATGGCGGTGACGGCAACCGATTCCAACGAATCCGCTTTGATTGTTTCGGAGGTTTTTTCCTCCGGCAGAATTTCGGCGGTCCATTTGCCGCCGATTTTTTTCTGCACAAGCCATTGCCAGGGAGCGCTGTTGGTGAATCTCCATTCCACCTTCAGATCGTCGCGCTGGGGATGGACGCTCAAGTGTGGGCTGGCAGGCACAGCCTGGGTTAACCACGGATACGCGGGAACGAGCGCAACGGTTCGATAGACATTTTTTCCAAGGGCCTCCGCGAGACCGGCTTCATTGCGCATCAGGGGCCTGGCGTGCCAGAGAATGACGCCGGGCGAATTGTCCTCTTTTCGAGTCAATTCTATTTCTCGCGTCATTTCCGCCGCGTCATCGTTCACACCATGCCAGCCGGAGATTCGCATTCCTGGCCAAAGATGGCGATGCAGCGGGTTTTGCTCGTTCCACCATTGCAACAACACCGGGAAGCTTTGCGCCTTCTGGTCGATGGGCCAGTAAAGTTGCGGGGCCAGGTAATCCACCCAGCCGTTCTCAAGCCATTTGCGCGAGTCGCCAAAAAGTTTGTCGTAAGCATCGAAGCCGCTGATCTGCCGTGGACTGCCTGGACGCCAAATGCCAAAGGGACTGATTCCGAATTTGACCCACCGCTTTTCCCTCTTGATGCTGTGAAAGACCAACTCGATGAATTGATTCACATTTTCGCGCCGCCAGTCGTTGCGGGACAATTTTCCGCCTTTGGCTTGATAACGGCGCCAACTGCCGTCGTCGGGAAAATCGAGGTCTTTGCTTGACTGGATTACGCCGGATTTTTCGGGATACGGATAAAAATAATCGTCAAAATGAACGCCATCAATGTCATACCGGCGCACGACATCCATAATGACACTCAAAGAGTAATCGCGAGTGGCTTGTTCGGCGGGGTCGAGCCAGAGGTTTTTTCCGTAGGCGCGAATCAACTCCGGATGGCGGATGTTGGCGGATTGGACGCGGTAGGGGTTGAACCAGGCGTGCAATTCCAAACCGCGTTTGTGGGCTTCGGCGATGGCAAACCCGAGCGGATCGTAAAACGGCGATGGAGGCTGGCCGACTTTGCCCGTCAAGTATTCGGACCACGGCTCGATTTTTGAATCGTAAAGGGCATCGCAGCCGGTGCGGACCTGGAAAATGATTGCGTTGAGATGGAGGGCGGCGGCGCGGTCGATGATGGCGAGGAGTTCCTCTTTCTGCTCGCGGGTCGTAAGCCCGGGTCTGGATGGCCAGTCAATATTATTTACCGTCGCCACCCACAAGGCCCGGAATTCGCGGGGAACGGGAGGCGGAGAATCGCTCGCAAGGGCGCTGCAAACCAAAAAAAGCCAGAAAAACCCGAAAAATTCCAAAAATTTCCACATTCGCGTCCTCGGTTGGTAATGGATTGATTCCGATTTTGAAAGACGGAATTCATTCTGCTGCGGGCAATGGCCAGACTATCGCCGAGTCGCCCAATCTGTTGAATCCATTATCCACGCAGTCCAGACCGACTGAGTAAACGAAAAAATGGCCGCTGTTTTCGAGACGATAACGCAATGGCCGGCCATCCATAAAGTCGATTGAGGGCTTTCGCGTGAACTCAGGCACAAGGTCTGCCAATGCCTGCGGATACGCGCCATTGCGGAGACGGTAGCGCTCGAGGGCGAGAGCCGCGATAAGGATACGGCGCTGAGTCTCGGCTACGGCTGCGTAACGCAACGAGTCCTGCGTCAAGGTTCTTAAGGGTGCGGGCCGCGATACACTCGGCAGCCAGCCCATGTCCGACCAGCCAGATTGCCGTCATGCAGTTCAAGCACAAGCCGGTTGTTGAGCAAATCCATCAGGCTTTGCATCGGGAGGAGATGTGTAAATTGATGGCTGTGGATGACGCGACGGGTCAGTTCAAAACGGATTGGGCCGGCGAAAATCGCGGCACAGGCGCGATCAAGTGGATGTCCTTTGGCATCGATGGCTTTGCGGAAAGCGTCCCAGCTATACCCAAGGCGGGTGCGTGGCCGCGGTCGCATGTGGTCATCCGGCGATGCCAGCCTCCAAACAACCGGCGCGGAGTTGGTTCCGAGGGCTTCCATCAAATCCTGCGAATTCATAGCCGAAAAAATGAACGATGGCTGGATGCGGCGAATGCTATCATATCTGCGATTGACAAAGGAACTATTGTACCGAGTGCTGAGAGGCGGTTCGAGAACGGCGTCCATAAAGATTGCTTCGCGGGCGCGCCGTTCGGGGGAAGTCGAAAAATCAAAATCTGAAAGGTCCAGCCTGAATCCGTCCTTGCGCAAAGCCTGACGAACTTCTGCCACGGACTTTTCTCCGGCTTCGTCCGCGCGGGAGGTTGGGGCGAGGGCGGAAAGAGCAATGATAGTTGGAATCCAAAAGGATTTTAAACATTGAATGGCCAGACGAATATTCATCGGCATCCTTGCTTTCTTCCTGTGTCAAGTTTCCTTCCGTTTTGGTTGATTTGCCAGCTTTTTAAGCATTTTTCTTTTCCTTCTCCCCGGGGAAAGGTTTAGACTTTCCCCATGAACCGCCTCAATCCACATGGCGGCCTTCGCGGGCTGGCTGTGGTGGCCTTGCTGCTGCTTTCAGCGATTTCGCTGTCGGCCGATCCAATCACGGACATACACCAAGAGGCCATCATCCAGCCCAGGACGATTATCACGGTGACTGCGGCGATACTGGTGGAAGCGGGTTGCGTCTGGTTATTGCTGAGGCGCTGACGGACACCACACTTGTTTGTTCTTTGGATCCTGGGAATGCACCTATTCACCTACCCTTTGTTTTTGGCTTTGGTCTGGGTTGCAGACAGCTTACGGCCGGCCCTCGCGGTAGCCGCGGGTGAAATGGCGATTGGTGATTGAGGGGGGTCTAATCTACCTAATCTGCCGTTACGCGCCATCGGCCAAAATACGGCTGCCCACCCCAACTGTTGTCAAAAGCCTTTTGGCGTCGTTAGCCGGGAATGTTTGTTCCGCCGCGATATTTCCCCTGATATTGATCGTCGGGTGGTGACAGAACCGCCTAAACCCCATTAGAGGTGCTTTTTTTTGGCCTGAAACCCCACATATTGTGGTTTTTCCCTTTACTTTAGACCCGGAATGTGATTTCTTCTGGCCTCAGCATGTATTTGAAGAATTTGACCGTTCTAGGGTTTAAATCGTTCGCGGACAAAACTTCACTCAATTTTCAACCGGGCGTCACGGCGATCGTCGGCCCCAATGGGTGTGGTAAGTCCAACGTCTCGGACGCTATACGTTGGGTACTTGGGGAACAATCGGCTAAAGCGCTCCGCGGTGGGGAAATGGCGGATGTCATCTTTAATGGCACGGACGGACGCAAACCGTTGAGCATGGCGGAGGTTTCGCTGACCATTGGCGGAGTCGATGGGGAGCACCTTTCGGCGGCGGGGGTTGAAATTGCCTATAATGAAGTGACACTGACGCGGCGGGTTTTTCGGGACGGGTCGAGCGAGTATTTTCTTAACAAGACGCCCTGCCGGCTCAAGGACATCCAGCAGCTTTTCATGGGAACGGGGGTTGGGCGCACCAGTTACAGCATCATGGCGCAGGGGAATATCACGCAAATCCTGTCCAGCAAACCAGAAGACCGGCGGATCATTTTCGAAGAGGCGGCGGGCATCACCAAATTCAAGGCGCAAAAAAAAGAGGCGCTGCGAAAACTGGAAGCAACCGACCAGAACCTGCTTCGTGTGGCGGACTTGATTCGCGAAGTCAAACGACAGATCGGCTCCCTGCAACGGCAGGCCGGCAAGGCGCGGCGGTACAAGCAATTGATGACGGAGCTTCAGCATCTCGATACGCAATTGGCCCGGCATCAGTTTGACGTTTTGCAAACGGACATTCGGGAGCGTTCGGCGCAATTGGAAAAATGGCACGAGGAGATTGCGACGCTTTCCGAGACGGTCCTGCGCGTGGAAAATGAAATCAGCGTGCTGCGCGAAGAGCTTTCGGAACAGGAACAGGCAATCAGCCATTTGCAGCAGCAAGGGATGGAACTGAAAGGGCAAAGCGACCGTCACGAAAGCCGCATTCAGTTCAACGAGGATAAACTTCGCGACCTAGAGGCGCAAAACACACGCGCCACGAGCGACATCGCGCAAGCGGAGGAGCGCAAGCTGGCGGCTGAGGAGGAATTGCGCTCTGTTCTTGAGCGGTACGAGACCGCGGCGGCCTCCTTGCGGGAGCATCAGCAGGCGTTTGAAACGAAACGCCAGGCATTGCAAGCCCTTGAGAGCGAAGCGCACTCCGGCCAGGAAGCGTTGCGCACGGCGCAATCACGCGCTTTTGAAGCGGCGCAGCAACTCGGCCGCGCCCGCAACGAAATCACGGCGCTGGACTTGCGGAAGGAAGGCAACGCCGTCCGTCTTGAAAAGCTTTCCGCGGAAAAAATCCAACTTGAGGAGGAACGGCGCGGATTGGAAACGCGCCTGCAACAATTTTCCGCGACGGTGGAGGCCGACATTTTAAACGCGCAGACGCATCGCGGCACGGTGGAGGACCGGCAGCAGCGGCTGCGCGAGATTCAACAGCAGTTAAACGAAACCATGCGGGAACTGGACGAACTGCTTCGGAAGCAAGCGGAGAAGCGTTCGCGCCTTAATGTGCTGGAACAGTTGCAGGCGGAGCATGAAGGCTTTGGCACGGGCGCTTTGTCGGCGCTCAAGAACGCCACGCATGTTCTCGGTTCGCTGGCCGACAAAATTCGCGTGCCGGACCAATATGTCGTCGCAATAGAAACAGCGCTGGGGCACAACTTGCAATTGGTTCTGACCGAACAACCAGAAACCGCCCGGCAAATTGTCGAGGATTTGCGGACGAATAAGACCGGTCGGGCCAGCGTCGCGGCGTTGAATTTGACGCCAGCGAATGGCGATTCCAGCGTGCCTGCGCCAGCCGATTTGATTGGGGCGCTCGGCGTCATCGAATCCGAGCCCGCAGTCCAGCCGCTGTTGCGCCGGCTTTTGGGGCAGACGCTGATTGCGCCGGATTTGGCTGCCGCAGTCGAGGGTTGCCGCAACACCGGCGGGGCTTTTGATTTTGTCACACCGGATGGGGACTTGCTTAACCGGCACGGCATTTTTACAGGCGGTTATCTTAACGGCCATGGTTCCGGCCAGGCTGCCGCTTCCATTCTCGGGCGCAAAAATCAAATTGCGGAATTGCAGACGGCCGTCGGGGCATTGCAGGAAACGGTTAACGACGCCAGCCGGCGCAAAGGGGCGCTGATGAGCGAGCAGACGCAATTGCAGGCGGGGTTGCAGACGGCGCAGACAGAATTGCGCACGCAGGAAGTTGCGATCGCTACGAACCAGGGCGAGTTCAAGGCGATGGAAAACTCGGCGCGCTCGCTTGGGCAAAAAATTGAGACGGTCGTCTATGAAATCGGCAGCCTTGCGAATCAGGAAGAGGAAGGAGCGCGCAAACGCCAGGGATTGGCCGAGCAGGCGGGCGCCTTGGAAACACGCGAACAAGAGCAGCAGGCGGCTGTGACTCAGTTGACGACGTCCCTGGAAAATCTGCGCCAGCAACGCGAGGCGGCCAATGCCTCATTGACGGAAACGAAGGTCGCGCTGGCAACACAAGACCAGCTTTGCAATTCGTTCGGGAGCCAGAGAAGGCCGCTCGAACAGCGCATCGCCGAGTTGACGCACCTGGCCGCGCAACGCCGGGCGGAAATCGCCTCCTTTTTGGAAAGAAAACTCCAGGCGGAAAACGAGATTGCCGAGTCCCGGCAAAAGATCGAGGGCATCAGCCATCAGCGGGAGCAAATCAATGTTCAAGTCACTGAAATGTTGTCGCAAAAAGGGGTGATCGACGAGCGAATCGCCACGGCTGACGGCGGGTTGCGCGAGCAGCGGCGCTTGCTGTCCGATCTTCAGCAACAGCGGGGCGCGGTCGAAGTGGAATTGGCGCAGAAAGAAATGGCGACGCAAAATCTTCGGGACCGCATCCGCGAAAAACACCAAGTCGCCCTCGACGGTATTCGGAGCGAGTGCATCACGATCACGCTGGCGGACGAAGGCCCGGCGCAGGTGCATACGTTGACGCCGGAAGAAATGGCTCAGAGTGGCGCGGCGACGGATTGGGACGCGGTTGCGGGACAGGTGGCGGCGTTGCAGACACGCATTGATGAGATGGGCCCAGTGAATCTGGTGGCGATTGCGGAGTACGAGGAAACCGAGCAGCGCCACCAGTTCCTGACCAAACAAAACGACGACCTGGTGCAGGCGAAAACGCAATTGGTGGAAGTGATCAACCGGATCAACACGCAAACGCGGCAGATGTTCATCGAAACGTTTGAAAAAATCCGCGACAATTTCCGTTTGTTGTTTGTCGAGATTTTTGGCGGCGGCAAGGCTGACTTGATTCTTTCGGAGGAGGGCGACGTGCTGGAATGCGGCATCGATATCGTGGCGCGTCCGCCGGGGAAACAGTTGCAGAGCATTTCGCTGCTCTCAGGCGGCGAGCAGACCATGACGGCTGTTGCGCTGTTGTTCTCGATTTACCAGGTCAAGCCCAGCCCGTTTTGCGTGCTGGACGAATTGGATGCGCCGCTGGATGAATCGAACATCAACCGGTTCGTGCGCGTATTGCAGAGGTTTCTGGTACATTCGCAATTCGTCATCATCACGCACAACAAGCGCACGATCGGGATGGCGGATGTGCTTTACGGCGTCACGATGCAGGAGCATGGCGTGAGCAAAATTGTCAGCGTGAAATTCCATAAGACCGAGGACGCCTCCAATGGAAATGGTGACGGCAATGGGAATGGCCACGCGGCCCCCGCGCAATCGGAGAGTTCGAATGGGGATTCGAACGGCGGCGCGATGACGCCGGCGCGCGAAGAAACAATTGTCATGGCGAAGTAACCGAAGTAAAAGTATAATAATTTATGGCTGCCCACCACGATCCCGGCGAGTTTGTTGACAGCGATTTTCAGTCCGCCCATCAGGCCGGCTATGCGGCGACAGCCACGGCGGCGGGCGGTCCGTCTTCCCCAGTATTGCCAAATCGTATGCCAACACGCGAGGAAATCGAGGCGATGGTCAGCGAAAAGCAGATCAAGCTGGCGGAATTAAAGAGGGCGCAGGAAGAGTTGGAACGGGAGCGCGCCAGCCTGGAGGAGATGAGGAGGCGGCAGGCGGAATTTCAAACGGGCCGCGCCGAAATGCTGCAACACCTGACGCGCGGCATCGGCCTGCTGGAGGAGGCGGAATTGAACGCGCGACGCGACGCGGAGCAAATGGCCCGCACGCTGGCGGAGTTCCGCGAAGCGGTGGACAAAGTGCAAGTCATCAACGAGCAAACGTGGACGCCGGAAAATTACAGCGTCGAACTGACCCGCGGCCTTACGACAATCGAAAACGCGCGAATGGAATGGAATTCGGCGCGCCTCAAATTCCCGTTGTTGACGTCAGCCGCGCCATCGGATTCCGATGCGGCGGCGAAAAAGCCGGGATCGATGTTTCCTCCTCCGACAACGGACATGATGGAGCTTTGCAAGTTTGGGCTGGCCCTGACGTGGCCGCTGGTCCTTTTGGGAGCGTGTATTTTTCTCGCCTTGTTATTGAGGCACTAAGGTGTTTGCGCTGGCATGGGACTCTTTAAAAAAAAAGCTGATCCCATTTCGGAACGGTCCCGGGAGTTGAAGGCGAAGATCGCCGAGCTGGAGTCCCGGATTAAAAAGCTCAACCAAAAGCAAAACGCCGAGACTGGGAATCGTCCCCGCATTCGTTCCACCGCCTACCCGCAAGGTCCGGGCATTCCGCCGCGCCAGGCCGTCCCGCCGCAAAGCGCCGAACCCGTGTTCGAGCACGTGGACCAGAACCAGCTCAAGGAACCGCTGGAGCCGCTGACGACCTCGCGGCATTTCAACGAACTGGGGGCGCGCAAGTATAACCTTGTGTCGCTGATCGAGCGCATCAAAAGGCATTTTCGCGGGCCGCCCGCCGCGAACCCGAAGCTTGTCAATTATTTGGCGGCGGGAAACATCCAGGGATTGCGGCCATTGCGATACGAAAGGCGAGTCGCGCGCAACCGGTTTATCGCGCTGACCGTCGTGTTCGTTGTCGTGCTATTTGGAATTTTTTACTTCCTGATCCGGCGACGGTGAGCGGAAGGCGCGTTTCAAATAACCCGGATTACCAAGGCGGTGGTGTTGTCGCGGCCGCTTCGAGCGAGGGATTCTTTTACGAGCAAGCTGGCAATGTTCTCCTCCGTTGATTTCAGGAAATCCGCTAAATGACCGTCATACAAGCCGTCCACCAATCCGTCGGTGCAGAGAACGAATGTGTCTCCCGGCTCGTAGGCCACCGCGCCCACTTGCGGGGAAACAAATTGATTGCCGCCGCCCAGCGCTTTTTGAAGGACGTTGCGCCGAGGATGACTCCGGGCCTCACGCTCGGTAATTTTGCCGTTGCGCAACAGCCACGCGACGTGTGTGTCGTCTTCGCTGAGTTGTTTGATCGATCCAGCCTGCGCGGGCAAATAATAAATGCGGCTGTCTCCGACGTGGCCGAAATACATCCTCTTCGGCGTGAACCAACAAAGGCTCAGGGTGGCTTCCATGCCTTTGCACTCCTGGTAGCTGTCTCCAAGATGCGCCAAAGACTCATGGACCTCCGCAAAAAGCTCCTCCATCACATCCTCAAATCCCGCCTGCAAGCCTGCCGCCGCCTGCCGATAGGATCGCGGCAACAGTGTGGTGATTTTTTGCACCGCGATGCGGCTGGCATGCTCGCCGGCCATCGCGCCGCCCATCCCGTCGCTTACGGCGAAGGCAAAATCGAGGTGGCTGTTCGAGCTTTCTCCGATTGATCCGAGGTGATGTATCTCGCGGGCGTCAAACTGCAAACCCACGAAGGCGTCCTCATTGTTAGGACGGGCGGGGCCGCGATCGGTTCGACCAGACCATTGAAGGCGGACGTTCACTCGAAGCCCGGCAAAATCGTCGCCAATTCAAAATCCACAATGCAGAAACGACCGTCGGATTGGCGGTAAGTGACGTTGCGCATTTCGGGATCGTCGTGGCACACTCCGTAGGTTTCCAGTTCGGCGAACAATGCGCGCGTTCGTTCGGCATCGAGGTGTTCCACACGGGTGCCGCAATTGGTAGTGATGATGCGCAGCTTTTCAGCGTCGGCTTCAAGCAGACGCGGCACGAAGCCGCATCGGCGCGCCTCGAGATGGCGCAGCACGCGCACCTCCCTGTCAAAGCGATCCCTCGCATCCGGGCCATGGAAAGTCTTGTACACCCGGCCGTCGAAACTGGCCTGGACGGTCGCGCGAAGCGTGTCTTTGACTTGCAACATGACACCGTAAAGGTGCCCCGTGGCGGCGATTCGGTCAAAGGTCAAAAAAAGTCAAAATGTGAGCAGGGCGAGCAAATAAAAACAGCGGCTTGTTCACTTTACTGCCCTCGGGGCATGTAACGCGCCGGAAAGCCGCATTAAAACTTCGCGCTTTGGGAGCGCAGGCAAAACTGAATTTCAGGAACGAATTTCACAATTAAACCCGCCGCCGGTTTGGATATCGTTCTTGAAAGCCGGCAATTTCTAATTTACCATACCCCGCATTGCGGCTTTCAATGCGGGGTATGGTAAATTCCGGGTTAAGCGCGGCTCAAATCACGCTTCCAAATTCTGTTACAAAGTGTAAAAAATGGGCGTCGTAATGAGCATTAGATTCCGTCCGACAAACAAGCTGCCGATGAGTTTTCGGCAGCGGGATTCAGATAAGCGCGCTTTATATTGTGCGCCTGTGGCATTCAGCCTGCTCATTCGCATTTAACTGACGAACGTCACCAAACTACATCAGCGTTTACATCTATGGCGAAATACAAACTCGAATATCTCTGGCTCGACGGTTATGAACCGGTCCCCAATCTGCGTGGCAAAACTCAAATAAAGGACTTCAGCAGTTTCCCCAAACTTGAAGAGCTGCCCATGTGGGGCTTTGACGGCAGTTCAACGCGGCAGGCCGAAGGACACAGTTCCGATTGCATGCTCAAACCCGTTGCGGTTTTCCCCGACTCGACGAAAAAGAACGGCGCGCTGGTCATGTGCGAAGTCATGATGCCCGACGGCACGACGCCCCATCGCACCAACGCGCGCGCAACCATCCTTGACGACGCGGACGCGTGGTTTGGGTACGAGCAGGAATACTTCCTCTTCAAAGATGGCGCGCCGCTCGGCTTCCCCAAAGGTGGCGGATTCCCGGCTCCGCAGGGCAAATACTACACCGGCGTCGGGTACGACGCGGTGGGTGACGTAGCCCGTGAGATCGTCGATAAGCATCTTGATCTTTGCCTCGACGCCGGGATCAACCACGAAGGCATCAACGCCGAGGTCGCCAAAGGCCAGTGGGAATTCCAGATTTTCGGCAAGGGGTCCAAAAACGCCGCGGACCAGATGTGGGTCGCGCGTTACATTCTGATGCGCCTTGGCGAAAAATACGGGGTGGACATTAATTTCCACTGCAAGCCGCTCGGCGCCGACGTGGATTGGAACGGCTCCGGCATGCACTCGAATTTCTCGACGAAACACATGCGCGAAGTGGGCGGAAAGGAATATTTCGAGGCGCTTATGGCCGCCTTTGACAAGTTCAAGAACGAACACATCGCCGTGTATGGTCCGGATAATCACCTTCGCTTGACGGGATTGCACGAAACGCAATCCATCGACAAATTCAACTATGGCGTTGCCAACCGTGGCGCATCCGTCCGCGTGCCGCACAGCTTCGTCAACAACGGCTACCGTGGCTACTTGGAAGATCGCCGGCCCAACTCGCAGGGCGATCCTTACAAGATTGCCAGCCGCATCCTGCAAACCATTGCGACGGTGCCGAAGAAATAGGAAAACAATTAACTGGCTGGGGGCCTTTAAGTGGAACTCCGAGAAGTTCCAAAGGCCCACCGCCAGAACGTTCTATCTGCAGCCCAATAATTCCGCCACTTTTGCCGATATCCCGGCGGGATTGCGCATCAACGATTCGCCAACGAGGATGGCCTTGGCGCCGTCTCGCTCCAGGCGTTGGACATCCGCGCGAGTGTGAATGCCGCTTTCGGCGACCAGAATTTCGCCCCTGGCGGCTTTTGAGGCGAGGCGGCTTGTCACGGCGAGATCGACGGTGAAGTTGTCCAAATTGCGGTTGTTGACGCCAATTAATTTCGCCCCGATGGCCAGGGCGCGATCCATCTCGGCTTCGTCGTGCGTTTCGACGAGGACAGCCAAGCCCGCCTCGCTCGCCACCGCGTGAAAACGCTTTAGCCGCGCGTCGTCCAAAATGCGGACGATCAGCAGAATCGCGTCGGCGCCGTTTTCGATGGATTCGGAGATCTGGCGCTCGTCGATGATAAAATCCTTGCGCAACAGCGGCAATTTCACGGCTTCGCGGATCGCTCGCAGGTAATCGAGCGATCCTTGAAAGAATTCCACGTCTGTCAAAACGGACAAACAATCGGCCCCGGCGGCTTCGTACTCGCGAGCGATTCGCACGGGATCGAAGTCCGGACAAATGACTCCGGCGCTGGGGGAGGCTTTTTTGACTTCGGCAATCAACGCCACGCTTCCGCGCCGAGGATTTCGCAGGGCGGCGGCAAAATCGCGTCTCGGGGAGGGGACGATTGGCCGCGCCGGCAGCGAGGCGACTTCGCGCTGTTTTTGCGCGACGATTTTATCGAGAATGTTCATTCGTCCGCGTCTTCCTTCACGCCTGCCATGCGTTTGGCGGGGCAACCGGCCCGCAACCAGGCATTGACGAAGGGGTCCAACGCGCCGTCCATAACCGCCTGAACATTGCTGGTTTCTTCGCCGGTGCGAAGGTCCTTGACCATGCGATACGGCTGGAAAACATAGCTGCGGATTTGGTGGCCCCATCCGATTGCGCCTTTTTCGCCGTAAAAACGTTCCAATTCGGCCTTTTGCTCGTCGAGGCGCTTGGCGTAAATCTTGGAAATCAACATGCGCATCGCAGTAGCGCGGTTTTGATGCTGTGATCGCTGGCTTTGGGACGCGGCGATGATGCCGGTCGGCAAATGCGTGATGCGCACGGCGGTCTCCACCTTGTTGACATTTTGGCCGCCCTTGCCGCCGGAACGATAGGTGTCCACCTGCAATTCCACCGGTGGTATGACAATGTCCGCGCTGGTTTCCTCGATTTCAGCGATGACATCGACGCTGGCAAAACTGGTATGGCGGCGTTTGTTGGAATCGAACGGCGAAATCCGCACCAACCGGTGAACGCCGCGTTCGGCTTTGCAAAAGCCGTAGGCGCATTCGCCGCGAACAACGAGCGTGGCGCTTTTAATCCCGGCGGTTTCGCCGGGAAGCACATCGGTCACTTCGACTTCCCAGCCGCGCCCATCGAGCCAACGCTCGTACATTCGCAGGAGCATGTCCGCCCAATCGCAAGCTTCCGTCCCGCCCGCGCCGGAATTAATGCTGAGGATGCAATTATTGCGGTCGTGCGGGCCATTGAGGAAAAATTTCAATTCGAGGCCTTCCAGTTCCTTGTTCAGGAGGGCCAAATCGTTCTGCAATTCCGATTCGTGCCGGGCTTGTTCGGCGACCGGTTCCTCCTGCGCCAATTCGAGCATGACACGGAAGTCGTCGATCTGCCGTTCGG
Source organism: Verrucomicrobiia bacterium (assembly GCA_036268455.1). GTDB lineage: Bacteria > Verrucomicrobiota > Verrucomicrobiia > Limisphaerales > Palsa-1400 > DATAUD01. The sequence goes on from DATAUD010000104.1 coordinate 70,808, forward strand.
CTTTGAGGATCGGCTCGGTTTTCTTGCGAAGGGTGTTGGCTTCGTCGATTAGGTTTTGGGCTTTTTCGCGGTTGTTCCAGAAGTTTTCCTGGGACATCAACGTGTCTAGTTCCGCCAGCCGTTTTTGGACGCTGGGGACGTCAAAGAAACCTCCGCAGATGAGCGACTTTCTCGGCGGCGGCGGGCAACTGATCTTTGATTTTCTCAAACATGATGGCGAATTATACTCCCGGCCAGGAGCTTGCGCCACCTCTATTTAACCCTGAAAATGTAGTAGGTCTCAGGCGGCGGTGAGCCGAATATGAACGGCACCGGTCCCCAGGCATCGGAATAATAGCCCGCGGCGAGGGTAACGTTCATGACGGCCAACAACGTGGAAGCCTGGCTCCGATATTGCGAATAGCCTTCAACGCGGTCCGCTGGAAGTTTGAACACGACGGAATTATCGGTCGGCACGATTATCATTTCATTGGAAACCAGCGTCATCGGATGCTGTTGCAACGACTTTGCGCCCAGTTTCTCCATGTAATACTGAAAGCCCCAGTGCCCTTCAAAAGCGATGTCGTTGGACTTGGGGGCGAGTTGCTGTTCCAGCTCGAAGGCGGCGGTTCGCGCGGAGCCGGCCAATTGAAAATCCGCCTGGGCGGCCATTAGAGCGACAGCCAGCGATATTCCCAACGCCCACCAAAAATAAGGAAACGCCCAATCGCGTTCTTCCATCCGCCGAATCAGCACGATGGCCGCGGGTGGGATCATTGGCAGGATGTTGCGGCCGGCGACGGTCCAATTGATGACGGATGCGAAAAGAAAAGTCCCGCCAATCCAAAGCAGCAGCAACAGCGACGACGCGTCTTTATGCCGGAGGAAGTCCCCGACGGCCAAAATAAGAACAGCCGCCCCGCCGACAACCAGCACCGCCATTTGGAGAACAAAAGACCAATCGACGCGGCCAGCCTGGACCACCTCCCTCTCCCCCACGTGCTTCATGCCGACGACCAGTAGCGCGATCGCCCCGGCGCCGACGAGCGTAAAGGCCAGCCCCCGTTTTCCCCAGGCCAGCGGAACGGCGGGCAGCGCGATCAAAGTGCATCCGCCGGTAAACGCCAGCGCGGCCAGGAGTTTGGTGGGCAATGCGCCGCCTGTCCGAAGGGTCGTCGCGTAGTGGGCGGCGTCCGCGACCAATCCAAGGCCGTAAACTTTCTTCGTCAGCAATTGATAGCCGACAAGGACGATCAACGGTGCGCACAAATAGAGAAGCCAGGCGCCCGGCCGGCGTTTGAGCATCGCCGAATACACGAGCAAAAGCGGAGCAAGGCATATCCCGTAATACTTTGTCAGGCTGCAAGCGATCATCAGCAGACTCGCCAGACCAAGGAACCTGGCGTTTTGGTCCTGTATTCCGCGCATCCAAAAGAAAATTGCCCACATCCACAAAGCGACCATCAGGGTGTCGCACATCAGGCTGGTGCTGGAGATCAAAAAGCCCGGGGTGGCAACCGTCGCCAATGCCGCGGCAAAGGGATGCGAACAGAGCGTCCGCGCGACATAATACGTTCCCACAACGGCCGCCAGAGCGGGAAGAAGAAATCCAAAGTGCAGCGCGATTTCCGACCATCCCAGGAGGGTCCCCACCACGGCCATGTAATAAGCGGCCAGGGGCGGGTTTTGCATGACTTGGAAAATGGGCGTTTCCTGCGTGCCCCATTGGACGTTGAAGCCGTAGAAATCGAGCGGGTGCGATTGAATCTGGTGGGCGGTCCAAATAAAGAGGGGATCATCGATGTGGACCGCCTTTCCCAGAAAAGGAACCAGGCATCCGAGCGTCGCCGTCGAAAGGATCAAAACCGCCCGGGCAAGGCCAGGTTCACGCCATTTCATCGAGGCAATTGATTAAAAACACCGAAATGCGCCGCCGGGCGAAACTTTCCCGCGAAATGTTGTTTAACTCTAAGCGGCAGTCTGATAGGAGTCTAGCTGGATGAGTATCGTCTTGAAAAGGTTAATTGCCAGAGGGTGCGCTATGCCATTGATAGCCGTCCTGATGTTGTTGGTCTGCCGAAGTTCCCATGGCAACGAGGTTATATCTAATTACTTCTCTCTTTCCCAAGTATTGGCAACCAACAACGTCGCCACCAATTTCGTCACCAATTCGATCATCACACTGACAAGCGCCGGCCAGACATTTCAGATCATGAACACTTCCAAGCCGGTCATCATCGATGGCGGCACCAATAATATTATCATCGATGGAAGCAGTTTGACGCGATTGTTTCACGTTTACCCCGGCGCAACGTTGACGCTTAACAATCTCCAGTTGTTGAACGGCATTGCCGTTGGCGGCGGCGCGATTTTTAACGAAGGGACGCTGATTATCAGCAACTGCATCATTTCCGGCAATGCGGCCACGAATATCAACGGCGTCAATGGAACGACCAACACATCGGGAGGTGATGGCGGCAATGCAAACAATGGCGGAAGCGCCTACGGGGGCGCTATCTACAGCACAGGACCCCTGCTGAGTGTTTACTATTCCGTCCTCGGGACCAACTCCGCCTCTGGCGGCGCGGGTGGCAATGGCGGCAATGGCGGCGGCGGCGTTCTCTTCGGCGGCAACGGCGGCACTGGCGGCACTGGCGGCAACGCTTATGGCGGCGCGATTTACAGCCTCGGTGGCAAAAACATTTTCTTCGCCGACGAATTTATCGGCAACGAATGTACCGCAGCGCCCGGTGGGGCCGGTGGCGCGGCTGGCAGCGGGCCATTTGCGGGAAGCTCGGGCCAAGGCGGCTCAGGCGGCTCTGGAGGGGGAGGCGGACTCTATATCACCGGGAATTTGTCGATGTCCAATTGCCTGTTCTATTTGAATTCAGTCGCCGCGGGCGCGAGCGCCTCTGCCCAGGTCGTTTTCACCGGTTCCGGTCCTAACGGCAACACGGGCGGTTCGGCTGCGGGCGGCGGACTTTTAGTTACGGGCGCGGCTGCCAGCAATTACATCGAGAACGCGGTCTTTTTCAACAACTCCTGCGCGGGTGGCTCGGGTGGCAGTGCATCGGCGCAAGGCTCCACGGGCGGCAACGGAGGTTCGGCGATCGGCGGCGGTCTCATGAGCGGGGCGGCGCACACAACTGTCCGCGCCTGTACCATGGCGACCAATACACTGGCGGGCGGCACCAACGGCGTCGGCGCGGGCGGCTCCGGTTCCTACGGAGCGACAGGCGGATGGGACATCTACCGAAGCGCTGGAGTGGTTTCCGTGAGCGATTCCATTGTTTCGGGCGGCACAAACCAGACCCCCAACTACAGGCCGAACCTTGGCGGTGTTTCCGATGGGGGCTACAATATTTGCTCCGACGCGACCCTTGCCTTGGCTACATCCACCAGTCGTAATAATACGGATGCGAACCTAAATTCGGACCTTGACTCGGACGGTGGCCCTAATCTTGGCCCTGCCGATGTCAGCGGGCCGCCTATGTTGACATTGGAACTCCTCGTGGGCGCCCGGGCCGGGCAATTTATTCCCGGAATTCCCGGCATTTCATTCCCCGCGACTGATGAGCGGCTTCTGCCACGCACATCTCCGGCGAGCGCGGGTGCGTTTGAATTAAATACGGTTACCACACTTTATACGAACGAACCACCAACCATCACAATCCAGCCCCAAAGCCAAACCAATGGAGTTGGAACAATCGCTCTGTTCATGGTCGAGGCGACTAATTACTTCGAAATCACCAATGTCGTAACGAACTCCGTAACGAACATCAGTTTTACTACGAACCTGGGGGTATTTACAAATTCGGGCATTTTCGTAACCAATCCCGTAACGACCAATATCACGACGACCAACGAAATAGATACTACTGTGGACGATGTAACTAACTTCCCCGGTTACCAATGGCAATTGAACGGCGTTGATTTGCGCGACAATGCAAACTACTTCGGCGTCAACTCGAATGTCCTCACCGTGAGAAACATTAGTTTCGCGGATGCGGGCGCGTATCGAGTTATCGTCGGCGTCAGCACATTGGAAGGCCTGACCATAAGCTCAAATGCTGTTCTAACTGTCCGGATAACTCCGACCGTCGCCATCACCTCGCCGGGTCCCAATACCCGCACCACCAGCACGCTCATAAAAGGAACGGCTTCAGGCGTGCCGTCGAATGCGTCGATTACAAATATAATCGTTTCGATCAGCAATGTTGATTCGGAAACAGTGATTTCGGGCAATGCCGCAATCGTTACCAAGGGTTTGACAGCGACTTGGACTTTTTCCACCAATTTTCCGCCTGGCACAAACATCATCACGGCCCAAAGTGTCGATCATTCCGGCACCCCTTCGTCCATCGTCACCGAGAAGTTCTTCTATATTCAAACCGCGAAACTTACCTTGAGTACCAATGGTTCGGGCTCTGTCAAAGGAAGAGCTTCCATCCCCGGCAATGTTGCGCCGGCCAATGGGGCGATGCTCAACATTGGCGAAAGCTACACACTTACAGCGACTCCCGCCAAAAACAACATATTCGCAAACTGGACCTTCCTTACAAACGGAGAATTCGATTTCACAACTAATTCGTCAACGGTTCATTTTGTCATGGAGGATGGGCTTAACATTGTCGCCGCTTTTATACCCAATCCTTTCGATGGCCTGACTGGCGCTTACAACGGCCTTTTCTTCAATACCAACACCAACAACGGCGTTACCGAAGAGACAGCCGGAATGCTAGGCCCATTGACGCTGAATTCCCAGGGCGCTTACACGGCCAAGTTGCATTTGGACGGCGGCGTATATAGCTTTTCAGGCAGCTTCGATTCATCGGGCAACTCAACCAAAGTGGTCGTTGTGCCGGAAGCCAGGGGCGGCCCGGTGATGGTGAGCATGACATTGGATTTCATCGCCGGCGTCATCAACGGCTCCATCTCAAATTTGGACAACGGATGGGATTCAACCCTCTTCGCCGAAGCCGCGGCGACCACCAACAGCTCCGGCGAATACGATTTGCTCCTGGAGCCTGAACCCACCAACAACATCATCGGAGACGGTTACTTATTATTGACAAATCACCTTGGACATCTCGTATTGAGCGGCGCGCTTGCCGATGGCGCCGCGATCAGCATCGCGCCCCCTCTGGGCCGTTACGGCGATATCCCTGTGTTTGAAAGCCTTTACGGCAATACCGGCCTGCTTTTCGGATGGCTCACCATTTCCAACGGCGTAGTCCAGACCCCCAGCATCTTCGCATGGATCAAACAATCAGCCGACCTTTATAACGATCTGTCCGTCGTCGCTTCCGGCTGGACAAATCCTCCGCCATCGGATTTGCTGACGAATGGTTTCCTGGTGATTTCCAATGCGACAATTTATTCCAGCGGTCCAGTCTCGATTGTCAAAGATAAGATCGTGGGATCCGGCGGAATCAGTTTGTTGAGCGGCAGCATCAATCCCAGGACTGGCCTGATGACGATTACTTTCGGAAATGGCGTTGGCAAATCCACAACCACAGGCCACGCCGCCTTCCTGGAAGATTCGGGTATTGGCGGCGGTTACTTTCTCTACAAAGGCCAGCCCGGCGCCATCTGGTTGACCAACCAGTCGCCGTGAAAATCAACCTCGCTTATGGCCAGGGCTATTTGCCGGTCGATTTTCCCGAAGGCCGCGCCACAGTCATCGAACCCGCCCATCGTCCCGGCCTTCCCGACGAACGCGCCGCCGTCCTGGGCGCTCTCGCGCAACCCACCGCGGCCCGCCCGTTGCGCGAATGGATCGAGCCGGGTGGCAAAATTTGTATCACCTTCACCGATCTCACCCGCGCCACTCCCAATCATCGCCTGATTCCCTGGCTGCTGGAGCACCTCGCCGGCGTCCCGCGCGCCAGCATTACACTGCTCAACCAACTCGGCACACACCGTCCCAATACCAAAGCCGAACTGGAAACTTTGTTGACTCCCGCAGTTGTCCGCGACTATCGCGTTATCAATCACGAACCGGAAAACGACGCCGAGTTGGTCCAATTCGGCACAATGCGCGATGGCGCCCCCGCGTTGATCAACCGCCATCTCGCGGAGGCCGACGCGCGGATCATCACCGGCTTCATCGAGCCGCATTTTTTCGCCGGTTTCAGTGGCGGCATCAAAGGGATCATTCCCGGCTGCGGCGGATTGCGCAGCATCATGAGCAATCACGGGTACAAAAACATCAACGATCCCAACTCCACTTTTGGAATCACCGTCGGCAATCCGCTTTGGGAGGAATTGCGCGAAGTTGCGTTGCGCATCGGGCCGGCGTTCCTGGTCAACGTCACCCTCAACGATCGCCGTGAAATCACCGGCGTTTTCGCGGGCGACATGATCGAGGCCCACCGCGCCGGGTGTGAATTTGTCCGTCAATCCGCGATGCAAAAGGTCAAGGCGCCCTTTGAAATCGTCGTCACCACCAACAGCGGTTACCCGCTTGATTTGAATCTTTACCAGGGCGTCAAAGGGATGAGCGCCGGCGCGCGCATTTTGGAAAAAGGCGGTTTGTTGATCCTCGCGTGCGAGTGCAGGCAGGGTGTCCCGCCCGGCAGTCCGCTCGACCAGCTGTTGTCAAGCGCGCAAAGCTCCGAGGAAATCCTCACCATGCTCAGCGCCCCCGGTTTCGTGCGTCCAGAGCAATGGCAAGCCCAGATCCAAGCTCTAATCCAGCGCCAGGCCGAAGTATTATTGTACAGCTCCCTGTCCGACGACATCGTCCGCCGCGCGTTCCTGACTCCTTGCAAGGACATCGCCGCCGTCGTCCGCGACCGCTTGCAAAAGCTCGGCCCCGAAGCCCGCGTGGCCGTCCTTCCGCAAGGTCCGCTAACAATCCCGTACTTGGCGTGATTAACGCAGCCGGCAATTGTCCAATTGCCTGATGAACTACGACGAGTTTGCGTTCCTCAACCAGCAGTTGGCCGGAATGCTAAAATCCGGCATCCCGCTGGAATCCGCCTTGCGGCAAACCTGCGCAACTATGCGCCGCGGCCATCTCCGCGCGGAATTCGAGACCCTCGAAGCTGACCTGGCGCAAGGCATCCCGCTCGACGTCGCTTTGTCCCGGCGCCGATTGCCCGATTTTTACAGGCAAATGATGGCCGTCGCCGTCAAAAGCAACAACCTCCCCTCCATCCTCTCCCTGCTGGCCGACTACTATCAAAAAATCCACATATTGTGGACCCGTCTGAAGACCTTGTTGATCTACCCGTTAATCGTGCTCGTGGCGTGCTTCGGACTTTCCTTTCTCCTCGTGGCCGTCGCCGGGCCTCTTTCCGCCGATATCGGAACGGCGTTGGGATACATGCCGTTTGGGCGCCAGCACATCAGCCCAATGTCTTTCGCGGCAGGCATGCTCATGCCGTTGTTCCTTCTAGGGCTGGTGTTGGCTGGCGTCCTGGTATTCCTTGCCGTTCCGAAATGGCGAAAAAACGCGCGATGGGTCCTTCCCGGATTTAAAGAAGCGCACCTATCCCGCTTCGCCTCCGCGCTTGCGCTGATGCTCAAAACCGGCTGCGACCTGAAGAGCGCCCTCAGTCTGCTCCGCCAAATGGAAGGCGGCACAAGAATGGGCCAGGAACTGGCGCGTTGGGAGACTCGGCTGGCCGAAGGCGCGTCGAGATTCACCGACCTCGGAGCAAATTCCAAAATCGTTCCCCCGCTCTTTTTCTGGTTGGTAGCCGGACAAGGCGAAGACCTTGAAATGGGCCTGACGCAAGCCGCGCAGATGTATTACGACCGCGCCATTTACCGGAGCGAAATTTTCCTACAAACGATATTACCCGTGAGCATTTTGGCATTGGGCCTGATCATCACCACCCAACTCACCTCCATGATAAATTTCCTCTTCGGCGGCGGCCTCTTCATAATGCACGACATGCTTCAGGGCCTTTTATCCTGTTATCCGCACAATACATGGTCAATTCCTGCCGTTCATTCGATCGGCCCGCCCGAGCGGAGCGCCTTTCGCAAATCCTCAGTCAAACCTAATCCCACCGGAGCAGCTTGTAATCGCAGCACGCCTGACACCCGCACGATTTGTGGAAGCACATTCGGGAGGTTCAGCCATGGATATTCACTTTGAAAGTTCTCATAAGGAACTTTCTTGGGTCGGGACACCAGCAACAACAGTATTGCCGCGCAACTGTGGGCGTCCATCTGTTGCCATTCTTGCGCTTCTCGCATCGATACAATCGCCCAATTGAACAGGCGGGGTCCGGTGAACATCAGCCAAAGAAAAAGGTGAACCCAAACCGTCCCTCGGTTTGCTGCGCTCCCCGGCATTGGCGCCCCTTCACGCATTCGCTTCTCCATCAGGCTTTCTCCACGCGGCGCGATCATATTGCCGAGGAACATAACTGGCAGCGATCCCAATGCGATCCACAGACAGGCCCTCTCGTTGTTCGGTCCGTATTGTTTGTAGGTAAAAAGCCGGGCCAAACCATAGACACAGCCCATGCCAATTGCCAAAGCAACCGGACAAAAAATAAAACCGAGAATCCCCTTCATTCGGCAGATCTTCGTCATTTTATTCATATGCCGCGTGAACAATTCTTTTATTGTCTCGAAATCCATGATGTGTGCTCGTTACGGGAATGCCGCCAGCCCAGGCGTCAATTGGGCCGGGGTTGTTTGCTGGCAAAGGGGCGCAAAGTTATGCCGGCACCAGTTCGATTTTAACTTTACGCCCCAACGCGCGGGCGGCTTTGCCCAGGGTGTTTAGCGTGACCGAGGAGTTGGACGCGTCCAACAACCGGTCCACAACCGCACGGCTCGTTTTCATCCGAGCGGCCATTTCTGTCTTGGTGAGTGATTTTTCTTTCAGAAGGCGGCTAATTTGCAGGCTCATGGCTTGCTTGAGCGCGCGCGCCTCGACTTCGCCCAGGATGCCGTCTTCATTCAGGAAATCCCGGAAGTCACTGCCGCGATGTTTGTTTTTGTTCATAAATTTTGCAAATATTGTTTTTGCGTTTCTTCGCGAGATCAACTTCATCTTGCGGCGACTTTTGCTGTTTCTTGATGAAACCGTGCAACAGGACAATTTCCTCATCCACTACAGCAAACAACGTTCGCACGATGCGATTCCTTAACCGCGAACGAATTTCCCAAATACCTTCACCCAAATTGTCAACAAGCGGTTTTCCAATCGGCCAAGCAAATTGCGCCGTCAGAATGTCCGCGCCAATGACTTTGCGGTCCTCTTTCGGCATGGCCTTAAGCCATTCGCGTACCGGCTCAGTGCCCGCCTCCGTTCTGTAAAAAACCGTCTTAAGCGGGCGTTCAGATCTCATCCACAAAACAGTGTATCAAAAATGATACATTTGTCAAAAGAGAGGTTTCAAAAAAAGAAACTGCCATTCAATTTGATTCCATGACGGAAGAGTCCGTTGCACGAGTTTCTTTTCCTTCGCGTCTCGGCGATTCCAACCTCTTTGCGTTAATCTTCACCGGCCTGTTTACCTCACCCAGGAATTGCTCACCAAGGAAACGGCGTTGCGTGTCATACCAGCGGACGGCCTAGACAAATCGGCTTCGGCTTTTAGGAAGGACGATAATGCGGCAAATCACTGTCACTGGTTCCGGCCCTCCGCCAGCTTCGTTTCCGCTTCCCACCCGCCGCCAAGCGCTTTGTAGAGTGAGATGAGATTGGCGGATACGGCGCGTTCGCTTTGGACGAGCTCGTCCTCCGTTTGATACATCGAGCGTTCCGCATCGAGCACGTTGATGAAATTAACCAGGCCGTTGGCGTAAAGCTGGTTTGCCACGCGCAAGGACTCCTGGCTGGATTTCACCGCCTCTTCCAACGAACGACGGCGCACTTGTTCCCTGGCATAGCGCACCAGCGCGTTTTCGACATCTTCAAAAGATCCCAGCACCGTTTTTTCGTAATTCGCAAGAGCCTCTTCCTGCCTTGCATTTTGGACTTTGATGTTCGCGCGAATACGGCCCGCGTCAAAAATCCGCCATTGCACGGTCGGACCAACCGACCAGAATTTGCTCGCGCCCGCGAACCAGTCGCCCGCGCTGACACTTTGGAATCCGGCCGCGCCCGTCAGCGAGAATTTGGGAAAGAGGTCCGCGGTGGCGACTCCGATTTCGGCGGTCGCGGCGGCCAATTGCCGCTCGGCCTTTTGCACGTCCGGACGGCGCAGCAGCAATTCCGAGGGGAGTCCAACAGGCACTTCCACAGGAGCAATTGGAATGGGCGACACGGCCGACAATTCCTCCATCAACGCTTCGGGCGGCTGGCCCAGCAATACTCCGAGCCGGTGAATGGCGGTGTGCAGATCGATTTCGAGTGTTGGAATTTCCGCGCGCGTCGTTGACAGCAACGTGGAGGCCTGCTGCACGTCAAGGTCCGGCACAACGCCGTTGGTGAAGCGGTTTTGCGTGATCGCCAGTGATTGCTTTTGCGCGTCAATGTTTTGCCGGGCTATCTCGAGGCGCCGCTGGTAACCGCGGGCTTCGGCATAATTGCGAGCGACTTCAGCCAGGAGCGTCACCAACGTATCGCGGCGTCCATATTCGGCGGCGGCAACTTCGGCCCTGGCCGCTTCCGTGGCGCGGCGAGTTCCGCCGAACACATCCAGTTCCCAAGTGGAATCGAAGCCCGCTTGATAAACATTGTTTTCAAAAGGGACGTTCGACGGCAAGTTGAACGCGCCGATGATCGGCTGATTTTTGCTCTCTCTCAGCCGCTCGTAAGAAGCGGAGGTATTCACCGTCGGCCAAAAATCCGCGGAGGTCACTTGATATGCCGCCCGCGCTTCGCGCACCCGCGCCGAGGCAATTTTCAAATCGAGATTGGAACTCACGGCGCGTTCGATCAGGGAGTCGAGTTCCACATCGTTAAAATCTTTCCACCACGCGGCGGGATTTGCCGCGGAACCATTCGTCTCCCCGCCCGCCATCGGTTCGCCCCACTGCGCCGGCGCCGTTGCGTTTGGCCGATGGTAATCCGGCCCCACAGTGCATCCGGCGAGGAAGACCAATGCAAGGAAAAGACTTGTTGGATTTTTAATAATCATGGCGTTTTCAGTGAACGGAGACTGCCCCCTTCGCGGAAATGCGTTTCAGAAAGAAAACGACGGGGAGAGCGATGAATGATAACAGCGCCAGCCAGCGGAAATCATCCACATAAGCCAGCAAAGTGGATTGCCGAATTAACGAACTGTAAATCGAACCCGAGGCCATTGCTTGCGCCTGCGCCGCACCCACCTGCGGCGCAAGAGCGGCCCCTATACTTTGGAGAGTCGATTGAAACGCCGGGTCGTAAGGCGTCAAGTGTGTCACCAGAGTCGCTTGATGCGCCTGCGAGCCGCGGGCGATCATGGTCGTGACAAGAGAAATGCCTATCCCGCCTCCGAGGTTGCGCATCAAGTTGAAGAGGCCGGTGGCATTGCCCATCTGATCGTTTCGAAGCAACCCCATGGTCATTGTCGCAAGCGGCACAAACGCCAGCGCCAGACCCATGCCCTGGACTAAATTGGCGAGGGCAAAACTGCTCTCGGCAACTTGAAGGTCGATATTGCTCATCATCAAGGAGGCGGCGGCGCACAAAAGAATTCCAGTGATCATCAATTTACGGCTGTCAATCTTGCGCATGAGGAATCCGACCATTGGCAGCGCGAGCAATGCGCCGACACCGCGCGGGCTTTGGGCGAATCCGCTTTGAATGGCTGTGTAACCGAGCACATTTTGCAAAAACAGCGGCAGCAGTGTCAGCGGGCTGAATGAGATGACGCCGAACAGCGTCGCCAGAATCGTGCCCACGGCAAAATTGCGGTTTTTGAAAACGCGAAGATTGACGATAGGGTGGGACGTCCGCAATTCGCGAATCAGAAACGCGGCGAGCGACGCAGCCGAAATGAACGTGCACCAGCAAATCCACCTCGCTCCAAACCAGTCGTCGTCCTGTCCTTTGTCGAAGATGGCTTGCATCGTCCCGAGCCAGAGCGCCAGGAAGCCAAATCCTATCGCGTCAATCCGTCCGGGTTTGGAATTGCGCACGTAATCCGGATCGAAGATGAACCGCTGGATCAAAACGAGCGCGAGAAAGCCCACCGGCAAATTAATGTAAAACAACCAGCGCCAGGAATAATTGTCGGTGATCCACCCGCCTAGCAGCGGCCCAAGCACCGGGGCCGCGACGACGCCCAATCCCCACACCGCCATCGCCTGACCGCGTTTGGCGGGCGGAAAACTTTCCAGCAAAATCGCCTGCGAAAGGGGCTGCAAAGCGCCGCCGCCCGCGCCTTGCAAAATCCGCGCGATTATCAACACACCGAGCGTCGGCGCAACGCCGCATAAAAAAGAGGCGAAAGTGAAAATCGTGGCGCAGGTCATGAAAAACCGCTTTCGGCCAAAGAAGGACGAAAACCAGCCGCTGGCCGGCAATATGATCGCATTGGAAATCAGGTAACTGGTCTGCACCCACGTCGCTTCGGAAGTGGAGGCGGAAAGGCTTCCCGCGATGTGCGGCAGCGACACACTGACAATCGTCGTGTCGAGAACCTCCATGAACGTCGGCAGAATCACCGCGACGGCGATCAGCCACGGGTTCACTTTGATTGGGGATTCGCTGCTCATGATCCTTCGGTCGCCAGATTCCGAATCGGCGGGCGTTATTTCACGCGCACTTTGGGTTCCACGGACATTCCCGGACCAAGAACAAGGTTTGAATCCATCAGGCTGGACTCATCGAAAACAATTTTTACCGGCACACGCTGCAAAACTTTGATGTAGTTGCCAGTGGCGTTCTCCGACGGGAACAGGCTGAAGCGCGCGCCTGTTCCGGTTTGAATGCTGTCCACGTGGCCGGTAAATTTGTGCGCCGGGTATGCGTCCATCTTGATCTCAACGGGTTGCCCTTCGCGCATGTGAGTTAACTGCGTTTCCTTGAAATTGGCGACTACCCACACATGCGGCAGCACGATCGCCAGCAATGGCTGGCCGATTTGGACGTACGCGCCTTGTTCCACCGTACGGTGAGTGATTCGGCCGCTCTGCGGCGCGACGACTTTGGTATAGGACAATTCCAGTTCAGCTTGATGCATCGCCGCCTCGTTTTGTTGGACGTTCGCCGCGGCGGTGTCGATGCTCGCCCGACCCAAATCCGCCTGCGCCTCGGCGGCGGCAATTTTGCTTTTTGCCACCTCCACTTGGCCGGCGGATGAATGGGCCTGGGTTTCCGCGAGATCGATCTGGCTTTGCGAAACTCCGATCTTGCCAATCGTTTGATAACGCTTCCAATCCTCAGCCGCGTAATCGGCTTGGGACTGGGCGACAGTCAGGCTGGCGCGCTCCTGCTCCACCTTGGCCTGGTCCACAGAAAATTGCGCCTTCGCTTGGGCGAGCTGGCTACGGGCCGACCCCAGGTTTCCCTCGGCCTGCGATAGTCTCGTTTGGTAATCTCGGGCATCAATCTCAAGCAGCAAGTCTCCTTCTTTGACTTCCTGGTTGTCCCGAATCAATACTCGCGTCACCCGCCCCGAAATTTGCGGAGCGACGGGCGTTACGTGTCCCTCAATGGCGGCGTCATCAGTCGATTCGTACGGCGCGAGAACCCAAAAATAATAGGCACCCGCGGCAGCCGCCACAATCAGCGCCGCCATGATGGCCAGCAACAGGCGGCCCTGCCTGGCGCTTTTTGCGGGGCGATTTCCCAAGGATTTTTCTTCACGCGGGAACTGGCTCTCGAAGTCGGGATCGGCAAGCCGGGAAGGACTGAGGGGTTTCAGGTCTGTGTCTGCGGTTGAATTCATATTAAGGTATCTGGAGGCTTCCGCCAAAGAGCGTGAGAATCTGCTGCCAATGCCGCTCGGACGCCGCGCGGTCGTAGGCCGGAGTGTCGTTCACAGCGAAGCCGTGTTTGACATCGGGATAAATCTCGACGGTGTGTTTTACTCCCGCGGACTGGAGCGCTGACTCAAGATGTTGTTTTTCCTCCGGCGTGAAATGAGGATCGATTCCCGCAACGCCAACATAAATTCTGCCCCGCATTTTCGGGGCGAGCAGATGCGGGCTGTCCGGTTGATCCGTCGCCAGGCGCGCGCCGTGAAGGGACGCAGCCGCCGCGACCCGGCCGGGAAACGTCCCCGCCGCCGACAGCGCAAATGGTCCTCCCATGCAGTACCCGACGCAGCCGGTCCTCTGTTTGGCAACAGACAGTTCGGCCGCCAGGAATTCAAGGAAACTCGCTGTGTCGTCCATCACCAGCTTGTTGTTGATCGACCGCAAAAGCGTCATAAGCCGGTCTTTTTCCGGCCCTTCCGAGAAAGCAGTGGCCGCATCAAACGGTTTGGTTGGACCCGACCGATAATAAAGATCCGGCAGAAGAACGTGAAATCCGTTGGAAGCAAGCCTCTCCGCCATTTCACAAAGCGCAGGCCGAATGCCGAATGCGTCCATGTAAAAAATGACCGCCGGCGTTTCCTCCTCTGCCGGACTAAAGAAATGACACGGTGCAACGCCATCCTTCGTTTTAATATTTAGTGTTTTTTTATTCATAGCTCGCCCGTGACCCTGTTGCGCATGGTTCGTGCCATTACAGTGCATTTTTTAAACTGTTAATAATAAACCTCTTATAATTCATCGAACAAAGGCATGAAGGGTCTGAATCTTGAACGTTCGATTATCCGTCCTGAAGCCGATTGCAAATCCGACCCCTCTCGACTATAAGTGGGTTTGTGAGTACGACCGAGACTATCGCATTGGAACAGACCTTTGACGCCAAGTTCGCGACCGACTTCCTTTTGGACATCGCGCAGGAACGTTCCCTGGAGAGCCTGATGGAAAAGTTCATTCGGGTCGCCCTGGACCGGCCTGGGAATGCGCGCGTGGAGGTTTGGCTGCTGGAAACCGACGATATTTGTTCGTCGCAAAGTTCCGAACCCCGCTCCTTGCATTTGGTCGCCGGGGGCAGCAGATCCCTTTCGGGAGTTGGTGATTCCGAGGCATTTGTTCATGATTCTAAATTGCGCATACCACTGGGCGTAAGTGTTATCGGCAGAATTGCGGTAACGGGACAGCAGACCATTCTCAGGGAGTTGGACAAGGAGCCGGGCGAGTTCTCCAGTCTGGAATGGTTTGAACGGGAACAGATTCGTGGATTTGCCGGCACGGCGATCACATTCAAAGGCGAAATCCTGGGGGTTCTTGCCGCTTTTGCCCGCATGAACATGCCGGAGGAAGCGCGGGCGTGGCGGCAGATTTTCGCCGATCACATCGGCAGCGCCGTTGCCAACGCCCGGGCCTTCGAGGAGATTCAACGTCTCAAAGCGCAACTGGAAATGCGCAACGCCTATCTGGAGGAGGAGGTCGTGCAAGCCCGCGCCTTCGGCGAACTCGTGGGCCAAAGCGCTCCGTTGCGCCACATCGTCAGCCAGATTGACCTCGTCGCGCCAACCGACGCCTCGGTTCTCATTCTCGGGGAGACCGGCACCGGCAAGGAATTGGTCGCCCGTGAAATCCACCATCGCAGCCGGCGCAAAGACAAACCGCTCATCCGCGTGAATTGCGCCTCCATTCCAAAAGAATTGTACGAGAGTGAATTCTTTGGCCACGCCCGCGGCGCATTTACCGGGGCCATCAAAGACCGGGCCGGACGCTTTGAAACCGCGGAAAGCGGAACGATTTTCCTCGATGAAATCGCGGAAGTTCCCTTGGAATTGCAGGGCAAACTGCTTCGCGTCTTGCAGGACAAGCGTTATGAACGCGTCGGCGAAGACCGCACCCGGCTGGCGGACGTGCGCATTGTTGGCGCGACGAATCGCGACTTGAAGAAGGAAGTCCAGGCGGGTCGTTTTCGTGAAGACCTCTACTATCGGCTCAACGTATTTCCAATCCAGGTTCCTACTTTGCGGGAGCGGGTGGATGACATTCCCCTTTTGGCCAACCATTTCATTGAACTTTCGGGCAAAGAATTGCGCTGTCCAAAACCGCGCCTGACAAAAGCGGGCATTGCCAAGCTCCAACTCTACGATTGGCCTGGAAATATTCGGGAGCTGCGCAACGTGATCGAACGCGCCGTCATTATTTCGCGCGGCGGCGCGCTCGATTTCGACCTTCCTGTGGCGGACGGCTTACCGACAATCCCGCAATTCACGCCGCAAACGGATAGGGACACTGCGGGCGCGAAAATCCTCACGGAATCGGAGATGAGGCGGTATGAGTACGAAAACCACCTCATCGCCCTGCAAAAGACCAACTGGAAAATCAAAGGCGCTGACGGCGCGGCGGAACTTTTGGGACTCAAGCCCACAACTTTGCTGACGCGGATGAAAAAAATGAAGCTGCGCCGCCCCGCGTGAGCGGATTCGATTGCATTCCAGGGGGAGCAAGAACCTGTGCGACAGTCGTGACCATCGGGAGTAGATTCGCCTCAACCGGCCGTTGAGGCCAAATGAGAAAGGAAATAGACTATGCGAGGAACAGTTCTTTACGGTCCGCGCGACGTGCGTTTCGAGGAACGCGAAGCGCCGAAGATTACCAAACCAACAGACGCCGTCATCAGGATCTCGGCCACCTGTGTATGCGGGTCGGACTTGTGGCCCTATCGCGGCATCAGCCCGGTCACAGAGCCGACTCCGATGGGACACGAATACTGCGGCATTGTCGAGGAGGTCGGCAGAGCGGTCACCTCGGTGAAGCCCGGCCAATTCGTCATCGGTTCCTTTTTTGCTTCCGACAACACCTGCCCTCACTGTCAGGCGGGTTATCAGACTTCCTGCCAGCACAAAGAGTTCATCAACACCGCACAGGCGCCGATGTTGCGCGTCCCGCTCGCTGACGGCACCCTCGTGTCCACCCCGGATGCTCCGTCCGCCGATTTGGTTCCGAGTCTGCTGGCAGTCTCGGACGTTATGGGCACCGGCTGGTTTGCGGCCGCCGCGGCTGAAGTGAAGCCAGGCATGACGGTCGCGGTTGTCGGCGATGGCGCGGTGGGGCTTCTTGGGGTGTTGTCCGCCAAACATATGGGCGCTGAACGTATTATTGCGATGAGCGGCCACGAGACACGGCAGAAGCTCGCCCGCGAGTTCGGCGCCACCGACATCGTCACAGAACGCGGCGACGAAGGCGTTGAACGCATCAAGGAACTGACCAAGGGCGTCGGCGCTGACGCGGTGCTGGAGTGCGTCGGCACACAAAAGTCGATGATGCAGGCGATCAATTCCACTCGCCCGGGCGGAACCGTGGGCTACGTAGGCGTCCCGCACGGAGTCGAACTCAACGGCGAGGAACTATTCTTCGCCCATGTACGTCTTTTCGGTGGCCCCGCTCCGGTGCGCCATTTTCTGCCCGAGTTGATTGACCTGGTGTTGGACGGAAAGATCAACCCCGGCAAAGTATTCGACTTGACTCTGCCTCTTGACCAAGTGGCGGAAGGTTATCGGGCGATGGACGAACGCCGAGCGATCAAGGCCCTGCTGCGTCCCTAAACTCAACAAAAGTAATTCATATGGAAATTAAAAGAATTGGCTCACAGAAATCCAATAAAGGACCTGCCGACTGGTTTACCGGCACGGTACGGATAGACCCGTTGTTTCAAGCGGACGCGCCGGCGCGGGTGGCGGGCGCAAGTGTCACATTCGAACCGGGCGCTCGGACAGCGTGGCACACTCATCCGCTGGGACAGACTCTGATCGTGACCGCCGGTTGCGGGCGCGCGCGGCGATGGGGCGGTCCGGTCGAAGAAATCCGGCCGGGTGACGTGGTCTGGTTTCCGCCGGGCGAAAAGCATTGGCACGGCGCGTCGCCGAACACGGCCATGACGCACATCGCCATCCAGGAAAGCCTCGACGGAAAAGTCGTTGACTGGATGGAACAGGTCAGCGACGAACAATACCAGGCGTGACGGGGCGGACTTTCCTCAATGGGCTGCCGATAATCTCATCGCCAACCGTTGCGCCAGTCGTTGCAGTGCGGGCGATCGGTCATTGGCCTGCAACTGCACTTCGATCAGGCAAAAGCTTTTCGTCCATTGCCGGGCCTCCGCAAGGGCGTGTTCGAGGTCCCGCTCCGTTTTCACGACAATACCGCGCCCCGCGCCAAGGACTTCCGGCAGCCGGCTGTAGTTCCACAAAGGAACATCATTGTAGGGGCCGTCTTGTATTTGACGCTCGGTGCCATATCCAAAATTGTTCAGCACGATCACGATTGGATTCAGGCCGTAACGCACGGCGGTCGCCAGCTCCATCCCCGTCATTTGAAACGCGCCGTCGCCGACCAGGATGAGCGGGCGCAGTTTGGGGGCCGCCAATTGCGCGCCGATGCCAGCCGGGACCGCAAATCCCATCGATGCATAGTAGGCCGGCCCAAGAAAATCAGTCCGCTGCCGGATGTAAAGATCGGTGGCGGCGAACAATGCTTCGCCCACGTCCGCGACCACGATTGTGTTAACGTTGATGAAATCATTCAATCGATGGAACAGCCGCTTGATCGTGATCGGCGCATCGCCGGACCTTGGCCGGAAGGTCCCCACAGGCGGCGGCCTTGGAATCTTGCCATTGGCGCGCCGCCGCAATTTCGTCCTGATCAACCCAGCAAGAAAATCCTTGAAGCGGACATTTTCGTAAGTGTGATACCGGATTGAAAGTTTTTCACTGTTGGAATAGATCGAGCGCAACGGATCAAGCCGCGCGGTGTAAATGCCCAGATTGATGTCCGTCAGGAACGCCCCCAGCATGATAACGCAATCGCTCTGTTCAACGTATCGGCGCACATCGTCGCGGCCCATCGCCCCCTCATACACGCCGATGTAGAAGGGGTGCTCCTCGCCGATGACCGATTTTCCCAGCACCGTCGCCGCCACGGGGATATTCGTCCGGCGCACCAGCTTGAGCAACTGGTCCTGCAACTCGAAGCGGTGCAACTCGACGTCGGCAAGGATCACCGGCTGGCGCGCCTTGTTGATCATCTCCGCCGCCTCGCCAAGGGCCGCCCGCAATACAGCCGGATCGCTTTTTTCGTGGATTGGTTTGGGGCGATGATAAGAATTTCCCTTGGCGAACACCACGTCGCGCGGCAATTCGATATATACCGGCTGCTTGTGCCGCATCGCGGCGTGGAGCACGCGGTCAATTTCCTGGAAGGCATTTTGGGGATCGCTCAAAACCGTGGAAGCGCACGTGAGCTGCTCGAACACCTTCTTTTGAGTGTCGAATTCCTTGACCTTGTGGTGCAAGAGCGGGTTTTTCTCGCGTTCCTTGATGCCGGGCGAGCCGCTGATGACGACCACCGGCGATTTCTCGGCGAAAGCTTCGGCGGTGGTGTTCGCGAGCTTCAAGCCACCCACGCAATACGTCACGCAAACCGCGCCCAGTCCGCGAACACGCGCGTAGGCGTCCGCCGCGAACCCGGCCGCCTGCTCATCGCAGGTGTTGACGATGCGGAGGCGCTTGCTCTTGGACAACTGATCGTAAAAGCCGAGGACATAATCGCCGGGAATGCCGAATACGTGCCTGACGCCGCGAGCGTGGAGTTGTTCAATCAAATACTCGCCGATGGAAGTCATTGTGGAAACCTACCGCCTTGGGCATTGACTGCCAAGCGCTCAATAATTTCGCATCGCCTCATTTTCAAAAGTCACATACCTTGGAGTTGTGGATGCGAGAAGAATCCTCCGGTCCTGGGTCGTCGCCATTATTTTGATGGCGGGGTGGGCCGTTTTGCCCGCATCGGCGGCGGACGCACCGCAGAAACCGGCGGATGAGAAGGCGTTGGACGCGGCGTTCGAAATGTTCAAGGACGGCCAATACGCGCTGGCTGAGACCAATTTCAGCAATTTCCTGACGACCTACACCAATTCCACCCATCGCGCGTACGCGATCCTTTACCTCGCGATTTCGCGGCTGGACCAGACCAACAACGCCGGCGCGATGGATCTCCTGCAAAATTCCTTTTCGAGCGCCGGCGAGTTGCAGCCGCAATATGTGTTTTGGATCGCCAAGGCGCGTCTGAGCCAAAAGGATTTCATGGCGGCGGCGATCGGATTTGCGAACGTCGCAAGAATCGCCAGTTCCCCACAGCGACTCGAAGCCGCCTATGACGAAGCATTGACGTATTCGGAAATGACGAACTGGCCGTACGTCATCAACCTGCTTCAGGCGACCAACAGGGTTTTTCACATCGCGGCGGCGCTGGAGCCGGAGAGTTCGTTTGCGGCGATGGGCACGCTGCTTTTGGGTGAGGCGCTTCTTAACGAAAATCGTCCCGTCGAGGCGGAAAAAACGATCCGCGCCCTGGATTCCGCAAGCCTGAAATTCGACTTGGCATGGCGCCGCCAATACCTTCTTTGCCGGATAAAACTGGCCGCGGGACACGGCGACGACGCTTTGGATGCCACAACGAATTTGCTGGCTCTCGCATCGGGGCCAGCGCATCGCGCGGCGAGCATTTTTCTCCAAGGGCAAATTCTCGAGGATATGAAACGGCCCGCCGACGCGCTTGCGGCGTACGAAACAAATTTGGTGGACGGCGTGCCGGCGGAAGAGCAGCGGCGAGCTTTGGCCAAAACGGTCGAGTTGACGGTGGCGCTCAATCCGCTCGGCGAGGCGATTCAATCGCTGGAAAACCTGATCCTTCTTCATCCGCAAACGCCGGGGGTGGATTTGGCGCATGTGGGACTTGGTGAATTGTACTTGAAAGCTTATGGCAACCCGGCGGCGGCTGTGGCCGGCACGAACGGGGTGGCGCTTGCGATTGCAAACCCGCTGACCAGCGCGCTCACAAATTTCAACATCGTCATTCGCGATTTTACAAACAGCCAATGGCTCCCCGAAGCGCACCTGGACCGCGGCTGGTGCTACTGGTGCCAGGGAGATGTCGTCGATGCGAAGAAGGATTTCGAGGCTGCCGCGCAAGGGCTGCCTTATTCCGAGGACCAGGCAGTCGCCATTTTCAAATGGGGCGACTCTCAATTTGCCGAGCATGATTACGCGGGTGCGGTGAGCAATTACACGCAGCTTTTGATTCGCTATGACACCATGCCAAGCGTGACGAACAACCTGTTTGACCAGGCTTTGTACCAAATCGTCGAGGCGAAACTGAATCTGCGCGACGACCAGGGCGCGGGGGCCGCGGCGGAAAAAATCCTGCGCTGGTTTCCCGGGAGTTACCTGGGAGAGGGAGGACGATTTTTGATGGGTCACAGCATATCCAACAGCCAGGCGCGCCAGGTCTTTATGGACTTGCTGAAACGGTCGCCGAATTCGCCGATCGCCCCGGAAGTGGAATTTGCCATTGCCCGCACGTACGACCACGAAGGCGAGTGGTCCACGGCGCTTCGCGGTTACGACAATTGGATGACAAACCATCCCGGCAACCGTCTGCTGCCGGAAGTGGAATTTTACCAGGCGCTGGCGACCGCGAAAGAGGGGATGGAAACGAACGCCTTGATGAAATTCACCAATTTTGTGGCGCGCTTCCCGAGCAATTCGCTTGCCCCATGGGCCAAGAATTGGGTGGCCGACTATTACTACCGGCAGCAGGATTATCCTTCGGCCGAAAAAAGTTACCAGGAGCTTTACCAGAAGTTCCCGAACGCCGGGGACCTCGCCTACCAGGGGCGCTATTGGGCCGGCCGGGCGGCGCTGGCAAACCAGGAACTTGCCGACGCGCGCATTTATTTTTCGGCGCTGGTGAGTGACACCAACACGCCGACCGCACTCGAGCAACAAGGATTTTTTGCTCTGGCGGACACGGCTTTCCAGCAGTTCCTGGCCAATCCCTCCAACCTGACAAATTTGAACGACGCCATAGCCGCAGTGAGCAAATTGACCAACAGCGCTCCCACCAATGCCATCGCGGTGGAGGCATTTGGACGATTGGGTGATTATTACATGCAATACGCGGGCCTGAAATCAGACACCAATGTTTACCCGGAAGTCATCCAGATGTATTCCACGATATTGAGTTTTCCCGCCACAGCCGCCACCGTGTCCGCCCGCAGCCAGGCGGAAGTTGGCCTTGGGATTGTGGCGGAGAAGGAGCATTTGCCGCAAATGGCGTTAAAGCATTACTCGCGCGTTCTTTACGGAGATCCCAAGAACTTCGATCCTTACTGGGTGGAAACCGCCGGCCGGCTTATGGCTCAGATTTGCGAGGAACAACAGAAATGGGACCAGGCCGTCAATACCTACAAACGCGTCCTCGATGCCGTCCCTTCGCTTGCGCCAGTTCTGAAAGAAAAAATTGCGACCGACGAAAGACGCGCTGAAGCGTCGCACAATTAATCTCACATCATCTTCAACAAGGCGTCCGCCATTTCCGAGGGCGTCGCGGCGATGCCAATTCCGGCTGTCTTGAACGCCGCGATTTTTGCCGCCGCCGTCCCTTTCCCGCCGCTGACAATTGCGCCCGCATGGCCCATTCGGCGTCCGGGGGGGGCCGTTGTCCCGGCGATAAAACCGGCGACCGGCTTTTTGCAATTTTTTTGGATCCACTCGGCCGCCTCCTCCTCCGCGGAACCGCCAATCTCGCCGATCATAATGATGCCGTGCGTTTCGGGATCGTCATTGAACATTTTGATGATGTCCAAATGGGATGTTCCATTCACCGGATCGCCGCCAATGCCAACACAGGTTGATTGCCCAACACCGCGGCACGTCAATTGCCAGACCGCCTCGTAAGTAAGAGTCCCGCTGCGGGAAACGACGCCGACGTGTCCCTTCTTGTGAATATAGCCGGGCGCGATGCCGATGCGGCATCCGCCAAAGGAGTCCTTGCCCTCGCCGGGAGTGACGACTCCGGGACAATTCGGACCGATGAGGCGGCTCTTTCCATTCCTCATGGCGTTTTTAACCTTGATCATATCATTGACAGGAATTCCCTCCGTAATGCAAACGATCAACTCAAGCCCGGCGTCCGCCGCTTCAAGAATGGCGTCAGCGGCAAAGGGAGGCGGAACAAAAATCGCGGAAACAGTCGCTCCTGTCTGCCGGACGGCGGCGCCGACGCTGTCAAAAATAGGAATTTTTTTGGCGGAATGTTCAAAAACCTGTCCGCCTTTGCCCGGAGTGACGCCCGCGACGATCTGCGTTCCGTAGTCGATGGAAAGCTGAGTGTGCCTTGCGCCAAAGCTGCCGGTGATGCCTTGGACGAGAACCTTCGTGCCGGAATTAACGAGAATGGACATGATTAGGTATCGAGTTTCAAATTCGGTTGTTGTTCGAGTTTTTCTTTAATGGCGCGCAGATGCCGGACGGCCGCCCAGTCACGCTCTCTGCCAGCAGCTTCTTTCGCCGCAATGAGGGCATCAAGGCTCAGGAATCGAAAGTCGCCGAAAGAAAATCTCGCCAGGACGCTTCGCTTACTCACTTCGTCAAAACTTCCAATGCCAGTAACTTCGCCCAGGCAATCCAGTTTGCCGATGTCGGTCTGCAAATAAAGATTTCTCAGGTCGCCAAACGCGCCTCTCGTCATCTCCAAAGGCAGTTTGTTTGGTGTCAAGCGATGAACAGGATGCAGATCTTGCATGGCGGATTCGATGCGTTTGACGTTTTCCACGCCAAAGGGACAGCAAATGTCGAGATCAAACGTGGCCAATGCGGCTCCATGGTAAACAACACAGACTCCGCCGATGACAACGAAGTCGAGGCCACTGTCTTTGAGTCTGACAAGCAAGGCTGAGTCATTTTGTGGCATGCGACTGGCCGGCCTCTTGAACGTTTAGTAAAAAATCGATCACTTGCTGATGTTCCGCCAATCTTTCTTCGGGCGTTAGCGCAAGGGCATCCTCGATCAGCGACATATCAATGCCCGCCGCGAAAGCCGCGCGCCACTCCGGGCCGGCGTCCGGCGGCATGACATACGCGCCGTTCATTTGCGCCAATGTTGCTTCGTCAAACATCTTTCATTTATCCACAGCCTTAACAACTTTTTGGGCCGCGTCAGCCATGGAATCGCCGGTGATGATTGCCACGCCGGAGTCCGCGAGCGTTTTTTTGCCGGCGACCACGTTGTTGCCCTCGAGCCGAACGACCAGGGGGATTTTTAAATGCGTTTCTTTCACGGCAGCGACGATGCCAGCCGCAATGACATTGCAATCCATGATGCCGCCGAAAATATTCACCAGGATGCCTTTGACGTGCGGATCGCTCAAAATGATCTTGAACGCCGCTGTCACCTGCTCCTTGCTCGCGCCGCCGCCGACGTCCAGAAAATTCGCGGGCTCCCCGCCAAAGCGCTGGATAATGTCCATCGTCGCCATCGCCAGTCCCGCGCCGTTGACCAGGCAGGCGATGCTGCCATCGAGCTTGATGTAATTGAGATTGAATTTGCTCGCCTCGATTTCAAGGGGAGCCTCCTCGGCCAAGTCGCGCATCGCCTGGATGTTGGGATGGCGGTACAGAGCATTGTCGTCCAGGCTGATTTTGGCGTCGATGGCCAGCAAACTCTCCTTGCCGTCTGGCGCAACAATGATGCAAAGGGGATTGATCTCTACCATGCTGGCGTCGCATTCCCACCAGGTTTTGTAAAGGGCGCCAAACATTTTGGCCCCGCTGGCGATCAATTCACCCTTAAGACCCAGAGCCTCGGCCAATTTTCGCCCCTGATACGGCATCATGCCAATGCTGGAATCGATCGTCTCTTTAAGGATTTTTTCGGGATGTTCGGCGGCGACTTGTTCGATGTCCACGCCCCCCTCGGTGCTGGCCATTATAATGGGCCGGGAAGCGGCGCGATCCAGCAGCACCGCGCAATAAAGTTCTTTTTTGATATTGGGAGCGCCGGCAACGAGCAACTTGCTGACGAGGCGCCCTTCGGCGCCCGTTTGTTTGGTGACCAGGACATTTCCCAACATCGCCTTGGCTTTTTCAAAAACGTCATCGGCGGTCTTGCAAAGTTTGACTCCCCCTTGAAAGCCGCTCTTGAAAGCGCCCTTGCCGCGTCCACCCGCATGGATTTGCGATTTGACGACCACCAAAGATTCGCCTTTGGCGAAAAGCCCTTCGGCGATTTTCTTTGCGGACTCGGCTGTGTCGCAGACTTCGCCCGCAGGGACGGCGACGCCGTACTGAGCGAGCAGTTGTTTTGCCTGGAATTCGTGAATGTTCACTTATGATTATGAAAGAAGGATTGGGATTAAATTTTCGGCTTATCGTTCTTCGAGCGGCTTGACCTTTAAGCCAGCAGGGCCGATGTATTTGCTTTGAGGGCGAATCAGGCGGTTATCGGCCAATTGTTCGAGTATATGGGCCGTCCAACCTGCCGTTCGCGCGATGGTGAAAATGGGCGTGAAGAGATCAGTCGGAACTCCTAACGAGTAATAAACGGTGGCGGAATAAAAATCGACGTTGGCGTGGAGGTTCTTCTTTTTCAGCATGATCTCCGCGATGCGGTCGCTCATTTGAATCCACTTGCGCTCGCCCAATTTTGAACTGAGGACTTGCGCCATTCGCTTCAAATGTGGGGCGCGAGGATCAAGCGTTTTGTAAACCCGATGCCCGATGCCCATGATCTTCTTCTTTTGCGCCAGGCACTCCTCGACATAGGCATCGACTTTGTCCAGCGAGCCAATTTCGATCAACATCTTGATGACGCCCTCGTTTGCCCCGCCGTGCAACGGTCCTTTCAGTGTGCCGATGGCGCTGGTGACGGCCGAATACATATCGCTCAACGTGGCGATGGTCACGCGAGCGCTGAAGGTCGAGGCGTTCATCCCGTGATCGGCGTGGAGAACGTAACAAAGGTCGAGCGTGTTTGCCTTTTCCGCGGAAGGCACTTCGCCATCAACCAAGTAGAGAAAGTTGGCGGCTTCGCCCAATTCGGGCTTGGAGTGGAGAATTTCTTTTCCCTGGCGGATGCGATGGTAATAAGCGGTGATAATGGGGATTTGCGCGATTAACCGCATGGCCTTGCGGCGTTGATCATCGTAGGAATTATCGTCGCGTTGAGCATCAAAGCAGCCCATTGCGGAAACGGCGGTGCGGATGACATCCATCGGCGGAGTATCGCGCGGAACGATGCGCAAAATGTCAATGACACCCTGGGGCAGGTCTCGGTCCGCGACGAGTGTGGCCTTTAATTCCGCCAGTTCTTTTCGGTTCGGCAAATGGTTCCAATGGAGCAAGTGGACGATTTCCTCGTAACCGACTTTCCCGGCCAGTTCATTGATATCGTAACCGGCGTAGATAAGTTCGCCCGCATCGCCGCGGACGTCACTGAGGCGGGTTTGCGCGGCAACGATGCCTTCCAGTCCTTTACTAAGAGATTCTGTTGGATTGGACATGAATATTTCTCTTTTACATTTCCTTCTCGAAAACAAGGTCGTACCCCTCTTTTGGAAGGACCAACTTGTTGCCTTCCTCGACCCTGACTTCCGTGGTCTCTGGATGGGAACCCGGAAGCGTCACTTGATAGCCAGAGCTTTCGTTTTTCCAAGTGCCCGCGGACACAATCGAATTATCAGCACTGGTCATATTAAGCTTTTTCAAGATTATTTGGCCATTGGGAAGGGCGGTCAACGAAAGCCCTTCAATAATTGGATAGATATCCGACTCCTTCGACCGCAATTGCACGGGCGTCAACTCGGGCTGTCGCCGCCGCAGTTCAGCCATGGTCTGGGCGCGGCTGCCTTTCCAGACTCCCAGAATAAGCTCACTGTCGTATTTGGCGGATTGTCCGCTCATCAGATAGTTTGAAAGATCGTCGAGATCATTGGCGATGAGACTCGAAATTTCGGTGGTGACGGATGTGTTGGTCACAATTGCCTGAACGCCGGGATATTTTATGATGTCTCCGACCGGGGCCTGGCTTTGAATCATCTGTTGCAGAGTCACATCCGTGGACAGACTCTTGAATTCCGGGCGTTCCGCCAATTGCAAAAACGGCGGATAATGCGCCAACCGGCTTTCCGAGAGCGGATTGTGCAACACCAGAGTCGCGATGTCCGCCGCTTTATAAACCTGGGCGGGTGTCGGATCATAGGCCGCCACCACATGATCCATCCCGTCTTTGGTCAAATCCGCGCGGATCCCAGTAAGAAATCGCGCCCCAGCCGGGCCGCTTTCGCCCGCCTGCGCTTCGGTCGTGAAATACCCCCCCGCGTAAAGGGGAATCAACAGCAAAATGAAATACACAGCGCCATTGAGCAACCCAACGGACAAGCCCACACGCGAGTACATCCGTTCCCAGGAGAGACGCGACCTGTCATCGACTTTGTATTTGTAGAAAACGGCGATCTTCTGGTGCAGAACTTGTCCCGCAATTTTAAAAATGATCAGCACCAGCAAAAATGCAATGGCTTGAGGGACAAATATCCCCCAAATCGGATGAACCAACCCAAAGAGAGGCAAGAGGTGTTTCGTCAACGGGGAAAGAGGCCCCGCCAACACTGCGCCGATGACAATTCCAAAAAAGGAGAATGCCGCCCGCACGGGACCCTGGTAATATCCCGCGGCGCCGACCAGGCCCAAACACACAAGGGCGATAAGCCATACCATAATTTGGAAACTAGGCCGTCCGCGCAAAAAAAGCACGACTAAATTTTCGCCGGCATTTTTTGATCACCCTGCTTGGGCGCCACCGTAGAAGAAGAGCGTGGACATTGAGATTTCCAGGGCGCGCGAGACCCTTTCGATGTTTTCCAGGGAAAGATTACGCGCGCCACGTTCAATGCCGCAAACATAACTGCGGTGCAGACCGGCGCGATCGGCCAATTCTTTTTGCGTGATGCCCAAATGGCTTCGCCACCATCTTACCGAGGCGCCAAACCGCCTTTTGGGGTCGCAAACCGGCTCGGACAAAGGATTGGATAAAAATGAGCTTCTCATATGTTCATATTCGTTTGACACTCGGCGTTTCTGTCAAAAATTTCGAAAAACCGGCGACTTTTTTCGTTGTTGCCTCAAAGAACATCGCAAGTTCGAGGAACAGAATACGAAAATTCAAAACCTGGAACAAAGCCTGGCCGAATTGAAAAAGACAGTGCAGGAACTTGCGGAAAAAAAATGACGTTTAAATTAAACACTCAATTCGTAATTGATGATCGACAGCACATAAGTGGCTGCTGTTTCGCTGCGCAGGACCAGCGGCCCGAGCGTAATTGGCCGCACGCCGGATTTTTCAATCGCCTCAACTTCACCTGGCGAAAAATCGCCTTCGGGTCCGATCCAGGCGGCGACGCTTGCCGGACGATGCCCGTGCTTTCGATCATACTCCAAAAAATATTCGCGAGGATGGCGCGCGCCATTTTGCAAAGAGCCGATCAACGCCAAATCCACTTGCCCGCCGCAGTCCAAGAGCGCTGGCAGTTCAATCGGCGCCTCCACTTTTGGAAGCCACCGCTGCCCGCATTGTTTGATCGCCTCCACTGCGGTCTGGCGCCATTTTTCGGCTTTGCGTTCCACGGATTCGCCTTCCAAATGCGTCGCAACTCGCTCGGAGAGCAGCGGAATAACGCGCCAAATTCCCAACTCCGTCGCTTTCTGGATTATCGATTCCATGATTTTTCCTTTTGGAATCGCTTGAATCAGGGTGATCCGGCAGGCGGAAGGCGGGGACGTTACCGTTTGGAGAACTTCAAATTCGACTTTTTTTCGTTCGATTTTTTCAGCGCGGCAAATAAATTCCCGGCCTTCCCCGTCTAAAATCGCGGCATCTTCGCCGGGCCGGATGCGCAAAACTTCCGCCGCGTGCCGCGCCTCGCCGCCAGTAAGCGCCAACAGGTCAGACTGGCATTCGTGCGGCGGCAGATAAAAGCGGCGCATGGAAGGTTAGCTAAAAAGTCTCTTAGCCTTCTCGATGAAGCTTTGACCCATGGGATGGACGCTTTCGTCGCACGACTTGGCGAACTCCTCCAATTTGGCGCGTTGAACGGGGTTCAGATGCGTCGGAATCTCCACTTGCGCGCGGACCAAAAGATCGCCATGCCCATAGCCTTGCACGTTCTTGATGCCCTTGCCTTTGACGCGAAAGACCATTCCCGGCTGTGTCCCCGCGGGAACTTTTACCTCGGTGGAACTCGTCAGCGTCGGCACTGTGACGACGCCGCCAAGCGCGGCTTGCGCAAAACTGATCGGCACCTCGCACGTCAAATCATCCCCGTCCCGCCCAAAAATTTCGTGCGGCTTGACGTGCAACACGACATACAAATCGCCCGCCGACCCTCCGCGCGCGCCCGCCTCGCCGTTGCCTGAAGACCGCAGCCGGCTGCCGCCGTCAACACCGGCGGGAACTTTGATTTTTATCCTGGAAGTCCGTTCAGCGCGCCCCACCCCTGCGCAGACGCGGCAAGGCTTATCGATGACGCGACCCCGTCCTTCGCAACGCGGACAGGTTTGCGCTATGCTGAATATTCCCCGCGAACTGATGACCCGCCCGCGTCCGCCGCAAACGGAGCAATTTTTCGCGGTGGCCCCCGGCTCGGCGCCGCTGCCGTGGCAGGATTGACATGCGTCCAGTTTATTGACGGTGATTTCCTTTTCGCAACCGAGGGCTGCCTCCATGAAAGTCAATTCCATGTCATAGCGCAAATCGTCCCCGCGTTGCGCGCCGCCCGGGCGCCGCTCCCCGCCGCCGAAAATGTCCTCAAAAATGCTGGAACTCCCGAAGACCTCGCGGAAAATATCCGACGGGTCGTGAAAGCCGCTCCGGCGCGAGCGATCAAAAGCGGCGTGTCCATATTGGTCATACGCGCCGCGCGACGCCGGATCACTCAAGGCTTCGTAGGCTTGGCCGATCTCCTTGAATTTTTCCTCGGCTGTTTTGTCGTTTGGATTGCGGTCGGGATGGAATTTCAAGGCCAGCTTGCGGTAGGCCTTTTTGATTTCCTCCATATCAGAGGCGCGATCCACGCCAAGGACTTCATAATAATCTCGTTTGGACATAAGGGGGAAAAAGAGACTACGGTTTTTTGGCCACCACCACACCCGCGGGCCGAATGAGCCGATTGCGAAATCTGTATCCTTTGCGGATTTGGCGAACGACGTGGCCGTCTGGAACCTCATTCGTCGCCTCTTCGGAGACGGCTTCGTGGAGGTTGGGATCGAACGGCTTCCCGGCGGCGTTGATTTCTTCAAGGCCGCTTTCAGCCAGGACGGATTTTAATTGGTTGGAAATCATGACGATGCCGGCCTGGAGCGAATGCGCGGCGGCCGGTTCGCCGGCATTGGCGGAGGCGGCGAGGGCCATTTCAAAAGCGTCCAGAACCGGAAGCAATTTGGTCAACAGACTCTCATTTGCGTAAGAGATGGAATCCTGGCGTTCGCGGGCCGCGCGCTTTTTGTAATTATCAAAGTCAGCGGTTTGCCGCAGGAGCCGGTCCCAATATTCATCGGCCTTCGCCGCCCGTTCCTTGAGTTGGTCGATCTGTTCCGGGGTTGAAGGCATGACCGCAGGCAATTCATCCGCTTCCGCCTGAGCCTGGGCTTCGTTTGCTTTTTTGTTCTTTAGGTTATCATCCATGAGGTAAGGAATAAATCATATCCCAGCGTCTTTTCAACCTTGGCGAGCACTTACCGGCCAGTCTTTTAGAGCGTGACGGTGGAACTGGGGATGTCTTGCGACGTGGATTCCACACAAACGTGCGTTCCTCCCAGCCGTTCCAGGCGGGCCGCGACGACCTGCCGGGCCAGCTCAGGCCGGTTGCAATCGCGGCTCAAATGCCCCAGGTAAAGCCGCCGCAATTCGGCGGAAAGAATCTGTTCGACGACGTCCGCCGCGCCATCGTTGGAAAGATGGCCGTGCCGGCTCAATATCCGCTGTTTCAAACTCCAGGGCCGGCGCACGTCTTCCTGCAACATTTTCAGGTCGTGATTGGCTTCCAACAGCAGAACGTTGGCGGTGCGAATGCGTTCCACGACCAATTTCGTCGCATGGCCGAGGTCTGTGAGAAAACCAATGTTTCCGGCCTCGGTGCGCATCAAAAATCCGACCGGGTCGTAGGCATCGTGCGGGACGGAAAAAGTATCGATGCCGACATCGCCAATCTCAAACGAACTGCCGGTGGAGAACAGGCGCGCGTTGATTTGAATTTGCAATTGCGCCTCGATGGCTTCCTTGGTCAGGCGATTGCAATAAATGGGCAGCTCAAGCTTGGCGGCCAGCCCGACAAGGCCGGAAATATGGTCCGAATGCTCATGGGTGATCAGAATTCCGTGCAAGGTTTCCGGGACGCGCCCGATGCCGGCGAGGCGATTGCGGATTTGCCGTCCGCTGAAACCGGCATCGATCAAGAGGCGCGTTTGGGATGTTTCCAAATACGCGCAATTCCCGCCCGAACCGCTGCCCAGAATCGTCAAGTGGACCGGCACGGGTTGACCTTAAAAGGGGCTGGGGGTTGCGGCAATCTTTTTCCCTCATTTCCCGTTTTTTCCCGTTCCTCTCAGAAAAAAATGACTTAATTCTTGAGCAAAACGATTTTGGCTGTAAAATTGCTGCGATGTCTCAGGGCTTGCATTTATCACAGAGAATGTCGCTTTCGCAGGTGCTGGCGCCGCAGTTGCAACAATCGCTGGCGTTGCTCCAAGCCCCTACCCTTGAGTTGAAAGCACTCGTAGAACAGGAGCTTCAGCAAAATCCTATCCTTGAAGAAGTTCCAGCGGCCGAAGTCGAGATGAGCGAGCGCGTCAAGAATGACGGCGTTAACGACGGCGCAGCCGATGCCGCCGATCTGGCAGAACCTCCCCCGGACACGAAATTTGATCCCGCCACCGAAAAGCCGAGCAACGCGCCTGTGGATGATTTTCAGGCAGAGTTTGAAAAACTGACTCAAATGGATCAGGAATGGCGCGACCATTTCTCGCAAACGAACCTTCCGATGCGCCAGAGCCAGGAGGCTGAAGAGAAACGGCAGTTCATGTTCGATTCCCTCGTCGCGGGCACCTCGCTCCAGGAGAATTTGCTGGAGCAAATGCGCTTTTCGGACATGGACGATGATCAAAAGTCCGTCGCTGAGATGATCATCGGCAACATCGATGATAATGGCCGTCTCAAGGCAAGCATTGATGAACTGGCTTTTACGTCCGGCGTCCCGCAGGAAAGAATTACTCCGGTCCTCAAGATCATCCAGGGATTTCATCCTCCGGGTGTCGCCGCGCGCGACTTGCGCGAATGTTTGATGCTGCAAATGGAACGCACCGGCGACGAAAAGTCGGTGGAATATCGAATCGTGCGCGATTTTATGGAGGCCCTCGGGAAACGGAAACTGCCGGAAATCGCCCGAGGGCTTGGGTTAAGCGTGGACCAGGTTCAGGACGCGGTCGCGCGCATCGCCCATCTGGAATATAATCCCGGACGCGACTTTTTACCGGACAACGAACATTACATTTCCGCGGAAGTCTTCGTGCAAAAAGTTGGCGACGATTACATTGTCACCACCAACAACGAACAAATCCCCCATTTGCGCATTAGCAACCATTACAAGGATTTGATGTCGCAAGCCGGCGCATCGTCGGAAGTGCGGGACTACATTCGGGAAAAAATCCGCGCGGGAAAGTTCCTCATCAAGAGTTTGCAACAACGGCAAGCGACGATTCTGAACATCGGCAACGAGATCGTAAAACGTCAGCGCGACTTCATGGACAAAGGGGTCGCCCATCTCAAGCCGATGACGATGGTGCAGGTTGCCGAGGTTGTGGGTGTACACGAAACGACGGTGAGCCGGGCAGTTTCAAACAAGTACATCGACACGCCGCAGGGGATTTTCGAGATGAAATACTTTTTCACCTCGGGGATAAAAGTGGATGGCGGAACAGGGGTATCGAACACGAGCATTAAAGACATGGTGGCTGAGATGTTTGCGGGAGAGAATGCCGCCAAACCGCTTTCCGACCAGGAAGTGGTCAAAATGCTGAAGGATAAGGGAATTCCGCTGGCCCGCCGAACAGTCGCCAAGTATCGCGCCGAACTGAATATCCTACCGTCCAATTTGCGCAAAGTGTATTGAGGCGCCCGGGGGCCGTTCTTAGCAATCTTTTCATCACAAGTTAAGTACACGCTCCAAGACCTGGCCACTGGTTGGCCTATGGCGGCCGAGAGGAGAGATTCACCAACGTTGGATGCGGTAAAAACGCTGGGCGTTGGTGGCGGTGGGGTCGGTTAGCTGAATCGATTGGCCGGCGCCGGGGGTCAACGAAAGGGAGGTCCAATTGGTGTCGGTTAGGTTGGTTTTGTATTCGATGGCGTAGATTCGGCCGGATTGACTGGGGAGGGTGAAATTGAAGGCGTTGGATGTCATGGCCGGGTTTGTGATAGGGGCTTGCAGGGGCGGCGGAGCGGTTCCTATTAACGCCATGCTAAGGTATTCCCCGCCCGCTATGGCACTCACCACATTGGTCAGGCCCGAAGGGACAGTGGTCTGGCTGTATTCGTTGAGACCCCAGGCAATGGTAGTTCCATCTTTTTTCAATGCCAGGCTGTGGTAGGCGCCGGCAGCGATGGCGATGACATTGCTCAGACCGGACGGAACGTTGCATTGGCCGAACTGATTGTTGCCCCAGGCGGCGACGGTGCCATTGTTGCTGAGGGCCAGGGCGAAAGCGTAGCCTTGTGCGACCGCGACGATGTTGCTCAGGCCGGGGGGACGTGTTTGTAACCTGGCCGCTTGTCGAGGGGCTTAAAGTTCCGTATAAAAATGTGCCGTCGCTTTTCAGGGCCGAGTACGAGCTGCCGAAAGAACTAATTTCAATGATGTTGCTCAGGCCGGCAATTACAGATCCTTGAATTATTTCGGCCTCGCTCTCGACGGCGAGGCGATAGACTGTTCCATTGCCCAAAACGGCAAGGGTGGGATTGTGGCCGATGATGGATAGCGCGTTGGTGACGTTTTGCGCGGCGGATGTGTAGGACCAATTGATCACTTTGTTATTTCCGGCCAGGGCCTGGCATCCGCCCAGACTGCCGAAGGAAATCGCGGTAAGTTAGTAAGAGTGCGGGGCAGATTGGATTCATTATTCTCGCCTCCCCAAACGACAACCTGGGAAGGGAGAATCAGAACGTTCGAGCTTGTGATGTTCGTATAGGCGTTGCTAACGATGACGCTGTAAGTGCCGAGCTTGGTTGACTGGGTATTGGTCAGTTGCAGCAGATTGGTTGTGGCGCCGGGGATATTGGTTGAACAACTCAACAAAGATGCCAAACAAACCCTGTTGGCTCCGCCAGAACATGCTGCTCTGGCTGTCTCGGATTCCGCTCAACCCGCAAGCCTGCAAGTTGAGGGCTGACGATGTTTTCAAGTCGATTGAAAACCTGGTTGCCAATTATCGCAGGGTGCCAAAGGATCAACAACGGGAAGCGGCGCTTGAAATTTTAACCCTTGGTGCTGATCTCGCCCTCAGACTTGGCGTTCCGCCCGATGCAATCGGAAAACTGTTATCGGGATCCCATTATTATAAGCGCATTGGGGGGTTCGACCCGACCGCCGTTTATTTTTCTTACTTTTCCCCCTTGGCCAAATCCCAAAAACACGGCCATGTAACCTTATGAAAATTATAGCCCTTTGTTTGTCAATTTTGGTCCTCGCCGGCTGTTCGCCGTCGAGAGCAATTTTGCCGGTTTTGGGTCAAGAATAGTCAAAGTCAATCAAACCAGTTATTGCGGATCAAGCCCGATGCCGGCATTGCCGATAAATAGGTCATCGGTATGGCCATTCAGCGTTGCTCATTATGCCCTAGCTTTGTCTATACATTCTGAGAACCCTCACCGGCGAGCGGTTCCGCAAGGCCACCCCCAAGAATTGCGCTGGTTTAGCGAACGTCTCCTAGTGGATTGGTGGCGTTGTCTGGGCTGCCGCGCTCTGGTTCGCCATTAGCGGCAGAATTTGAAACGCCGTCCAGTATTAGTGCTGGCCGCACCAAGCAGTGATTTTATCCGTAAGCTGCTGGATGGAAACCGGTTTCACAAAATAATCGCTCACTCCCAACTCACGCGCCGTCGCAATGTCCCGAGGATCGTCCGAACCGGATAAAATAACAATTTCCAACGGACCCTTGATGTCCTGTTCCTTAATCCACTTGAGCACCTCAAAACCGTTCAGAACCGGAATCTTCAAATCCAGAAAAATCAAGTGCGGCTGCCCTTGATGCTCCTTAAGGTAGGAAGTCACCGCCCCTCCGTCCCAGAAATGAACAAAATCGCACGGAATAGCCACCTTCTTCATCGCCCGCCGAAAGAAGAACGCGTCATCCTCGGAATCTTCGACCAGCAGAACATTCGGCTGTTGCGGGGACTCACTCATTTTTCATCTTGCTTATTTGACAGTGTTCACCAAAGGCGCCAGCCCCTGTATCCGCACTTCGAGCCGGTCGCCCGATTGAATGGGACCGACCCCGCTGGGCGTCCCGGTAACGATCACGTCGCCGGGCAGCAAAGTCATATTGGTCGAAATGAAACTGACCAGTTCCGAGCAATTGAAAATAAGCTGGCTCGTGTTGGAATTTTGCCGAAGCTGGCCGTTTTGAAAAAGCTGAATCGTCAAATCCGCCGGGTCCGCCTTCGTCTCCACATACGGTCCCAGCGGCGTGAACGTATCGAACGACTTCGCCCGCGCCCATTGGCTCTCCGCGTTCTGGATCGTCCGGTCGCTGACGTCCTGCGCCGCCGTGTAGCCAAAAATATACCGCGTCGCCGCCGTCGCCGTCACATTGCGCACCCGTCGGCCGATCACAATGGCCAATTCCGCCTCGAAATCCGTGCGATGATGGGGAAACGGTATTTCAATTTTCGCCCCGTCAGGTATCAGCGACGTGGGCGCCTTGAACCAAAACAGCGGCTCCTTCGGGAGTGGTTTGCCCGATTCACGGGCATGGTCCGCGTAATTCAGCCCGATAGCGATTACTTTGGAGGGGGCCACCGGAGTCAACAACTTCAAACCCTTGGCCGAAATCGCCTTCTTATCAAAAGACGGAGATCCAAAAACATCCCCGCGCAAGCGAAACAACTCGCCATCCACCACCTTTGCGTGAAAAATTTCGTCACCCTTTTGAAACCGGCCAATGGCTGCCATAAGGCAATATAAGTAACCATTCAGCCCGCCCCGCGCAAGGCAAACGTTCCATTTCGCCGCGACCGAATATTGACTTTCCACCGGAAATTCCGAGACTCCACTCAGATGAACATCAAATTTGGCACCGATGGCTGGCGCGCCGTGATTGCGGAAGACTTCACCTTCACGAATCTCGACCGCGCCGCCCAGGCCACCGCCGATTTTTGGAATTCCCAACCCGTCCCCGGCGCCGCAAAAAGCGCCATAGTCGGGTACGACCGCCGTTTTCTTTCCGATCAATTTGCCCAGCGCGCCGCGCAGGTCCTTGCCGGCAACGGCTTTTCCGTCGTGCTCTCGAACTGCCCGGTCCCCACACCCTCCGTCTCCTTCGCTGTCAAAAAACGCGCGGCAACCGGCGGCGTCATGATCACCGCAAGCCACAATCCCCCCATTTTCAACGGCTACAAATTGAAAGCCTGGTACGGAGGGTCAGCCGAGTCCTCTCTCTGCCAGGAAGTCGAAAAACGGATCGATCAAAACCCCGTTCGCGCGGCTGCTGAAAAAGAGGCCGGCATTGCCTTGGAAGATTTGCGGCCGGCGCATTTCAAGGCCATCAAAAACCTGGTCGATTTCAAGCTCATTTCGAAATCGAAATTGCGGTTCGCCCATGAAGCGCTCTTCGGCGTAGGCGCGGGTTGCTTCGACGATTTGTTGCGCAACACAACCTGCCGCGTGACGACTCTCAACGGCGCGCACGATCCCAATTTCGGCGGAATCAACCCGGAGCCAATCGCTCTCAACTACGCCCGCAGCGCCGCCTTTTTGAAAAAGCATCCGCACGACATCTGCCTCGTCACCGATGGCGACGCCGACCGCGTTGGCGGCATGGACGGCCGCGGCAACCCCCTCACGACTCACCAAATTATCTGCCTGCTGCTGCACCATTTCGTTGTCAACCGCAAGGCGTCCGGGCGCGTGATCAAAGCGCTCACGACGACTTCCATGGTCGATAAAATGTGCGCGCACTACGGCCTGGAACTGGTGGAGACGGGCGTCGGCTTCAAATATATCTGCGCCGAAATGCTCAAAGGCAACGTGATGCTCGGTTTCGAGGAAAGCGGCGGCATCGGCTTCCCGGATTTGATGCCCGAACGCGACGGAATTGCTTCCGGCATGATGCTGCTGGAATTGCTGGCGACCGAGCGGGTCTCAGTCAATCAATTGTTGCGCCGCCTGGAAAAAATGTTTGGGCCGCACCACTACGCCCGACTGGACGCGCACTTCCCCCTCGAAAAAAGGGCGGCATTGATGGAATATTGCAAAACAAATCCGCCGCCAAAACTGGCCGGCTCGAAGCTGGCGCAGGTGAAATCTTTTGACGGCGTCAAATTCATTGCGAATGATGGAACATGGCTGATGCTCCGCGGCTCCGGCACCGAGCCGATCTTGCGCATCTACGCCGAGGGCCGATCCGATGCCGTCGCGCAAAAATTGATCCGCGACGGCGTGGGCATTACAAAAAAAGTGTGATAGACAATGAAACAGGACTTCCAGCAATTGCTCGAAACCGCGCAGCCCGCGTCGCTGGGACCGGAAGCCCGGCCAGGCCGAAAATCCATCGACGAACTGGACCATCTGCTTTCCAAAAATCCCGATTCAATCCGCGCGCTGGTTTTCCTCTGGCACGACCACTTGGATGAAGCGCACGACCTCGCGCAAAAGATCAACGATTCAGACGGCAGTTTCATTCATGCGATCATGCACCGGCGCGAGCCGGATTATGGTAACGCGAAGTATTGGTTTCACCGCGTTGGCCGGCATGCCGGCTATCCCGAAATCGCGCGGCGCTCCAGGGAACTTCCTTTGTCCGAAAGTGAAACCGAACTGCTGCAAAGAATCTGTCCAAAGCAGGAATGGGACCCGTTCGCTTTTGTCGATGCCGTCCAAAACGCGCGCGCGAAAGAACCGGAGACGACCGCATTTTTGCAACGGCTGCAAAAAGTGGAATTCTCCTCGTTACTCGATCATCTGACCTCCGGATAATTGCCCGTTGCTCTCCTCGACATTGGGATTACGCTGTTTACAGATGGCACTCGTGCGAATATTGGTCGATGGCTACAGCCTCCTGCATAATTGGCCGGAGTTGGCTCCGGGCAAGCCGCGTCATTCCGAGGATGCGCGCGCGGAATTGATCCATATTCTCACGCTCTATCAGGATGCAAGCGGCACGCCCATTACGATCGTTTTCGACGGCGCGGGCAAAACCCCCGCAACAGCCTACCCTTCCAAACCCAACGTTGAAATCCTCTACTCCCGCGCGGGCCAAACTGCCGATCAAATTATCGAGCGCGTCACCGTCCGCATGCAGCCGTACGGAGAAGTTCTCGCCGTCACCGATGATTACGCTGAACGCGACACAGTTGCCTATCACGGCGGTCTTGCCACCAGTTGCGCGAATTTCATCGAAACCGTGGAACGCGCATTGCAAGACCAGGAACGCGACATCGTGCGTCACAATCGCAAACAGCGCTCTGGCTTCAAAGCCCCGCGCTAACTTGACCCCATGAATAAATTTACCAAAGCCATGTCCACTGCCGGTTTCACCGCGGGAATATTGTTCGCGGCGATTCTCTGTCCGGCAGACAACGCGCCCGCGCGGATGGAAAATCGATTTCTGTTTGTGGTGGAGACATCCTCCGCCATGCGGTCGCGCACCAACGGCGTTAACGAGGCGGTCCTCGGCCTTCTCAAATCCAACATCCACGGCGAATTGAGGAAGGGAGACACCCTCGGTCTTTGGACTTACAACGAACGTCTCCACGACGATTTTCCGAGGCAAGTATGGTCGAAGCAAAACAAGGATTCGATTATCTCGGACGTGGAACGTTACCTGGATCACGAGCATTACGAAAAGCGCGCCCACCTCGAAAAAGTGCTGTCGGCGGTCGGCCAGGTTCTGCACTCGTCTGAACGGCTCACGATCATTTTTGTGTATGAGGGCAGCCAATTAATACGGGGAACCCAGTTTGACGATGACATCAACGGCCTGCAAAAGGAGAATCTCAAGAAGTTTCGCTCCGCGCATCTGCCGATGGTCACGGTTCTCGTGGCCCGTCGGGGAGAGGTTTACGATTACACCATTAATTATCCGGCTGAGGTGAGAATCCCGCACACCGCGTTCCCGGAACCGGTAGCGCCAACAAATGCGCCGCCCACCAACGCCATTGCCGCGTCGGCTACTCCGGTCGCGCCGAAACCGCACCGCAGAATCGAAATCGTCATGGTCGGCACCAATCGCCCCGAAACGGCGCTCGCGTCGAATTCCGCGCCGTCGGTGCCGAGCAACATTGTCGTGAGTGCGACCCCACCGGCGGCCACGCCCAGCAATACCACCGCCGTCGCGACACCAGAGCCGCAACCACCTCCGGCTGAGCCGGTCGTCGCCCCTCCTGTTGTGGCAGCGCCCGTCGTCAGCAATTCTGCGACGGCGGTCACAACGCCAGAACCGACGCCACAGCAAAAACCCGCCGAGATCGCAACAACACAACCGGCGTCAAACCCACCTTCCCCATCTGCCGAACCAAAAATTGTGCCGGAATCGACTCCGGCTCCCGCCCCATTGCCCGCCCCCGCTGCCTCGACCGGCCAGCAAATCTCCCTCTTCGTCATCGCTATTTCGTTACTGACGATCGCGGTGGTATTGGTTGTAATGCTAATCCGTCGTTCGCGCGGCAACTCGCGGGCGAGTTTGATCTCGCAGTCGATTGATCGCGGCCAGTGATTCGATTCCGCATGACTCCCGGCAAACGCAAATCCCTCATTCGCCCGCTCGTGCGCGCTTTGGACCCTTACGTTCCTGGCGAGCAGCCGAAAATTCCGGGCCTCATCAAACTCAACACCAACGAGAATCCCTATCCGCCATCGCCAAAGGTCCTCGCCGCGATCAAGGCGGCTGTCGATGGCCGGTTGCGGCTCTATCCGAATCCCACCGCCGACGCCCTGCGCGCCAGATTGGCGGAGCTTCACGATTGCGAACCAGGCAATATTATCGTCGGCAACGGCTCCGACGAATTGCTCGCGCTGGCCACGCGCGCATTTGTGGAACCGGGTGAATCCGTGCAGTTCTTCCATCCGAGCTATTCTCTCTACAGCGTGCTCGCGGCGATCCACGGCGCGCGCGTCAATGCCGTTCCGCTGGCGAAGGAATTTGGCCTTCCAACCACGGCTGATCTTCGGAGGAGCGGAGCGTGGGATTTTTCCGCCCCGCTGACATTCGTCACCACTCCCAACGCTCCCAGCGGGCGCGGTTACAGCGTCGCCGAACTGGAGGAACTGTGCCGCGCGCAAGACGGTGTGGTGATACTGGACGAGGCGTATGTTGATTTTGCGCGGGAGAATGCGATGGCGCTCGCCTTGAAATATCCGCATGTGATTGTCAGCCGCACCTTCTCGAAGGCCTATTCGCTTTGTTTTCAGCGGGTCGGCTATTTCGTTGGCGACGCCGGATTGATGGGTGCGCTTCACAAAATCCGCGACAGCTACAACGTCAACGGGCTTGGCCAGATCGCCGCCCTCGCGACGCTCGCAAACCTTCCGTATTACAGGAAAAATTTTCAACGCATTATCGCCACACGCGAGCGACTGTCCAAAGAACTGGGGGCGCTTGGCTTCGCGGTTTTGCCGAGCCAAAGTAATTTCATTTTCGCGCGTCCGCCGAAATATTCCGCCAAGGAGTGGCTCGAGAAACTCCGGGCCAACCGGATTCTCGTGCGATGGTTCGGCGCGCCCGAAACCCGGGAATTCCTGAGAATTACCATTGGAACCGATGCGGAGGCCGATGCATTGCTGAAAGCCGTCCGGAAAATCATGAACCAACGGGCAAAGTGAACTTCATGGGTCAAAGGGTTTACCAGATCGTTTTCTTGATGTTGGTTGGCATTTGCGCGTCGAGTCGCGCCGCAACGGCGCCGGGGAATGATTTCAACGCAAACGCCGAAACCGCCGCGGGCGTCTTGCAAAGCTGGTATAACGAACAGGGTTTATGGACAACCGCGGGATGGTGGAACGCGGCGAATTGTGTCGAAGCCCTGGAAGATGTCATCGCCGCCGACAACGGGCGAAACTACGTGGATATTTTGGGAGAAACGTTTGATCTCAACTCCGGCTCGAATTTCTTAAACCCCTATTATGACGACGAAGGCTGGTGGGCGCTGGCCTGGATTCGCGCATATGATTTAACCGGCCAGGAACGCTTCTTGAAAATGGCGCGCCTCATTTTCACGGACATGACGGGCGGATGGAACGATCATTGCCGCGGCGGGATCTGGTGGAAGAAAGATACCCACTACATGAACGCCATCGCCAATGAGCTTTTCCTCTCGGTCGCCGTCCGCCTGCACCAACGCGCGCCGGGCGACGCCGGCCCAGGCTCGGACCTCGACTGGGCTTTGCGGGAATGGACGTGGTTCAAGCAGAGCGGCATGATTAATTCGGAGAATTTGGTCAATGACGGCCTCGACCGGCATTGCGAAAACAATGGCCGCACAACCTGGACTTACAATCAGGGAGTGATTCTCGGCGGCCTGACGGATCTTTTCAAAAGCACCGGCGATACCAATTACCTCAACCAAGCCATCACAATCGCTGATGCCGCCATTCGCGCGCTCGTGAGCAGCGACGGCGTTCTGATGGAACCATGCGAAACCGACAACTGCCACGGCGGCGATGTTCCGCAGTTCAAAGGGATTTTTATCCGCAATCTCGCCTATCTCTACGATGCGACCCACAAACCGGAGTATTCT
The DNA here is from genome assembly GCA_036268455.1 of Verrucomicrobiia bacterium. Classification (GTDB taxonomy): domain Bacteria; phylum Verrucomicrobiota; class Verrucomicrobiia; order Limisphaerales; family Palsa-1400; genus DATAUD01. The sequence continues at coordinate 112,538 of DATAUD010000104.1, forward strand.
AATTTTCTTGTCCGAAACGCGCACTCCGTCTGGGTCAATGATCGCGATGACGAGAGTCATTTGGGCCTGAAGTGGACAGGCCCGTTCGATAAGGAGGATGCCGCGCGCCAAAGTTCGGCGATGTTTGCCCTCAGCGCGGTCGCTGAACCGATGACTCAGCATTTGCCGTTCGCAAAGGGCGCGGGTAGCGCGGCGTTCAATCATTCGGTTGGAGCGGCAGTCGGAACCCTCGCGTGGACGTGCAATGCCGCCAACGCGCCGCGACCCGGATTCATGCTCTCCGGACCGTACATTGAATGTTTGCCAACGGGGACTCACGTCGCGCATTTCCGAATGGCTGTGGATTCCACGGGCAACACCCTCCAACCTTTGGCTCGCCTCGACGTGAAAAACGCTCACAGCGGAGCCGTAATGTCCGGCAAAGATGTCACTTGGAATTCCTTCGCCATCGCCAATAAGACGCAGGATTTTCAACTCGTTTTTACCAACGCCGGCGCCGCGGAACCTCTTGAATTCCGCGTCTATTGGAATGCCATCCCAAACGCCCCCGCTTTGACTCTGTCAGACGTGACAGTGGACGGCGGGCTTAATTGGACGGCTGCCAACCTTGCGCATGAGATTGGACGGTTGGACGGCCATAACGGCTGGGAGGCGGACCCCGCGCGCGATCACGCCTCCGGCTTTCTCGCGAGCGGAGCGGAAAAGGCGGAATTGCCCGCTGGAGAATGTTCCGCCACATTCGAGTTGAAGGTGGACAACTTTAATTGGGACCAGTCCGTCGTCGCCACAATCTCCGCCGTCGAATCCGATGGCGTAAAAGTCGTCGCCTCAAAAAATTTGCGCCGAAGTGATTTTCCAAACGTCCTTTACCAGTCTTTTACGCTCGGTTTTAAAGCCGCCGCCGGCAAACGTTATGGGTTCCGGACTTTCTGGCATTACGCGCCCAACGCCCCGCGCTTAACGCAACGAAGCCTAGTCGTCTTGTCCACACAATCGTTTTAATTCTCTTGTTTTTACCGCGATGCCGGTGCTACAAAACGCGGCCAATACTGCCACTACTATGCGAATCTTAACTAGGTTTTTTCCGCGGGGGCAGGCGCGGATGCCGACGCCGCCGTTTCCCCCGCGACAAAAAGAATCCCCTGCAACGGCACCTCCAGCCACTTGTCCTTCTCCTGCAAATGCGTCCCCAACTCCCCTATCATCCGTTCCAAAACATGCGCCCGCAGCATCACCCGCAAGTCCTCCTCGTTCCCTGGCAGCACCTGCGCCGACGCGATATTTTGGAAATACGCCTTGAGGAAAGCCGCGCTGACCCACCGGTTCCAATACCGCATCCACGATTGGAACTTCGGCAAATTGTCCCGCAAAACGCTCCCCCGCTCCACATGCTGTTCCAATCCCACATAAGCCGCGTAATGGAACGATCTCACCAGCGCCGCCACATCCCGCAACGGCGAATGCTTGATGTTCCGCTGGCCAATCGGCGCCGACGAGTCCCCCTCGAAATCGATAAACACAAAATCCTTCCCAGTCCATAGCACATGGTCCAGGCGGCACTCTCCGTGCAACCGCAGCCGTCTCGCCGAAACGGGCCGGTCCGACAATCCCCGAAAAATCTGCACAATCACCGGCTCAAGATCCGCCACCTGTTGCGCCATCGGCTGCAACTCCGCCGGCAGCGATTTCAATTGTTTGCGCAGCGCCCGCAAATTTTGAAGCGCCCCGTTCCGCATCGATTGAAAAACCGCCCGCCTGTAATACGGCGTCGCCGGCTCCGGCGCAAAATCCGGGTTGCCGGGATCCGACGCCAGAGCGCAGTGCAATTCCGCCGTCCGCAACCCCAAAAGCCGCGCCGACTCCAAATAAGTCCCGATGATTTCCGCCGCTTTTTCCGGAATGTCAGGCTGGAGCAATTTCAGCGGTTCCGCGGACGCCAGCGTCGGAGCCTCCTCTTGCGCCACCCACGTCGTCGCGCGGTCATAATATCGGCTCGTCGAGTCAAGCGTATAATCCCACGCCGTCGTCGTCGATGCGGTGAACGCGTGCAGCACCGCCAGTGTCGTTCGCGAATTCGTCTGGCCCCGGTATTCAATCGCCCCGGCCAGCGTCTGGCTGTGCTCAAACCCATGCGCCGTGAGAAATTTCCCAATCTCAAATTCCGGATTGATCCCCGGCTCGATTCGCCGAAAAAACTTCAGCATCATCTTGTCCTCGAACCCAACGCACGAATTGCTCCGGTTGTTGCGCATCTGCCCCGCCTTCGGCAGCGCTGCGCCTCCCAGCATTTGCCGAAGTCCGGGCAACCGCACCCCCTCGATCTCCCCGTGCGACGTCCTCAATCGCCGCGGACTGGAAATCAGTTCAAGAAGCGCCCCGCAAAATTCGCCGTTGCCCAATCCGTCATACAAAACGCCCGATTGCTCCGGCGTCCCCATGTTCAATTCCGCGATGATGCACGCGGGCGCCGTTTGCCGAACCGTTTCGGCTTGTGTTCCAATCGCAAACGCCAGCGGCAGCGTGTAAAATTCCATGTCGCTATCCACATATTCAATCTGCAAAAAGGCCACCAGCGCCTCGCTCCCGTCCGAAAGCCTCACCGGCACCGTCTCCCGCACAGTCAACAACTTGATCACCTTCGACTTGCCCGAAAACCACGTCTGACGCCGCAGGTAATCCGGCAGGATTCCCCTGATTTGCAGCCGGTTTTTTTCCAGCAGGATTTCCTGCCACGGATAATTTATCGTCAAAACCGGGGCGGCCGTTGTTGTTGATTGCGCCTGGCTTCGCGCCAGTTTCGGCTCCAGTGAAAACCAGTAAAACGAATGCGGCCCCATTGATAAAAAATAGGGCCGCTGGTCCACCGCGGGAAATTCCGTCCGTCCAAAAAGTTCAATCGGCGTCAATCCCTGGAACGCCGACAAATCCAATTCCACCGGCTGCGGAAACCGTGACAGGTTCGCCACCACCAGCAGCGTCTCCTGCTGGTATCGCAGGATGTAGCTGAGAATCTTCCGGTTTTCGCTCTGCAAAAATTCGCACTTCCCCTCGCCCAGCGCCTTCCATCGTTTCCGCAACGCCAGCAACCGCCTCATCCACCACAACAGCGAATGCGGGTTCCCCAGTTGCACCTCCACATTGTTCGCTTCGTAATGGTAGCTCGGATCAAGGATGATCGGCAGGTAAAGGCTTTGCGGATTGGCCCGCGAAAATCCGGCGTTCTTGTCGGAACTCCATTGCATCGGCGTGCGCACTCCGTTCCGGTCCCCCAGGAAAATGTTTTCCCCCAATCCAATCTCGTCCCCGTAATAAAGCACCGGCGTGCCGGGCAGCGAAAAAAGCAGCGCGTTGAGCAATTCGATGCTCTTGCGGTCGTTGTTCAACAGAGGCGCAAGCCTCCGCCGGATCCCGAGGTTCAGCCGCGCTTGCGTCACATGCGCGTACATCCGGTACATGTAATCCCGCTCCTCGTCCGTCACCATTTCCAGCGTCAGTTCGTCGTGATTGCGCAAAAACAGCGCCCATTGGCTCGTCTCGGGTATTGGCGGCGTTTGCTCCAATATATCCACGATCGGCTGCCGATCTTCCATTCGCACCGACATGAAAAGCCGCGGCATCAGCGGGAAATGATAAGCCATATGGCACTCGTCGCCCATCCCTTGCCCGAAATATGAAACCGCGTCTTCCGGCCATTGATTCGCCTCGCCCAGCAACATCCTGTCCTCGTACTTTTGGTCAATATGCGCGCGCAGCTTTTTGAGAAAAACGTGCGTTTCCGGCAGGTTTTCGCAACTCGTCCCCTCCCGTTCATACAGGTAGGGCACCGCGTCAAGTCGAAGTCCGTCCACGCCCATCTCGAACCAGAAATCCACAATGTCGATCATCTCCTGGTGCACCTCTGGATTGTCGTAGTTCAAATCAGGCTGGTGCGAAAAAAAACGATGCCAGAAATACGCCCCCGCAACGTGGTCCCACGTCCAATTCGATATCTCCACGTCCTTGAATATGATTCGCGCGTCGGAATATTGCGCCGCGTTTTCGCTCCACACATAAAAGTTGCGCCATCGGCTCCCAGGTTTTGCCCGCCGCGCCCGTTGAAACCACGGATGCTGATCGGACGTGTGGTTCAACACCAGTTCGGTGATCACCCTTAATCCGCGTCGATGCGCCTCCTTCAAGAAGTATTTAAAATCCCCCAGCGTCCCATATTTTGGGTGCACCGCCCGGTAATCGGCAATGTCATACCCATCATCCTTGAGGGGCGACGGGTAAAACGGCAGAAGCCAGATCGCCGTGACTCCAAGGTCCTTGATGTAATCCAGCTTCTCCGAAAGCCCGCGAAAGTCCCCCGTCCCGTCAGCGTCGGTATCATAGAACGCCCGGACGTGGACTTCGTAGATCACTCCGCTTTTGTACCAAACCGGATCTTTATCCAAGCCTTTGCGGTTGTCGGCGCTCTGGGCCCTGCGTCGTTGCTGCATAAGAGATTTTGGTTTCAACATCCCCACTCCCGCAATCGGGGAAACTTGGAAACTCCCCACCTCGGATTAGCCTACCAGCGTCTCTGCGCTTCACCCCCCCATATAAACATACGATAGACACTTTCTGCCAAAAGAGGAAGATTTCGCATCGCATTGGACTCTGGCTGAATCGCCCGAGAAGGGCGCGTCTTTCTGTCTTGAGTCGGGCAGACAGCCGCCGCGTCCCGCGTAATGAACGAAGAGTGACGCGCAACAAGACTATTCAATCCGCCGTGAATTGTGTCAGTAGAGTTAAATTTAGTCGAAAAGCGCATTTCGTCTTGCGGTTTCCTCCACAGTGGAGAATGGTATTGGTTATCGTAGTATCGATTCAACAGATTTGCAGTATCCCCTGCATCACTTAAAAAGAGAACGCCCTGTTATGCTTATGCAAAAAAAATCCATCATCAAAGCCATCGCCATGGCCGCGGTTTTTGCCGCGGGTTCGTCCGTCCAGGCCCAACCCGCCGGCGCGTACTTCCAGGCGGTGACAAATCTCGATCCCGCCGGCTATTGGCCGTTGAACGAAACCGCCCAGCCTCCCGCTCCGTTTTCGTTTAACAATACCGCGGATAATCTTGGCTCTCTCGGCGCGCAAGGCATCGGCTATTATGGCGCATGGTACCAGCCTTCCAACACCACTTGGTACCTTACAAATAGCATCGTTCAATCTCCCGCCGTTACTGCTCCATTTGATAACAGCGCGGGAATGAACTGTCAGGGGGTCGGCGGCCAATACGTTATCGTCCCTCGAACCACCAACGGCGTCATCAACACAAACCTGACTCTCACGCCGCCGTTCTCCATTGAAGCATGGCTCAAATTTGCGACCACCAATAGCGGCCTTCTTGATATTGTCGGCGAAGGCGGCTTCTCCAGCGTTAACTACGGCGGACCAAATACCAACAATCCATTCTATGGCGGCCCTGGCCTCGGCTGGGCTGGCGTCGAACTCGGTGCCTACCAAAATTACTGCTTCTTTATTTGCAATGGCACCAACGCCGTCGGCAACAAGGCCCACGAATTGGATTCAAGCCATACTTATGGCTTCATAAACACCTCCTCCTGGATTCATGTCGTTGCCACTTTCGATGGCACTACCGAATCCCTTTATACCAATGGTGTTCTCTCAGGCACCTTGAACATCATTAGCAAAGACGGCAAGGCTTTCGTGCCCGATCCCAGCACCCCGCTAATGATCGGCTCCGGAAGCGAACCTTCCGCATCCTATGGCAACGGCTTTAAAGGAGTTATCGACGATGTCGCCATTTACAACGAAGTTTTGCCTCTATCCAGCATTGACGCCCATTACCAGACGGCTTACGGAACTAACGCCACTTTCGGCACTAACTATCCCGCTGCCGTTCTGGCTGACAGCCCTACCTTTTATTATCGGTTGAATGACTCCATAACGCCTGTAAATGCCGGCTATCCCACCAACACATTCCCGGTCGCCACAAACTATGGCACCCTCGGCGCGGCCGCCAACGGCGTATATCAACCCGGAGCGGAACCTGGAGTGGCGGGACCATCCTATGAAGGCTTCGGCGCATCGAGCAAGAGCGTCGCAATCAACGGCTGGTTTGGGGCTGTGGACGTCGGCGGCGGCAGCTTGCCGCCCGCTCTGAATCCAACCGGAGCTTCGCCCTTGACGCTTGTCACATGGTTCCGCGGCAACATCGCGGATTCCCCTGGTAGATTCCAGGAATTGGTCGGCCACGGCGATAGTTCTTACCGCCTCGCCCTCGGCCAGGCCACCGGGGAAAATCATTTCAATCCGGGTCCCGGGCCGGAAATCACCAACGCGCCTCTTTACCAATCCAATGGCTTTGCCTTGAACGACGGCAACTGGCACATGGTCGCCGGCGTTTCCGACGGCACCAATGACTACCTTTACCTCGACGGCATTCTCGCCAAAAGCAGCAACACAGCCAGCGGCATTAACATCGTTGGAAATACAAATGACCTTCTTATTGGCGGCGACTCCGAATACACTTATGCAAGCTGGGGCGGTGCCAATACTATTCGCGATCTTGACGGCCAGATCGCCCATGTCGCCTTCTGGACTAATGCCCTCAGCGCGGCCCAAATCCAGTCCCTCTTCAACGCCGCCGGTGTCCCTGCCTCCGTCCGCGTGCAACCGGTTGGCGCCACCAACAATCAGGGCGCTTCTGTCACTGTGACCGCCACGGTCGCCGGTTCTCAGCCTATCACTTATCAATGGTACCAAAACGGCTCGCCAGTCGCGGGCCAGACTGGCGAAAACCTGACATTCGCCTCCATCCCCACTAACGCGACCGGAAGCTACTACCTCGTCGCCGGCAACTCCTACGGCCCATCCGTCACCAGCTCCGTAGTCCAGATATTCGTTTACGGCGCTCCATCTGTTGTCACGCAACCGACCAGTTCGCTCGAAATTTTCGCCGGTCAGAGCCCCGTTCTCTCCATGAGCGCCGTCGGCGCGCAGCCCATCAGCTATCAATGGACTTCCAATGGAGTCGTTGTTTCGACCGCTCAAACCTACACGATCCCTCAGGTTGGAAACGGCGGAACTTACGTCGGCACCGCCATCAACTCCGATGGCTCGGCCAGCACCGCTCCCATTACCCTCACAGTTGTTCCCACTCCCACCGCGCCTTACCCGGCTCAAGTCCTGGCCGACCATCCTATGGCCTTCTGGAGACTGGATGAATCCTCCGGCGACATTGCCTATGACTATGTCGGCGGCAACAACGGCATCTATTCAAATGTAGCCCTTGCCTATGCCCCTTCCTATAATCCTGTCACCGACCCCTCCGAAGGCAATGCCCCCTACTTTGGCGGAATCCAGACAAATGACAGCTACGTTGGATCCATTCCAACGAATATCAGCTTCACTGCCCCCACCAACGTGAACGCAGAGTTCTCTATCGAAATGTGGGCTCAACAATACTCCGCCAATAACGACGGCGGTCTGGCCGCCATTGGTGTCGGCTACGGCGGTGAAGAGTTCGCGCTTGATTCCGGCGGCTTCGATCCCGCCCACGACCTTCGTTTCTATGTCAATAACGCCGGGGGCGCCAACTCGGGCGCCCCCAGCCACGTCGCCCTGCAAAGCACTCCTTCATGGCACCATGTCGTTGCTGTTTGTGACGAAGCCAACAAACTTGTCTCTCTCTATATCGACGGCACCAATGCCGCCTCCACGGCCATCGCAATCAAGAGCGGCATTCGCAGTTTGACCTCTCCAATGTCTATAGGCGCGCGTATCAGCGGCAACGGGGATAATAATTATGACAACCAGTACTTCGGCCTCGTCGACGAAGTCGCCGTTTATAATTACGCGCTGACCTCCAACCAGGTCGCGGCTCACTACCTGGCTTCCGGCGTGCCTCCAGTCGTTACGCAATTGCTCCCGGTTGGGATCGGCAACACGGAAACCACCAACGTCGATGCTACGGCTAGCTTTACTGTCGAAGCCACGGGCACCGCTCCGCTTTACTATTTCTGGACCGGTCCCAGCGGTACGGTGATTTCCACCAACCAAACTCTAAGTCTCCCCAACGTGCAGACAAGCGCGCAGGGTCTGTACTCCGTCGTCGTGAGCAATGCCTACGGCGTCACCCAGCCTGCGGGCGCCTATCTCTCGGTCGTCCTTGGGCCTCCCCAGATCAGTCAGGACATTTCGCCTCTGACTCAGACGGTCCAGCTTTACGCCGGAGAAGACCAGGTCAGCTACACGGTCGTTGCAATCGGAAGCGCTCCCTTCTCTTATCAGTGGTATCAGAACGGGACCCCGGTCTCTGGGGCCACCAACCAGACCTATACATTCATCGCCCTGCCAGGAACCAACTCCTACTACGTAACGGTGACTAATGCCTACACAGCCAGCCAGAACGGCGGTGTTCCCGCCATCAGCAGCACGGCTCAGGTCATCGCTTCCGCCGTTCCGCAGTTGATCCCGGCAAACTACCCGTACAAGACCAAAATCACCTTCCCGGGTTACAGCGGCGCTCCGCTGACCAACTTCCCCGCCTTGATTACCTTGAGTTCATCGACTCTCCAGGGCTTGGATTACACCCAGTTTGAAACCAACGGCGCGGACATCCGTTTCACCGACGCCTCCGGCACTTCCATCCTTCCTTCTGAAATCGACGAATGGAATGACAACGGCGTCTCGACCATCTGGGTCATGGTCCCGTTGCTCAACGGCACCAATATCTGGGCCTATTGGGGAAATGCTTCTTCAACCAACACGCCGCCGGCCAGCACGAACGTCTGGATCGATTCCGGCTACGAGATTGTTTATCACCTCAAGGAAACCCAGCCGCCCTACGCGGATAGCACCGGCCAATACCCGGCAACGGTGCCGACGGGATTGTCTCCCGCCGCGACCGCCACCACGCAGACCAATGGCGTCGTCGGCCATGGCCAGGCGTTTAACGGCACTTCCAGCATCCTAAGTGCTGGCGCCGTCACCTTGAGTAACCAGTTCACTACTTACGTCTGGGCCTATTTGTCTGACAGCGCTCAAGCTCAAATCCAAACTCTCTGGTGCAATCAGGAGGGCGGTTATGGCGCCAACGGCTTCTCCGAGTTCGTCAACGCCTACAACATAGACGACAACGGACTCCTGATCGGCAGTGGCAACGGGAGCGGCGTACAGCCAGAGTTCGGCGGCGGCTCTCCCCACGCTGGTCCCTTCTTTAACGGCAACTGGTATTTGCTCACCTGCGTCTGTGATGCGCCGGATTCCACCGTTAGTGCGTACTTGAACGGCGAACTCGTTGGAACCGGCGCATTCTCCAGCGACCCCGGATTGACCAACACCCTCTTCCTCGGCGCGTTCCTCAACCCGAACTTCTGGTGGACAGGCACCATGGACGAGGCCCGTATTCAATACGGCCTGGCCAGCACCAACTGGGTGGTCACCACCTACGCCAACATGGCGAACAGCTCCTTTGTGAGCCTATCGGCCCTCAATCAGGAGCCGTTCCTCTCCATCACCTCCGTCGCCAACAGCTTTATGTTAAGCTGGCCGACGAATGACGGAACGTTCACGTTGGAGGCAACAACGAATCTCGCGTCCCCATCATCCTGGGCGCCCGTTTCCAGTCCCACCCCAACCGTCGTCGATGGCAATTATGAGGTAACAATCCCGACCACCGGGACCAACGAGTTCTATCGGTTGGTAGGACAGTAAAAATCGAATATTATCACCAGGGCGCCGGTCAAATGACCGGCGCCTTGTTTCTTTGTAAAGGAGTATGTTAATTCGCATTACCGCGGCGTACCTTGCCGGAGCGCTTGCTCTAGCCGCCAGTCCCTTGTCCAACACCAACGTCGATTCCTACAACGTCCGCGCCGGCACCGAAACCTTCGCCGGCCTTTACAAGTTTACCACCAACACACTCCTCGTCGAAACCGCTGAAGCCATCACCAACATGGGCAGCGATGCCATCAAACTCTATATGGGCTCGGATGCCTCCTACCAGAGCGGCGTCACCCTCCCTTCCAATGTCACCAACCTGATGACCGAAGCGCGCGACTGCCCCTCTTACCATCAGGTCCTCGACATGCCGTTCCGCCATTTTATCATGTGGGAATATCCGTTTGCCAATTCCGACGAATGGTGGGGCAGCGGATACAACACGACCGACGGCGCAAAAGACTACGCCGAAATGTACGGTCTGACTCGATACCTCCTCACAAATTACAACAATTCCGGCAAGACGTTCTACCTCGGCCATTGGGAGGGCGATGGATATTTGAGCGTCACGGTCAATGGCAAAACTTGGGCCACGAATCCAGCCCCTCAGACCATCTCCGGCATGATCGGCTGGCTTAACAACCGCCAAAAAGCCGTCGATGACGCCAAAGCCGCCACGCCACACACCAACGTTTTCGTCTATAATTACGCCGAAGCCAATCGCGTCCGGGACGCCATGCTCAACGCGCCGACCAACAACGAGCGCGTCATCAACTATGTCATCCCCTACATCACCAATCTCGATTATCTTTCCTATTCCTCCTACGACGCCCAAAATCTCAGCTCAGCCGATTTATACGCCACCCTCAACTACATGCAGTCGAATATCCCGACAAACAAAGCCAATGTCGTTCCCGGCGAGCGGATGTGGATTGGCGAATACGGCTGGGGCGGCGACTCGCCCGCCGCGCAGGAGCCTCTGACGCGCTCTTATATTCAGCGCCTCCTCGGCTGGAATTACCAGGGCCACTGCCTTCAATACATTCTCTTCTGGGAAATGTACAACAACCAAACCCCCTCGGCTGGCGGAACAAACTACTTCCTCATCAGCCCACAGGACACCAAGGCCCCTTGCTATTATCTCCTCCACTATTTTCTCAACGACGCCCGGATGCTGGTGGCCCAATACTTGGAAACCAACGGCTCCTTGCCCAGTGAAACGGAATTTTCCTCCTTGGCGTCGCCCATGCTGAACCTCCCGCTCTCCGCGCCCGCAAACATGACATTGACCAATCTCGACATCTCCCTCCTCGGCCCTGGTTTGGCCGCTGCTTCCGTCACTTTGGCCCAGGGGGTTTACGGCGATGACGAAGCCTCAGTGTGGGTCTATTGGGGACGCCAGAACGGCGGAACCGTCCCGGGCGCATGGGAAGGCTCAAGCTTCCTCGGCGTCAATACCAATTTCAACCCGGTCACTTTCTCGACCACATTGAGCAATCTCGTCTCCGACACCAATTATTATTTTGCCTTCTACGCCAGCAACGCCAGCAACCACGTCTGGACGCCCGCCTCCGCGCCATTGAGCACTTCCGGCCTCGCCACGGAAAATTATCTGTATCGCGCCAAAATTTCCTTTTCGGGTTACCCCGGGGGCCAACCCCTCGCGGACTACCCAATGCTCATCGAGTTTGCCTCCAACACCATGCCTCAATTTTCCTATTCTCAATTCGCCTCCCCAACTGGGGGTGACCTGCGTTTCACCGATGCCGGCGGCCTGACGCCCCTCCCCTTTGAAATTAATCAATGGAACACCAACGGTGTATCCACCGTCTGGGTCCAAATCCCCGTCCTTTCAAGCTCGAACGATTATATCTGGGCCTACTGGGGCAACGCCGCCGCCCCAAACGCGCCCTCTTCCACCAATGTATGGTCTTCGTACATAGGCGTTTGGCATTTGGAACAGAAAGGCTTTTCCTACTTGGACAGCACCGGCCATTACCCCGCCACTTCTGGTGTGGCACCTGTGTGGAGCACCAGCCATATTGGCGGCTTCGGATTGTTTAACGGTTCATCCGAATATCTCAATATGGGTCCTGTTAACGTCGGCGCCAACTTCACCCTTTCCGCGTGGGTAAACGTCAATCCAAACGCCACCAATATCCAAACCATCTTCGCCAATAAACCCGGAGGATGGAATTCCGCCGGTTATGCCCTTTACGTCGATACTTACAATACCAAAGACCAACGAATCCTCCTCGAAACTGGCGACGGCACCACTGGCCAGGACCTCGAAACCGGCGCGGGTGCTCTTACTTTCGGCCAATGGCATTATATTGCCGTTAACGTTAACGAGCCCGGCGGAACAGGCGCAATTTACATCGACGGCACCAATCAAACCGTCTCCGGTGGCGTCCAGTCAGACTTCCCAAACACCACTGGCCTGAACATCGGCCGGATCACGAACAACGTCTATTATTTCGATGGAGCCATCGATGAAGTCCGCATTTCATCTGATTCCACCGGACTTCCTCAAATATCCGCGGACTATTTCGCCTGCGCATCCAACAGCACCCTAATAAACTTTTCCGCCGTCAACCCCCAACCCACCCTTTCCCTCACGTCCGATTCGATGCTCAACTGGCCCGCCACCGAGGGCGTCTTCGCCCTCTACCAATCCGCCGACCTACTCAACTGGTCCCCTTCGACAAACCCTTCGCCCACATGGTCCAACGGCCAATGGCAATTCCCTCTCTCCAACGCGCCCTCCAGTTCCATTTTCTACCGCCTCCAAGCCCGCTAGCAAAAGTTCGTCTTTCCTTTGCCCCTCCGCCTTGGTTTAATTACATGCCAATGCGAACGGCAATTTATCCGGGCAGCTTCGATCCCATCACCAACGGCCACCTCGACATCATCGAGCGCGCCAATAAATTATTCGACCGCGTCATCGTGGCCGTCGCCCGCAACGCCAGCAAAAAACCCCTTTTCTCCCTCCAGGAACGTGTCCGCCTCGTCCGCCAATCCATGCTCGATTGCTCCACCGTCGAAGTCGATTCCCTCGGTGGGCTGCTGGTCGATTACGTCGAAAAACGAGGCGGCCAGGCGATTATCCGCGGTTTGCGGGCGGTCTCCGATTTTGAATTTGAATTTCAGCTCGCTTTGATGAATCGTAAGTTGAACGGAAAAGTTGAAACGATTTTTATGATGCCACGCGAAACCTATACTTTTCTCAGTTCCAGGCTCGTGAAGGAAATCGCCAGCCTCGGCGGCAACGTCCAATGTTTCGTCCCCCCTCACGTCCAGTCCGCTTTGGCCTCGAAATTTGGCAAACGCCGAAACCCGTGAACCCCTACATCCCTTTCAATCCATGCCTGTACAAGTCAATCTCCGCCATTTGGAAGAAAAGGACGTTCACCTCAAAGGCGAATTGCCCGCCGCCGAGCTTGAATTCGGTGATTTCGATGAATTGGCCCATGCCCGCCACCCGCTCCTCTTTGATCTGAACGTCCAGAAGGTCGGCGACGACATCCTGGTCCAGGGCAATTTGACGCTCACGCTGGATTGCGAGTGCGCCCGCTGCCTGAAACCCTTCCAGCACGTCGTCCTGTTGGACTCTTGGACAGCCCATTTTCCCCTAAACGGCCCTGAAAAGGTCCCCGTGCACGATGATTTGGCAGACTTGACGCCCCAAATCCGTGAGGATATTCTGTTGGAGTTTCCGCAACATCCGTTGTGCGGAGCCGATTGCGCCGGACTGCCCAATCGTTCGAAAGAAAAGAAGAAAGGCCCCGGTCAGACCGATAATTCGTCTGCCTGGTCCGAGTTAAACAAATTAAAATTTTAAGACAGGAAAAATATGGGTGTTCCCAAACGCAAACCGTCTCACAGCCGCCAGCGTATGCGCCGCGCTTATAATAGCAACTTGACGCTTCCCCAACTCAGTGTTTGCCCACAATGCGCGGCCCCCTACGTCCCCCATCGTGTCTGTCCGGCATGCGGATTTTACAAAGGCCGCCAAGTCATCACCGTTAAGACGGCGGCCTGACAGTTTTTTAAGGACTGCGGAGTGACGGGGCTGCCGCGTTCCTTGGCTTTATGCGAATTGTTGTCGATGTGATGGGCAGCGACCACGGCGCGGAGACCATTATCGAAGGTGTCCGTATGGCCTTGGAATCGCAACCCTCCATCACCCGGCTTTTTCTCGTTGGCCAGGAAGCCGAAATCAACGCGGCGATAAACCGCGTCGGTTGCGCCGATCCGCGCATTGCCATCGTGCCGGCCACACAGGTCCTCTCCATGGAGGACAAGCCCGTCGAAGGCTTGCGCCGCAAAAAGGATTGCTCAATCCTTCGCGCCGTCGATTTGCTCAAAGACGGCAAGGCGGACGCCTTGGTTTCTCCGGGCAACACCGGCGGGATCGTCGCCGCCAGCACCATTCGATTGCGCCCATTGCCCGGCGTGGACCGACCCTGTATTGCAACGATCATTCCAGCGCCAAAAAACGAGTTCGTGCTCCTGGACGCCGGCGCCAGCGTCGAATGCCGGCCCATGCACCTGCTGCATTTCGCCGTCATGGGAAATATTTATTCCCGCGAAATTCTCGGATATAAAAATCCCCGCGTCGGCATTTTGAGCAATGGCACCGAACCCAACAAAGGAACCGAATTGACGCTCGAAGCCTATAAGCTCTGCAAAAGGGCCGATTTCAATTTCATCGGCAACGTCGAAGGCCACGATCTCTTCCATAACAAGGTCGATGTTGTTGTCTGCGACGGCTTCATCGGCAACATCGTTTTGAAAACTTTGGAAAGCTTCGCCAAAGGCATGGGATCGTGGCTCAAAGAGGAAATTCACAAAAACCCCAAGCGCATGCTCGGCGGCCTTCTCGTCAAAAACGCCGTCCGCACCATCATGCGCCGCACCAATCCCGATACTCGCGGAGGCGCCCCGCTCCTCGGCCTCAACGGAACCGTGTTCAAGGCCCACGGCTCCGCCCGCGAGCGCGCCATCATGAACGCCATCAACGAATGCGTCAAAGCCCTCCAGCATCGCCTCAATGAAATGATTCAAACCGAAGTCGAGGCCGCCAATCAACGCGTCGCTCTCGTTCCGCAGGAAGCCGCCGTACCGGTTCCAACATGAACCTCCCAGAAAAAAAATTCAAAAATCCGCGCGCCCGCCACAATTTCCAGGGGCGCACCTGTTCGATTGTCGCCGTCGGCTCTTACGTTCCCGAACAAATCCTGAGCAACGCCGACCTCGAAAAAATGGTCGAAACCTCCGACGAATGGATCGTCAGCCGCACCGGCATCAAAGAACGGCGCATGGCGGGCAAACACCAGGCCACCTCCGATCTCGCCGCCCGCGCCGCGCTGGTTGCGATGGAGCGCGCCAAAATCACCCCCGACCAAATCGATTTAATCATCCTCGCCACCATCACCCCCGACATGCCCTTCCCATCCACGGCGTGTCTGGTGCAGAAAAAAATTGGGGCCGATCGCGCCGCCGCGTTTGACATCCAGGCCGCCTGTTCAGGATTTATTTTTGGATTGGAAGTCGGCCAGCAATTCATCATGTCGCGCAGTTACGACACCGTATTGGTGATCGGCGCTGAAAAACTTTCCTCCATCATCAATTGGAGCGACCGCAACACCTGCGTTCTTTTTGGCGACGGCGCCGGGGCCGCCATTTTGCGCAACCGCCCGCAAGCGCACGGATTATTGACAGCCTGCATGGGTTCCGACGGCGGGCGCGCCGGATTATTGTGCATGCCCGGCGGCGGTTCCGCCTGTCCGCCCACCCACGAAACCGTTGCTGCGGGGCTTCACTACCTTCGGATGGACGGCAAGGAAACCTTCAAGAACGCCGTCACCGCGATGCACACCGCCGCCGAAGAAGCCTTGCGGCGCTGCGAACTCAACGTGACACAGATCAAGTGCATTATTCCGCACCAAGCCAACCGTCGTATAATTGACGCCGTGGCTGAGCGCCTGGGCGCCAAGCCCGAGCAGGTTTTTGTCAATTTGCACAAATACGGCAACACCTCCGCCGCCTCCGTCGCAATCGCCCTCGACGAAGCCGTGCAAAGCGGCCACATCCAGCGTGGCGATTTGGTATTGCTGATCGTCTTCGGCGCCGGGCTGACGTGGGGGGCTGCGGTAATTGAATGGTAGGGATTGACGGCGCGGAAAGAATTGACTAAGTTTTCGGTTCCTGAGCGGGGGGTGTAGCTCAATTGGTTAGAGCGCTGCCCTGTCACGGCAGAGGTTACGGGTTCGAGCCCCGCCACTCCCGCCAGTTTTTACGAGGGAAACGCATTTCGCGCTTGCATTTAGGGGACAGTTTAGGGACAATATTGCGCATGAAAGCGAAGCTATCCACAGCCGACCGGAAGTCCCGAAAACCCATCGAAATCAAGCGCGGCAACGTCAGCGTGACAATCTACACCGGCACAAATCGCGTGGGCGACAAGACCTATCCGCAATTCACCCTGGTCTATTACGACGGCAACCACCGCAAGAAGCTCCGCTTTGCCGATTTGGAGGCTGCCAAGCGCGAGGGTGATCTCGTCGCCACAAAGCTGGCCAATGGCGAGAATGAAGTTCTCCGGCTGACATCTGCGGATCGAACCATGTATGTGCAAGCCGTCGATCATTTACGCCCCCTTGGCGTTCCCCTCAATCTCGCCGTGCTCGAGTACGTTTCCGCCGTCAAAAGCCTGCCAGATGGCACCACGCTCAAAGAGGCGGTGGACTTCTTCAAGAAGCGCAATCCCGCCAGCCTCAATAAACGCACCGTTCGGGAGGTCGTTGACGAAATGCTCGCGGCCAAGCTGGCCGCGAAATTCTCTGACGTTCACGTGCGTGATTTGGCCAGCCGCCTTGGCCGCTTTGCCGATGACTTCCAAATGAACATCGCCGGAATATCGAGCACCATGCTGCAAACCTGGTTGGACGAGATGGAGGTCAGCGGCCGCACGAAAAAGAACTACCTTCGGGCCATTGCGGCAATGTTTCGGTTCGCGATTGGCCGCCGCTACCTTCCGCATGACGCTATCGAAGAAGTAAAGTCCGTCCAACAGCCCAAGGTCGCCAGCGGGGACATTGAGATTTTTACGCCGTCTGAATTCGCTGAAATTCTCAATGCAGCACGGCCCGAGATGGTGCCTTGGCTCGCAATCGGCGGGCTTGCCGGCCTGCGTTCCGCTGAACTGCAAAGACTCGATTGGAGCGAGGTTAATTTGGAAGAAGGCCACATTGAAATAACATCGGCCAAGGCAAAGACCGCCTCGCGAAGACTGACGCCTATTACCGACAATCTTGCCGCCTGGCTCGCCGATCACATCAAAGAAGGGGGCAAGGTCACAGGCTTTGACTCTTGGTGGAATCAAATTCCCAAAGTGGTTGATAAAGTCAACAGAATACGCAGAGAACGGGGCAACGAGACGAAATTTGTCTGGAAGCATAACGCACTAAGGCATTCGTTTTGCAGCTACCGGATGGCGTCAATCAAAAGTGCGGACCAAGTCGCGTCAGAAGCTGGCAATTCGGCCCAAATGATCTTCCGCCATTACCGGAAAGTCGTAACCGAGACGCAAGCCAAAGAGTGGTTTGCCATTACGCCAGATGCGAGGCCGAACATTGTGCGCTTGGCGGAAGCGAACGCGGCATGAGGCACAAACATAAGCCCATGCGGAAAAGAGCCGTTCCCCGGGTCCCGCCTGAAGTTGAGATAGAACGGAAGCAGCGGAACGAGAGACAAGCCATAATCGAACGGAGCAAAAAGTTACGCCGGTGTTTTCCAGACGGAGAAGAATATTTGAAAGCGGGAATCGACATATTGACCGCCTTTGTCGAATCGAATGTGTCCGCCCATCAAGACCGCAAACACACCGCCGGCGAAAAGCGTACGATCGAACGCTTGGGCCTCCTGATTACGGAGCATCTGGCACCGTGCTTAGACGTGCTATCCAAAATTGCGCAATGCGGTGACAGGAGAGCGATAATGACAAGTGTGGGCGCTTCGGCCCACCTGGCTAACGTCATCGACTGGATTGATCAGAACAAGCCGAAACACGTAAAGGCGCTTTCGAAACGACAATCATTCTTCAAATCGCTTCGATCCTGGGCAAAGCATGGCGAAGTGGCTTGCGGTTCAGTCTTGAAATTGAAACCAGAAACTAATGTGAAACCCGCCACGCCCGCGACCCGTCTCGTCCTCGATTTTATGCTATACGCGCTGAGACTTCGATCAGACCTGTCTGAGGCCACGGCGGCTTTCAATCTTTACTCACATGTGTTGCGTCAAAAAACCTTGGACAGTTACTTGGTTGACCAGTGTGGTTATTTGGCTGAACAACTTCCTTACAAGGACTTGCCCGAATTCTCGTCTAAGCACGTGGATGTCTGGTGGGAAAAAGCGTTGAAACCCTTTTTGAATAAACCGGACACGCTCCATTTCGTGCGCCAAGCGTATCCGATTTTCTATCGGCAGTTGGAAACAACAGCCGCCAACCGGAAGAATGAGAAAGTTGGATCATCAAAGGATTCTGCGGTCAAAGATCAGTTGAAAAAACGTTGCGAGCGGGCTCTCGAAAACTTGGCCAGCGCCCAAGTGTGACCCGTTACCGCGGTTAAGCTTTTGGCCAGGCGGCTGTGTCCAGCGGAAGCTCAAGGTTTTTGGCGTCGGGCCACGAGATGTGGACTCTATACTTCGAGTTGTCAAACACATCTGTTGCAAAGATTCTTGCGCCCGCCGCTTGGATTTGACGGATTAAGATAAGGTAGCCTTCTCCCGAAACTTCGACGCATCTCGGTCGCTCATTCAAATTCGGATCTGTGGCGGACCGCATGAGACTCAATCAGGTTGAAAGGACCGTGGCCTTGGCACGTCCTCCTCTTGGATTTTGCTTTTCTCTGTTATCGTCATGCACGCGCCGTTGAAATTGCACTCCAAAGCTTCTCCCGGCTTATCGGCGCACCCCTTGGTGTTTTTCAGAACCTTGATCTTTATCGTGTTGATAGTCGGACGCCATGCACCCAATACCAGGCCGGATGAGTTTTCGATGCCGCCGGATTCCTTCGCGTCATGCAGGTTCACCTCCAGCGAGTTGTTGCCTTCCCTTCCGTCCTTCGCCTGGCTTTTGCGCCTGATCTGAGAAGACACGACGATGATCGTCTTTGTCGCCTTGGCTATTCGCTTCAACGATTCAGCCGCATCGGTCACTATGTCGTATCGCTTGCTGGACTCCCCGCCCATCAACTGGATGTAGTCGATGCAAACGAGGACCGGCCGCGCCAGCATCTTGGCCTCGGCCTTGTTGATGAGCATTTCGATTTGGTCAGGCGTCAGCTTGCTCCGAGTGCAAGTAAAAATGTGACTGATGTTTTTCTTTCCACGCCAGTCTTCGCTTTTTTCTTGCGTGTAGGAATACTCGACTTCCCGGCAGGATGTTCCGACCGACATGGCGCAAAACCGCTCGAACGTCAGGCTTCCCGGAAGTTCCAACTCGAAAAGGAGTGTCGGCAATGGCGCGGCTGACCTCGCGAGGTTTTGGATCAGGGCCGTTTTTCCAACCCCGGTGTCCGCTATGATCGTCACCATTTCCCCTGGATGAAGCCCGCGGCATTTCGCCCCGAGCGATGGCAGCCAGTTGGACAGGTTAAGAACTCTCTGCGAAGCCATCTTGAGATGTTCTTTGTACTCGGATTCCAATTCCTCCATGCTCTGGATTGGCAACTCTATCCCGGCGGTGAGAATTGGCGCTTTCTCAACAAGCTTGGTTATTGCCGTCTCAATCGCCTTTGCGTTGTCGAAGTTTTGAAGGAAGTCCGTTATGTCTTTCTCTCCGTCCGGTAAAGTGATAAGCCGGATGGTGCTTGCCCTGTCCACGAGGCTTTCCATTACCAGCTTCATGTGGGCGCGGCCAGGATCGTCGTTGTCCCCGCACAGGATCACGTCCTTTCCTTTGAGGGCATCCGAATAAGCCGCCATCCACTTCTTCGCTCCCCCAACATTCGTAGTGGCGCAAAGCTGATGGCTTTCGAGAGTCAAGCAGTCCTTCTCCCCTTCGCAAATCCACACATATCGGTTTTGCGGATTGAGAACTTTTGGCAGGTTGAACAATACCTTCCTGACGCCCTCCATGTTCCAAATCCATTCGCCTTTTTCACCCTTTCGTCTCTGCCTGAAATCCTTCGGATCGAACCGGACGACTTGATAAAGGAACTGGCCTGTTTCATCCAAGTAATCGTATGTCGCCACGATCTTTTTTTCTGGCGACGGCTGCGCTTGGCGTTCTTGGTTTGCTGGCCGGGGCGCATGATAAGACGATCCATTCGCCCCGTTCTGCTTCAAATTCTGACGGCAAAATTCCTTTGGGTCGATTCCTTGCTTTCGGGCCAGAAAGTCTATCACACTTCCGCCTCCGCATCCGGCGTGGCAATACCATGTCCCCTGCGATATGTTGACAGACAAACTGGCTGTTCCGTCCTCATGGAAGCAGCACTTCGCCGATCTCTCGTTCGCGCCGCCGATGATCTTTACGCCGGCCTTCTCCATCACCTCAACGATGGGATTGTTTTTAATGAACTCGTCGCGGGCAGAACTCATATCACATTCCGAGTCGGAGGAGTGGCGATTTTCGGAAGGTCTATTTCGAGATGATCCTCCCAACGGCGACCGTTGAGCCAGGTCGAGGCGTAGGGAACGAATTGGCCGTCGTCCTTCTGCCACTCCCGGCTTTGCTTGGATCGCTCGACGGCGGCTATCAGCACGTCCAAGCCGACAGTCACTTTGGGGAAGGCTTTCCGCGCTGCGGCCTTGGCCATTTTTTTTGGATAACAATTCCAGAACTCCTCGAAAGCGGAGTCAAATTCCGGCCCTTTATGTACCTTCTTTCCCTTATTCTCCTTATTCTCCTTATTGTTAGTCGTTAGCTGCTCGTTGGGCGTCCGTTGGGCGTCCGTTAGGTGCGCGTTATTTTGGTCGTTACATTGTTCAACCTTCATCCAGAAAACCCTTGCATCGCAGAGCTTTGCTATCGTTCCCTTGTTCGTTGGTCTGAACGTTGCAAATTTGTGCTTTGCCAAGAATTTTTTCGCCGTCTTGTAGTTCTGTTCGCTCATTCCACAGGCTTCGTGGTCGCCAAGAAACGCCTCTCCATAGGACAGGTTGTGTTCGTTGAACCCATTGGTATAACGCGCTCGCCGCGCGATCACCCACAGAAGAATGAACGCGAAGGGCCTACTCTTTAGAAGCTCGTCCGCGTCCTGAGTTCTGAACGCGGGGAAATAATCCATCATCCGGCGACTTTCGGATTGACGCGACTGTGGCTGACCTGTAGTATCGTCCATAACTTGATAATCTTCTGGCGGCCGTAGCGGGTCGCCTTTTTTGCGGACGTCATGGCCTCGCGTTAACCTGGAATTTCAGCAACGCCTCAAGAACGGCTCGTTTTTCAAAAAGAACCGTCCGCGGCCCGATCCGAAGAAAGGGAATTCGACCCTCGCGCATCCAAATTTCAACGGTCCGCTTCGAGCGCCTGACGATGCGCGCGAGTTCAGATTTGTTCCAAAAAAGGTTTTCGTCAGCCGGGTTCACCGGTTGCTCGCCGACAGGAGCTTTCGAGTTTTCCAGAATGCCAAGTGCTTTGGCTGGCTGCTCCTTGCTGCTCGTATTTTGTAAGTTCTGTTTCATACGAACCTTAATTACGCGACAATTCCCCTTGCCTGATATATCGAACTATCCCATTTGTTGCAGTCAGGAATGGGAAAATACCATTGTTGACAGATTTCTTGGCAAAGCGGCCGTAATCTCCGTTGCGCGATAAGGCTTGTCGCGCGGGTTGCGCGGCCTGGCCAGCGCCCGCGGGAATAGGCGAGAGCGTTCCGATCGACACGTACGCATCGACCCGGCAAGACACCGCCTCCAAAATTACCTTGCGTTCACTCCCCCTTTGCCTATCAATAGAACATCACCTCGAACATACGTAAACCAGCGCGGCTCAAGCCTGACACGGAAAGGAAAAGTCATGTCAGAATTCCTCATTTGCCTTTGCGACCACTGTTCACAGCGGTTGGAGTTTCCCGCCGATGGCGTTGGAACCGAAATTCAATGCCCGACTTGCGGAAAGCAGACGCGGCTTTCTCGCTCTGAGCCAACTCCGATTCCGCCGCCGAAACTGCCGTTGGGTCCAACAAGTCAAGTTGGTAAATCGGAAGCAGCCGAATATGGCGATGGCAGAGCCGGAGACGCTTGGCAGCCGTCTGAGCAGCCCCCAAAAGTCCTCTGCCTCTGTCCCCACTGCAAAGTGGATTTTAACTTTGAGTTGGGTCTTTTGGGTCAAGTTGTCCACTGCCCCGCCTGTCAATGGCAAGGTGTTCCGGGACGCGACGACGTGGAACTGAGCGACTTTATAGCACTTGGCATTGATGTTGAAACCCTTGTTCGCAGGCTTCGTAACGCGCCATACCCATCCATTCCAATACCACCGCCAATCCCGCCGGCAAGCATGAGTGCCACGGCAGGAAAGCGTAAGACGCAAACCGACAACTCCATGCCGCCCAAGTCGGGGGGACTGTGCGTTGTTCCGGCAAAGACAGACAGCGACAGGCGAATCTTGCCCACGTTTTTGCTTTGCCTGTTGTTTGGCAGCTTCGGCGCTCACGCTTTTTATGCGCAACGGCGTGTGCAAGGGGGCATCTATGTACTCCTTCTGGCTACGCTCGCTGTTACAAGCCTGTTCAGGGCGTCCTTAGAATCAGATGCAATCCATGACGAATCGCAATGGAGGATAGACAATTCGCTACGACGGGAAAAAGAGTATCAAGAACGCGCAGACCGACTGAGAAATGCCAGTGACTTTTTACAAAGTTCGGCATCATCAGGGGAAAAGGAGCAAGTGGCCAGAGACGTGGCCGCCGATGAAGTCGCGGTCGAACACGCGGCGGACCAAGAAAAAGAAGATGATCTGACCCTTCAAAACGGAATACAGGCGGCACACACAAGTGCCATCGTTCTTTTGATAGAATTGCTCTGTGCATTCTGCTTCGCCACATTCCTACTTACTGATTTCATCCGTATCATTGCGGGAGCCTACAAAGACGGCAAAGGGCGTAAGATTACGAAATGGACGTAGCGCAAATGGAGTTCTGATTTTCCAGAGTCTTTGAGTTCCCACATCGTATTTCACCGCCTAAAGTCGTATCGCAATCCGTTTGTCGTTGACACTGGTATAGTGTCCGCAGTAATCTCCAACCGTCAGCGATTGCGCTGGCCCGGATTGTACCCGGTTAAAGAAATGCAGGATTCCACACAAACTTTGCCGTGCGCTGGTCGAATGCCGCCTTCCTGGGCGGGTACAACTTTCGACTGGCCACGGTTCTTGTTTGAAAGACACGCCCATTAAATCATCAAAAAGTAGCACCCCGAAGTTTGTTATAAAGCACCTATCGATAACCCGAAAGGACGGCAGAGAAAGTTGTTTCCCGCGTTGCTTTTATCAGAGCTACGCGCTCTACGAAGATAAGAACGTGCTCATCAAAATCACCGCCCGCGCCCCCGACAATATCACGATGCGGGTGCGTCAAAACATCAGTATCGAAGCAAAGTACCTGAAATGGATGAGTTGGGCAATGGGCCGGGTGGCGTCCGCGAAGAAGATAAAAAAACTCGGAAAATTGGGGGAACTATGACAATCCAAGAAGCGATAAAACAACTTGAACGCTCGGAACGCGGGCAAATGACCTGCAAGTTACTGTTGGACTTTCTGAAATCTCCGACCGTTCAGGGCTTGGATGGCCGTAATTCCGCCGCTGTGCATGAGTTGGTCCAACGCCACATGCTCGGGGGAGGCAAGGAAGCGTGCGAAGTCATAGACGGGCTATACGATGTCGTGGAGCGCAACCAATGGGTGAACTGCGGTTGATCGACTGTATCCGCATTCTTGCCGTCACCTGTACGGACGGGCGCGGCCTGCCGATTAAGCGGTGGGTCTGACCGATTACCTCTGTGTCCAGTTTGGAATCGATTGGGCAATGCTCGGTGCGGAGTGGGTCTGGCCGCCGTGCGACAGGATATGAGCAAGGGCGTCGCCAAGCTGCGACACATGTTGGGTCAGTGTGGCTATGTGCATGGCCGCCGCGGCGGATTCTGCACCAAGAGTCATTACGGCAGCAATGGCACCCTCCGGGATGCTGAATTGCGGTGAAGGCGCGGACACCAAGCTTCCGTAACGAGACGCGGAGATTGCGCCGCCGACGGCCTGTTCTCCCAAATCAAAGGCCGATGCTCTGCCGAAATATCTCTCCAAAGCGCCGCGCGATCGACGCGCTTGCCTCTCAGCGTCAGTGTTTCCCGGCATCCGCAGCAAGTCTTCCCGCGACTCTTGGCTCAACGCAAAGAACTCGCCCCCACTAATCCCACCTGGCCCTCCAATGGATTGACCATGCGTGAGTCGCATCGTCGCGGCTTTCCTGAGCAGTTCGGAAGGTGACGACGTGAGGAGTGAGCGTTCGTATTCTCTCCGCGCCTGCGCGTTAAGGTTAATCTCCTCCTTGGTCAACTCGATGATCTTCAATTGGGCCGTCATCTTGTTTTCCATCAAGCCGATTTCGAGTTGCAGGATTTCGGCATTGCGCTGGCGCATTTCACCATCCGACCCTTGCCTGGTCTGAGTTTCGTATCGAAGCTCCTGCAAGCGGCCTTTGCCCAAGATGCTCTGATTGACAAGCTGCCCGCCCTCCGTTAGTCCCGCAGTGAGGTTTGGATGTTCGAGCAAATCCCCGCGAGTTGGTGATCGCGCAAAACCTGCCCATTCCGCGCGGGCCATCCTGCTATAAATGCTCAGTCTGGCCTCATTGCGAGTAGCGGACGAAATCTCCGGCGACTGTGCGGCACGAAGGTCAGCCATGTTTTGTGCTCTTTTTTCCTCGGACTCGCGCAATAACCGCATTTTCTGCTCTTGGTCCGGCGACCCTGGCGAGCCTCCCGGCATCGAAGTGATCGCGGCATGTTCAGCATCCAGATAAATCCGTTGGCTCGTCAATTCCGCGATTTGGCGGTTCAGACTATCAAGAGGCGAAGCGGTTGGCAGCAACCCATATTGCCGCCCCATGCTTCCAAAAGTCTCCTGCCGCATCGCCCCTACGAAGCGCGTCTGAGCTTCGCGTGTAACCCATGAACCATTGGCTAGATCAGCCTCCTCTTGGGCCGCGGCCTTTAGTGCGGCCAATGCCTGCCTCGCCTCTTGTATGGTCGCTTTCGCCGTGGAAATTTCCACCTCGGGGTCGTGGATGGCTCGATCAATCGTACCGCCGAAACTATTGTTTTTCTGAAAGCTCTGTCGTATCTGCTCAATTGCGATTTGCTTCTCGGCCATCCGAATGATCTCCTTGTATTCAACCTTCGATGCCTCAAGATTGCCGGTGTAATCGCGATCAAGCTGTGCCATTCTCAGTTTCGCCTGCGCAATCAATTCCGTGTCTCGGCCTTGAGCCACGAGGAGTTCGTTTTGCTTGGCTAAATTCTCAACTTCGGCCGGCGTGCCGAAAGGCAATTCGGCCTGAGCCATGTCCCGCGCCACTCCGCGCAAACGATCACGAGGGACACCGGGTTGGCCAACAATATTGATGTCGGTTTGCAGCATGGACCGCATCGTGCTGACGCCTTGCATCCTACCTTGCGCGAGTTGGGCATCTCGTTGCCGCAACAAAAGCTGGTCAGCGCCGCTGCTATAATCGGAGGCTTTTCGGAAGGTATAGAGCAGCCCAAGAGCAGCCGCCAAAGGCAAGATAACGTCGGTAAGCGCAACGAACGTCGCCAGAAGCCCGCGTGAAGCAAGTGTGGCTGCGCCTATTTTATCCGACGCCACAACCGAGCCGACACCTATCTTCTCAAATGCCCAATTCAATCTGTTGGCACCTACCGCGGCTGTAGCATTGAATGCGTTGCCCAAGGCCGCAACATCCCCCTGGACGGCGCGGGCGGTGGAAACAAGAAGTCCGCCTTTGGTGCCAGCAGCCAACGTGCCTTGCTTCTCCAACGAGTAGCCGGAGATCATCATTCGAGCCATTCCAGCAACGCCAAGCGCACCGACAACGCTTGTTAGTGTTCCTCCAACAGGCGTATTCAGAGCCGACAGAACATCCCGGATGGAATGCGTTATGTCCCGCAGGACCTTGACGACGCCACTGCCCTGTTGATTGACAAACCTCCCAAATTCAGATGCCAAGCCCTGCCATTGCGCCCGCAGCGTCCCCAAAATCGCTTCATTCTCTACCTCGGCTGCGTTTAAATGAAGCTGCCCCTGCGCCGCCTTGAGTTGTCCTTGAACGAAATCATCGAGCACGCCAGCAAGACGGGCCGTATTTTGTCTCCCACCTACATTGAAAAGTAGAGAGCGTCTCTCAGCTTCCGTCATCCGTTCCCATGCGGCGTACACCTCACGGAGAATTTGGGGCATCTGTTTTAGCTCGCCACCCGGACCTGTGACCTCTATCCCGTACCCAAACCGGAGCTTGCCCTGGGTCTCCGGGTTCCCGACCTGCGTCACGAGCGTTTTAATGGTATTGGCAACCGATGTCCCGGACTGCTGTGTGGCCATAACGCCCCCAGTGATAAGGCCCATCGTTTGACTGTAGGATAATCCCGCTACCTTCGCAGCCTCTCCGACTGATTCCATCCCCTTCATTAGCCCCTCCGTAGAAACATTCGCTGTCTGACTGATAGCGGCCATTTCGCCAATGACGCCATTTAGCTCCTGGGCGCGAAGCTGGTAGGTTTCAGTCATTGCCGATAAGAATTGCGTTGTCTCCGCTGAATTCCTTCCCGAAATATTGGCGAGCACGAGGGAAGCGTTAGTGGCGTCAATTATATCCTTCTGGGTCGAATAAACCCGCGACCACTCCGTTGCCGATTCCACGGCCTCACCTGCAAATTGGCCATTGACTGCGGCCAAGTGGATAACCTTGTCGGTGAGAGTCGAGGCTGCCGCCGCGCCATCTTTGAACGTCACGGATAGAATCGCCATTTCGCTGGTTATCTGCACGTTCTCCTCAAGCGCCCGCCGTAACATGGACAACGAGCCATACAGCACGCCTGCCGCCGAACCCCATAACGCCATTTGCTTGACGGCCTGAATCATGTTCTTGCCGATGAGGCGCGTTGACTCATTCAGCCGGTCGGTTTCGAGGCGAAGACTTGCGGTCGCCGCCGCACCCGCATGATAATGCGTGGAGATATTCTGCAAGGCTTCGGCGTTTGGTTTTTCATATCCGGCAACCCCGGAAGTCGCGGTGTATATGTCGTGAGCCGCCCCGTGGAGCGTTTCGTGGTAGCGAACGTCCGCTTCGCGTCCAGCGCGTCGCGCCTCAAGCGGAGTCATTCCTCGAGTACGATCGTAGGCGGATGCCAAATCAATCCTCGCCTGAGCCTTGACTGTGGAGTAAGCGCGGTTGATCTCCTCAATGTTTCGCTCTGTTTCGCCGGCGGACCTGGACTCGGTGCGCTGTCGCCGCAATCGACGCGCTTGGATGTTCCTGGAAGCCTGTTCTTCCGCCTGTGATTGAGTTTCATCCTGTTCCGAAATATAATCCCGGAACATTCCAACTTGCGCCCGGTTTGCTGTTCGATTCTCTATCCTGCCTGCGCGAAGCCGAAGCGCGTCCGCAGCGACCGCATAACGGGACTTCTGCAAGGCATTCAACTCCTCGGATTCTTGGGCCTCCTCATCCATTGTGGCCGCCAAAATCTTATGAGCTTTGGCCTCGGTCAATACCCCTTGAAGTATTTTCTGTTGAAGATCATTCTTCTTTTCGAGAATTGTGTTCGCCACGTCCGAAGTTCCTTCGGCGGCAAACTGCTCGTGGAGAGTCGCGCCCGTTGGCCGCCCCTCCTTGTCATACACCACCTCATGGAAGCTTCTATCGAAGTTCCCGGCCGCATACCGCCGCCGCTGTAGTCGCCCCCCTTCCGTAGTTTCGGAAGTTACTTGGGAAAGAATGCGCCCGCTTCCACCGGAGGGCGGACTAGGAACGCCGCCGACTCCTGGGGGAACCGATGATGGCGTTGACGGTGGCCTGCCAGAACCAATCAACTCGAAGTCCGAAGCGGACAGGTTCAGCTTTATTTTCTCCCCAGCCACGAGCGAAGCCTGAATCGCGGAGCCGGAAATGTTCAGTCTGATCTCGCCGGAGGAACTGACGCTTCCAGACGAAGAACCTCCGATTGAAAACCCCTTTTGGAGATTGCTCCTGGTTCGCTCGAATGTGGCGTTAAGAAGGTTGAGTGCGTCTATCCCGTCCTTGATACCGCCGGTAGTGGCGAAGTCTTGGGGTGGACAAACGACTTTGAGGACGATTTTTTCCGTGCGGGCTGCATCAGCATCGCCGCCGCCTTCACCGCCGGTAGGGTCGCGTAGAATAACCATGACCGCGGGTTATCGTTGAGGAATCTGCCCGCGTCAATACTTGAGCAGTTACGACGGCTTGATTCCGCGAGGATGGCGGATGAAGTCGAAAAATCTTTCAGCCATTAAGACACGGGCGGTCGCCAATCAAGCCCAGCCCCTCAACGCCGCATTTTATATTCTCTGACACGTTCTTTGTCGGCGCCTGAAGCTGCCCCAGAGAATGCAGCAGTCGTATGTGCGCTGGGCAGCAAGCCTGTTCCATTCAACGCTTCGGGGCGTTACCGCGTTGATCCAATGGCGTGCGTTGGGCTGTTGACCGTTAAGGCTTATGAGCGAAGTATCTAATGCTGATAAAATTGCTTAACTGTTGCATTGGCTCACCGGTTTCTTTAGGCTTCAGCGTCATGCCGGAACCGCCACATCCAGACCAATTGACGTTTAAGATTCACCCGGCGGCCGGGGGTTCAGAAGTGCCAGTTTCGATTCTCATCCAGAGCCTCACCTCGTTGCAGGAGTTGATCCACCTGTTTGCCTTGCAGGAAGAAGGTCGCACTTTTCGCCAGCGGCTTCGACTCCCAGAGGAAATCGCGAACAAATATGTTCTTTGCTGTCGTCCCCCGCAAAGCGGCAGTTTCGCTGTCGTCGGACGTGTAACCAACCGCACAGACGATCTCCTGGCAAATGAAAAAATTGCGCGAGTAATGCACAATTTCCACGAGTTCAATCATGCCGCAGTTCGAGCGGAATTGGACGTAATGGCTAAGGTTTTGCCAGACGGTCGGGTGCGAGCCAGAGCATTAAGTTGTTTAGTTAGCTTAAGCCCACCCGCCGGCAGCGGACACACGATTGAGTTATTCAACGGAGCGGGTCCAGGAGTGGTGTTCGATGAATCTGTGCCGGTGCGACTGGAGCGATTATTGAAATCCCCAGAAGCCCGGGCCGAAGTGCAAACGGTCACAGGCCGGCTGGAAGCAGTTTCATTCAGCGAACGAAAGCTCACTGTCAATTATGCTCCGAAAGGACGTTGGTTGGAATGCTCGTATGATGAGTCGGTCGAACTGATGCTTTTGGAAAATCGACGTGATCTAATTCAAGTGACGGGACGGGTCATAATGGACGAGGATGGACATCCCAAAAAAATTGTCGAGGTAGAACAAGTGCGCGACCTCGATATGTCGCCATTCGTGCTCGGTGAAATCCCCGCCAACGGATTTACGCTGAAGCCGCGACGAGTTTTACAATGTGCGCCTCACCTCAGCGACAGCCAACAGTTAATCTGCCTTCAAAATGACGATTGGGGCTTGGACGTTTTCGCGCCAACCCGTTCAGAACTTTTTGAGGAGTTGAAGGAGCAATTAGCGATGTTGTGGCTGGAATTTGCACGGGAAGTAGATGACGCATTGTCACCCCCCGCGCGGCAAGTAAAGCGGCAATTGCAGAGCGATTGGGAGGAGGTTGTCAGTGCCAAGGGATAAGCGCGAGATTGAAGCGGGGCTGTCAAAAAAGGGGTTCGTGCAGCGTGCTGGGGATCATAATTATTTCATTTACGTCTCGCTAGAGGGAAAGAAATCAATGGCAAAAACCAAGACTAGCCTGGGCAAACGTATCGACATTGATGATAACCTTTTGGCTCAAATGGCAAGGCAGTGCGGTGTTACAAAAAGACACTTCCTTGATTTAATAGATTGTCCGTTGCAACGAACTGCATACGAGACACTCTTGAAACTAGCTGGCAAGCTTTGAAGCTTCTGAACCACTCAATTCGCGTTTTTCTCCCGCCGTTGGGGAATAAAAGCCGACTGCGAACGATTGGTGCAAAACGCACGACGGGTACTCGAGACTTCAACGTTCTGTAACCCAATCTTCCCCTCTCAATTCCCGTCCTGCCCTGGTGCGACTCCAGGAGCAGGAAAACCCGGTAAACGTGGGTTTGGTGAGGCGTGTCAGAAACCACCCTAAACCGGTGTGCATGACACCTTCGAATCGTCGGGTTTTGGCTGTAAGCTCCCGTGTTGAAGCGGTTTCCCTGATTCTTTGAATACATCCTAATCCGCGCCATGAGTGCGCCGGAACGCCGATCAAAAGGAAAGTTGTGCGCATTTTCCGTTGTTGGTTTTTGCGACAGCCTGTAGAGTGGCGGAATGGTGTCAAACGTCATTGGAATTACTCGCCGCGGAACTGAGTGGGCGCGTCAGGGTTGTGGCCGTGAAAACGTCTTGAGGTATCTGAACAGGGCAATCGGAGCAGAGGAGCCAAACAGTCCACGCCGGCGGGAATTGCTTCTGCAACGGGTGAGCGTTTTGCCACAGTTCGAAAGTCGTCGTCTCCGCGCCTGCGCCTGTTGCGACCGCCCCTATCTCGGTCCATGCAAAGCGCCTCGTCGGGATCTGCTTCAGTTCTGCCCGGGCTGCCGACACCTCGCCCATTCCACCGCCCCTGGACTTCACCGCAAGGCCATCAAAAACGCACAGCGCGGATTTTACAAGCATCGCCGCATCCGCCGCGCACTCGGGGACAGGCATCCGACAAAACCGGAACACTGCCAGCACGGATCCTGCACCAACAACGCGCGGCTGTGGCTTGTTTGGACATCGCCCGCTCGTGAACCGCTGTGGCTCTGCTGGCGCCACAAATACTACGCCCTCAAGAATCGCCCTCTGGCACGGCCGCGCCCGCGCGGCAGGCCACGAAAGGCCCCGCTACGCCAAGGCTGAACACTGAGCCGAACGCGCCATGACTCTCAGAGGCATGTGCTACAAAGCAGGGCGCTACGCCCGCCGCAGCGATCCTTACCGACGCGACTATTATTCCGGTGGCTCGTCCAGCGCGCCAGCGTCCCGACAAGACGTATCGCCGGTTGGCGGCTGCGGGGTTCTTTTGTTCATGTTCGGCGGGCTGCTCGCGTTGGTGTGCCCTCCGGTGGGCTTCATCTTCCTTTTGATTGGGGGCATTGCCGCCGGCGGTTCTGCTGTAGCATCCAACCGAAGCGAGGAATCAAAAACCAGAGAACCCGCGGCGCCGATTGCGCCAACCATGATTGAGCCGAACGAGAAGTGCGTGTGCGGCTGTTGCGGTCAGAATTTGGAGTTCCCGGCCGCGATGGCTGGCCAGCAGATTGCCTGCCCGGCCTGCGAGCAACAGATCGTGTTGCCGAACGGATAGGGCTTCCTAAAATGCCCTATAACGATTTGACCCACCTACAGACCTACCGCCCGTAATCAAAGTTGCGCCAGCGCGGCAAGCCGCAATAATTGGCGGCGTCAGAAGCGATAACCACCTTTTCAAAACCCCGCCCCATCCCCAGGTCAACGGGAAATCCCGCAGACCCGCAACGCCGATCGCACCGGCGGCGGAGACGGCCGGCCAGCCAAACCGCACGACTTGCCTCGATCCTGTAGAATCGCTCGCGAATAAAAATCGACGGCGGGGTCGTCCCCAATACCGAGAAATCAAATGCCAAAACCCCCGCCCCAGCAATCAAGCTGGATACGCAGGCATGGAACGTGAGTCAACTCCACCACTCCCGGCTTCCTATTCCCGCGCCTGGCCTTTGTCAAAACCCCCGCCCACCTGGTCTTAGGGACAATTGGGGGACAGCAAAGCTTCGGTTTTCTTCGCAAGTCTGGTTTGGCTCTTAAAACCCAGAAGCGAAGAATCCCCAATAAAGACAAGGGTTTGGCATGTCTTTGCGAAGATTGGCGAAGACTCTTTTTCGGGTTCGAGCCCCGCCACTCCCGCCAGCCTTCGCGAATCGCGTAGCGAGAGCGAAGGCTGCCGCGCCGAAGCAAAGCGAAGGCGGGCCTCGTTGGAAATTGCGATTGGGGGCTACGGCCCGGCAAGGGACAAACAATGAACTTCTCCTACGTGTACATCCTTGAAAACGCCAAAACCCCCAGTCATTTCTACGTAGGCGTCACCAATAATCTGAAAGAGAGACTCGCCCGGCACAACGCCGCAGAAAACCCCTCCACAGCGAACCTTCGGCCATGGCGAATCAAGACCGCCATCGCATTCACAGACCGGTTGAAAGCCGCCCGCTTCGAAAGATACCTCAAGACCGCGTCCGGCCGAGCTTTCGTCAAGAAGCGATTGTAATGGGGTCCCTATTTTTGATCCCCACTTCTTCCGCACTTTAATTCCCATTCATCGTCCCTCGTTCCCTCTTTAAACCCATGTGGCCCTTTTATGCCACATGACACCCCAATCATGCGGTGATACATATCTTGCAAGCTCAAACCGAACGCGCCTTGAGGGGCTTATGTCCCGTCGGCGCGTCACCCAATCGGTTTCACACAATAAGCGCGGGTGAGCCGCGACACTGAAGCAGAACAACTAAACGAAAGTCATTATGAAACCAAATGTGAGAACACCTTTCTCGCCGCATGGGTTTTCCCGTGCCGTGTCCCTTCATCTGAGTGCCTTTGCGCTGATTTTTCTCGGCATGCCCGGTCTCCTCTCGGCTCAAACCCTTGAGCATCGCTATAGCTTCATCAGCGACGCCTCCGATTCCGTTGGCGGCTCCGCCTGGAACGGGACGCTGGTGAACGGCACCAGCGGAATCAATGCAACGATCGACAATGGCCTTATGCTTCCGGGCAATTCCAGTGGCGGCGGCCAAACAGGTTATGTTTCTTTGCCAAATGGCATTATTAAAGGCGACACCAACATCACCGTCGAATGCTGGGTCCAAGCAAGTTCAGTCAATACATGGGCGGAGATTTGGGACTTCGGCTCCAGCGGCTCCGTCAACTTCGCGCTCATTCAGGATAGCCCAACCCCCAACAGCCAGATGCGGGTGGCCTTTACACCAAGCGGGAACGAGCGGGATATAGACGCGCCAACAAACCTTCAGCCAACTTCGACCTCTCAATACATCGTCGTCACCTACAATAATACTACTCTGGCCGCCGATCTCTACACCAACGCTGTTTTATACGCCTCGACAGTTCTCCCCGCTGCCAGTACATTTTCTTATTCTCCCGGCACCTACGGAGGCGCGTCTGGGACGACCGAAAATGCCCTTGGAAACGACGTCTATGGTGATCAACAATTCGGCGGCGCCATCTACGAATTAAGAATATGGAATGGGGTCGTTTCGCAACGGTATATCTCCGCCAGCGCCATCCTAGGTTCAAGTAACATTGTAACCAACCTGACTCCAACGTCCGCAAGTCTCTCAATCACCACCAACGTACTGATAGCCACCGATACCGAACAAAGCACAGTGAATGTCGAACTTTCGCAGACAGGCACGAACGCCGTGCTCGCGACCGCCGACACCACCAACTGGCTCAGCAGCAACACAAACATTCTCCAGGTGAATAGCAGCGGTTTGATCACTGGAATAAGCCCCGGCACCGCCAAGGTCATCGCCAGCATTGACGGCATTCTGCTCACCAGCTCCAACATCACGGTAGTTCCGCAGGTCCTTGAGCATCGCTACAGTTTCATCACCGATGCTTCGGATTCGGTTGGAGGCCCGTCATGGAATGGCACGCTGGTGCCGCCCACAACCGGCGCCGCCGCCACGATCAACAACGGCCTCGTGCTTCCCGGAAGCACGGTTGCCGGCAATGGTATTTCAGGCTATGTGTCTCTGCCCGGCGGAATTCTCATTGGCGACAGCTCTATAACGGTTGAATGCTGGGCGACAGAGGCTCAACACAATACATGGTCGGAACTTTGGGACTTCGGCAACAGCGGCACTCAAAACTTCGCGCTGATTCCGTACAGCGGCTCGGGTAATACGCGGGTCGCCTTCACACCAAATGGAAATGAGAACGATATAAATGCCAATGCGTTGCCAACAAATTCAGAGCAATACGTCGTCGCAACCTACAACAATTTCACCCTCCTGGGCAGTTTCTATACCAACGGCGTCCTGGATGCCACGACAACCATGCCGACTACCGCTTATTCGCCTGGCGCCATCGGCGGCGCGGGCGGCACCGTCGAAAACATGCTGGGCAACGACGTGTATGGCGACGAACAATTTGACGGCACCGTCTATGAATTCCGCATATGGAATGGCGCCGTTGCTCCTTTGTACGTGGCCGTCAGCGCCGCGGCCGGCCCGAGCGTGGTGGTGACTAACCTGACGCCGTCGTCGCTTACTGTCACGGTCAACAGCACGAACATGATCGGCGCTGAATCCCAGCAAGCCGTCGTCGTTGGCAACTTCACGGTCGCTTCCGGTGTCACAGTCACCGGTGGTGTCACTAACTGGACCAGCAGCAACCCTGGCATTCTCACTGTCAGCAGCACGGGCTTAATCACCGCTCAGAACGGTGGAACCGCCACGATTACTGCTACGGCTGGCGGCCTGAGCGCAACCAGCCCGAGCATTACCGTCGCGTTGACTGCCCCGGTGATTACCCAGCAGCCTGTTGGAGCCACCGAAGTCGCGGGCCAGCCAGTAACATTTACCGTCACGGCCGTCGGCGGCAACTTAAGCTATCAATGGGAAGAAGGTTCCACACCGATCCCGGGAGCCACCAATTCCACGCTCACTCTAACGAACCTTTCTGTCCTCGAGTCCGGCGGCTATAGCGTTGTGGTATCGAACGCCCTCGGAAGCACCAACAGCACGGTCGTCATGTTGACGGTGGACCAGGCGATTCTCGAGCACCGCTATAGCTTCGTCAGCGATGCTTCCGACTCGATTGGAGGCCCCGCATGGAACGGCACGCTCGTGGCGCCCAGCGGCGGAGGAACCGCGGCTGCAATCGACAATGGCCTTATCCTTCCCGGCAATGCCACCGGCGGCACCAACGTTTCGGGTTATGTCTCTCTCCCCAACGGCATTGTTGCGGGTGACGACTCAGTAACAGTCGAATGCTGGGTGCAGCCAACTGCCGTCAATACCTGGGCGGAAATCTGGGACTTCGGCTCCAGCGGCAGTCAAAACTTCGCGCTGATCCAGGATAGCCCGGGCCCGGGCAATATGAGAGTGGCCTTCACACCAAACGGCGGCGAGGTCGATATAATGGCGCCGACATACCTGCCCGCAACTGCCACTCCTCAATATATTGTCGTCACATACAACGATGAAACTTTGGTCGGCGAGCTTTATACAAACGGAGTTCTTGATGCCTCGACCACATTTCCAAATAATACCTATTCCCCCGGCGCCTATGGCGGAGCCGCCGGCACAACCGATAATTCTTTCGGAAGGGACGTCTATAACGATCCCCAATTCGGTGGAACTATCTATGAGGTGCGCATTTGGAATGGTGTTGTTTCGCAACGGTATATCGCAGCCGCCACCCTGCTCGGTTCAAGCAATCTGGTAATGAACCTGACTCCCACATCGGTTAGCGTTATTGTCACCAATACCATGACGGCCGAATCTACCCAGCAAGCTGCCGTCACCCTGTTAATGGCGCAAACGGGTACAAACGCTCTAGTGGCAACAGAAGACGTTACGAACTGGACCAGCAGCAACACAGGCGTGCTTACCGTGAACGGCACCGGCTTGATCACCGCCGTCGGCGGCGGCACGGCCACAATCAGCGCGACGGTTAGCGGCATCACTGGAACCGCTTCCATAACCGTCCCATTCGCCGCGCCGGAAATCACCGTGGAACCCAATGCCACCGCAAATGTTCTCACCGGCGGAACGTTGCATGCCACTGTCGTCAATATTGGCGTAGAGCCTTATACCTACACCTGGTACTACAACGGCTCGCAAGCAATCAGCGGAGCCACAGGCTCTACGTTGACGATACCCGACCTTCAAGCCGCCAATGATGGCAGTTACACGGTTGTCATCCACAACGCCTACGGAAGCGTCACCAGCACGCCGACGGTTCTTACGGTTGTTGCGCCGACTGCCTATCAGGAAAACCTGCTTGCGCTCGACCCGGTTGGCTACTGGCCCTTGAATGAAACAACCGGCACGACCGCCTATGATTTGGCCGGCGGCTATAACGGGACTTACTTCGGCAATGTGGTTCTTGGCCAGGTGACAGGCCCGCCGAATGCCGGCGCGAGCGCCAACAACTATGGCGCGGCCTTTGACGGAGCGACTGCTTACGTGGACATCCCCGGAGCTCCATTCAACATCACCAACGCCGTCACCGCGATGGCGTGGGTCCAGTTGAATGCCTATACGGGGTTTGACGGCGTCTTCGGTCACGGAGATCCCTCCTGGCGCATCAGCGTCAATCCGAGCGGCGAACCTGGCGCCAACGACGGCAATCTCGGCTCGGCTGACGCCACCAGCTCAACCTCCATCGTCGATGGCCTATGGCATTTGGTGGCCTATACCTACACTGGCGACACTTCCGAAGCCAACAACGGCACGTTGTATGTGGACGGCGCGATCGTCGCGCATGACACGATTACGGCAACGCCTCCCGGCACTAACCTCGACGTGTGGATAGCCGGGGCGCCTGACTATCCTACGGCGCGATTGCTTCCAGGGTACGTTGCGGATGCGGCAGTCTTTGACTACGCCCTTTCCGCCGGTGATATCCAGGCTCTTTATTCGGGCCAGACAATCCTGGGAATTACACAATCCGGAAAAAACATCGTGTTGACGTGGTCCGCCGGAGAACTCCTTCAAGCGCCAACCCTGCTTGGGCCTTGGACGACCAACACAACGGCGGTTTCGCCCTACACCGTGGCGACGACAAGCAAGGCGGAGTTCTACAAGATTCAAGTCAATCCTTGATGAGCGCTGACTCTTCAGTATCTCGGGCGGCTGGGGCTTCGGCTCCAGCCGTCTTTCGGCATCGAAATATCGAACCGCTCCGCGCGTCGCACTTCGACAAAAAGTCCAGATTGAGTATATTGTCACAGCTACTCATTAAGAGCGTATGAAAGCAAAGACATCCATTCAAGGAGGGTGGCGGGCCTTCACATTGATCGAGTTGCTGGTGGTCATAGCCATCATTGCAATTCTGGCGGCGCTTCTGTTGCCGGCATTGGCGCGCGCCAAAGCACAGGCAAAGCAAACTTCGTGTATTAACAATATGCGCGAGATCATGCTCGGCATGGAAATGTATGTTAATGACTATAAGGGCTACCCTGGAGACTATGCTGCAAATCAGGGATGTTACGTTTGGATGACGCGGATCTTCCCGATGATGGCAAATGATAGGCAGGTCTTTTTCTGCCCCGCGGCGGCTCCAGACTCCGCGTGGGACACCAACGTGAACAAGACTATCATCGGCGGTGTGGACGAAAATGGTCGTTTTAACCCCTGGCTCGTTACCCCGAGCGTGCGTTTCTCCATCGCTTACAACGATTGGGGTATCAGCCTTGGCGCCACCCCCCAGCTTGGTCTCGGCGGTGACATCAATGGCAACGACTACAAAGGCTTGGTGAAAGACACTGACGTCGTGGCCCCAAGCCAGATGATTGCCATCGGGGATGGTCGCGCCCTGGCAACGGGAGATGGCAACTCGTGGGAGGCGAACCTGGATCCAACTGATACCGATTCACAACAAGACCCCGTTAATGGCCAATTGCCCTCAAATCGCCACAACTACAAGTGCGATCTTGCCTGTTGCGACGGTCACGTCGAAACGGCAATACGAAACCTCGTGATCAATCCGACGAACAACATTTGGCGTCCTCGGTGGAACAACGACAACAAGTATCATCCCGAGGTTCCAAACTGGCCTTCTCTGACACCCTCAGACCCGGCTTGGCAGCTAGACCCTTCTTATTGACCCTTTGGCGTTTTCGGCTCGTCCGGGAGAACAAGTCCCACATCCACGTATTGTCCCCCTGTTGTTTGATGACAATGGACTGCCAGCAGGTTGACTCCCGGCTTTAGCGTCGCAACGGCCTCCGGTTGCAAATCAAACTGTTCATAGTGCTCGATAAACCCCGGAAGTTTGGCCGCCAAAACCCCGTTCAGATAAACCTCAAGGTCCTCGTCGTGATGCGCCTCCATCCTGATTCCCTGCAAATCCTCGTCCCCAAGCGTAAACGGGCGCCGCAGCCAAATATCGCCCGTGTTCCAAATCGTATGCACCAACGCCCCGGGCGTTCCAGGCGTTCCAAAGCCCGCCACCCCTTCTTTCCAATCCGCCGGGTTGTAACCCGGCTTGAACCAGTCCGGTCCCGGCGCTTGAAACGTGTAACTCCACGATACATCCGCCGAAATCGCGTCCGGCACAACCACGCGTCCCGCGGTTCGGTCACGCCCCACAGCGTTGGCCTGGGCCAGGACCTCGGGTGATAATTTCGCCACCGCCCGGTCGTAACTGAGCAGCCCGTTGCATTCCGTTTCCACGTCGGTCGTTTGCGTATAGACCGCCCCGCTGAGACTGTGTAGATGGTGCAAATTCCACACTTCCCGCAGCAAAAGAAGGTAATCCTCCCCCAGCGTTTTGGAGTCAGGCTCCATTCGATATGCCCAATTCCGGTTGCTCGACCAGCAATGCCCTTGCGCAATCATTCCCACTCCCCCAAATTCCCCCACAACCATTGCCCGCCGGGCGTCCGGTTCCAATGGCGACGGTCCAGGATAACTGTGCCCATCGACAACGTCCCCCACGTGCGCGTCGGCCCACCCGCTCGCGTCATCCACAAGCCGCGAAGGGTCCATCGACTTTAGACATTGCGTCAGCCGTTGCGTGTCGTATTGCCCCCACCCTTCGTTGAAAAGAATCCAGAGAATGATCGACGGGTGGTTGTAGAGGTCCTTGACCATGTGCAAAAGTTCCGACTCGAATTCGCGCTGCCCCTCGGGCGTCGTGTTGTTTCCGCTTGGCATGTCCTGCCACACCAAAAGTCCCAGTTTGTCGCACCAGTAATACCATCGGTCCGGCTCGATTTTCACGTGCTTTCGCGTCATGTTGAACCCGGCCGCTTTGAGAAACTCCAGGTCGGACCGCAACGCATCATCGCTCGGCGCCGTGTAAATACCATCCGGCCAAAAACCCTGGTCCAGCGTTCCTATTTGGAACATCGGATCCCCGTTCAGCAGGATGCGCGCGATCCCCTGCCCATCTTTGCCCAACGTGGCCTGCCTCATGCCGAAGTAACTCGAAACCCGGTCCACCGTGTTCCCGTCCTTTTTCAAAATCACCTCAAGGTCGTAAAGGAATGGCGAATCCGGCGACCAAAGCTTCGGGTGCGCAATCAGCAGCGTCAAATCCGCCCCCGCCCTGCCGCCAACACGGCCCGCAGCCACGCCGTTTGTGAATGCGATTGCCTCCACTTGCAAATCATCGTCCAGAGTATTGACAGCCACTTGCAGACGCAGGCCGGTGTCCAACTCGGGCGTCATTTTCAAGCTGTCGATGCATTCCGTCGGCACCGGCTCCAGCCAAACCGTCTGCCAGATTCCGGAATTGGACGAATAAAAAATCCCCTGCGGGTGAAGCGATTGTTTCCCGCGGGGCTGGTCCCCTTCCGTCGGATCGGTGTCCATCACGATGATCTCTTCCGGCCGGTCCCAATGGAGGCAATCTGTAATGTCAAAGGCAAACCGGTCGTATCCTCCGCGATGCTGCCCCGCTTCGCGCCCGTTGACGATGACCTTGCACTGCCAGTCCGCCGCTCCGAATTGCAGCCGGATGCGCCGCCCCTTCCATTCCGGCGGAATCCGAACCGTCCGCCGATACCAAAGCACATTCGTTGGCCCCAGCGTCTTCATCACTCCTGAAAGAGCCGATTCAATCGGAAACGGCACAAGAATCTGTCCGTCGTACTTCTCCGGCGGCGTGGAACCGGCTTGTCGAACCGCGTAATCCCACAAACCATTCAAATTCTTCCAATCCGTCCGCACTAATTGCGGACGCGGATATTCCGGGTGACAATTCGTCGGGCTGACCGACGCCGCCCACCGCGTCATCAGCGGCGCCTTGCCCGCCTCCCACGCGAAAGCCCGGGTCATCAGCAACGCGATCCCCGCGCAAACAAGCCGTCCAAAAACGCGATTCATGTTTTGAGAAATTTGACGACCGCAGCCGTCCGCGAATGAACGTGCAGCTTCTCATAAATCCGCCGGATATAATTGCGGACGGTGTGGATGCTCACATTCAATTGGTCGGCGATTTGTTTGTAGGCCAGCCCTTCCGCCATCGCCTTCAGCACTTCCAATTCGCGATTCGAAAGCTCCGTCGATTCCGCCCCCGCCCGCGGCGCGGATTGAAACGACTTCACCACCTTTCGCGCAATCGACGTGGACATCGGCGCGCCCCCCGCCACCACTTCCCGGATCGCCGCCAGCAACTCCTCCGGCCGCTGCCGTTTCAGCAGGTATCCGCTCGCGCCCGCGGCCAGCGCCTGGAAAATTTTCTCCGAGTCGTCAAAAACCGTCAACATCAGCACCAGTATCTCCGGCAGCAACACCTTCAACGCGCGCACGCATTCAATTCCATCGGTCGCCCGTTCCCCGAGATTGATATCCATCAGGACGACATCCGGCGGGTTTTTCGGCAATCCGGCGAGCGCCTCGCGCGCCGTCGCGTAAGCGTGCGTGCAACGAAATTCCGGAAACGCGCCGAGATAACCGCCAATGTTCTCCCGCAAATCCCGCGAATCATCCACAATGCCAATGGTAACAACCTTGCTCATGCCGTCTCCGTATTGGTTGAACTGAGCGCGACTTTCAATTCCACACTGGCGCCCTGGTTCGGCTGGCTTCGAATTGTGCAAGTGCCTCCCACATCCGCCAAATGTTGCTTCATATTCGCCAACCCGTTTCGTCCATCGCTCTGTCCTTCTCCGTTGTAATTGGCCGGCGCAAAACCAAGCCCGTTGTCTTTAACTCGAATGTTCAACGTCCCTTGCTCGAATTGTATCTGAACATCGACCCGCGTTGCCCCGGCGTGTTTGAGGACGTTGCTCAAGGATTCCTCAAACGCCAAAAAAACGTTGTGCCGGAATTCCGCCGATAAATTCCACGCCGGCAAATCCCCCTGAACCCGCAAATCGCACTCGACTGTCGTGTTTTGAAAATACTCGCGCGCGTACTGGCTCAAGTAGGAGGCCAGTTGTTCCAGGGTGTCGTTGCGCGGGTTGACCGCCCACACCATTTCATCCAGCGCCTTGAGCAAGTCGCGCGAAGTCGTCGCAATCGAATCCACTTTGTCCCCCGCCGTGCCCGTTGTCCCGGACTCCACCTTGAGCCGTTCGCTAAGGAAGGAAATCTTGGTCAGCTTCGAGCCAATCTCATCGTGCATGTTCCGCGCAATTCGCATCCGCTCCCGCTCCATCGCTTGTTGCTGCTCCAATCCCGCCAACCGCCGCCGCAACCGCCGATGCGACGCAATCCGCACCGTCGCCGCCGCCGCCGTCGTCGCCGCCATGCCGTAAAGGACCAGTGCCCACGGTCCGCGCCACAGCGGCGTCGGAATTATAAACGACAGGCTGACGCCGTGGTCGTTCCACACACCCTCCGCGTTGCAGGCGGTCACATGAAAAGTATAAGTTCCGCTCGGCAACCCGCCGTAGCGCACACGCCGTTCCGGTCCCGTCTCCACCCAATCCGCGTCAAACCCGTCCAGCTTGTGCCGGAATCGTATCTTCTCCGGCGCTTCGAAGCTCAACGCGGTCACTTGAAGTTCCAGCGTCCGAAGACCCGCCGGAAATTTCACGGGCGCCGCCGCTCCGCTCCCGCCCGTCGGCGACATCAATTGATTATTGACATACACGGCTTCGATGTGGACTTGCGGCGGGGGCGTGTCCGCCTCCCACCCTTGTGTATCGATCCCAATAAGCCCATTGACCGTCGCAAACCAAAGCCGTCCTTCTGGCGAACGCACGGCGTGCGGCCATCCGGGATTCATCGTTCGCTCCGGCCCGGCTTCCGTCTCGAACATCAATTTCGGTTTCAGCGCCCCATTCCCGCTCAAGGCCGATGCGACCGAGTTGCTTGCAATCCGGCACAATCCCCGCGGCATTTCCAGCCAGACATTTGCCTCCCCGTCTTCCAAAACACCTGAAACCACGTCATCCAGCAACCCGTCACGCATGTCCCAGGCAAGACACCGACTCTCCGTCAAACATCCCAAACCCCCTCCAGCGCTCCCAATCCACAACGTCTTCCCCGGCCCTTCGCACAATCCAAGAATCGCCTTGTCCGCAAGCTTCGGCGCAAGCTTTGCCGCGCTCACATCGTGGAACGCTTCGTCGCTCCGCATCACCGCTCCGCTCTCCGTGCCAATCCACAACCCGCCCTCGCGCGCCGCCAGCAACGCCGTCACAGGCGAACCCGGAAGCCCGTCCGCGCTCGTAAATGTCGAGACTTTCCCATCCTTGAACCTGTGCACCTCTCCCGCTCGTGTGCCCGCCCAAACCGCTCCTTGCGCATCCGCGCAAACCGCCAAAACGCAATCATCCGACAACCCGTTGGCGGTCGTGTAAACCACCGTCCGCCCGTCCTTGATGTGATAAAGCCCGCTCCCGGTCGTCCCCACCCACAAGCTGTTGTCCGATTGTGCGCAACCCGAAGAAACCAGGTCCTGCCCGAGCCATTTCGTGTCCTCCCCTACCTGTTCAAACCGGTCCCCCATCCCCGCATACAGTCCGCCTGACTCTGTGCCCACATAAATCCGCCCGAGCGAGTCCGCCGTCACGCACGTCGCCGCCCCAGTCGGCAACCCGCGCGCCCCTGTCAACAGCGCAATTCGTTGCGGGCGCAATTGCGCCAAAACGCCATCCGAAATTCCGAGCCAAAGATCGCCCTCCCGGTCCTCACAGATCGTCCGCACATCATTGGGCCAGCGCCCCTCGCTCAGAGTCACAGGATGAAATCTCGTTCCATCAAAACCAAAGACGCCGCGCCCGCTCGCGCCGATCCACAATTGCCCGCCACGCCCTTCGCACAAGCTCCAAACCCGCGTCATCGCCGATTTCTCGCCGGGAAAGTAATTAATCCGTTTGTTCCCCTCCGCAAGATTGATGATGTAAGTCGCGCAAAACGCCCACAAATTTCCCCGCCGGTCCTCATACGCCCCAAGAAAATCATCCTGCCGCTCCTTGCCTCGGGTTGGAAATTCAAAGCGATGAATCCGGTTATTGACAACCCGGCACATCCCTCCTGCCGTAGTTATCCAAACCGTCCCCGATCGCGCCGCATGAACGCTGGAAACCGAATCATTCGGCAAGCCGTCCCGCGTGGTAAAGGCGGCAAAATGATCTCCATCCCGCCGGTTCACTCCGCGCCGCGTGCCGATCCACAGCCGCCCCGCCGCATCCAGCGTCAGGCTCGTCACATTCTCGTCCAGCAAGCCGTCCGCCTTGCCATAATGTTGGATTTGCCCCGGCTTCCAGCAAAAAAGCCCCTGGTCCTCGGTCCCAATCCACACGCACCCGCCCGTATCCTCGCACAAAGCCGTGATCGCCGCGGCACGATTGTCGCCGCGCCGGGGAAGTGGAATCTCGGTAAATTTGATGCCGTCAAACCTCACAAGCCCCGCCGTAGTTCCCACCCAGAGGTATCCATCCTGCGTTTGCTGGATGCAGGTCACTGAACCATCCGGCAAACCATCCGTTTTCGTCCACGTCCGAAGCGTGAAATCCTGCAATTCCGATCCCAGATCGTCACACCTTCCCTGCAACCCGCAGAACACCAGCGCCACCATCAAAAGCCATGCGCCGAGAACCGCGGGCGGGGGATTTCGATTCAGGCACAACATACTCTGGCGATTTAACCATACTTAAGCCCGAAAGAAAATCCAACCGTTGGAGTTTTGCGCGATTTTTCGAGGTTTTTGGAGGAATTCTGAGTTATTTCGGTTCCAATACGTTTGCGATCCCAACATCTATGTTTTGGCCCCCGGACGTTTGGTGACAATGGACTGCGAGGGTCACTGTGGCGTTTGGCTTGAGCAACGCCCGCGCGGATGGCCGGATGCCGAGCGTCACATACCGGGTTGTGAATCCGCCCTGCCGCGCGGCCAGGACGCCATCGACATAGACTTCCACATCCTCGTCGTGATGGACGTAGAACTGAAGGCTGGGGTAACTCTTCTCCGGCAAAGTGATCTTGCGCCGCAGCCAAATATCATCGGTATCCCAGCGCGTCCGCACCACCGCGCCCGGCGTCCCTGTCGTGCCAAAGCTGGCGGGGCCTGTCCTCCAGGAGGATGCGTCAAAATCCGGCTTCGTCCAAACGTCGGGAGGCCGTTGCGTTGTGTAACGCCAAATCTCCGCCATTTTTTGCGACGTGGGAATCACCTCCACGATTTTTGGCGGTTCCGGCAACGCCGCCCAAGGCCCCACTTTGGAATTGTCCTCATGCGCCCATTTCTTCCAGATGTCCGGGTCCGCCAGCAGTTTGATAAAAATGCCGCCAATGACAGGCCGCGCGTGCATTCCGTCGCTGTGAACGTCGTCAGTGACGTAGGAATCGGCAAACGGCGACCGCGCAGTCGTCTGGTTGAGGTAATCGTAGATCGGCGAAGTCAACGTTTCGAAGTCGCTTTGGTTTTCCGCAAGGGTTGCGCTCCAAACGGACCAATCCGTTTTGGTCAGTTTGGTCCGTGAATCGAGCGGCACGCCGTAGCGCTGAAGCACCGTTTTGTAATGCGCGATTTCCTTCCGTGCCACCTCCGGCGGAAAAATGTTCAAACCCAGGATGCGATCCCAAACGAGGTTATACTTTTGGCTCCAGGTATTTGGCTTATCGAAAGCCAGCCGAAAATGATCGCCATCGGCGGCGGCGCTAACCCAGTG
Organism: Verrucomicrobiia bacterium; assembly: GCA_036268455.1. GTDB lineage: Bacteria > Verrucomicrobiota > Verrucomicrobiia > Limisphaerales > Palsa-1400 > DATAUD01. The sequence goes on from DATAUD010000104.1 coordinate 157,293, forward strand.
AGCGGCGTCCGTCTTCGCCATTTGATGAAATTTTTCCGCGCCGGCTGTGTCGCCGCGCATTCGGCACAAATCCCCGTAACAGGCCAAACCGAGGATCGCTTTGATGGAAAGGTTGGCGTTGTGCGCGAGGTGCCCCATGAAATCGTCGGTGCAGAGCTGGTCTTCCGGGTCCAGTCCGTAATTCTCCAAGTATTCGGCCCATTGCGCCAGCTTCGGCCACCAACGATCGAGGAAATGCGCGTTTCCGTCGATCTGCGCAACCGCGTCGCACAGGATCAGCATGTTGCCGCTTTCCTCCACCGGCATGCCTTCGCCGCCGTCATCAGTACCCCGGGCGATTGGGTAGGTGCCGAGATCGTGGGGCGCATTGGGAAACTTCCAGTGGGAGCTGGCGGCGTAACTCAGAATGGGAACAAGCGTGGCTTTCGCCAGCGCCGGACTCAGCAACAGCCATTGCGGATCCATTGGAAAAAAAACATCCACTGTGGCGATGTCGCCGTTGCTGGTGTTTTCCTTGGTGAAAAAAAGCGGCTGCTTGTTCGAATCGGCGGCAAGCCCGCAGGCGCAGGCGCATTGACGATAAGCGAGAGCGCACATTTGGGCGTACTTGGTGCCTCCGACTCTCGTCGCGTCCGCCGTTAAATCCTCGTCGAACTTCGCGCAGCGCCTCGCCAACTTCGGATAATCGCGCGCCGCCTTTTGCAACATTTGCGGGGCAGTCGCGCCATTGCGCCGCCAATATGGCCGGAGCTTCTTTCCAAAATACTCGATGGCATATAATTCATCGTACGCCACAATGACCTGCCGTGTAACTGCACTGGAGCCGACATTGCCAAGATCGAAAGCGAAAGCCATGACGGGCCGCCCGTCATTTACGGCGCGAGGCATCCGCGCATCGTCCGAGCCGGGGAGAGCGCCGCTCCCGACGAACGCATCGAGAAGAGCTTTGTTTCCGCCGATGGCGGCGGTGGACTGATCGCTTGGGGCGGCGGCGTACACGTAGCCCCAATTAATGCGATGGTCGTCCCCGGACGATCCCAGCACGTCCTGTTCAGTCGTCCCCACGCGAAGGGCCGTCAGGCTCCCGGCCTTCTCGCGCTTCCATTCCACTTGTTCGTCATTCTTATTGACGGCAAGTTCCGAGCTTGTGCTGTCGTAAAGCGACACCGCATGGTCCTGGCCATCCATCGAATGCACCTGCCAGGTGATGTAACTGAGCGGCAGCGCCATCGCGTCCAAGTCATCCGGCAGCGCTGGACGCATAAATGTCAGCGTCACGTGAACTTTGCCGTTCTCGAAATCATAGATGCTGCTGGTGGGTGTCACCGACAGGCCGTCTTGCGGGAGCGCGGGAACGGATTCCGGCTCATCGCCCATGAGCCGATAACTCGCGCCATCGACGCGAATCAAACTGATGAGAGAATGGCGCCGGCCGGTCCAGTGCTGTGTTGGGCGATCGGTCAAACGATCCGCCGCGGACCAGACGCTCAGATAAGGATCGAAGGTCACCAACGGCACGGAAGGCGGCCGAAATGATTCGGCAAAAGCTTGCGCCAGCCCAAGGGACACAAGGGCCAGACACCCAACAAGACAACGCTTCATGTGGCGAACAATAACTGCTCTAATGTACCTGGTCATGTGGCATAAAAAGGCTACAAATTCTTCGAGCGAAGTCACTTGACCCTCCATCCCAGGATACCGCCTGAAAAGTCCGGCCGCAATTGCGCTTCGATTCTCACCGAGTCCGTTTGAACCGGATGGAACGACAGCGCATTCCATTTGTCCGGCGAAATCGGTACGGCGACCGGTTGACTGACTTCTTTCCACGCATTCCCGTCGCGATAAAGCAAACGCCATGAGGCTGGTATCCGGCACTGGCCAACGCCGGTGTCATCGAACCAATACACCTCCGCCGACGACACACTTTTCGGTTGTGGAAAATCCAATTGCACCCACTCCCTGGTGCCACGATGGTCCCACCAAGTGAAGCGCGGAATGGTGTGATCGTTGGAATTTGCCGGTTCAAGGCCGTCTTGCAACGCATCCAGCGTGTCCCCTTCGAAAGAATGCGATGCGCTCGCCCTCGCGGACCCTCCCCACTCATGCGCGTCCGGGCCTGAACCAATCACGGGAAACATCGAGATGCGCAACCGGGCCGCGCCCATGGGAATGAGAATGATCTTTTCGTTTGGCTGGTCGGATTTTACGGGACTCGGCTGGAGCCTGCCGACCACATGCTTGCTGTCGGCCTTCCAGTTGGGAATCCGACGGCCTGTCGCTTCGAGTTTAATCGGGGCCGTTTCGGGCGTGAATGGCTGGGTCGCCAGCGGTCCTTCGGCTCGGATCAGTTTGAAAGAGGAGGCTGGATTTTGCTTGTTCAGCACCAATCCGTAGTTCCATGGCGATTGCGGATAGACGTCCCACTCCGGCCATTTAGGATTGCGATCGCCGTATTTGGAGAACCGCTCCTGGATCGCCAGTGAAAAACTCAACGGGCCATAATCCACTGACGCCGCATTCTCGTTTTTAGGCCAGCGGCGGACGCCCAACTTCATTGGCATTTGCAGCATTATGGTATCTCCTTTCCGCCATTCCCGATCAAGCCGGATAAAAGTCTCCGGCTTGGACCTCACCCTCGCCGTCTTTCCATTGATGCTCACCTTCGCTGAATCGCACCAGCGCGGAACCCGAAGGTAAAGCGGGAATCTCGCGGGAGTCGCCGTATCGATGCTGAATTTGACGGTTTCCCGAAAAGGATAGTCCGTGTCTTCCGTGATTTTGACCGCCGCGCCGTCGCCGACTTTGGCTCTGACTTCGCTGGCGGAATAAAGCGAAGCGCAAAGTCCGTTGTCGGGCGTGGCGAGCCAAAGTTCCTCGGCGTAATACGGCCAGCCGTGCGAGACGTTGTGCTGGCAGCAACGATAGACTTCATAGGGACTGTAAGAAATCATCGTGCCGGAATTTTGGATGTCGGGGGATTTGTTGTCCTGGTCGAGTTCAACCGAATTGTCGCAAGTGATGTAGTGGAGCGCCTTTTCATCGGCGGTCATCGCGGCGGGAAAAGTGTTGAACGCGAGTTCCTCACAACGATCGGCCCAGACGGGTTTGCCGGTGATTTTTGTCAGCATTTCGAAGCTGTGCATCAATTCGACGATGCCGCACGTTTCAATCCCGCCGCGCGGATCGATATAGCCGGGGCGGGAATTTTCATCGCCAACGAACCCGCCGCCTGGAAATTGCCCGTACGTGGCGAACACCGTTTCGTAATCGCGTTCGGCCGAGGCCATCTGACGGGGATCGTGCGAGAGCATGGAGAAAATCGTCCCCGCGCGAAAACCCTGCGCGATGTTGACGTTATGCCAATTGACGACTCCTTCGTCCCAGCGGGCCATGTTCGCATTCATCTTGCGCGCCAGGTCGAGCAGCCACGGTTCGCCGTTGCGATTGTAGAGCCAGAAGATGCTTTCCATGTTGTCGCCAAACCGCAGTTTCGGCCAATAGCCTTCGCCAAACGCGGTGGCGGGAAGGGTGTTTTCCCATTTGAAATAGCGGTCCATCACATTGGTGGCGCGCGGGTCGGCGGTCGCCTCATAATAAGACTGGAGGACGTTGAGCATGATCATGTGCGGCCAAAGGTCCGGTTTGCCGTCCAGGCTGGTGAGCAATTCGCGCGGGCCGAAATACCCGTCCTCGCGCTGGGAAGCCAGCACGGCATCGATCCACTTTTTCGCCTCCGCCTCAATGCTGGCATCCTTGAGCACGTAACCGAGATCGCCGTAGCCCTTGAGCCAATACGGCAACTCCTCCCAGCCAAACTTGCCGCGGCCTTGCGGGTCAGCCCATGAACTTTTGCCAAAATCCAGCCACGGCGAAATTTGCTCGAGATGCCCCGTCATGCCGTCGCGTTCCAACTCAAGTTCGTGGCGCAGCCAGCCGCGCGGAGTGACCGACCCCATGGGAAGTTTATAAAACGGAGAGGCGGCCAACGGGGGGCGATTGCCGAGATAAAAAGAATTGGTCGCGGTCGAATCGGGACTTTCAACCACGGTGCTTTGGGCGAATCCAACCGTCAGCGGCCCCAAAAAACAAAGGGCGGCAAGATGGCGGGTAAAAACTATCGATTTCATAAACTGAATCATTGGTCAATTAACTCGAAGAAAGCGGCGGCGCCGGAGGGCTTTAGAGTCAGTGTGTTTGTTCCGTTGGCGGTTGCGGCCGTGTTGGTGACGATGGACCAAACCACGGGTGGAACCAGGTTTGTCGTGCTGTAAATGTTGAAACCAGAATTCGCCGGCCACGCCAAAGTGAGGCCGCTGGCGTTTTCCGCGGACACACCCAAACCCGGCGGCGCAAGGCCCATATACTTGACGCGCAGGGCCGTTTCCGCCGATTGACGCGCGGCAGCGGACAATGCCGCGGAGTAAAGCCGCACTTCGGCAAGGTCGCCGCTGAAAAAACCGCCGCCGCTCGGAACCGCCCCCAAGTCCAGCGATGGCGGCGCCGTCAGCGATTCCGTGCCTCCGGTCCCGCTCGCCACTTGCACCCCGTCCACATACAACACCAAAGCGCCCGTGCTCTCAGTCCGCTCGAACGTCGCCACGTGCGGCCGCCCGTTATTGAATCCCGACACTGAATTGATCGAGGTGTCCGGATTGCCCACGCCCGCGGCGATCTGCCCAGCGGCATTCAACTGGACGCCAAAATCATTCTGGCCGTTCGGCTCGTCGCCGTTAACGAGTCCCGCCCCTTGGTAGAATTCCGTGCCTGTTCCCTGGCTGGTTTGCGCGCTCTGAAAGACAATCATGAGTGTAAAATCATCCTGAACCGGCCGATTGAACGAAAGATATGTGCCCTCCCCCGAGTTAAATCGCACCACTGGCTGGCCATTCATCGCATTAGTAATGTAAGACGGCTCGTTGCCGGTGATCGTCTGCGTCGCATTATTCCCGTTGCCGCTCAAATCTGTCCAATTAGAAACAGCCGCGCCGCCGGCCAATCCGGTGATGGCGCTCGCCGCAAACCAGGCGTTGAGAAGCGACGGCAACGCGCTGACCTCGCTCGAACCCGCGCCGGCGCCGGCAGAATCCACAGACGAAATGACGTAATAATAAGTCGTGCCGTTGACCACATTGGTGTCCGTGTACCCGGGCGCGCTTACGTTGGCAATGACAACAAACGGCCCGCCGGGCGAAATCGAACGGCCCACGTTGTAACTCGTCGCGACAGCCACCATCCACCAATTCAAGGTTACCTCCCCGTTGGCCGCCGTTACAGTCACGTTGGTCGGAGGGGCGAGCGGGGATTCGCTATCTTCATACAAGGCGGCGATTTCCAAATTGCCCAAGGCTCGCGAGTAAATCTTGATTTCATCGAGGCTGCCGTTGAAAAAACCTCCGCCCGATTGAATGGCGCCGAACTTCATATAGACCGAGGCGGTCAAAGAGTTTGCGGAGCCTGTGCCGCTCGCCTCCAGAGTGCCATCGAGGTAAAGTTGCATCGCGCCGGTGGATTGCACACGCGTCGCGACGCAATAGTGCCACGCTCCGTCATTGATCGGCGCGCTGGAGAACAGGACAAGGCCGGTATTTCCCGTTCTAAAGGCCAATTGATTTCCAGCCAGGGCGGTCCCAAAATCGTTGACGTTCGAACCCGCGGTTGCATCGACCAACCCCGCTGCCTCCGCCCATGCGCCCGAGCCGACAGTGGCCGTGGTCTTGACCCAAAAGGCGATGCTAAAATCATTGCTGATACCGCGATTGACCTGGACGTAATTATTGACTCCGCTGAAGCTCAGGCAGCCGTCCACCTTGCCTTGTGAATTCCATGAAGCCCGGTAAACCGTCCCATTGTTTTTGCCGGTCAAATCGGCCGCCACAGTTCCGTTGGTTTCATCCAGGGGCCAGTAGTCGAGGTAATCGGCAGGCAATGTCAAAGTATTCGCGACCAGGTTGGTGCCGTCGATGATTTGCCCCGTAATGGCTTTTTGATTGGAAACTGTGATGCGGGTGGGATCGGGCTTCACAATGCGGTCGTATGTCAGCAGCCCATCGCATTCGTTTTCAACGTCGGTGATTTGCGTGTAAATGGCCGCGTTCAATCCACCGGATTTATATGCGACAAGATCGTCAATAAAAGAATCGTACTCGGGCGCGATATTTGCGGCGGCGCCCGCATTCACATAGCCAACCGAGGCCGCCCCAGGATTCCACAAATGCCCCGGCGCGAGAAGCCCAATCCCACCGAATTCGCCATCAACCGCCGCTTCGGTCGCGCTGGTCGGGTCGCCCGGAGCGGGATAGCTATGGTTGTCCAGGACGTCCCCGACGCCAAAATAACTCCCGCCGCTGGCCTCATTCACCAGGCGCGCCGGATCCAATCCTTCGACCAATCCGACAAGATAAGCGGTATTGGTCTGTCCGACGCCGTTGCCGCTTCCCTGCTGGCCCTGACCCTCGTTAAAAATATCCCACATGATGATGGCGGGGCTGTTCCAGTGATTGGTCACAAGGGCGCTCAATTCGGCGATGAATTGGAGAGGATTAACAGCCGGTGGATTTGGATTGCCCGTGTAGGAATTGCAGGTCGGCATGTCCTGCCAGATCATCATTCCCAGTGTGTCCGCCCAATAATACCAGCGCTGCCGCTCGACTTTTTCGTGTTTGCGAATCGCGTTAAACCCCAGCGCCTTTTCCTCCTGGATGTCAAATTCCAGTGCCGCGTCAGTCGGCGCCGTGTAAATGCCGTCCGGCCAGTAACCCTGGTCCAACGGCCCCATTTGAAAGATGGATTGATTATTCAGCAGAATCCACGGAACGCCGTTGACGATGGAGACGGAAATCTTCCGCATCCCGAAATAACTGCTCACGCTGTCCGCGTTCGTGCCATTTTGCGTGACCGATATTTGAATGCCGTAGAGAAACGGGTCGCTGGGCGACCAGAGACGCGGGTTTGGAACCGGAATGACGATCTCACGACCAGGAGCGCCACTGACTGTTTGTATGACAGTACTATTGCTCAACATTGTCGCCGAAACGGACACTCGGTTGCTGGAATAAGTATTGACGGTCACGAAAGCCCGGAGATTATCGATATCAGGAACGATCTCCAGGTTTTGCACCCCGGCCGCGTTCACCGGCTCGAGCCAGACCGGCTGCCAAATTCCGCTGGATGACGTGTACATGATTCCGCCGGGATACAGTGTCTGCTTGCCGCGCGGCTGGCTTCCATTGTCCTCCGGACTGTAAACCTGCGCGATCAATTCCTGCGCGCCGCTGCCGTTCAACTCAGGAGTAATGTCGTAACTAAACGGATCGTAGCCGCCCTTATGAGTTCCGACGCTTCGGCCATTGATGTAAACCTGCGATTGCCACGTCACCGCGTCCATGTGAAGGATGATTCTTTGGCCGCTCCAACCGGACGGCACGATAAAAGTCGTCCGATACCACGACCACGCGTGGTATTGCATCACGCCGGAAATCGCCGATTCCATCGGATACGGAACCAGAATGTTTCCGGAAAGGGTTTGGTTTGTCGGAACCGGATCGCTGTTGGTGATTCCCGGTTCGAACTGCCAGATTCCATTCAGATTCAGCCAATTCGATCTTTCCATCTGCGGCCGCGGATACTCCGGCAGCGGGTGGTTCGTATCCACCTGGCTGGTCCATTGCGTCATCAATGGGGCCTGTTTCATCTGCCACGCGGCCGGACTGGAGTTTGCAATCAACGCCGCCGCAAAGAGAAGAAGCGACCTCGTTTTAAGTAACAGGCGGCGGCTCATTCTCATCCAGCATACGGCACCGCTGAGAACTGTCACGTGGCCATTTTATGCCACACGCGGCCTTTCCGCTTGGATTGACTTGCCCGCCTGTTCACCGGAATACTGGCGTATGCAATTGCAATCGGAGGGACCGAAGTGTCGCGTATTAATCTTGTTGGCAGCCGCCTGTTTGAGTTTCATAATTTGTGCTCAAGGGGCCGGTCTTAATTGGCCAACCAATCAATTGTTGCCCTCTTTCTCCACGCCAGCTCCCGTCCTTGATTGCATCAATCTCAGTTTCAATGGCGCGGAGATCGACCTGTTTTCCTCGCTTGAAGGGCTCGTGAATCGGGATCATCCGCAAATCGTCTGCCTCAATCGCCGCGAAGCCGAGGGCCGGTCAACGTGGCTTGATCTCCATAAACTTTCTTGCAAGGACATCAGCGGCTACGACGCAATTCTAAAATACCGCGCGAGCTTCACCGGCCTCGTCGTTACCGATCCCGAGCAGCCGCACACGTTGAATTTGGCAACCACGATTGCCGGGGTGAAAAACGAACTCATTTGCGATCCGAGCCTGCTTGCGACACTGACCAACGCTCCCTACAACGTTCCAATTGTTGACGATTTGCGGGGCAAGTTCGCCGACAAATACGAGGTCTATCGCTACCTCTACAAAAACTTCTGGCCGCAATGCACCCACCGCGTTTTTGCCGGCATGGGTCCGAAATTGCACGGTCACTTGCGCGATTATCTCATCTCCGTGAAGGCCGCGACGGTCTGGCTTGGCCCAGGAATCCCCGAGGACGCGGAATTGCTGCGTTCGTTCGTTTCACAGATGCCGCCCGTTGGCGGCGTTTACATGGGTTGGTGGCCCGGCGAAGGCGACGGCCTGGAGTGGATTGCCCGCTACGGAATTCCCGTTCTTGCGAGCGACTTTTTTTGCAATGGCACCGTTTTCAGCGGAGTCCCCCGCGCCATCAACATTCCTGAAATCCCGCCGCCGCCGCCGCTCGAAAATAAAGTCTATGTCGCGCTGATTCTCAGCGATGGCGACAACATCCAATACATGCAGCACGCGATGAAAAAGGACTGGGGAAATTCGGTGCGCGGCACAATCCCGATCGGCTGGACTTCCTCCCCGCTTGCGGTGGATATGGACCCCGTGATGCTCGACTATTATTGGAGCACGGCCACAACCAATGATTGCCTCGTCTCAGGCCCATCGGGCGCCGGATACGCGCACATCAATCATTGGAGCCCGGACAATCTCGCGGCGTTTACCAAAGTTTCCGCTCCTTATCTGCAGCGGGCCGGCCTGCGTGTCATCACCATCTGGGACAAAGTCAATGACAAGGTCGCGCGGTCATTTGCGACGAACTGCCCGAACCTACTGGGGCTGACGGACCAAAGCGGAACTTACAGCAAAGTGAATCTCGGCCTGCGGACAATTCGCTTGACTCCGACTTACACCTCGACCGTCCATGAAATGATCTCCTGGATCAGCGACGCCGCCGCGAGTTGGAACGGCTCCGCCCCGCTTTTTATCGCGGCGCAATCGGACGTCTGGAACATTGGACCGTCCGATCTCGCCAAAGTCGCCCGCGCTTTGGATCCCAAAAAATACAAACTGGTCCGCCCCGATCAATTATTCATGCTTGCCAATTCTTATGCGCGCTAAATTTTATTGCGCGGCGGTCTTTTTTCTCGCCGCCACCGTCGCGTTTGCCCAGCAGGGACGCGTATTGCACGGGCACGTGCCGGACGTTGTTGGCCGTTTGCAGCCGATGTCGGACGTTACGGCACAAACCCGGCTACGGCTTTCCGTCGGATTGCCGTTGCGCAACAAAACCGCCCTCACAAACCTTTTGCAGGACCTCTATAATCCCGCCAGCCCGCGCTTTCACCATTATTTGACCACGGAAGAATTCACCGAACAATTCGGCCCGACCGAAGAGGATTACCAGAAAGTGCAGGATTTTTTGGCGGCGCGCGGGCTCGTGGTGACGGGCACGCATCCGAATCGAATGGTTGTGGAGGCGAGCGGCGCGGCGGCGGATGTCCAAAGGGCTTTTCACACGCGCCTCCGGGTTTATCGCCACCCGACCGAACAGCGTAATTTCTTCGCGCCCGACACGGACCCCTGGGTGGAAGCCGATGTTCCCGTGCTCGATGTCATGGGTTTGGATGATTACATCCTGCCGCATCCTCTCGATTTGCGCCGGCCCACGCCCAGCGTGACGAACACCACGACTGTCACCAATTATTCCGAAACAGGCTCCGGTCCAAACGGCACTTACATAGGAAACGATTTTCGCACAGCCTACGTTCCCGGAGTGACCAATACCGGCACGGGCCAATACATCGGTCTGGTCGAGTTTGGCGCTTATTGGACCAACGATATTCACACCTATGAAATCGACGCCAAACTTTCCACCAACATCGCCGTTTCCAACATTCTTTTGGACGGCGTCACGGAACCGCCCGCCACCGGCACTGACGCCGGCGAACAGGCCCTGGACATTGAGATGTGCATTTCGATGGCGCCCGGAGCCACCGTGCTTTATTACGGCGGCAACGTCGTTGACAACATTTACAGCAGAATCGCCAGCGATAATCTTGCCAAACAAATCAGTTGTTCGTTCGGTTTTGGCATCGACTCCACAACCGAGCAGCTCTACCAGGAATTTGTCGCGCAAGGGCAAAATTTCTTCGTCGCGTCGGGCGACGCCGGGGCGTACGTCGGAACGATCAATCCGCCGGCGGCTGAGCCTTATATTACGATTGTTGGCGGCACTGCTTTGTACACCGTGAGTCCTGGTGGCGCCTACCAGCAGGAATTGACGTGGGTCGGAAGCGGCGGCGGCGTCAGCACTTTTTACGCGATTCCAAATTACCAGCAGGGCATCAACATGGCGGCGCTTCAGGGTTCGAGCACGATGCGCAATTTTCCGGACGTCGCCATGATGGCGGACACCGTCATTTTTCTCGCGGCCAATGGCGGGACCGGGCCAATCGGGGGCACCAGCGCTTCTTCGCCGGAGTGGGCGGCGTTTTATTCGCTCGCGAATCAGCAGGCCGCCTCGGTGGGCCAGCCGCCGCTCGGATTTTTAAACCCGGCGCTTTACGGGCTTGGCAAATCGGCCAACTACAGTCAGTGCTTTCATGACATCACCAGCGGGAACACGACCAATTTCACCAGCGGCCCCAAGAAATTCTTCGCCGCCACCGGTTACGATCTTTGCACCGGTTGGGGAAGCCCGAAAGGCAGCAATTTGATCAACGCCCTGACGGCGATTGGCACGAATAATTTTATGCTTTACGCGACGCCCGCGACTCTGAACATGACCGTCGGCGGGGCGGCGACAGTTCTGATAACGGACCAGCCGATGAACATCTCCAACGTCCCCGTTTCGCTTTCCGTAACAGGACTTCCCACCGGTGTGACCGCCTCGTTCAGCGCGGCCACGACGACGAACACAAGCCTCCTGACCTTGATCACGGGAGGCGACGCGTCCGCTGGAACCAGCACGCTCACTTTGACCGCTTCCTCCGAGAGCATCACCCAAACCACTTCTCTCACGCTCACTATCGAGACCGCTACGCCCGGAACTTCGGAGGTCAACCTTTCGCCGAATTTCAATATCGCCGCGATTTACGGCGACGGCCTTGCATTTTCCTCCGGCGGCGGGGCGGATGGCGGCGGAAACGCTTATTCGGCCAATCTCCTTGGGACGTCGCTAAATTGGAACGGTTGCCTGTTCGTGCGAGGAGCGGCCAACGCCAATGATGCCGTTCGATGCTCCGGCCAAACCGTCACGCTGCCTGCTGGCGAATTTTCGTCCCTGCAAATTTTGGCCACAGCCGTCGATGGCGCCCAGGCCTCGCAACAGTTTATCGTTACGTACACCGACGGCGCCACTTCCGCCTTTACCCAGAGCCTCAGCGATTGGACTTCTCCGCGGAATTACCCGGGCGAATCCGTCGCCGCCACCACACCGTATCGCAACACCAGTTCGGGGGCGAAAGACACGGTTACAGAGGCTGTTGTCTATGGGTACTCATTCGCCCTTAATAACACCAAGACTCTCAAAAGCATCAAACTCCCTGATAACAGCGACGTCGTTGTTTTCGCCATGACGCTGGCGAATGATTTTACGCTTTACGGCGCGCCTTCTTCCGTTGTTTTGACAGCCGGTGGAAAATCCTCCTGCTATCTCATCTCCGGTCCCGTGAATGGTTTTACCGGCGGCGTAAGCTTGTCCGTCAGCGGCCTTCCGACTGGCGTCACTGCCTCGTTCAGTCCCTCCGCCTCCACCACCGGAAGCATCTTGATGCTGACCGCCGCGGCCACCGCGCAAACTGTCAACACCAATGTTGTCGTAACGGGAACACTCGATGGAGTGATACACAACGCCGGGTTTAATTTCTCCGTGGTCACGCCGATTCCCGGGGCGACCACAGTCAATCTCGCCGCTTCGTTCAACCTCAGCGGCATCGTCAGTGATGGCTCATCCTTCAGCGCCACCGGCGGCCTGGATGGAGTGGGCAATGACTATTCCGCCAACCTCTTCGGCACCGCTCCAAACTGGAATCGCTGCCTGTTTACCTTCGGCCCAACCGGCTCCTCTGATGCCGTGCAATGTTCCGCCCAAACCATTGCGCTTCCAGCCGGCCAATTCACCGGACTCCTCTTGTTGGGAGCCGCTATCAACGCCAATCAGCCCAATCAGACGTTTCAGATCAATTACACCGATGGAACCTCCGTCACCGTCACACAAAGCATCAGCCTCTGGACGGCGCCGCAGAATTACACCGGAGAATCCATCGCGATCAGCGCCGCCTACACGGATACGAGCGCCGGCGCCAACAATCCAGGAGAACCCGCCAATCTCTACGGATACGTCCTCGGCCTCAACGACTCGAAGACCGTCCAAAGCATCACCTTGCCGAATAATCCGGACGTCATCGTCCTTGCGATGAGTCTCGCCAACGCTCCAACCGCCGTTTCTCTGACCTCCGTTTTCAATCGCACCGGCATTTATACCGATGGCTCCAGCTATTCCGGCGGATTGGACGGCGGCGGTTATGCCTACTCCGCGGCCCAGCTTGGTTCCTCACAAATCTGGGACAGCATCCAATTCAAATTCGGCCCTTCCAACGCGAACGATGTGATTAATTGCGCCGGACAGACCATCACCTTGCCGACGAATCGTTACACCAGCCTCTTCATGCTCGCCACTGGCGTCAACGCCAACCAACCATCCCAATCCTTCACCGTCACTTACACTGACGGCACCACCGCGCAGATTGTCCAAAGCATGAGCGATTGGATCAACGTAACGGGCTATTCCAATCAATTCACCGCCGTCACCATGTCTTACCGTCTTTTCGACGGAAATATAAATTCCGCGAGCACTCATCTCTACGGTTACCTTTTCCCGCTTAATAACACAAAGACCGTGCGGACCTTCAAACTGCCCAGCAACGCCAACGTCAATGTCCTCGCCATCACTCTCGCGAACACTCCCCTGCCCGTTTCGCTCCAATCCAACTACAACCGCGCCGGAATCTACACCGATGGCACCAGCTTCGGCTCCAGTGCCGGACTGGATAACGACGGAAGCGCCCTCTCCGCCACATTGCTCGGCCCGTCGGAAACCTGGCACAATATTCTTCTTGACTACGGCGTCGCCAACGTCAACAACGTGATCAGCGCCGCCGGCCAAACCGTCGCGCTTCCGCAGGGCCAGTACTCGTCGCTGCTCATGCTGGGCGTCGCCGTAAATGGTTCGCAAGCCAGCCAAAGCTTCCTGGTCACTTACACCAATGGCGCCACAAGCCCCTTCGTGGTGAGCCTAAGCGATTGGGTGACCCCGCAGGGTTACAGTGGCGAAACCACCGTCGTGCAGATGGGCTACCGCGACTCCAGCGGCGGTTCCAAAGGCAGTCCCGCCGTCAACGTCTATGGCTACCAGTTGAATTTAAACAGCAACAACGTTGTCCAAAGCGTTCGGCTCCCCACCGATTCCGATGTCGAAGTGCTGGCCATCAGCCTCTCCAATTTCACCGCCGTCCTGCCGGAGGCGCCTGTCATCACCAGTCAACCCGCAAGCCTGGTAGTTTCCAACGGCTATCCCGCCGCATTCTCTGTCACCGCAATCGGCAGCCCCACGTTGCATTACCAATGGCTCGACAACAGCGTTGCGCTAACCAATGGCGGAAATGTTAGCGGCGCCACCAGCAGCGCGCTGACCCTTTCCACGACTTCCACCAACGACGCCGGCAGCTATTCCGTCATCGTCAGCAATGCCTACGGCGCGGTCACCAGCGCCGTCGTCACATTGACCATTGGCCTTCCGCCGTCCATCACGAGCCAACCAATATTTTTGACAGTCACCAATGGAAGCCCGGCCATTTTCACCGTCGGCGCGTCCGGTGTTCCGCCATTCGCCTATCAATGGCAAATGAACGGGACCAATCTGTCCGACGGCGCGAACATCACCGGTTCCGCGACATCGACATTAACTCTCGCCGCCGCCGGCGCGAACGACGCCGGGAGTTACGAGGTGATCATCACCAACGGATATGGAAGCGTCACCAGCAGCGTCGTCGCATTGAACGTGGTATTTCTTTTCCAATCCGCCGCGCAAAACAGCAATGCCATCAACTTTTCCTGGCAGACCACTCCCGGATTGGCTTATCAGGTGCAATATACCATCGACCTGACCTCCTCAAACTGGATCGATCTCGGCGCCGCTTTCGTGGCCACGAACGGAATCACCACCGCCACCGACACCCTCGGCCTCGACCCGCAACGCTTCTACCGCATCATCCAGCAATAAATCTCCGGTTGCCTGGGACGTCGCTCTTCGGCTCTTATGTTGCAAAAGCCCCTCCCGCTGTCGAAAAAAACAGCGCATTTGGTTATTTTGAAAAATCTCTTGCCACGAGTCAGAACCCATGTTACAAGGGCTTATGGCACGTTCATCAACCACCTATCAGCCAAAGTGGAAGCTCGGCAACACAACTGTCATTCGGGTCCCACAAACGCTCGCCCCTGCTGTCTTGCGTTACGCGCACGAAATGGACGAGAAAAGCGCCCCTGAAGCAATTTATGAGGACAGAGTCTCATATCGGACTGCCGAGGATATTGAGATGACCAAACCGGTGAATGTCGCTTCCGTTCCGCAGCGATCTCCATTCCGTTACCCGGGGGGCAAGACGTGGCTCGTTCCGTATATCCGCTCGTGGCTTGCGGACAGAGAAAGACCGGTGGGGGTTCTTGTGGAGCCTTTCGCGGGTGGTGGCATCGTTGGGCTCACGGCGGGTTTCGAGGGTCTGGCGGATCATGTGGCTTTTGTTGAAAGCGACCCGAACATTGCCGCCGTTTGGCACACAATTCTGGGCGGCCAGGCAAACTGGCTGGCAGACCAAATCCTGGGCTTTGATCTGACTCGAGAGAACGTCACTTCCATTCTACGCAAAGAACCGGTCACGCAACGCGAGCGAGCTTTTGCGGTGATCTTGAGGAATCGGGTTCAGAGAGGCGGCATTATGGCTGAGGGAGCGGGACTGGTGAAAACGGGGGAAAACGGGCGCGGTCTTAACTCGCGTTGGTATCCGGAAACCCTGGCCCGTCGCATCCAGGAAATCGCGGGGGTGCGTGAGCGCTTCTCATTCATCGAGGGCGATGCCTTCGACGTGATCAAGCGATATTCTGACGACGAAAGAGCCGCTTTTTTTACGGACCCACCGTACACCGTCGCATCGAGACGACTCTACTTACACTGGCAGGTTGACCATCGGAGCTTGATGGGACTGCTTGCCGGAGTCGAAGGCGACGTCCTTATGACCTATGACCGAACTCGCGAGATCGGCTCGCTAGCGGCTGAATTCGGTTTTGAGACCCAGGCTATCGCAATGAAGAACACGCATCATGCAGAGATGACTGAGCTTCTAATAGGCAAGGATCTTTCCTGGCTCAGGAGGGCAAACGGGCGCGGATCTGGCTCTCGAAACGCTCAAGCGATATTGGCGTTCCGCCAGTAAGTCCCTCAATCGCGTTATCCAACGTGGTGAAATGAGTCGCGTCACGCTTGAGGGAGAAACGGCCATCCGCTGAGGGGGCGAACGAAACAACAAACCAGATGATCTCGCAGTTGGATAAATCCTTCACTTCACGCATTTCCCCCAGCGAATCCCAAAACGACCGATCGATTACAACTGCCATTTTCTTTCCCCATCGGTGATTGTGGGCACTTTGATTTGGGGTTGGGGCATAAGTCGCTTCGGGCCGGATGAACGGAAATCTGGGCGCCGTTGAACTGTTGGAAACGGAACCCCCGGCCCTGTCCACTCCCGCATCATTTTGAAATCGTTCTCCATACTCATGCCGGAAAAATAAACGGCTTGGATTTCCAGTGCGCACCATCGGAACGCGCCGTCCTCCATATTGACGAGGACTTCATCGATTTTTCCTACAGCGTCTTGATCTGCTTGCTCCTCCGCTTGAATTTCGCCCATCAGAAATGGCAGTTCGGAAATTACGACTGGCTTTGAAGTGCCGAGCAAGGTTTCTCCGATCCACTGGGCAATCACGTTACCTTCCAAAAAGCGACTTGGGCAGGTAGCCACCGGCAGCCCTCCCGGATTAATGCGGCCTTGTTGGTCTTGCACAAACTGCCTCAACGAGCATACCCCGCCTTTCTTGTTGCATTTGGGCGCTGGTTTGTTGGGTGAGACCGGCTTGAATGGGCACACGAGGCTCTTGTAGGGAGCCGAGGACAATTCACGGATCCGCTCGGGCGTGAGTGCGCTGAAATCAAAGCCATACAATTCACCAGCCACCGTAACGCGAAGGCATGCCGAGAGTCTTATCATTTTCGCCGTTAATGAAAAGCGTTGCTTTGGGAAATTTCGTTACTTACTGACAAAGTCGCCAAGAAAGCACTGGGGCTTCTCCTCGCTAGCCTTTGGGTTCGACCCTAACTCTTGGGTTCGGACGCGGAAAATTGCAGGCGGGAGAATGCCGACGGATCAAACGACGCTTTTCCAAACACAGGACTTGTCACCAATACCCCTTCCGGACGCCAGCTCAATAAATCAAATGTAATAAACCCGCCGCGCGTAAATGTCGCATGAACGCTTCCCGCAACGGCCTTCGAGGCGTCGGGCGGAACAGCCGAAAAATCAATCGCGCTGACCTTGTCCACCGGGATTTGTGTCACTCCATTCCCCTCTTGGAAGGAAATCTGGCCGTTGGCGATGTTTTGAATCACGCCGCTGCTTTTCGTGCCCGTTTCCGTCGTAATCGTGTCCAGCTTCGGGTCTGGAGGAGTTTCCGATCCAGTGTCCAGAACGCCGTTCCATGCCGTCACCCGCAAATTGCTCAACTTCACAGACCCGCCGGCGTTCTGGACAAAACGCAAGCCAGTCCCATCCCCGCTGAACCCGGAGGGATCGATCCATTCCTTCACCAGCGCGCCATCGAAATACAGAACGATCCGATGATCCGGCTTGCTCATGCGAATATCGACATGCACACGGTCCTTGTTGTTCAGGGCGGGCACAATAAGATCGCCCAGCGAATGAAGCGGCTCTTTTTTGCTGATGGGCATCAGGCTGACCACAACCGTGTTTTGAAATCGCAAACTGTAGAACGCGGCAAAATTCGGCCCCGAATCCTTGGCAGTCAATAATATTGGTTGCAGTGAATCCGTGTAAAGCGCGACCGCCAGGTTCAGTATCCCGTTCCATGCCAGATCAAACTGAACTTCCGAAATGTCCGGCAGCTTCACGTCCCGCGCAATCGATGCCGGCTTGTTCGCGTAAAATCCCCCGTGCTGGTAAATCCATTGCCCGGAATCGTTGGCAAACGCCTTGACCGCGTTTCCCTGCGTCCATCCATCCATGCCCGTCGGCCCTTCGTAGATCGACGGTTGCCGCGGCAAAAATGAAATGGTCTGCACCGGATTTTGCGGCGACTTTCGCGAAATCTTCAACCGGCCCGCATACCACGTGTCAATTGCCAAAACATCGCGCCCGCAAGAAACCAGGTTTCCCTCCACCGTCTCGCCGTTGGCAAAGTAAACCCGGCAGGAGACGTTCGATTGGGAGGCGCTTGATTTGCCCGGCGCAAATTCAATTTGCGAAACGCTCTCCGGCTTGAATTCGATGGGATCGCTGGCATCCGGATGCTTCCACTGAACGCCCTCTCGCGGATCAATCGCCAGCAACTTGCCATACAGCAGGTCGCCGTTCCGAAAAAACACGCAATCGGACGTGGCGTTGGTGGACGCCGCCGGCGACGGCACCGCAATGGCGCCGCAAAGCGCAATCACAAAGATCAGTAACAATGCGCGAGTTTTACTCATCCAAATCCTCAAACTCCTTCGCTGCGCCGGCCACCCCTTCGTCCTTGGGCCGGTCGAGGTTGAACTCCATTTCACGAATCGCGTGCGCCTGAAAAGCCAGCATTCCAAAGATCGCGCTTGTGCCCGAAATCTTTTCGTTCGTCCATTTCTCCAATTGAAACGATACACTTCCGCCTCCCGGAAAATGCGCGCGCACCGCCCACGGGCCGGACGATTCACTGCTGGCGTTGGTGTTGGCGAAATTGATCTGCGTCACGCGCTGCAACGGAATGTTGAGCGACTTGCCGCCCAGCGCCAGCGTCACTTTTCCATTCTTGATCTCCGTGATTTTTCCTCCCGCGCGGTCATGGTTCACAAAATGAATCGAATCCCCGTTTGTCGCGGCGATGGTCGTGTCCGGCTCGTAGCTGCCTTCCCACTGGCTGATTTTCATGTTCCCCAGTTTGATCGCCCCCCCGGAAAATCCCTCGCTCTGGAAAAGAATCCCTGACCCGGCGACCGCGAATCCCGCGTCATCCTTCCACACACGAACCAATTGATTGTTGACAAATACCGAAACAGTCGATTCGTCCTTGTTGCACTGGATGGTCACGTGGATCTTGTTTTTCCCGCCCAGCGAAGGCATCGGTGCGATTCCGAAACTGCGAAGCGGGCCGATGCTGCGGGATTGGCGCAATAGAATCTGGCCCGCCGAATTGCCGGCCGTGAATTGCAAAACATACGAACCGTTGTTGTACTCCATCCTGTCCAGAACATCGGTGTAAAGCTGCACCTGCAAATCCAGCACGCCCGTCCACTTCGCGTCAAAGTCAACCGTGGAAGAATTAGTCATTGAAAAATCGCGCGCCAGCGTTCCCGGCCCCTGGCTCGTGAACCAGCCATCATGGTAATTCCAGCTTTGCGGCGAGCTGCGAATCCATCCGCTCGAGTCGTAAGGCCCCTCGTAAAGAATGCTATAGTTCTTCGATAAAAACGTAATTGCGCGAACCGCCGAACGCGGAATCGTCATCGTCCCTCCAAACCACGTGTTAAATCCAAGCTTGTCGGAATCCAGCGAGGAGATCGTTCCAAAAAGGTCGTCGCCATTGGCGAATCGCAAATGGCACGTCGGCGCGAGGCTCACCGCGTCCGCCCGCGCAAAGCGGATCAAATTAACGTGCCCCGGCTGAAAATGAATGGGATTCTTCACGTCCGGGCTTTCCCACTCAAGCCCGCGCGCCATGTCCATTTCCTCAAGCTGGCCGTGCAACATCGAGCCGTCCACAAATTCCACCACGTCCCCCTTCGGTTCGATCTCAGGTTGCGGAGCGAGCGCCGACTGCCCGGTCGTAACGGACAAGTTTCCCTGCAAATTTCCCCGCACGATCACCGGTTGGGCAATTTGGAATTGCTGCGGTTGCGCCACCGCGCCAAGCGCCAGTCCGCACGTCAATAATATTGCCAGCCGCGCTCTACCTTTCATAAATCGGAAGATAACGGTAATTCAGCGCCAGCGACAGCAACGAACCGGCCGTCGCGAAAGTCGGCCCAAATTGTCCGTCCCAGTTTCCATCCGGCCCTTGTGTGCCCTGCAATGACTGGACGTTTTGCCGGTTCCATGTTTGCCACGCCTCCGGCGAACCGTGGAAAAACGCCTGCGACGCATAATAAAGAAAATACTGCGGATACTGCGCGTCCGGCTGCGCCGTCTTCAAAAAACCGAACGCCGCCTTGAACGCCGCCGAATTCTTCTCTTTCGCCAGCGCCAACACCACGCAGCCAATCGCCGTGCGCGTCGCGTTGGGCGCCACCGGTGAAATATAGCCGAAGCCCCCGTCGGCCGTCTGGCACGATAGAAAGAAATCCAGCCCGTTCTGAATGACCCGCTGCGGAACGGGAATTCCCGCGTTGCGCGCGGCCAGCAACGCCACCATTTGCGCGCCGCTGACGGTCGTGTCCGCGTCCTTCGCTTCAGGCGAATAACGCCAGGCGTGCGAGGCGTTCTGTTCCTGTGCTGTCACGATCAGCCGCACCGCCTTTTCCAGCGCCGGCCCAAGCCGCGGATCGTCCACGGCCCCGTAGGATTCCGCCAGCGCCAGCGTTGAGAAGCCGTGATTGTACATCGTCGGCCCAATGTAACCCGTGTCCTGGTCCATCTTTTTCAAAATGTAATCCAGCCCGCGATGCACCGTTTTCGTGTAAGGCCCAAAATTCGGGTCGTCTCCGTGCGCCAGAAAACTGATCACCGCAAACGCGGTGAGCGCCGGCTCCGTCCCGTGCGGTTCGTCAGGCCAATTTCCTTCCTCGGCCTGCGTCCGTTGCAAATACGCAAGCCCCTTGAGATATATTTTATCAACCTCCGCGGCCATCCCTCCGCCCGACCCGGTGTATAACTGCTGCCCCCGCGCTCCGCGGGCCAGCGCCAACACCGCCGCTAATGTCAATAATAATAAACGGCCCATATCAATGCGCTTCCTCGATCCCGTGATAGTAATTCTCCAGCGCCTCGCGAAATTCCGCCGGCGCTTCCTCCGTTGTGCCTCCCGCCTGTTGCACATTGCGCGAACCCGCTCCTTTTCCGGCCGCATTGCCGCTCAACGCACGGCCTCTCCGGTCCGTCGATCCCCCGGCTTGATTCAATCCCGTCGCCGGCTTTGCCGCCATTGCCTTGGCATTCGCCGAATTGCGCATCATCTGCAATAAAAACTGCATTTCCTCATCGGCCTTGCCGTCGCTCTGGGATTGCGACTGCTGCGGATTCGGCCGTTGGGCTTGTTCGTTGATAAGATTCACAAGGTCGGAAAGCGCTTCAATCGTCCCCATCTCCGCGTCGTCCGCCGGTTTGCCAGTTTGTGGCTGGCGCAAAATTGTGGCCGCGTTTTTCATCGCGCCATTGACCTGCGCAAATGCGGGATCAAGCTCCTTGATGGGCGTTTTCTGATGAATGCCATCCAGGGTGCCGGCGAGCTTTTCCTGTTCCTGCGAAAGCGCCACGGCGCGTTTGGGATACGTTTCCGCCCGCCCCTTGTCCTGGTCCAGGATCGCAGTTTGATCGTGCAGGTTCATTTCGCTTTCGCGCAACCGCAACAAAGCGATTAATTGCTCGGTCAAATCGTCCTTCTTCTGGCTGGACGAGCCGGACCCGGACCCCTGGCCCTTGCCATTGGACTTCGGCTCCAATTTCTCACTCCATTTCTGAAAGCGGTCCGACCATTGCCCAAGATTGTCGGAAGCCTCGATGCCAATGTTATTTCCGATCAACCCGCCCAACCGGCCCAACTCATCGACTGTATTGGAACTTTTCATTTCCTGGCTGACTTCGCCGTAATTTGTCTTCTGGGTCCGCTCAAAGAAACGGCTGATCTCGCCTTGCAATTTTGCGGTTTCTTTTTGTTCCCCGGCTTGGTTCCGGGTCAGGTCATTCTCAAAAACTTTGTATTTTTCGGGAAGGTCTCGCGGCAGCAATCCGATAGTCTCAGGCGCGGCGCTGACGAGCGACCCCCCGATGTCTTTTTCCTCCGTCCCCACTTTTCGCAGCCGTTGCGAAAGCGTCAGCGCCTGGAGATCGTCCATGTGCTCGTTGGCCTTGCCCTGCATTTTTTCCAATTGCTTGAGGATGTCCTCGGCTTTCTGACTCGCATCCGCCATTTCCTTGGATTGCGGCTGCCCGCTTTGTCGCGCCGCCTGCATCGACTTCGCCGCGTCCTGCATTTTGTCTTTGGACAACTGCCGCCATTGGTCCATCGATTGGCTCCATTGCCGGATGGTTTCCTCGTTGAAAATCGGATTCTTCATCGCTTCGCGCACCGCCCGTTCGCCTTCCTTGGACAACTCATCCAAGTGCTCCGCGTTCTCCAATTGGTCCGACTTCGATTGCCCGATCCGCGCCGATTTTTGCGGCTCCGGCATCTTTTCCGCATCCTTTACTTCGGCAAGGTTGGCGACAATTTTTTCCTGGAGCCGCGTGACTTCCTCCACCTGTTCCATTACCGCTTCCAATTGTTCACGCACCATTTCCGCGTGCTGCTCCTGGCTCAACACGTGAATCCGGTAAATCGGCGTCATCGAACGTTCCCGGTCCGGGTAATAATCGCGCGCGTACGCCTGCAATTCCACTGTCGAATCCGCCGGAATCCGAAACAGCGAAGGGCTCCACAGAAAAACCTTCTGCGCGCTCGTAATGTGCGGAGAGGCGGTTTGCGTTTTGATCTCCGTCGTTGCGACGTCCGTCCGCGGCGAATCCGCCGTCATGTCCCACATCAGCCCAAAATCCCGCACCCCAAAATCGTCGCGCGCCTGCACGGGAACATGCAAGACATCGGAATCGAGCATCGCGATCTCGCGGGGCAATTCCACAATTTCCGGCGTCGGCGCTTCGTCGGCCTGTGTTCGGATGGAAACCCGGACCGGCGCGGCGTTGGACAAACCCAGCTTATCGCGCCAATTGAAATCCACCTCTTCCGCTCCGGGCGGCTCAGTCGAATCCGTGCTGAAATTCTCGCCCGCAATTTTCAACGGCGCCGGGGCGCTATCGTCCGTTTGCATCACCGCGTTCGAAAGCACCCGGCTGACCTTCCCGTTAAACGCCACCCGGCTCCCTTCGACCATTAAGAGCGCCCCATTTTGGAGCAAATTGGTTTGAGCCGGATATTTCAAATAATCCGGCAACTGAATGTTTGCGGACAACTGTTCCAATGATGGCCTGTAAATCGGCGAGACTTTGATTTGCGCGCGCGCGTCTCCAAGTTCGATCCGCAGCGTGCCATCCTCAACTTGACCGGGAACATGCAGATGAATCGTCTCGCCGGTCGTTTCTCCTTCCACCGGCTGCTGCATTGCCCACCGTGCAAACACTTCGCGGGGCTTCCAAAACGACCGATAATGGACCACCCCGGAAACATCGAACCCCTCTCCACGCGCAACGATCATTTCGGGCGGAAACCCGTCCAGCCGGACAAGCGTGTAACGCGGGATTTGCGCCATCGGCGCCGCCCAGCGCAAAAACGCGTTCCAACCCGGGCGCGGTAACGCCACAAATATCACTAGAAGAACAACTGCCAGCGCCCCTGACACGCAGGCGCTTTTTCGGGCGCGCGCAGGGTTTACGCTTTCGCCAAAATCGTAACTCTTGGCCTCCTCCGCCACTTGATAAATGGCGGCGTGATAGAGCGCGGGCGAAAAATTCGCAAAGTGCCGCTCCTCATTTGCCAACTCCACAATCCCGAGCAATCGGTCTCCCAGCCGCCGGTATTTTCTTTGCACAAGATTTGCCAGCGCCTTGAGATCGCGCCTCTGCCACACCCACCGCCGCGCCCATTCCAAGCCCGCCAAACCCGCCACAGCCAATCCGCATAGAAAGAGCGCCAGCCGAAGCCACGCCGGCGTTTCCCACAAACGATCCGACACGAACATGGCCAGAAACGAAACCATCAAACCGCCGATCCCCGCGCAAATCGCGACAGTTGTCTCGACGCGCCAGAGCCGGCGCTCGACCTGGGCGAACTGCTGGCGAAGAGCGTCCGGCAGAGTCACCGATAACCTGTCATCAAAGTCAGCCATGTAAAATGCGTCCTCCCTATCATGCGTCGATACCGGGCAATCGTCAAAACTTTCAATTGAACTTTGGTCGTGCGCCGATACCCTGACTTCCAATATGCCACTCCGTCGTAGAACTTTTATAAGGCAACTGGGTCTTGGCGCGGCCGCGCTGAACCTTGCTTCAACCTTTCCCCTTGCCGTTGAGGCGGCG
This sequence comes from Verrucomicrobiia bacterium, assembly GCA_036268455.1. Taxonomy (GTDB): domain Bacteria; phylum Verrucomicrobiota; class Verrucomicrobiia; order Limisphaerales; family Palsa-1400; genus DATAUD01. The sequence continues at coordinate 181,153 of DATAUD010000104.1, forward strand.
TCATTGAAGTCCAGCACACCCGAAGCGCAAGGCGTTTCTTCGGCGGGCATCCTGGCGTTTCTCCAGGCCGTTGCCGATTCCAAGCACGAATTTCACGGTTTTATGATGGTCCGGCGCGGCGCGATTATTGCCGAAGGCTGGTGGCGTCCCTATCGGCCCAACGCCCGCCACATGCTTTATTCGCTGAGCAAAAGTTTCACCTCCAGCGCCGTCGGTTTCGCCGTGACGGAGGGGCTTCTGAAAATCGACGCTCCCGTCACCTCGTTTTTTCCGGACGATGTCCCACCCACCATCAGCGACAATCTGGCCGCGTTGCGAGTCAAAGATTTGTTGACAATGTCCGTAGGCCGCGAAAAAGACTCGATGGGTATCATCACCAAGGAAGAAAACTGGGTGAAAAGCTTTTTGAGCCTGCCCATCGAGCACCAGCCGGGCACGGTTTTTCTGTACAACAGCGGCGCAACTTACATGCTTTCCGCCATCGTCCAAAAAGTCTCCGGTAAAAGGGTGAAAGACTATCTCGCCCCGCGATTGTTCAACCCGCTGCAAATCTACAACTTGAGTTGGGAAACCTGCCCGCGCGGCATCAACACCGGCGGTTGGGGTTTGAGCGTTCAAACCGATTCCCTCGCAAAATTCGCGCAGTTCTATCTCCAAAAAGGCATGTGGAAGGGCAAGCAAATCCTGCCCCAGGCATGGATCCACGAGGCGACCACTTTCAAAATCCAGCAACCCGCGACAGGCGGCAAGGACCTGGAACAACTCAAGCAGACGAGCGATTGGCACCAGGGCTACTGCTATCAATTTTGGCGTTGCCGTCACAACGCCTTTCGCGGCGACGGCGCATTCGGCCAGTTCGCGATTGTCATGCCGGATCAGGATGCCGTCATCGCCATCAACAGTGAAACCAGCGACATGCAAGGGATATTAAATCTCGTTTGGGACAACTTGCTGCCCGCGATGAACGACACTCCTCTTCCCGCAGACGCCGCATCACACTCGAAATTGAAACACACGCTTGCCTCGTTGGCCCTGCCGCCGACTGCGTCGCAAACCTCGCCCACCGCCGCTGGAATTTCCGGCAAAGTTTTCCAGATTGATCCCAACGAATCCGGCGTTCGCGCGGTGCGATTCGATTTCTCGCCGGCCGCCTGCAAGTTCACCTTGACAGACGCGGACAAGGAATACCCCGTCCAATGCGGCACAACAACTTGGGTGGATGGCGAAACCAATATGCCGGGAACGCCTCCCAAAATTACCGTTGGCGATTTGCGTCCCGTCAAAGTCGCCGCGCGTGGCGTTTGGCAGGACGACAACACATGGGTGATGACGTGGCGCTACTACGAAACGCCGCACCATGACAAGGTCACGTGCCGTTTCGATGGTAACAACGTCAAAGTCGAATTCCTGAATAGCGTCTCCGAAATATCGTCCTCGCACAAAGACAGCCGTCCCGTTCTCTCCGGCCGCATTCAATCCTGACTTTTGGCGCGGCATCGGCACTTTGCACTTTGCACTTTCGCCATTCGTGCTGTACTTAAATCCCCATGCGATTTATCGCCAAAATTATTGAAAAGTTGCAGCGCCACCCCAAACGGGTCGTCTTTCCCGAGGGCACCGAGCCTCGTGTGCTCCAGGCCGCGCGCCAATTTTATTCCCTGCGCCTCGGCGCTCCCATTCTTCTGGGCGACCGCACACAGATCAAACAAGCCGCCGCGGAACTCAACCTCTCACTCGAAGGCGTCCGAATCATCAATCCCGTCGAAAGCGAGGACTTGCCGGCTTTCGTCAAACGGTTCGAGATGCTCCGCCGTTTCAAGGGCGTCGAAGAAAAGGAAGCCCGCGAAACCATGCTCAACCCCAATTACTACGGCGCCATGATGCTCGCCATGCACCAGGTCGATGGTTTTATTTCCGGCGCAAATCAAAGTTCCGGCAGCGTCCTTCGCCCGCTTTTCCAAATCGTCAAGGTCGCCCCCGCCGCCTCCACCGCTTCCAGTTGCATGGTCATGGAAGTCGAGGACACCAGGTTCGGACACGAAGGCGTCCTGTTCATGGGCGATTGCGGCGTCATCCCGGAACCGACTGTGCCCCAATTGGCCGACATCGCCGTTTCCACCGCCCATCTCGCGCACCAACTCCTCGGCATCCGTCCGCGCGTCGCTCTCCTTTCCTACTCCACCAAAGGCAGCGCGACTCACCCTTCCATCGGCAAAGTGCAGGCTGCCACCGCTCTGGCGCAAAAAATCGCCCACGATACCCAACTCGACGCGGATTTCGACGGCGAACTGCAAGTCGATGCCGCCCTCGTCCCCGAAATCGCCGCCCGCAAGCTGCCCGAAAGCCACGTCGCCGGCCGGGCCAACGTTCTCATTTTCCCCGATCTCAACTCCGGCAACATCGCCAGCAAATTGATCCAGCACGTCGCCAAAGCCCACGCATACGGCCAGATTTTGCTCGGCATGGACCGCCCCAGCGCCGATGTCTCCCGCGGCGCGAACGCCCATGATGTCCTCGGCGTTGCAGCCATCGTTAGCCTGCAATCCATCTCCTACAAAGAACTTTACCCAACTCCCGAACCCGGACAGCGCGACCTCGAACTCAAATGATGCCAACCCTCAATACGACGACTCCGCGCGTTTTCATCGCGGCCACGCGACAGAATGAGGGCAAGACCACCACCTCGCTCGGCTTGCTCGCCGCATTGCAAAAATTTTATCCACGCATCGGCTACATCAAGCCAGTCGGCCAGCGCTTTGTTGAAATCGAGGAGCAAAAAATCGACGAGGACATCGTCCTCATGGACCAGGTCTATCGCCTCAATTGCCCGTTGCTCGACATGAGTCCAATCGCCGTCGAGCCGGATTTCACCCGAAAATATTTGCTTTCCTCGAACAACGACGCGCTCGTCAAGAAGATCGTCAAGGCCTTTGACCGCGTCGCGTGGGAAAAGGATTTCGTCCTCTGCGAAGGCTCCGGCCATGCCGGCGTCGGCTCTGTTTTCGATCTCTCCAACGCCCAGGTGGCAAAAATCCTGGGCGCAAAAGTCATCATTGTCAGCCAGGGGGGCATCGGCAAACCCATTGACGAGGTTTACCTCAACCAGGCTGTTTTTGAGCGCGAGGGCGTCGAAGTCATCGGCATCATCCTCAATAAAGTGACGTCTGACAAACTCGACTACATTACCGAATTTGCTCGCAAGGGGTTCCGCCGCAAAGGCCTCGACCTTCTCGGCGTTCTGCCCCATCGCCGGATCTTGTCCAGCCCCACCATCGCCGCCATTCAGGAAGATTTGGAAGCCCGCGCATTGAACACCTGCCAGCGCGAGGGCAAATTCGTGGACAGCGTCGTTATCGGCGCAATGGGCGCCCAGAGCGCCCTGAGTCATTTCACGGCCGGCAGCCTGGTGATTACCCCCGGCGATCGCGAGGACATCATCGCAGCCGCCGCCGAGTCCGGCCGGGAGCTTTCCGGCATCATCCTCACGGAAAAACTCACGCCCACCGAAGGCGTTCTGCGCGTCATCGAGAAACTTCCGTTTCCCGTCCTCCTTTCGGAGCTGGATTGTTACGAGGTCGCCTCGCGCGTCCACAATCTCAACATCAAAACCCGCGCCGCCGACACCCAAAAAATATCGGTCATTCGCGACCTCATCGCCGAGCACGTCGATGTCAACAAGATTCTAAAGGCCCTCTAGTCCCATGGCTCTCCCTTTCTCGCTAAATCCCGCGCTCGAACACCTACCCGTCTATCAACCTGGCCGTCCGATCGAAGAAGTGGCCCGCGAATTGCGCCTCCCTCCGAGCCGTATTATCAAACTGGCCTCCAACGAAAACCCGCTCGGCCCCTCGCCCAAGGCCGCCGCGGCCATTCGAAAGGCCGTCGCCCAAACCCATTTCTACCCTGATGGCAACGCCTTTTATTTCAAGCGCAAGCTCGCCTCAAAACTCAAGGTCCAGCCCGCCAGCCTGATTTTGGGAAATGGCTCCAACGACATCATCGAATTCCTCGGCCATGCCCTCATGGGACCCGGCGTGGACGTGGTGGTTTCCCAATATTGCTTCGCCATTTATCCCATCGTAGCAAAGCTTCTCGGCGCCCGCGTGATCACCGTTCCCGCGAAAGATTACGGGCACGATCTGCCCGCGATGCTCAACGCGATCACTGTCAATACCAAGGTTGTTTTCGTGGCCAATCCCAACAACCCCACTGGCACCCTGGCGTCCCCCAAGGATGTCCGCCGATTGGTCGAGGAAACACCTCCAAATGTCGTTCTGGCAATGGACGAAGCGTACATCGAATTCCTCGACAGGCCCCTCGATCTGATTCCGCTGATTCGTTCCGGCCAAAAGCCGAACCTCCTCCTCATGCGGACATTTTCCAAAATTTACGGCCTCGCCGGTTTGCGTCTCGGCTACGGAATCGGGCATCCCGATTTCATCGCCGCCCTCGAAAAAATACGCCAGCCCTTCAACCTCAATTTGCTCGCCCAGGCCGCCGGCATCGCCGCGCTGGACGACGCCGCTCACGTCAAAAAAACCCGCCGGAACAATCTCGAAGGCCGGAAGTTTTTTGAACGCGCGCTCGTTGAAATGGGTTTGGAATTCGTTCCCACCGCCGCCAATTTCATACTCGTCCGCGTCGGCGCGGGACAGGCCGTCTTCGAAGCGTTGCAACGCGAAGGTGTCATCACCCGTCCGATGGGCGGCTACCAATTGCCTGAATTCATCCGCATCTCAATCGGAACCCCCGCCCAAAATCGCCGCTGTATTCGTTCTCTCCAAAAAACTTTGCGAAACCCGAGTCAGAAGATTTAATGAAACAATCCCTTTAACTTGTCCCCGAGCTTTTTCGCGGCGCCTTTGGCGTCGTTCAACCCTTCCGTCCCCAACTGTCCCGCGTTTTTTGCAATCTCCGTCGTGGCGGCTATCAATACCGCGTGCAAAGCCCGTTGCCCCACTTCCACTCCCGTAATCCCTTCCGGCCCCGTCCCGAGATCGGTAAGATGAATCTCAGGAATCGTTAGCGTGAGCGTGCGCCCGCCGGAAAGCTTCGTATTGACTTGCAGTTTCGCCCCCGTGATCAGCAAATCGTCAACCTGAAGCTTGCGCTCCGATTTCGCGGGGGCCAATGAGGGGGCCGTCGAATCCGGCGCCGTGGAGGAACTGCCGATATAATCATTCAGGTTCTTCTCGATTTTCGTCAGGTTATTTTCCTTCCATCCCCCTTCCCACGTAATCACAGGCGCCTTCACCTTGATGCTCTTCAAAATTAACTTGTTCGAAAACACGCTCCGCGCCTTGACCCGCACGCTCACATCTCCCACATCAATTGAAGTCGGTGTCTTGTATCCCGGAGGATTCCCCAGCACAAAGCCCGTAAGTTCGACCCTGCAACCGACGATCCATACCCCGGCGCTTTTCAGTTTTACGTCCACCTTGGTCGCGTCTGGCCCGATCCTCTGGACGGTTTTCTTAAGAATCGCGCCGAGAGAAAATGCCACCGCCACGACCGCCACGAGGAACACCACGACCAGCGCCAGCAAGACGCCAAGAATCCATTTCCGTTTCATAACTTTTTCGCCCTGCACCAACCCAATGTAGCAGCGTTCGCGCCCTACTGCAAAACATGCCCTGGATTGCTGCACGTCGGTTTGTCGCCCACCGTGCCGATCGTGTAAACGCCCCCATCCGGGCAGGCCGGCAATTCCCCATTCGGCCCCCTGCCAAGATACGGCTGCAAATCAGACATCGCCGGCGTATCGGTGGCCTGTTTTCTAAATTCCAGCGCCCATTGTTGTTTGGCCGCGTCAATCAGCCGCAGATTATTGATGCACGCATTCTGGTTTTGTATTTGATGCGTCTGGGCTTGCACACCCGCCTGAACGCTGGCCTGGACGTTCGCGACCGCGTCCTGTCTTGCCGCCTCTTCCGAAGCCACCTGTTGATTCAGCGTCTCGATTTGCCGGCGCGCCTTCGTCAATTCGCCCGACTGCTGGCGCAATCGCGACACTTCATTGCGCAACTTCGCCAGGTCATGCACCTGGTCGTCGGAGAGCGAACCGGCCGAATTCGCCGCCGCCTGCTGCGCCTCCGTCAATTTCTCCTGCAACGGCCCGATGTCCGCGACCTGCTGCGTCAACCCCGCGTTCTCCCGTCGCAATTCCTGGATCGTTTGGTATTGCACCGCAACGACTCCCGCCAGCGCGGCGATAACAACAAACGCCGCCACAATCTTAATTTTGCTCATTTCTCAACCTTGGTGGTATCAAACATTTGGTACAACTTCCCCGGCCTAAGCGCAATGCAAAACCTACCGCAAATCCCCCGGCTTCACCGCTTTCCTTCCCTTTCCAAACCCAAAAAACGACGGCCTGTAATCACCCACGAAACCAACATCCGCCTTCACCGGCACCTCAATCCCAAGCGTCCAATAACAAGCATTGACCAGCATCCGTCGAAGCCCTTCATTCTCCAAATCAACCGCCGCCCCCGCGGTGGTCGTCACGATTTTTGAAACCTTCCCCGCATCACCCTTGTAATTGCGCACCCAGAAAATCGGCATCATCGGATCATTTATAGCTCCGGCCACAGGCGGATCATCCGGGTTCATCCCAGAGAGCACTTGCCCAAAAACCAGCACTTGGGCATCCGCCGGCAAATGCGCCACCGTATAAACATCCGAAGGCCACCACAACGGCGTCACACCTCGCAAAATGGGATGCGTAGCCATCTGGTCGTTGACAACACCCCTCGTGCTTTCCTTCCCATGCGCGCCATGATGACTGACCCACGTTTCCCCCAGCACCTGCTGTCCAAACCCTCCCCGCGAAAGATGGCTCGACCAATCAAAACTCGCGTAAGGGCTGTTCGTGTTCCGTTGATATGCGAAGGCGTGCGTGCTCGTGCGCAACGCGATGATCGGTTTGCCCGAATTGAGATAATCCACGAAATGTTTCATCTGCGCATCCGGCAATTCGCGAAAGCGCAACTGCATCACGCAAAGGTCCGCCGTGTCCAGAGCCTGAATGCCCGGCAGGTTCGTCAGACAATCCGGATCGATCTCCCCCGCCGCATTGATTGTGAACAGCGCCGTGCAATCAAACCCGTGCCGCGTCGCGAGAATTTTTGCCAGCATCGGCAATCCTTCCTCCGACCGGTACTCCTCGTCCCCCGCCAGAAATACAATCCGTTTTCCGTGCCCCGGCCCTGGCGCAGCAATATAATGCACCCCCTCCCCCGCCCAGGAATTTCCCGCCAGCAACGTCACCGTTGCCAGCACGACGCCAACGTTAATAAGTCGCATTCGCCTCACCGAATCAGGATCTCCATCACCGCGCGCGCAGCCATGCCCAAAGCCCCGTGCCAGACGTCATCATCGAACATCGGCGAAATGCTTTGCCCGCCCGTATTTTGGATCGCCGAGGCCGTGCGCCGTCTCGCCTCCAAATCCGCGATTTCCCTGCTCCTCGCCTTTTCCAACCCGCCATTGCGAATAAACTCCACGATCCGCCGAAGCTCATCCCGATCAAACCAGGTGCCGTGCGGGCGGCGGACATCCACGATTACATTCGAGCAATTGGCAAAATTGACCCGGTTCATCAACTCCCCGCAGACCGGACATTAAATTCGGACAAATTCAAAACGAAACAATCCGATAAAACCTTTGCGCCGCATTGGGCGACAAGTCAAGAATACTCCCTTGGCCGCTGACAACCGTCGATGGGTTGGTAAGCGTCTGCCACTGCGGGTCTGTCAGGTTATTCTTGAACTGAATTTGGTATTCAACGCCTGAAGGCGAGGACCACGTCAATGTCACCGGTTCATTCGTCGAGAACTGCCCGCCGGCTGGCCCGACAAAAATACCCGAGAAATTCAACGTCCCCGTCGTCAGTCCGTTGGTCGTCAGTGACAGCGCAAAAACATCGCTTGCCTCATTGTAATCGCCCGGGGTCAAGTCCGAGGCTTCGCTCGCAAAAAACAGCGTTTGCCCGTCGCCGCTGAAAAACGGAAGGCGCGAGGACCCGTTGGCGGAGCGATGCCCAAGCTGGCTGGCGCTTACAAGGGTTGTGCCACCCGTCACGCTGTCATATAAAAAGATGTCGGGCCCATTGTTCAAGTCGCCGGGCACAAGGTTGGAAGCCGCGCTTCGATAGGCCACATAACGCCCGTCCGCGCTGATCGCCGGCGAATCGCAATTCGCGTTCGCGCCCCCTGGGAAATTATAAGCCGTGCTCAACAAAGTCCTGCTTCCATTGGTAAAATTATAAAGATAGACCTGGTTGCTCGACATCGTGGCGTTGGTGGCAATATATGCCAGAAACACCCCGTCGGCGCTCAATTGGGAATGCGTTTGCGAAGTTTTCTTGAACGACCCAAGCAGTACGTTGGTCTGCGCCAAAAGATCAACGGCATAACAACTTCCTGATGTCCCGCTGGTTCCTGTGGTCTCAAAAACCCCTCGACTCCCGTCCGCGCTGATGGCCACATCGACAATCGGAGCCGAAACCGACGTCACAAGCACCGTCGCCGAATGACTCTGGGCGCTCCAAAGGGAAAATTGCAATTCGCCGAGATAGGCCGAACCAGTTAAGTTGCCAAAAACCACGTTGCTGCCGTCTGCCGACATGGCCGCGGCCTGAAAGGTGCCGTTGCTGGTAATGGCGTACGTCACGCCCGCCTGCAAGTCCCGCCAATAAAGGTTTTCGCCTCCATAAGCAGAAAGCCCGGCGACCGGGTTGGTTGTCAGATTGGTCGCGTAACTGAAAAACAGCACCCGTTGTCCATCGTCGCTGATCCGCGGCGCAAGCGAATTGGTGTTGCCGAAAGTAGTACCGGTAACATTCTGGCTCACAAGCACCGTCGTCCCGGCTTGGAGATCGCGCACAAAAACGTCGCTGGCATTGTTCGTGTCGGTCGCAACCAGGTTCGTCGCCCAACTGGCAAAAGCCACGTAACGGCCATTGCCGCTGATCGCCGGCGAGTATGAAATGCCGCCGCCGGAGCTTGCCCCGCTGGCACTCACCGAAACCAGCGTGTTCGACCCGCTCTCCATGTCATGCACGTACACATCGGGAAAGCCGTTGGTGTCAATGCTGACGATCGAGTCGCAGTCGCTTACAAAAGCCACATACTGCCCGTTGGAAGAAACCGACGACGTTGTCACGCCGCTCGGATTTAACGGCGTTGAGGAGGGCATCCCCGTCGCGGGCACAGAAATAGTCTCCGTCGTATTCGCGTTCAAGTCCCGGAGAAAAGCGTCGTTTTTGTACGGATTCATGCTCAATTTGCCGTCCAGGCAATCGAATGCCACCGCGCCGCCGCCCGCGCTGAAATGGAACGGCGCCATAATGGACGAAACGGGCGTAACGCCGTTGGCGCCAACATCCACCAATTGCGCGTTGCCCGTGGAAGTGTCGCGGATATAAACATGTTCGTTGCCATCGCTATTCGATGTCAGCGTCGCGTCGTCGCTCTCAAATGCGACGTACCGCCCGCTCTGGTCTAAGCGCGGAAAGTTGCAGTGCGCTGAACTATTGGCGCCGCTGATCAATGTCGTCGCCCCTGTTTGCGCATTCCATAAGTGGATGGACGAACCTCCTCCCACGCCGGTGTTGGTCATCGTAAACACCACCAACCCGCCATCCGCGCTAATGTCGATATTGCGCGAAACCGGATCCAGGTCCGCGGCGACTGCGCCGTTGGTCGCGATGTCGTCGGACGTTCCCGTCGCAAACGTGATATCGAAATACCAGCCCGCCTGGGTTTCCCCCGGTGCTTTGATAGGCGATCCATTGTCCGTTCGTGCTCATCGCATAATTGGCGGAGATGGCCGAGGAATTGACGAGGTGGGCATTCGCGCTCGCCCACGAGGTCGTCCCCTTCACCAGATCGCGCACATAAAGCTCCCCGGCGCTCGTGACGTTGGAAACAAGCCCAATGGCGGTGCTGTAAAACGCCACATACCGTCCATCGGAGGAAAGGAGGGGGCACTCCGAACTCCAATTCGGCGAAAGCGGCGACACCTTCGTCCCGGCCACCGCGCCCGGACTTGCAAGCGTCGTCACCCCAAGAGTCAGATCGCGCACAAAAATATCCGGAATTCGGTTTGTGTCTCCCGGCGTCAGGTTCGAGGCCGCGCTGGCAAACACGACATACCGCCCATCTGGCGTAATCGCGGCGTCATGCGAATCGCCGTTGCCCTCCGTACCGTTGGTGCTCACGCTCACCAGTGTCGTAATATTATCGACAATATCCCGCGCGTAAACGTTCTTGATCGTGTTTGTGTTCGTGTTTCCCGCAAACAGATCAGTGGCAACGCTCTCAAACACTACGAACTGGCCGTTGGCCGAAATCCCGCTTGGAAACGAATCGCCGTTTCCCCCTCCCGATCCAGTCGCGTTTGGGCTGGCCAGCACCGTGGTTTGTAGCTGCCGGTCCCTCGCAAAAACCTTCATGCGCGCCGGAACGGTGTCTTCAAACGCCAAGCCGCCCGGCCCTGGCACAAGATTTTCCGAAGTGCCGCAAAAAACCGCGTAGCGTCCGTCCGGTGTGACTTCAGAACTGTATGACCACCCTCCCCCACGTTGGAAACGCTCGCCGAAGACGAAAGCTGGCTGGCAATCCGCGGCGCGGCCATTGTTGAAAAAGTTGCAAAACCGAGGATCACGCCGGCGAAACTTCCCATGAGCGGGAAGCGTGATGACTGTGTATTCATATCTCTCCTTCTCTGTGAATCTTTTGCGTTCTTCAAGCTAAAGCTTTTGCGCCGTCAAAACGAAACCACCCGATAAAATCTCTGCGCGGCATTAGGCGCGAAGTCGATGACGCTTCCTTGATTTCCCACCACAGTCGGGTGATTCGTGAGAAGCTGCCATTGCGGATCGGTCAAATTATTCTTGAACTCAATCTCATACCCCGCCCCAAACAACGCGCTCCATGTCAGCGTCAATGGCAGGCTCGCGGAGAATTGTCCGTTGGTCATTCCAGTAAGAATTCCCGTGAAATTCAAAGGCTCGGTTGCCAATCCATTCGTCGCAAGCGACACCGCAAAAACGTCGCTGGATTCATTGTAATCACCAGGCGCAAGGTCCGACGCCCAGCTTGTGAAAAACACCGTCTGCCCGTCGCCGCTGAAGAAAGGTGCCAGCGAACGCCCGTTCCCGGAGCGGGGACCAAGCTCGCTCACACTGATAAGAGTCGTCCCTCCGGTCAGGCGGTCGTATAAAAACGCATCCGGCACTCCGTTTGTGTCGCCGGGCACAAGGTTGGTGGCGGCGCTCCGATATGCCACATACCGCCCATCGGAACTGGTGGCAGGCGAATCGCTGTTGCTGTTGCCGCCGCTCGTTGAATTATAAGCCTGGCTCACTAAAATGTTCGTCTCACTCTGAAAATCATAAAGTTCCACTTGGTTTGATGTCTTCGCAGTGCTCGCCAGATACGCGAGATACCGTCCATCCGCGCTGAATTGCGAATGTGTTTGCGACGTCGGTAAAAATGTGCCCAGCACGAAATTCGTCCGCGCCAGAAGGTCAACCGCATAGCAGTTGACGGACGTTTCAAAGGCCGCCCGGCTTCCGTCCGCGCTCACGTTCACTTCCACCGGGATGCTGCTGAGACTCGTCACCAGCACCGTCACCGAATGGGTCTCCGCGCTCCAAAAGCAGAATTGCTGGCTGACGCTAAAGACCACATTGCTTCCGTCCGGCGTCATGGCCGCCACCGGATTCGTCCCGCCCGTCGTAATCGCGTAAGTAATCCCCGCTTGCAAGTCCCTCCAGAAAATGTTCTCGCCACTGAATCGCACGCTTGGGTTGGTTGTCAGGTTGTTCGCATAGCTGAAAAACAGCGCCTTCTGCCCATCCGCGCTGATTTGCGGTGCCAGCGAATTGCTGTTGCCTTCGCCCAAGCCGGTTACATCCTGGCTGATCAGCACCGTCGATCCCCCCTGAAGATCACGCAGGAAAACGTCAGTCGTGCCGTTGGTGTCATTCGCAACGAGGTTTGTCGCCCCGCTGGTGAACGCAACGTAACGCCCATCACCGCTGATCACCGGTCCGTATGAAAGCCCATTCCCCGAACTCAGTCCGTCGGCGCTCACCGATACCAGCGTGTTTGATCCGCTATCCAAGTCATGCAGGTAAACGTCCCAAAAGCCATTCGAGTTGATGCCGCCCATTCCGCCGCAATCGCAGACAAAAGCCACACATTGCCCATTGGAACTCACTGAAATCCCTGTCAGCCCGCCGGAATTAAGCGGCGTGACCGAAGGCATCCCCGGCGCTGCCGCCGAAATAATCTCTGTTGTATTTGCGTTTAAATCCCGCGCAAAAGCGTCGTTTTTGTAAGGATTCATGCTCATCGCCCCGTCCCAGCAATCAAACGCAATCACGCTCCCGCCCGCGCTAAAATAAAATGGAACCATGATGGATGAAATGGGCGTGACCCCGTTCGTGCCCACATCCGCCAATTGGATGTTGCCCGTGGTGGTGTCACGCAAATAGATATGTTCCTTCCCGTCGCTGTTCGTCGTCAGCGCCGCGTCTTCGCTGAGAAATGCAACATGTCGTCCACTTTGGTCAACTCGTGGAAAGTCACTATACGCTCCCGCCGTTCCCCCGCTGATCAACGACGTCGTCCCGCTTTGTCCGTCCCACAATTCGATGGACGCCCCAACCCCGGTATTCGTTTTCGTAAACGCAACAAACCGCCCGTCGGCGCTGATATCGATGTTGCGCGAAACCTGCTCCAACGTCGCCGCCACCATCCCGTTCGTCGAAATGTCGTCCGACGCTTGCGTCAACACATTATAGCGCAACACCAGCCCGCCTTTGGTTCCCCCTATGCTTTGATAAGCGATCCACTGTCCATTCGTGGTCATCGCATAATTAGCCGAGGCCCCGGAAGGATTGATTTGGTGCGCATTAGCGCTCACCCACGCGGTCGTCCCCTGCACAAGATCGCGGACATAAAGTTCCCCCGGGTTCGTTGCCGTTTGGACAAGTCCCAATGCCGTGCTATAAAACGCCACATACCGTCCATCCGCCGAAAGGATCGGGAATTCCGAACCGCTGAGTGCCGTTAACGGAGTAGTGACATTGCCCGCCGGCTTTTGGGCGCCCGCACTTGCCAGCGTCGTAATGCCGAGCGTCAAATCGCGCACAAAAACATCCTCAATGCCGTTGGCGTCATTGGCCACAAGATTCGTCGCAAGACTGCTAAACGCCACATACCGTCCATCCGGCGTAATGGTAGCCGATGCCTCCCGCGAATCCCCATTGCCCGGCGCGCCATTCGTGCTGATGCTGACCAGCGTCGTAATATTGCTTACGACATCCCGCACATAAATATTCCTGATCGTATTGGTATTCCCCGCAATCAAATCCGTGGCGACGCTGTCAAAAACCACAAACTGGCCATTCGCCGAAATTGCATCCGGAAACGAATCCCCATTGCCGCCCGCCAACCCGGTGACATTTCCGCTGACCAGCAAAGTCGTCCCCGTTTGACGGTCGCGGACAAACACATTCATATGGGCGGGAACAGCCTCTTGCAGCGGCAATCCCCCCGCTCCGACGACGAGATTATCCGACGTACTGCAGAACACTACGAAACGCCCATCGGGCGTGACGACAGAGCTATAAGCCTCCCCGCCGCCGACGTTGGAAACGGCTGTGGATGGGGAAAGCCCGCTGGCAAGCTGGGTCCCGGCCATCCCAGCCGCCCCCGCAAAAGCAAAAAAGCCCAAGACGACAATTTTAACCAGGGATTTGAAGACGAAGTGGCCACTCATGTGCTGATACCGCAAATAAAGCACACCTCCCAACTTCATGTCGAGCTAGAAATGCAAAACTCAACTCGTTCTTTCTTCTGCTTCCGCCAGTGAGAAATAGTAAAAAGCTCAACTACTCTACAAAATCCCCCTACGAAAGCCCATCATCCCGCAAAATGTAGCAGTAATTCCATGGCTTCGACAGAAGAGCATGATGCCGTACTCATGCGATATCGATGTAGCGATTCCTTCCGATCCCCGTCAATTGATGCGCGCAAAATCCAGGATATGGATTTGCTCCCCGAATGGCGTCACGAACACCTCAAGCTTGCCCAGTTCCTCGCAGACGGCTTTTGCCGCCGTCATCCGTTTCGCGTCTGTTTTAGGCGACTTCACTGTAAAGAGGAACTTTTCTGGTAATTTGTTGGCTTTGCGCAGCCGCCGTGTGGTCGAAATCCAGGAGTCACCATGTCGATAAATCTCCGTTGGCTCTTTTTTGTCCAGATGCAAAGGCTTTATTGCCTTCATCGCCCGGCCCTCCCGCTCATAAACGAAAGGCAGTGCAACATGGTAATCCTCGTCGCCCACGACTCGCGGATGGTAAAAGTGCGCAAGACGCTGCCGCCGGAGGAAATCGGCCAGTTGGTCGCGCATGATGATCTCCTGGTACTCCCGGTCCTGCGCGAATTGGCGCTTTACGTAATACGCAAAAAGCTGCTTCAATTTCTCTCCCGGGTCACCCGCAATCGTAGTCCCGATTTCGCCGAAGCAAAACATCGATTCGCGCACCCGAACCAACTCTCGAAAGCTTTGTTGGCCCTCCTTGATCGCGTCGTTAAAGAGAAGCGGGGTAACTCGTCCTGACTTATCTTCCATCCTGAGGCGTCCCAATTCCAGATGAAGCGCCCTCATGCCAGTCTTCAAGACTTCCAAATCCAGTTCCGGAAAGAAATCCGTCACTCGCTTATGTTTCCGGGTTTCAAACAAAAAATCGAAATAACCGGTCTGCGGACACGAGATTACCACGCCCAAATTCACGAATTCAGCCGTCTCCCGATACGGAAGAAAGCGGGCCACCGCGAAATTACAAACCAGTTCGTTCATTGTACATGCCAAAATGTGCGCGGATCAGATTCAAAACGCGACAACAAAGTTCTCAACCCCTCTAATGTAAGACCAGCCGCCGCCTCCGTCCACTCCAACGGCAACTCCCGCCAAAACTCAGGCAGGTCCTCCAAACCGCGACGAAGCAGGGGGACCATCTCCTCTTGGAACGCCTGATCCCATGCGCCCGCATCCTCTCGGAAAATATGGTCGCGCCAGAACCCTTCCATTTCTGTTTCTTCGAAGGCAAGATTGTGATCAATGACAATCACTTTCCGATCCCTGGCAAACCATAGCAAATTTGGATTCCCACCGTGCGCGCTGAGCGTGCGGTCCCCGTTGCATGTCCACCAGTCAAACAAAAGAATCTTCGCGCACAAGCGCCTGTCGATGCTGTCGGCCAACGGCAGCCGAAGCTCGTCGGTGTTATTGACCTTTTCCGAACCAAAAGCCAGGCCGGCGCCCAAATCAGCAATATCGTCTCGGGCGCTATATCGAACAATTTCGTCAGAGATAAACGCTTGCACGAATGGTGGAATTGGAAGATCCAAGCGTTCCCCGAGCCTACCGGCCACCCATTCCGCGCAAAGTGCTTTGCGTCCGGCATAGTTCCCTTTGACGTAATAGAATTTCCCGTCATCCCCGCGACAAAGAAACGGCCTCGTAATCCCCTGCCCGCTCCTCGAAACGATTTCCGTGATATGTATCGGCATAACGTCCTCAGACCACTTCACCCGCAAATGCTTTCCGGAATATTGATTGGCGAAGGCGGACTTGTCGCGCCGTCGCAAACGGCGAAGACGGACGGATGACTCTTAATGTGTTTGATACCGAAGTAAACCGCGCCCCCGCCCTAATGTCGAGCCAAACCGGGCGAACTCGGCAACCCTGATATTAGTCCGGCGGTGCGGGTCTCGGACGCGCTGCCCATCGGTGTTGGTCACGCTGGCAGGATCGGTGGTCCCTTCAATTTCTATGCTGGTGCAGTTGCCTTTTTATCCACCAAAGCGGCCAAACCATGATCCCTGCGATGGCGATGGCATACACACTGGAGAGTCACGGCGCCAAATGTTCTTCTATGATTCTGCCGAAATTCATCCTCGGTCCCGCCACCGCAACAGTTTCCCCAATCCGCGGCAGCACAAAAGGCCGATGCCCGCCTCGGTGCCAGTCAAAAAACAGCCAAACCCTGCCGTCAGCCTCAAGCGGTTTCTCGAAGCGAAAAGCCATGGAGCGCGGCTCGCCTCTTGGGCTGACTTCCAGAATCTCCGCCACGAAACCTTTTCTCCTCACACGGTCGCCTTTTTTCCAGGTTAATCCGCCAAAAACGAAGTCGTTGTAGGATTTGCAGGCGTAGCACAACTGAATCGGCCCCAAGTCGGGGCAGTCAAACAGGTCAGATTCTTTGGCCCTTAGAATCAGCGTGGAAGCATCAGTCCGAGTCACCTCGAAAGGGACACTCCCCGGCACCAGGATTCGTGTGCTTCTTGGCAGCGGTTCGCCGCGATAAGCCCGATAAAACGGCACAATAGCGCTCGCAATTGTCGGATCGTTTATCACCACAATATCCCGCTCGCCAATGTCCAGCGAAGGTTCGTAATCACAGGCCATCGCAGTCCACTTTGGAACGGACCGGCTTCCAAGCCCCATCACAATTCTGGCCCCGATTGCCCCCGCAACGTGCGCCCCCACCAGACAAACCGCCACGCACCACGAGATCACCCGCAGTGGCCCCGCCATCGCCGCCCGCTCCCGTCGGCGGGCAAAACCAGCCAGAAATGACGCCATCACTCCGAACGCCCCAACCGCAACGAACCCAAGGTTCTTGCTCAACGGAGCGACCGTTGCCGCGGGCACGAGGGCCAGCAGCATCATCACCGCCCAGAATCGCGCCACCGCATCGCGGCGCACGACTCGCCAGAAAACCACCGCGCAAATCAGACTGAACGCCGCAAACAAAAGCGCCAAAATCATTTGACACTTTGCGTTCAGCGCCATCGCCAATTCAGGCGGCAGCCCCGTCAACTGCCCGCCGAGCAGCGCGTTCATCCTCGGAAAAATATCCTTCAGGAAAACCAACGGCGAGTATTCCGGGTCAACATAACCCGGAAAATTCCTCACCCCGAAACCGCAGCCCACATAAACCGCCCTCCAACCAATAATAACCAGGATGGCCGGCAAAAGACTTACCAGTCGTGGACGCCACCCACCCGCTTCCAGCACAATTGCGTATGCCAGCAGAAAGGCCAACGTGGACGCTCCTCCCTCGTCGGCCAGAACCGACAGCAGCAGGCACAAAGCCGAAAGCCACATCCACACCCAGGACTTCTCCGTTCGCCACCGAACGTGCGCATGCCAGCAAAGCAGCCCAAAAACCAACGCTATGAAGAAACCACGATTGGCGACATACGCCACCGGGCAATAAGTATCCTTGTCCAGCAGCCACAAACAACCCGCCAAGCCAGCCACGGCACCGGCGGACTTGCCCATTGAAGCCTCGATCCTTCGGTAAATCTTCGCCACCAGAAGAACGGCCAGAGCGAACCACGCGATATTCTGCGCATGCATCAGTCCCGGCGAATTGGGATACAGCCGATAATCAAACCAGTGAGTAAACGCGGTCACTGGCCGCCACAAAGAAGCTGTCCACCCCTCCGAAGCCCACCACGGCGCGATCCCATAATCCATGGCCTTGATCGCCGCCTCCTTTCCGTGGACATAACCGAACAAATTGCCCAGCACCGTCCCCAACTGTCCCGAACCCTTCGCCACAAAGCCCGTGTCCAGAATGCGCGACGGCAATTGATCGGGAGGAAACTGATTCAATCGCTGGATAAGATCATCCCCTGTCAACCCTACCTGCAAAGAAGGCAGCATCAAAACAACCGCAGCCAGCGCCAGAGCCATCGGAAATCCGCGATGCTCCAAAAGCCGCCGTCCTCTATTCTCGATTTTTGTCATGCCACGCTGTTTTCCACGGGTATATTGACAATCCCCCCGCAAAAAAGGCATGAGATATTGCGTGACTGGTTTTGGTTGTTGCTACTGTCGCGATGAGCCCCGCTTCTGCGCTGAAAGCTGTTTTACGAGGGCTTGGAGATCATCGAGTTTCTTTTCCAAGGTTTGAATCTGGGCGGTTTTTTCGTCGAGCTTCTGGTTCAAGCCCTGGATTGCCGCAAGCGCCACGCCGCCTTCGTCGATGGGCGCAATGTGCCTTTCATCGGTGCCGATGTTGAAGGTGGAATAAAAATCCTGGCCCATCGGGCCAATGTGCCGCGTTGCCGCATCCGTCTTATAACTCCATTCCGAGACGGGCAATTGCAGGACTTTGTCCAGAATTTGCGACGGACTCACTGGCGCGAAATCTTGCTTGGCGTTGCGATCGCTGCTGTTATTGAAGGTGCCATAGACCGACACGCCGGTGGTGGTGGCGTCCACTCTGAGCGTATTCGGCGCGGCGTTGGCTAGGCCGACCAAGAGACGCACTTCCCCATAGCCCGCGGAGATGCGCGAGGTGCCGCCGCCACTATTAACGACATGACCGGCGCCGCTGGCGTCGGAATACCAGTTGTAGCCCATGTGGACGCCATCGCCCAGAAGCGGATAAGAGCCGTAGATATAGCCGTAAGAGTTTCCGCCGCCGAACGAGAAGTGGTGGTAGTCGGAGGAACTCGTGCCGATGTGCATGTCACCGGCAAGCGTGATTCCCCCGGTGCTGTTGAGCTGGATTCCGGCAGTGGAGTTGAACTGCACACCGCCATTGGCGCGGACGTAGAACGAATTTGGGGTCGATGAAACGAAATTACCGCCGCTCTCGTCGTTCCAGACAAACGAGCCGTATTGCAACGCCTGGGCCCCATATCCCGCCGCGAGGCTAAAGCTCCCCGCGGCGACGTTCTGGTAGCCGCCGCACACCGTCGAATAGAGGCCGCTGGCGGTGTTGTCGTAGCCGCCGCCTATCGCGGAATAATCACCTTTGCTCGCGTTCTCGTAGCCTCCGGCGATGACGGACGCATAACCTTCGGCAAGGTTGTAGAAACCGCCCCCAACGGTCGAAAAAGTGTTACTGCTGAAATTGTTATTGCCGCCGGCGACTGTGGAGTATTGGCCCGTAGCGTAGTCAGCGTAGCCGCCACCCACGGTTGCGGTGTTGCCAGAGGCGACGTTCCCTTCGCCGCCCGCCACAACCGCGTTTGCGCCGGTGGCGGAGTTCAAGGAGCCGCCGCCCACGGTTGAGAAATAGTTGCTGTCCGTATTGGCGTCTCCCCCGCCGATTGTCTGATATTCCCCGGGGATAATGTAGTTATCCGAAACGACAGAGGCGAGATTCTCGGCGGTGATAGCGTAAGGTATCGGGGTCATTTGCTGTCTCGGCGACAACGTGATGAAGCTGGTGCCACTATTAGTGCGGACGGCGACTTCCAGCCAGTTGCTGCCGCCCGGGAAAGAGCCTGGGCCAAAATCAATAGTTGTGGTGAACAGACCGTTGCTGACGGAGGTGTTGAGGTTGGTCACTGGCCCCGCGATGGCGTTTCCACCACTGTTGGTATCGAACAAAGCAAAGGTAAGATCGAAATTGCCATCGGCCGGAGAGCCGTCGCTAATCAACGAGCCTTGATACAGGAACGCGGTGCCCTGGGCCATTGTTGAGAGTTGAATGCTGAAGGTGAGCAGCATTGCGAACGCAAGCCAATTTAACATGGTTTTCATTGAATTGTCCTTTTTGGTTTTGGATTCCCCGTCTTTACCGACTTACAAAAGGATTGGCCGGGAAGGGTTACACCGAATGTAAAAAACTTTTCTTGTGCGGGAATACCTCACACCGAGAAACCTGATTTCAATTGCCAACGTGGGAGAGATTGATTATCAATGGGTACGATGACCGACGATGCCTTGGGAAACCAACGAGAGAACGAGGAGGCATGGCCAGGTTCGGCAACCAAACGGAAGGACCAATTCGTCACCACGCAATGGAGCGAGGTTCTCAAGGCGGGAACCGAGGACAACCAAAAGGCCCTCATCGCCTTGCACTGGCTGTGCAGCAATTACTGGTATCCCATTTACGCATTCATTCGGCGACGGGGATCTGATGTCCATGAAGCTGAGGATTTAACGCAGGCGTTTTTCGCATATCTGCTTGAGGACCAAACCTTGAAGAAGGTGGATCAGGACAAGGGAAGATTTCGTTCCTTTCTTTTGGCCGTGTTAACGAATTTCCTGAACAACGAATGGGACAGCCGGAAGACATTGAAACGCGGAGGCCGGCGACAGATTGTTTCCCTCGATGAGGCAACCGCCGACGGTCTTTACCGAAACGAACCGTCAGCAACCCTTCCGCCAGAAACGCTTTTTGACCGTCGCTGGGCCTCCACGCTCGTCGAGAAGGTGCTTGCGAATCTGCGGGAGGAATACCAGTCGCTCCACAATTCCAAACTGCTGGCCCGTGTGGAACCGTTGCTCACCCAGGACGTGTCTGCCGGATTGTACACGGAATTGGCCGGCGAATTCGGGACGAGTGAAGGGGCGGTGAAAGTGGCCTTGCACCGGTTGCGCAGGCGATTTGGCGAACTGTTGAGGCGCGAGGTCGGACTCACGGTAGCCGACGCGTCGTCGCTCGATGAGGAAGTTCGTTACCTATTGTCGGCGCTCTCGCAGTGAGGCAAGGAGATGCGGCTCGAATCGCGGGAAATTTTGTAACTTTCAGGGCGGAATGCTTTAGAAAACCAATTTGGAATGCTGACATCGCGGAAATGTCCGTTATGCGGGGCAGATCTCACCTTGGGCGCTCCTGGTGGACATTGTCTTCGTTGCTTGTTTGAGCTGGCGCTGCAATCCGACGCTTCGTTTCTGGCGCTTTCAAGTCAAACACTGGCCTGGGAAGAAACGGAAGACCGAATCAGCCGCTATAATCTCCTTCAACAAATCGGCGAGGGCGGGTGCGGCGTCGTCTATATGGCCGAGCAGGATAAACCCGTCCGCCGGCGCGTGGCCGTCAAAGTCATTAAGCTCGGAATGGACACCAAAAACGTCATTGCGCGGTTTGAAGCGGAACGGCAAGCGATGGCGCTGATGGATCACCCGAACATCGCAAAGGTGTTGGATGCCGGCGCCACGGATTCCGGGCGGCCGTTCTTTGTGATGGAACTGGTTCGAGGAATCAAAATCACCGAGTTTTGCGACCGGAACAAACTTTCAATACGCGAGCGGCTGGAGCTTTTCGTCAAGGTATGCAACGCGATTCAGCATGCGCATCAAAAAGGTGTCATTCACCGCGACATCAAGCCCTCGAACATCCTCGTCGTCTTCAACGACGGAGTGCCGCAGCCCAAAGTGATCGATTTTGGGATTGCCAAGGCGACGCAACAGCCGTTCAGCGATAAAACGGTATTCACCGGATTTGAGCAATTCATCGGGACACCAGCCTACATGAGCCCGGAGCAGGCCGGTCTGAACCCGTCCGGCATCGATACTCGAAGCGATATTTATTCATTAGGCGTGCTGTTGTATGAGCTTTTGACAGGTCACCTTCCGTTCGACGCCAGGTCGATGACTAAATCGGGCGTTGATGAGATGCGGCGTGTCATTCGTGAGCAGGAACCTCCGCGGCCTTCGACACGTTTGGATGGTTTGACGGAGGAAGAATTGACGGCGGCGGCCAATCATCGGCGCGTCGAAGCCGCAAAGCTGAAAAAGCTGGTGCAAGGCGACCTTGACTGGATTGTGATGAAGGCTTTGGAGAAAGAGCACGTCCGCCGTTATGAGACGGCTAATGCCCTTGGGATGGACACGCGACGACATCTGGATGACGAACCCGTTTTCGCGCGACCGCCGGGAAATTTCTATCGCTTTCAGAAAATGGTTCAGAGGAACAGGCTGGCCGTAGCGGCTGCGACGGCGGTGGCAGTTGCGCTTGTTATCAGCGTGGCCCTTTCCACTTGGCAATTCGTGGAGAAAAGCCGGGCGGAACGTGAACAAAACCGTTTGCGCCAAGAAGCACAAAAACAGGAATTGGCGGCCCGACGAAAGGCGTACGCCGTCAGCATGAATCTGCTTCAGCAGGCGCTTCAATCCGATAATCTTGGCCGGGCTGTGGACCTGCTCAATCAGCAGCGGCCGCGGCCCGGCCAGGAAGACTTGCGCGGTTGGGAGTGGCGATATCTGTGGCAATTCTGTCGAAGCGATGCGCAATCCACGCTTTGCGCGCGCACCAATCTTTTAAGTTCGATTTCGTTCTCCAGGAACGGGAGGCTGTTGGCGGTGGCAACGGAGGCGGGCGATGTTTCTGTTTGGGATGTCGCCACCGACAAGGTAATTTTTCTCGGCGAAGATGGGTTCCAGCGCGTCGCGCGAACGGCCTTCGCGCCTGACACAGATTTGCTGGCTTACCAGGACCACACCAACATCATTATTTGGAACAGTAACTCCGGCACGGAAGCCAGCCGACTGCCCGTCGGCGAGGGGCTGAACGACATGGCTTTCATCTCCGGGAAGCGTTTGTTGACTGCCACGATTCCGGGAACAAACAACATCGCAATCTGGGACACAGCTAGAGGCGCGCTGGTGACCAATTTCGCCGCGCACATTTTCAACAATTGGATTGGAACGAAATTTGCCGCCGCGCCGGATGGCAATACGATTGCGTATGCCGTTTCAAACCAAACCGTGCAAGTGGTGGATTTGACGCACGGAAGGGCGGATTGGACATTTCCGGCGACGGAAGAGCTCACCACGGCCCTGGCTTTTTCACCCGATGGCAAAATTCTTGCGACAGGCGGAGGCTACACGGAAAGCGCCATCAAATTGTGGAACGTCCAGACCCGGGAAGTCATTGGCCAATTGGAAGGACACCGAAGCTGGATCACGTGCCTGAAGTTTTTGCCGGATGGCAGGCTCGTCTCCGGCAGCGCCGACCAAACCATTCGATTGTGGGACGTGGCGGCCCGCCATGCGGTGAGAACCTTCCGTGGTCATCTCACCGACGTGCGGTCCCTGGATGTCACGCGTGATGGCCGCACCCTTGCCAGCGGGGGCAAAGACGGCACAGTGATGCTTTGGGACATGGCCTCGATGACCGCTCGCGCCCCCGACTGGCAAACCATCGACCCCAAATACCACCCCGGTTTCATCCGAAGTGCCGCATTTTCTCCCGATAGCCGGATGATCGCCGTTGTGGAAAACGACGCGGTTAAACTTTATGATGCCGGGACGCTCCGCCCGCTCCTGACGCCGGATATGGGACTTACCAAGCCATCCAACCGCCTCCTGTTCTCGCCTGATTCACGACTCCTCGCCGAAGCGGATTATTCCGGGCATGTTGGGATTTGGGATTTGCCGGACCGGCGCCGCGTCACCAATTTCGTCGCGAATGCGGGTCAAACTGTTTTACTGTCTTTCCTGCGCGGCGGCCAAAGCCTGTTGACGGCTGGAGCCGATAACAGCGTCAACGAATGGAACGCCGCAACCTGGCGGAAAACAGCACAGTGGAAGTTAAAAGAAGACGCGACTCACGCTCTGTCTATTATCAGCGCAACCTCGGCAAGCGGGCTTCTGGCCGTCAGGATCAATCACAACCATACAATGGAAGTGATTTCGACCAGCGATCCCAAGTCGCGCCGCAGAATGAAATGCCCCGCGGAACTGGT
Organism: Verrucomicrobiia bacterium; assembly: GCA_036268455.1. Taxonomy (GTDB): domain Bacteria; phylum Verrucomicrobiota; class Verrucomicrobiia; order Limisphaerales; family Palsa-1400; genus DATAUD01. The sequence goes on from DATAUD010000104.1 coordinate 204,672, forward strand.
CGCGCTGGCTTTCTCGCCGGACGAAGGGACAATTGCGGGCGCAAGCGAAGATGGATCGCTGTCGTTGTGGGACAGCCGGACTTTAGCGAACATAGACACTCTCAGAGGCGTCCTCCTGGGATTACACTCGGTGACATTCTCCCCTGATGGCCGGCGGATAGTGGCTGGCAGCAACGGCAGGGAAGCGATCAAGATTTGGGACGCCGTTTCGCACGAGGATGTCGGAACGTTTGAAGGAAAAGGATCGCTTTTCGCGGGCGCCTGCTTCTCGCCAGACGGCAACATGATCGCCGCGCGCAACTGGAATGGAATGTTGCACATCTGGCGCGCCCCATCATGGGAGGAGATCGCCAAGGCGGAAAAGGTCCGTTAGATTGATTAGATTGAAAAAGTTGGTTCCGGATCCTCGGGCGGTTGAGCCAGCAAAGTCAGCTTTTCTTTGAAATATCAAACTGCCGCCTGAAAGAGACGTATCTCACTATGGCTTGCTCCGGTAAGGCGCGGACTCCTCGCGAAGACCCAAGCCTGATGTCCCCACATTTCGGCGAATCGCCAGTTCACGCTCCCTCATCGCGTCAAGCATACGTAATTTTTCCGTCACTGGGAGCGCCGCAAGCTTGCGCCGGAAGGCGCGTTTGCTGTCGAGAATCTTTTGCAGGTCAACGCTCATGGGACATCACCTGGAAATTGTCGTTCAAACCTGCGCCAGGCGTCAAGCAGGCTATGTCGAGTGAGAATGTCTTTAAAACGGACCGGGTTGAGCACCGCGGCCTCGACAAATTGGAGAAGACGCGCTTTGTCCTTGGCGCGTCCCGTTTGAAGGGCGATGGCAGCGAGATGTTCCGCGGTAAAGACACGGGCGGGTGTTCCGTCCACATCTTGGATCACTGATTCGCGTAATGCTTCTTCCGCCAGCGGAGTCCCCGGCGTTAAGAATTGGACAGGCCAGCCACCAATGATGATATATTCACCTTCCACTGTGCCTCCCTTCGCCTTGAGGTAATCGAAAATTGACTGCAAACTTACTAATAACGACCCTGGCACAGGTTTGATGCCCGCGAAAATATCAACGTCCAGTGTTGCAACGGGTTCAAGATAGAAGGTCGCACCGACCGCGCCTCCAATAGCATACCGTTCAATCGCCCCGTCAACCTCCATCTGATTGATAATGGTAATGACTTCTTTAATATTCACAGCAAGAGAATGTTACGCGGCAAGAGCCTCATTCAATTCATCCGGCAACCCATCCACACGCGAGAAGCCGCGCGTTAATCTTTTGGCGGGCTTGTTGTTCGGGCGTCATGAATGCAAGCTTGGCAAGCCTATGCGTGAATCCGAAAATTTGCGAGCGATGCTTTTAAGCTTTTAAATATCCGTGGCATAGCTGGTTGCACATGAAATAGGGCGTTATTTTTAGCTCGTTTTAAAAGTTATTCCAGTCTTAAAACAGGAGGCGCCAAATCGCCATCGGCGTCGAAAGCGGAAAACGCGACAGAGAATTACTTGCTCCTTGACGTTTGGCGGAATCGGGGCACATTAACCGGCTCGACTAATGGACCATATCCGTAACATAGCAATTATCGCCCACGTTGACCACGGCAAGACCACTCTGGTGGATTGCCTGCTCAAACAATCTGGAACCTTTCGCGCCAATCAGGCCATTTCCTCCACCGAACGCATCATGGATTCGATGGACCTCGAAAAGGAAAAGGGAATCACGATTCGCGCCAAGAACGCCGCCTTCAAATACAAGGATTATCACATCAATATCGTTGATACTCCGGGGCACGCGGACTTCGGCGGGGAGGTCGAACGCATCATGAATATGATCGACGGCGTGCTGCTCGTGGTCGATGCCGCCGATGGCCCCCAGGCGCAAACACGCTTCGTTCTGCGCAAGGCGCTTGAGGCGGGAGCCAAACCGATTGTCGTCATTAATAAGATCGACCGCGATAACGCCGCGCCGCACAAGGTGCTGGACCTGGTGTTCGATCTTTTTGTGTCACTTCATGCGACCGATGAGCAGTTGGATTTCCCGACGGTTTATACGAGCGCCAAGGAGGGTTACGCGAAGATCGACATCAAGGAGCCAAACACCGACATGTCGCCCCTCTTTGACGCGATTGTTAAATATATCCCCCCGCCACGCGCCCATGCGGGTGTGGAGTTCAAGATGCTGGTGGCAAATCTCGATTACTCGGATTATTTGGGACGAATCGCGTTTGGGAAAATTTACAGCGGGAAGGTGAAGATCGGCGATCCGGCCGCTTGTCTCCATGGCGACGGCAGAAAAACCGAGGGCAAAATCACGGCCATTTTCCATTTCGAAGGTTTGAAGCGAATCGAAATTACCGAGGCGCACGCCGGGGACGTTGTTGGGGTGGCGGGGTTTGAGGACGTGTTCATCGGCGAAACAATAACGGATAACGTCACACGCCAGCCGCTGCCTTTCGTGCCGATTGACCCGCCGACGATCCAGATGCAATTCGCGGTCAATGACGGGCCGCTGGCAGGAATGGACGGAAAACTGGTCACAGCCCGGCATATCTGGGAACGGCTGACGAAGGAAATCCGCACGAATGTCGCGTTGCGCATTTCGCAATCGGACGCGCCGAATATTTTCAATGTTTCCGGCCGCGGCGAAATGCAGATCGCCATCCTTGTCGAACAAATGCGCCGGGAAGGACACGAGGTGCTCGTCTCGCGTCCCGAAGTGATTTATCAGAAGGACCAGGAGGGGCGGTTGCTCGAGCCAATTGAAAAGCTGTTTTTGGAAATCCCGAAGGAATCGATGGGCGGGATCATGGAAAATCTTTCCGGGCGCAAGGCGGATATTGTGAATATGGACCATCACGGGGAGGAAGTGACGATCGAGGCGCTGATTCCGATGCGTGGTTTGATTGGCTTTGAAACGGACATGGTGAACACCACTCGCGGCCTCGGCGTGATGAGCCATTTGTTCCACGAATACGGACCGGACCGCGGGGAGATTGCCGCGCGGAAAAACGGATCGCTTGTCAGCATGGAAGATGGAGAGGCGATGGCATATGCGTTGAATATGGTTCAAGAACGCGGAAGACTGATGGTTGAACCGGGGGAGAAAATTTACAAGGGGATGATCGTCGGGGAAAACGCGCGCGAAAACGATATTCCGGTGAATCCCTGCAAAGCGAAGCGGCTGACGAACATGCGATCGCAGGGCGATGGCAAAGGCATCCAGCTTGACCCGCCTTTGAAGATGTCGCTGGAGCGGGCGCTGGAATACATCGGGCCGGATGAGTACGTCGAAGCGACGCCGAAAAGTTTGCGATTGCGGAAAAAGATCCTCGATGAGAA
>DATAUD010000105.1:0-121581 GCA_036268455.1 Verrucomicrobiia bacterium
GTTGGGACGCTACCGCCGGCTCAATCGCGACTACGAACGACAAGCCAAAACCGGCGAAACCATGGTCTATCTGGCTATGATTCGCCTTATGCTCAAACGTCTCGCCTGAGAAATAATGACTTTTCAAACACGCTCTTAGACGTACAGCGTGCCGTCTCAAAACGAGTGAGGTTTACGAACCGGCCATGTTGCACCCCCGGCGCAATGGCGGCGCAAAATTCGTGGAATAACACGCCATGCCGTTGCGCCTTTTTGCGCTTCATTGCGCGGGGTTTCGGCCCGCCTCAAGCTCCGCTTAGGGCAGATGTCTGTCATCCTTATGGCGCAATTTGTCCACGCGCTGAAAAGCAAATCAGCCTCTTTCCATGAGCCTAAGCCATTCCTGTTTAATTCGTGCGTATGACAAATCAACTCCAGGCACGCCGGTATGTGCTAGAAACAGTAATAGGTGCTCGATCCCGACGTGGGAATCGCCCATCGCCTTAGCCTCTTCAAACGCAAGGTGTGGTAGTTCGTGCAACGAACGGTCAAAATCCTCGTGATAGAGTTCTGTTTTCCGCGACCATGAACTAGGTGCGCGTTGCCCAAGCATAGCCGAGGGCGAGATAGCTAAGTTCTTGAGCAGACGTGAAACTTGGTGATTCCCGGTCTCAAGAGCCAACAGAATGTGGCTTGCAGAAATGAGATGTGGCAATGCAAGGTCTTTGGCGGTTGAAAGCACAGCAATGGCGCGAGGGGTCCATCTGTCCTGCTCAATTTGCTGATCGAAAAGCGGTCGTTTTGATCGTTTTCGCAGGAACATAACGGGAAAAGGGGTCAAACCATAGTTTTGTCTATTCCTCTTCATTGGTGGTTCTTTCCCGATTGATATAGCTTGAAACCGATGCTCTTGCGGCTTCTCATTCGTAGTCGCTTGGCAATCTCTTTAATCGTGAGCGTTGTTTCCCTTCGCAGTCGCGCCGCGATCGCCAGTTCATCGGGATCAGTTTTCGCCCGCACGCTCACGTGAGACTCTGCCAAGCCGAGGCGCCGCAGTTCTGCGGCAATGATCTGCTCCGCCGGCGCCGCGCCCGCCTTTCGCCGCGTCGCTCCAAAGTGGTTTGGGCCAAGGCGTCCGTGCAAGCGCTCCAGCAGGGCGAGAGTCTTGATGAAATCATGGCGATCTCCGTCATCGAGAAAGATTGCTTCCCGGCGGTCGCCGCGGCTGAGGAGGTGATAGATGGTCCCGGGATATTCAATTCTCATTTGGCGCGGCACAAGAGCGATTGTTCTCCCAAGCCCGTCCGCGCCGCAAGCACCAAGATGGACAAAGCTATGGTTTGACCCTTTCACCTTTCACCCGAGCTTGTGCCTGTTGATAATCACGCTTGTAAATTGTTTTTTACCAGCTTCTCCGGTGTTCTCTATTGAAATAATCGCGCCGCGAGGATACTCAATGCGCAATGGCTTTGAAATTGTTCAATACATTGTCGCGCTCCGTGCAGGAGTTCGTTCCGCTTGACCCCGGCGGCAAGCGCGCCGGACTATATTGCTGCGGGCCGACTGTCCATGATTTTGCGCACATTGGCAATTTCCGCACGTTTGTTTTCACTGACCTCCTGCGCCGATACCTGCAATTCAAAGGTTACGAGGTCCGCCATGTCATGAATATCACGGATGTGGAGGACAAGATCATCCAGCGGGTCAATGAAACGAAAACCGCGCCGCGCGATTACACGGCAAAATATGAGGCGGCGTTCTTTGGGGATTTCGAGGCGCTCGGCTGCCTGCGTCCCCACGAAACTCCGCGTGCCACGGAACATATTGCTGACATTATCGGGCTGATCGAAAAGCTGACGGCTCGCGGCATTGCTTACAGAGCGGCGGACGGCTCGGTTTATTTCAGCATCGAGAAATACCAGGCGGCGGGCGGACAATACGGGCAATTGCTCAAATTGAACTTTGAGGAAATGCGCCCCGGACAACGCGTGGCGAGCGACGAATACGCGAAGGACGCCATCGCCGATTTTGCATTGTGGAAGGCGCGTGTGCCGGCGGACGGCGGTGTTTTCTGGTCCAGCCCGTGGGGCGAAGGGCGGCCCGGCTGGCACATCGAGTGCAGCGCGATGAGCATGAAAACGCTCGGCGAGAGCTTTGATCTTCATTTGGGCGGCGAAGACCTGATTTTTCCGCATCACGAGGACGAGATCGCGCAGAGCGAAGGGGCGGTGGGACAACCGGGAAGGCACTTCGTCAAGTATTGGCTCCACGGGGCGCACCTGCTGGTGGAGGGGCGCAAAATGAGCAAGAGCCTGGGAAATTTCTTTACCGTGCGCGACCTGTTGACGCAGGGATTTTTAGGGCGGGAAATCCGTTATTTATTATTGACTTCGCATTATCGGGAATCCTTCAACTTCACGCTGGATAGTTTGCGCGGGGCAAGGACCGCGTTGGGCCGGTTGGATGAGTGCGTTGGGAAATTGCGCGAAACGGCGGGGAGCGCGAAGGCGGCGGCGGATCCGAAATTGGTGGCAGCGTTTTCAAGCGCGCTGGACGAAGATTTGAACGTTTCCGGCGCGTGGGGAGCGATTTTTGAATGGGTACGCGAGAGCAATCGCCTGCTCGCCGACGGGCAGATGACGCCCGATCAGGCGGCGGCGGGGCTGGCCGCGTGGGAGACGATTGATGCGGTGCTTGGAATTGCGCGGCAGGAGGAAAGCGGCGTGCCGAAAGAGTTGGAAACCTTGCTGGACCAGCGGCAGGCCGCGCGGAAAGCCAAGGATTTCAAGCGGGCCGATGCCATTCGCGATGAACTAAAAGCCAAAGGCTGGGTGATCGAAGACACGGCGAAAGGGGCGCGGCTCAAGCGCCTATGAAAGGCTTGTTCATCACATTCGAGGGGACCGAAGGAAGTGGGAAATCGACGCAGATCGCGATTCTGACCGAGCGGTTGATGGCATTGGGTTACATCGTTCGCCAGTTGCGCGAGCCGGGCGGCACGCTGATCGGCGAGGAAATCCGGCACACGCTTAAACACAGTGACGGCAATCACGCGATGATGGCGGAGACGGAATTATTGTTGATGAACGCGAGCCGGGCGCAATTGGTGCGCGAGATCATCCGGCCGGCGCTGGAAAAAGGGGAAATTATTTTGTGCGATCGTTTTTACGATTCGACGGTGGCGTATCAAGGGCACGGGCGGGGGCTGGATTTTCAAATGGTGCGGCAATTGATCGATTGCGCCGTTGGAGAAACGCGGCCGGATTTAACATTATTGTTGATGGTCCCTGTTGCCGTGAGCGAAGCCCGCCGGCGGACGCGGCTGCTGCCGGGCCTTGAAATCGCGCGTGACCGGATGGAAGAGGCGGACCGGGGTTTTTTTGAGCGCGTCGAGGCGGGTTACAAGAAACTTGCGATAGAGGAACCGGGGCGCATCAAAAGCATCGACGCCACGGCGAGTCTGGAAGGAGTCAGCGGGCAGATATGGGCGGCGGTTGAGCCGTTGGCGCGAAAGCTGCCGGCGCCCTCCTTGCCGTTGAAGAAACCCGTCGTTGACAAAGTGGCGGCTTCCGCTACCGTAAGCGCTCCAAAGAAGAAGCTAAGCTTTTGAATTAACTATGCCGAATACGAAATCAGCCGAACGCCGGATGCGAAATAGCGCGCGCAAACATTCGCAAAATCAGGGGGTCAAATCGCGCCTTCACACGTTGCGCAGGAATTACGCCGATCTTTTGGGAGCGGGTAAGAAAGACGATGCCGCGAAAGCATTGCGGACACTGAGTTCCGCGCTGGACAAGGCGGCCAAACGCGGTGTGATTCATCGCGCCAAGGCCAACCGGACGAAGTCGCGGTTGAGCATCAGCCTGCACGCCGCCGGCAAAGCACCCGCCGAATCGGACGCCAAACCCGCCGCAAAAAGCGAATAGGGGACGGCGAACCGGGAAGCTTGTTTCCCCTCGGCCAGCCTGAGGGCGAATTTTATATTATTACCTATTGACTTAACGGGGGTCTTTGCTACCTTCACCCCTCCTTGAAAGAGGGATTTTGATGAAGACGTATTTGCCTAAGAATCATTTGGAGCAGCGTAAATGGCACGTAGTGAACGCTGACGGAGCCGTCCTCGGACGCCTTGCCGTGCAGGTTGCCAACATTTTGCGCGGCAAGAACAAGCCCATTTATACACCCCACCTTGATGCCGGCGATTTTGTCGTCGTCATCAACGCGGAAAAGGTGCGTGTCACCGGCAAGAAGGAGATCGACAAGGAGTTTATGACTTACTCCGGCTGGAAGGGCGGCGAAAAGTACGCCAGCGTCGCGCAAATCCGCGCCCGGCACCCTGAGAAATTGATCACGCACGCCGTCCGTGGAATGGTCCCGAAGAACCGCCTGGGCAGAGTTCTGATGACCAAGCTGAAAGTCTATAAAGGCAGCGAACATCCTCACTCGGCGCAACAGCCGGCCAATTTGACGCCGTCGAACTAATTTTCAACTTTACTTTTATGGCAGACAGCAAAGAAGTTCTTGGGACCGGACGCCGCAAAACAGCCGTCGCGCGGGTTCGCCTTGGCGCGGGTTCGGGCAAAATCGTCGTTAATGGACGGCCCTTCGAGAATTATTTTCCGACCGATACGTTGCGGACGATGGCAACCTCGCCGCTGACAATTACTGAGAGCGTCAGCAAATACGACATCCGTGTGAACGTCGAGGGCGGCGGGCCGTGCGGACAAGCCGGAGCGGTCCGGCACGGAATTGCGCGCGCGTTGTTGCATGTCGATGCGGCGTTGCGCCCAACATTGAAGTCCGCGGGGTTTTTGACGCGCGATCCGCGTATGCGCGAACGCGAGAAGTACGGCCAGCCCGGCGCTCGCAAGCGCTTCCAGTACAGCAAGCGTTAATCGCAAACGCAGGATTTCTCACGTCCGCGCATCGGCTGGGTTATGACAACTCAAGCGAAAGTCGCCATTGTTGGCGCGTCCGGCTATTCCGGCGAGGAACTGGTCAAGCTGCTCCTCCGGCATCCCCATGTGGAATTGGCGGCCGTGACGTCCCGGCAATACGCCGGCCAAACCGTCGCGCAAATTTTCCCCAAATACGCCAATGAACCGCGCGCCAAAACTCTGCGCTTCAGCGAGCCGAAGGCCGAGCTTTTGGCCAAAGCGGCGGACATAGTTTTTCTTGCGTTGCCGCACGGGGTCGCCGCGGAATTCGCCGCGCCTTTGCTGGATCTGGGGTGTCAAGTCATCGACCTCAGCGCCGATTTCCGTCTGAAAAGCCCGGCGGTTTACAAAGAGTTTTACGGGCACGACCATCCCGCGCCCGATTTGCTGCAAAAGTCGGTTTATGGTTTGCCGGAAATTTATCGCGCGCGCATCAAAACGGCATCGCTCATCGCTTCGCCGGGATGTTATCCGACGAGCATTTTGCTCCCGGTGATGCCCTTGCTCAAGGCGGGGCTGATCAAAAGCGCCGGAATCATTGCGGATTCGTTAAGCGGCGTTAGCGGTGCGGGGCGGAAAGTCGAGGCCGATTATTTGTTTGTTGAATGCAACGAGAGCGCGCGACCGTATGGAATTCCAAAACACCGTCATTTGTCGGAGATCGAAGAGCAATTGGGCGAAGCGGCGGGGGAACCGGTTGTCATTCAATTTTCGCCGCATTTGATTCCCATCAACCGCGGCATTTTGACGACGCTTTACCTTGCTCCGAGCAAACCACTTACGGGGGAAGAAGTCGTGAATTGTTACCGCGCGGCGTACGGGCAGGAGCCGTTCGTGCGCTTGCTGGAAGGAAAGGCGTTGCCGGACACCAAGAACGTCACCGGGACGAATGTCATTGAAATTGCGTGGTGGCTGGACCCGCGGACGGGGAGGTTGATCGTCATGAGCGCGCTCGATAACATCACCAAGGGCGCCAGCGGACAGGCGGTGCAAAGCATGAATATTTTGCGGGGATTTGCGGAGACTGCGGGACTCAGTTAGTCCGGCGGTTTGAGATAGTTTACACACGAAGAGTCGCGCGCAGAGAACGCAGAGAACGCCGAGTGCGCAGAGAAATGAAGAACTGGAATTGGAAAAAGCGGGATTGAGAATTGGTCGTTGAGAATTTGCAATGACGCCGGGGAAAAACTTTATTTGGAACTCAGAAAATCAGGAAAGGAGTTTTGCGGAACGCCTGGGCTTCGCGAATTGGCTCGCCCAGCGCCAAATCCCAACATTTGACGGACAGTTGTTCCTTCCGTGTTAAGCTCCCATATTTATGGACATTGCCGCCAACCTTGATTCCGTTCGCCAGCGCATTGCGCAAGCGTGCGAACGCGCGGGACGCGATCCGGCCGGCGTCACTTTGCTGACCGTCACCAAAGGGCATCCGGCGGACGTTGTGCGGGCGGCGGCTGATTTGGGTCTGACCCTTTTCGGGGAGAATCGTGTGCAGGAAGCGAGAGCGAAAATTGGGCTTTGCCCCAGCCGGCTTCGCTGGCACTTGATCGGACATTTGCAATCGAACAAATGCCGCGATGCGGTCCACTTTTTTGAAATGATCCAGAGCGTCGATAGCCTTCCGCTGGCGCAAGAAATTAATAAATGGGCCGAGAAATCCGCCAAGACGATGCGGGTGTTGATCGAAGTTAATATTGCCGGTGAGTCGAGCAAATTCGGCTATCCGCCGGAAGCGGTGCTCGCCGAATTAAAGGAAATCAACGCGCTGCGGAAAATTGAAATGCATGGGCTGATGACCGTCGCGCCGTTCTCGCAGGATTTGGAGAAGGCGCGGCCGGTGTTTCGGCGGTTGCGCGAACTTAAGGAGGAGTGCGAGGGCGTCCTCGGCGCCCCATTGCCTCATCTTAGCATGGGAATGAGCGGTGATTTTGAAGTGGCGGTGGAGGAAGGAGCGACTATTATACGGCTCGGCAGCGCCATTTTGGGACCGCGTTCGGCTCCCAAACCGTCGCCGGATGATTAAGCTATGGATTTGACAGTCGAAACATTTCAGTCCGAGATCGCGGAAGCTTTGAAGTCTTACGACAAGCACGTCGTCTGCATCGACAAGACGCCCGAGGAGTGCAAGGAGGCGCTGATGACGCTCATGGACAAGGCGATCCGGGCCTATGTCAGCCGGGGGCCGCACCTGCGTCACGGTATTGCTCTGGACAAACAGGTGACGATTATCCTTAGCCAGACGGAGCAGGAACTGCCTTTGTGCGGCATTTATTTTAATTTACATTCCCCCTACAAAAAGAAGGCAGCCGTCAAAGCCAAAAAAGAGGATTAATTATGAATACCGGTCCGCGCCGGGTGTTCGGAAAAATGGGAGGGGCGTTCCTGTTTTTTTGGACGATCTGCTGTTTGCAAACGCTCTCCGCCGCGAATTTTTACCAGGGGGTCGCCACCAATACTCTGCCGTGGCCCGGTGGGATTATCCCGTATGTTTTCACCACAAATGTGACCTCCGCCGAGCAAACTGTCTATCTCGACGGAATGAAAGAGTGGGAGTTGGCGGCCAACATTCACTTCGTCCCGCGCACAACGGAAACCTATTACGTCATCCTGGATTTGGACTTCACGGAAGGCACCAATACCTACTACGCCAGCGATCCGCCCGTGATGACAATCGACAATCTTTCGCGCGCGCAAATTTGCCATGAAACGGGGCATCTTTTGGGATTCCAGCATGAGCACGTGCGCATCGACCGCGATGACTACATCGTCGTCAATTTCACGAACATTGAGGGTTACACGAGCGGCCAGGGTTCCAGTTCCACCAACCTGAGCGATGAGTCGGGAGGCGGCGAAGCTGGGGACGGAAGCCCCGCCAGCCTTTATCTTATTGACACTAATTCCACCCCGAACGGCGCGTACGATTTCGAGTCGGTCATGCACTACAGTCGCACACTTTACTCCATCGATCCGGCGACTCTTGACGTTATCGACCCGCTTTCGCCATATGTTTACAAATATTACAATCGCATCGGCAACTTCGCGTTGAGCGTCGGAGATCGCGCGAGCGCGGCGTATCTTTATGGTCCGCCAACGGCGCCGCTGACCAATGTTGTCACGACGACCGCGGACGGCGGATTGGGAAGCCTTCGGGCGGCAATTTACTTTGCCAACGATCATCCCGGGACCGCCATTAGGTTTGACATCGCTACGAACGACCCGGGATTCAGCAACGGCGTCTATACGATCTTTGTCAGCGGACAATTGCCTCCGCTGGTCGCCGACGGGACGGTGATTGACGCGACCACCCAGCCTGGCTATGCCGGCCAGCCAATTGTCGCCTTGGACGGTTCGCAAATCATCCCGGAGGTGGAATTTACCGTTAGCGGCTTGTATTTGTACTCCGGCAATTGCGCGGTGCGCGGGTTGGCGTTTGATAACTTTTCTTTGCCGGGCCTGAGCATTCTTTACAATTACGCCGTCGGCAATCACATCGAAAACTGCTACATCGGCCTTGCGCCGGATGGCGTGACGGTTGCATCCAACGGCTACGAAGGCATCGCTATTGATGCCGGCGCCCACGCCAATGTCATCGGCGGAACAAACGCGGCCCTTGGAAATGTCATCAGCGGGAACGGCGGTTACGGCATTACCATCACCAGTAGCAACACTGTCGGAAACATCGTGGCGGGCAATTACATCGGATTGAACGCCGACGGGACCGCCGCCATTACCAATCTTTTGAGTGGCATCGGCATCTGGGGCGGGTCCAGCAGCAATGTCATCGGGCTTCCGGCTGCGGGCAACGTCCTTTCGGGAAATGGACAATACGGAGTATTTATTGGCGACAGCAATACGATGGATACTGTTGTGGCGGGGAATTATGTCGGCACCGACGGCTCCGGGACTTTTGCCGTGCCAAATGGTTACGGCGGCGTCGGCGTTTTGGGTGGCGCGAACAATGTCACTATCGGCCCGGGCAACGTGCTTTCCGGGAACGCCAACGCTGGTCTGTGGCTTGATGGGCCGGGTATCACGAATAACGTCGTGGAAGGAAATTTCATTGGAGTCAACGCGTCGGGCACGGCGGCGATTCCCAACGGGTGGACCGGAATCTACATTCTCGCCGGCTCAAGCGGCAACACCATCGGTGGCACCGCGCCGGGCGATGGCAATGTCATCTCCGGGAATGTTTCCGAAGGCGTTTTCATTTCCGACCCCGGGACAACCAACAATTTTGCCCAGGGGAATTTCATCGGCTGCGGCCCATTTGGCACGAATGCGATTGGCAACGGTTATACGGGCGTGGGAATTTGGAGCGGCGCCGCCTTCAACCTGATTGGCGGAACCAACGCCGCCCAGCGCAATTACATTTCCGGCGGCGCGGGCAACGGAATCAGCATGGGCGGTTCGAATGTGACCGGTAACCTCATCTCCGGCAATTTCATCGGCACAACGCCCGATGGCATGGACGCTTTGGGAAATCAGGGAATCGGCGTCTATGTTGAATCCGGACCGCAAAGCAATCTCATTGGCGGCGCGCTGGCGGGCGCTGGGAACCTGATTTCGGCAAATGGCGGGGACGGCATCCAATTGTGGGGTCCTGGCACTGAGTTCAATACCGTCCAGGGCAATCTTGTCGGCGCGGATGTGACCGGGAAAGACGGCCTGGGAAACTATGGCAGTGGGTTGTCAATCATATCCGGGCCGGAGCTGAACACGATTGGCGGCGCAACCGACGCTGCCAGGAACATTTTCTCCGGCAACCAGAACGGTCTGTATCTTTTCGACGCGACCAACAATCTCGTGGAGGGTGATTACATTGGGACTGATGTCAGCGGCGAAACGGCCCTTTCCAACGGCAGCCAAGGCGTTTTGCTCATTGGCGGTTCAGAGAGCAACCAACTCACAGGGAATGTTATCGCCGGCAATGTCAACAATGGCATTTACATCTCCGACTCGGGGACCGGAACCAACTTCGTCCAGGCAAACAAAATTGGCGTTGCGGCGGATGGTGTCACGGCATTGGGGAATGGCAATCAGGGAATTTTTATTTTTGGCGACTCATCCGGCAATGTGATCGGCTTCGATGTTTCCGGAAACGGCGCTGGAAACATCATCGCGGACAACACGGACGAAGGAGTCATTATTTACACCAACTCCGTTGGCAACACCATCCGCGGGAATTCCATTTTTGGAAATGGGCAACTCGGAATCAATTTGGTTGCCGGTCCTCCACCCGGTCCGAACGATTTGCAGAGTTATCCCGTCCTGAATTCCGCGTCCGCCGGCGGCGGGAGCACCGTCATTGCCGGGACGCTCCATAGCGCGCCGAACCGGACTTTTCTAATTGACGTTTATCGCAACATCGCGCCCGATCTCTCCGGCTTTGGCCAGGGCCAATTTCCAGCGGGAGCGACATCGCTGCAAACCGATGCCGGCGGGAATGGCTCGTTTTCAATATCGCTGGCCGGTTCGTTTGCGGGCCAATATTTTAGCGCTACCGCGACTGACGCCACAACTGGCGACACGAGCGAATTCAGCTTTGACATTGTTGCAACCAACGCGGCCAACCCAGGTCCCGGCGGATTTTCGGGGCCGTTCATCTGGAGCAGCAACGGGTTCTCGTTCGATCTTTCCGGGCCGACTAACCAAAACTACACAGTCGAAGTTGCAACGAATCTTTCCGCGCAGCCTGTTCTTTGGTCGCCGCTCACCAATTTTTTCGCCACGACAGTTCCCGTGCGAATTCTCGACACCAACATCGCCCCGCCGGCCCGTTTCTACCGCATCGTTACGCCATAACGGGGCGGCGCGACCTAAAAACGTAACCTGGATGTTGCTTTCCCGCCGTTGTCAAGCGCGTGCGGCGCTGATTAGGTGGATGGCATGAGAAAGCGGATTCTTCTTGTGGCGAGCGAAACCGACATCATCCAATCTGTTCCGGTGACACTCAGGCTGGCCGGACACAGGGTCGCCCTGGCCAAGTGTGGACTCCAGGCGATCAAACAGGCGCGGACGTTGTTGCCGGACCTGGTTTTGGTCGATTCTCTATTGCCGGACATGGACGGCGCGACGGTGGTGGATATTTTACGGCGGCTGCCCTCGACGTGGGATGTGCGAACGATGTTGTTCAAGCCACGATGGGTGCGGCAATCCGTAGGCAAGGAAGGGCAACTCGAACCGCAAACAGAATTACTGGTGCAGGTTGGCGAAGCCCTGGCGCTCTGCCAGGCGGCAACGGACACCCCTGAACCAGAGATGGAGGCGATGTAAGGGTTTGCCTTGCAACGGAAATATGTTTTCGCCTTGCAGACAATAAGTTTCGGCTAAACTAAACTACGGCAACCAGATTGACGACCATGCAACCAAGTCCGCAGATGCCCTTAGCGGTGTTGATTTCCATCTGCCTGATCGTTTATTTGATCGCCGTCACCCTAATGTTCCGTTCAGACAAGCTCGGACGTCGCCGCCGCTGGCTTCCGCTTGATTTTGTTTGGGTTCCATTGGGCGGGTTGACCGTGGTTTCTCTTGTGGCCCTTTGGTGGCACCTGAAATAGCCCGCCGGCAGTCCTTCCAACTCAAGCTAGTGGCAAATCGCCCCACTCGACATCGCTTTGCCTGCAAGGTAGTGTTTTCCGATATGGACACAGGGGTTCGGTCTTCATGAACCACGAAAATTACGACGCGCTAGTTATTGGCGGCGGTCCTGGCGGAAGCACCGCCGCGGCTTATCTTGCCCGCGCCGGCAAGAAGGCTCTGCTTTTGGAGAAGGAAGTGTTTCCCCGCTTCCATGTTGGCGAATCGTTGCTGCCGTACAACATGCGGATTTTTAAAGAGCTGGGCGTCGTGCCGGCTTTGGAAGCCGCGGGCTTTCCCAAAAAGTTCGGCGCGCAATTTGAACTCGGCGACGGTTCCAAATGCGTCGGATTCGTTTTCCGTGATGGAAAATTCACAAAAGAAACCGAGTCCTTTCAAGTCGAACGCTCCATCTTCGACCACATCCTCCTTAAAAACTCCCGGAGCCTGGGTGTGGACGCCCGCGAAGGCTGGACAGTTTGCCGGGTGGAAACGAATCCGAACGGCGCGACGATTCAGGCTGTCGGCCCATCTGGAAAAAGCGCGACTTTTACCGGGTCTTTTATTGTGGACGCCAGCGGTCGCGGTAATTTGACCGGCAATCAGCTCGGCCTCCGCGTCATGCAGCCGGGCTTGAAGAAACTCGCGCTTTTCGGGCATTTTTACGATGTCGAACTGGATCCCGGCGAGCGGCGGGGAGACACGATAATCACCCGGCTTTCCAATAAATGGTTCTGGTTTATCCCCGTTTCGCCTGTCAAGACGAGCGTCGGATGCGTCATGGACAAGGACGAGTATGCCCGGTGGAAAGGAACGCCTGACGAGTTTTTCCAACAGGTCATCAACTCAAGTCCCCCCGCCGTCAGGCGGATGAAAAAAGCGCGGATGGCCGAGCCTCTGCAAGCAACCGCCGATTTTTCCTATCACAACAGCCGCCTGACCGAAGGGCGATTGCTGCGCGTTGGCGACGCCGCCGGGTTTCTGGACCCGATTTTCTCATCCGGCGTTTTTATGGCCATGCTATCGGGAAAGCTGGGGGCGGAGGCAATCCTCGAGTCGATGAGCAACGGCGGTGGAGACCGTCCGCTGAAGCGCTACGAGAAAAGGTTTTTCCGCGCGTTAAAATTTTATTGGGAAATGATCGAAGGCTTCTACACAACGCCTTTTATGGAGGTGTTCATGGAGCCTCGCGAAAAATGGAATCTTCCCGCCGCCGTCAACGCGGCCCTGGCCGGCGAACTTCGCGGCGATTGGCGTCTTCAGTGGCGCATGCGCCTTTTTTTCCTTCTGATCAAATTGCAAGGCCGGTGGCCATTCCTCCCCCGCATTCATTTTCCATCCTAGTAATTCATGCGCAATCTGTTATTATATTTGACTCTGCTCTGTTTTTGCGGATGTTACAGCCATCGTCCCTATTCGTGGCCTTCCTACAATCTTTCGGAACCGGGCTGGCGGGTCTGGAACGGCCAGGCTGTCTGGAAACCGATGAAGACGATTCCCGAACTGACTGGTGACGTCGTGGTTGCTGTCAATACGAACGGCGATGCCCTTGTGCAGTTCTCGAAAACCATTCCCTTCGCCACCGCGCGTCTCGATGGGCGTCACTGGCAGATCGAATTTCCCGCCGGCAATCGTGTTTATTCGGGGCATTATCCGCTGCCCGGTCACTTTGCGTGGTTTCAATTGCCCGCGCTCGCCGAAGGAAATTCTCTTTCCAAAGGATGGGTTGAAAAGGGAAATCTCGACCAATGGGAAGTCTCCCGGCGGCACGGCAGCGAAACGCTGCGCGGCTATTTGGGCGCCCAATGAAAACCGCGCGCCGCTGGTTTATAGCCGTTTTGCTCCTGGCAATCATCGCGGGCTGTTTTCGTTTGCATTTCGGCGTTCAAATCCTGGACCTCCTCCCCGGTCGTCTCAAGGTCGTCGAGGGCCTCAAGCTCTACCAGGACAATTTCTCCAATAACCGCGAATTGATTGTCTCTTTGCGCATGGCCGACGCGGCAAGCGCCAGTGCCGCCGCGGAATCGCTGGCGTCGGCCCTTCGCGCGCAAAGTAATTTGGTCCAAACCGTCCGATGGCAGGCGGCGTGGATGGAGGAACCGACGCAGTCCGCGGAATTGCTGGCGTACATGTGGTTCAATCAATCGCCCGCCGATTTTCAAGCGCTTGCGGACCGGCTGACTGTGACAAATCTTCCCAATGTAATCGAGTCCACCAAGGAAACCCTGGCGACTTCGTTTTCCCCGGCTGATCTCGCGCGGCTTGCCTACGATCCCTATGGACTGACTTCGTTGCCGGAATCCACGATGGCGCAAGTCCCGCAATCGCTCCGTGATCAGAATTGGTTTGCGTCGGCGGACGGGACGTATCATGTGCTTTTCGTTCAGGCCCGCCCGGCGCTGGCTAGTTATTCGGAGAGCATCGCGTGGGTCGATTCCATTCACCGCGTCGTTAACGACTGGCAGGGCAGCAATCCAAAGTTTTCGCAAGCGCGGCTGGCCTTTACCGGGCCGCCCGCATTCGCCGCCGAAATCGCCACTGGCATGAGGCACGACCTGACTTCCTCCGTGCTCGGAACGCTCGTCTTTATTGCGCTGTTGTTTTGGATCGCGTACCGCAATTGGCGCCCGTTGATTTTGATTATCGTGCTGCTAATTCTCATCGTCGGAGTCGCGCTGGCGCTCGGTGGTTTGGCCCTGGGCACGCTTAATGTGGTGAGCCTTGGATTTGGGGGAATTCTTCTTGGCATCACGGCGGATTACGCGCTCGTCCTTTACCAGTCCTCGCTTGCCAACCGCGATAACGACCCGGCTTCCGCGCGTCGCAAAGTGGCCGGAGGAATTCTCTGGTCGGCCGCCACCACCGCGGGGGCATTTCTGCTCTTGTGGATCAGCGGATTTCCTGGGCTGGCGCAATTGGGGACTCTTGCCGCGCTCGGGTTGATCTTTGGCGCAATTCTCATCTTGACGTTCTTTCCGATGGCTTTCAAATTCTCGGAGAGTCACCGCAAAATTCCGCGTCTTCCCGCATTTACCCGCACCAGAGGTTTCGTCGTGGCAAGCACGGTTTTTGTAATTGTTTTTGTCATCGTGGGCTGGGCCTGGAGGCGGCCTGTCATCGACTACACCGCCGACGCCATGCAGCCCGTCAACAGCCAGCCTTACGCCGCCCTAAAGGAAATGGAACGGGAATTGGGGCAGATTGAGGAGCCGTATATTGCGGTGGTGCGCGGAAAAACGGTGGAGGATGTCCTTCGGCGTCTCACCGTCTTGAACACTTCGTTGACCAACGCCGTTGGACACAAGGAAATTTCGTCGTTCATGCTGCCGGTTTTGCTTTGGCCGCGGACGGACGCGCAATCGGCCAACCGGCGGACGGCGGAGCAATTGTGGCAGGAGCGAAGCGCGTTGCACGAGGCCGCGTTGACCAACGGGTTTTCAAGTAATGCGCTTGTTTTGACCGATGCGCTTCTCAAATCGTGGCACGAGGCCGCGCAGTCGCCCGGAGTTTTTTGGCCCACCAACGATATGAGCAGTTGGATTCTGCAACGCGCGGTTGCGCGCAAAACCAACGAGTTCCTGGCGATGGGCCCGGTTTATCCGAACAAGGGCGAATCCGCCAGCGCCGCGGCGGGGCTGGAGCGGCTGATCCCTTCCGACGAAACGTGGCTGGCCGGATGGCAGCCGCTGGCGGGCGAATTGTTGCGCATGATTGGGAGGAAGCTGATTTGGATGCTCGGCGGAATCCTGGTTCTTCTGGCGCTCGCTCTCCGCTTGGCGCTGGGACGATGGATCGAAGTCGGTTTGGGATTTTGCGCGCTTGGATTGAGCGCGTTGTGGCTGTGCGCATTCATGCAAATGATGGGATGGTCATGGAATCTGTTCAACGTCATGGCGCTTCCG
Source organism: Verrucomicrobiia bacterium (assembly GCA_036268455.1). Lineage (GTDB taxonomy): Bacteria > Verrucomicrobiota > Verrucomicrobiia > Limisphaerales > Palsa-1400 > DATAUD01. Next base: position 15,395 of record DATAUD010000105.1, read on the forward strand.
CTGCTTCTGGGGGCGGGTGTGGATTACACAATTTTAATGCAACTGGCGTTGCGCCGGCATCGCGGCGATCTCGCGGCGGCGCACCGTGAAATCGGCGTCGCACTGGTCTTGAGCTGCGCGACGGCGGCGGTCGGCTTTGGATCGCTTTCATGGGCCAGCAACGAGGGGCTGGCTGGGCTTGGACGCGTCAGCGCCGTCGGCATCCTGGCGACCGGATTTGTCGCCATTTTCCTTCTGCCATTCTGGGGGCCGCGCAATGAATACGCCGGGGATGCGCCGAGCCGGCCACCAAAAATTTACAGCGCAATTTCCTGGAACTTTGGTTTGAAAATCGCGCGGCTCGTTCCGCGGCGGCTGCTCTACGCGGCGGCTGAATTTCTTTCCGTCTGTTATTGTTGGACGCACGAAGATCGCCGTGAGGTCGTTGTCGAAAATCTCTTGCCGGTGCTGAACAGCAGGGCGAAGGCGGAAAAGGCCTGTTCGGAATTGTTCCGAAATTTCGGCCGCAAGCTCGTGGATTTGTGGCGTTGCGAAGCGGGATTGCCCGCCGCGCCCCTGATCACTGAGTTCGTCGGCGCGGAGGCGTTGCTCGATGCGCACAGGCGCAAACAAGGCGTTTTGCTGGTGACGCCCCACCTCGGCAATTGGGAAGTTGGCGGTTATGCCCTGGCGGCGCGCGGCATCAAATTGCACGTTGTCACCTTAAGCGAACCCGCGGCGGGTCTGACGGAAACCCGGGCGGAAGCGCGGGCACGGAATGGGATCGAAACTATTGTGGTGGGCGACGATCCGTTTGGTTTCGTGCCCATCATCAAGCTGCTGCAGGACGGCGCGGTCATGGCCATCCTACCGGATCGTCCCTTGGAATCGTCTCGTGTAACTGTCGATTTTTTTGACAAGCCGTTTCACGCGGCCATTGCGATCGCGGAGTTGGCGCGCACATCGGGTTGCTTGATCGTCCCGGTTTTTTTGCCGCACACCGGCGACGGTTATCGAATCGAACTGCTGCCTCCAATCGCGTATGAGCGGGACGAATTGGGAAGCCGCGATGCGCGCCAGCGGCTGACACAACGGATTTTCCGCGCGTTCGAGCCATTTGTCCGGCAATACGCCGCCCAGTGGTACCATTTTATTCCCATTTGGCCCCTCGCAAAAACGTATGAAAAAACAATTATTCTCGACACTGCTGGCGTTGACGGCGTTGGCCGCGGCAGCCGCGCCCGATGACCAATTGGTGAATGACTGGATCGCCGCGCAAGCCAGCGCGCACTCGTGGAAGGCGGACTTCAAGCAAATCCGCGAGTTGAAGGCGCTGACTCAACCGTTGGTGGCGACGGGCAAAATCTGGTTTGTCGCGCCTCACCGCATTCGGTGGGAAGTGATGAAGCCCGCGCCCAGCATAGCCGTGATGGATAACGACGAATTGACCGTTGTGTTTCCCAAATTAAAACGCGCGGAAAAATATTCGCTTGCCCAGTTGCGCACGGGGCCGTGGAAGGATTTGCTGGGGTTGCTCGACACTGGTTTTCCGCGCAGCCGCGCCGACTTCGAGCAGCAATTCCTCGTCCGTGACGTGATTCCAATTCCCGGCGGAAAGCGCATGATCATCCAGCCTAAATCAACGCTGGTGCAAAAGTACATGCCGGAGGTGGATATTGATGTTCGCACGCCGGACCTGGCGCTGCTGGCGACGACCATGGTTTTCATTGACGGGTCGCATTTGAGAAATGAGTTTACGAACCAGGAGAAAAATCCCCAAATCGACGACGCTTTGTTTCATCCCACGCTGGGGCCGGATTATAAAATCATCCAGCCGCTTTCAGGCGCTCAATGAATGCGGCGCTGTCAAATCTGCCGCACGGCCAGGAATTTCGTTTTTTGGACAATGTGCCGGCGCTTGAACCGGGCAAAAGCGGGGCGGGGGAATATACCGTGCGGGGCGATGAGCCGTTCCTGCGCGGGCATTTTCCGGGCGCGCCGATTTTTCCCGGGGTGCTGCTCATCGAGGCCGCCGCGCAATTGGCGGGTTGCGTTGCGCAGAGCGATCCGGCGGTCCCGCCGTTGCGGGATTTGAAGTTGACAGCGATTCGCAATGCGAAGATCACCGGCACGGCGCGTCCCGGCCAGACGATTCGGCTCACCGCGGCCATCCTCGCGCGGATGGGCAACCTGGTCCAGGCTTCCGCCAGCGCATCCGTCGATGGCGTAACCGTCTTGCAGACCGAGTTGACGCTGGCGGGCGCGACCGGTTAGCCTTGGCGGCATGATGAATCCATTTTCAAGCTATTTCGCTTCCGCTCTGGCGCTGGCCTGCGCAGTTTGTCAAGTACATGCCGACGGCCTTCTGCTGGTCGCCAACAAGGGCGAACATACCATGGGAATTATTGACCCCGTGGCGGGCCGGCAATTGGCCACCGTTCAGGAAGACGGGATCACCGGCCATGAACTCGTTGCGTCACCAGATGGCAAGCGAGCCTTCGTGCCCATTTACGGCAATTCCGGCGTGGGCAAACCGGGGACTGATGGAAGCTTGATGCGAGTCATTGACATTGCGTCACGGCAAATCGTTGCCACTGTCGATTTTGGCCACGGAGTCCGTCCGCACTGCGCGGTAATCGGCCCGAAAAACGGATTGTTGTATATCACCACGGAGTTGGATCACTGCATCACAGTGATTGACCCGGCCACGCTCAAAATCATCGGGAAGATACCGACCGGTTCCCCGGAATCGCACATGCTGGCCATTTCACATGACGGCACGCACGGTTACACCGCCAATGTCGGACCCGGCACCGTTTCCGTGCTGGACATGGCAGCCAAAACCTTGCTGGGCATTATTCCAGTTTGTAAAACGACCCAGCGAATCGCCATTTCCACGGATGACAAATGGGTGTTCACCGCGGACCAGGGTAGTCCGCGTCTTGCGGTGATCTCGACGGCTGACAGCAAGGTGGACCATTGGATTCCGCTTTCCGGAGTAGCCTACGGCACCGCGCCCACGCCAGACGGACGGTGGCTGATCGTCACCGTGCCACGCGGGCCTAAACTCGACATTGTGGACTTGCAGGCGAATAAAGTCGCGAGCACAATCGACGTGCCCAAAGCCCCGCAGGAAGTGGTCGTGCGTCCAGACGGCGGAGAAGCCTATGTCTCTTGCGACGCAAGCCTCAAGGTTGCCGTGATCGACACCAAGGACTGGACTTTAAAGAAATTGATCGACGCCGGCAAGGGAGTGGACGGCCTCGCCTGGGCTCAGCAGTAGGAAATTATTTGACAATCTTTTTGGCCTCGCCGGTTTTTCCTTCGGCGATGAGGACCGTGGCCAGCAGCCGGCGGGTCGATTGTTCCATGGGATTGGAAGGCTCGACCCGATCAACGATGGAAAAAGCCTTGCGGGCATTCTTCTCGGCGTCAGCAAGTTTTCCGTCCCCCAAATAGGCTCTAGCCAGATTAGCCAGGGGCGCGGCGATGACGCTGGAAGGATCAGTGTATTCCAATTTGTTCAACTCAATGCAGCGAAGAAATGCGATTTCCGCCGGACCAAATTTCTTTTCCTCATATTGACAAACGCCTAGTTGGTTGAACACGGAGGCAACCGCCCTTCGCGAGGGCACGAGCACGGAGATAATCGGCAGTCCCCTGCTGGAAACCAGCGTGCGGTATTGGTGGGCCTCCATGGGTCTGATCGCTTTGAGGAAATTGGTTTCGGCGATCGCAAGATGGCTCTGCTGAAGCTCAAGATCCCCGCGTTGCGCATAACAGACGCCCATCGCGTACGAATAATGGCCGCATTGTTCCAGAACAATCGCGGTGGCACGCTCCAGCGCTTCGTTGCCATTCTGGAAATCCTTTTCATAGCCCGCCATTTCCACGTATTGGAGCAAGTCGTCCGCGACTTTAATGTCATTGGTTCCAAGCCGCTGGCCGTCAGCGTCGGCGAGCCGTTTGTAGGCCATGGCGGCAAATCCGAAATGACGCAACCGATTGGAAGCAGCGGCCAGGGAACGAAAAGTTTCTGCGTAGCGCGCATCTTTCGGCCCGAATTTCTCCGCGAATTTGGACGCTTCCACGAACAGTGTTTCGGCGGTGGCATAATCATTTTTCTTCAGCGCCTTGTTCCCTTTGTGATCCAGCCCCTTCCATTTCGCGGCGTCATCATCAGCGCTGGCCACAAGGATGACCAGAAGAAGAAAAAGGATGCTGGTGAGCCGGGCGTTCATGCGCATCCTCGCATGAAAACAAAACCGGATTTCAATTTACAGCAAATTCGCCAGAACCTGTTTTCGACAAGTTCCGGCGATTGCGGAATTCAATTTACTGGACGGCGCGTTTATCCCGCCAGCGGAGGTTGTTCGAGCAAGGGAAGCGCTTCGGGCTCTTCCGAAGGCAGTGGTTCGACCAGCGGTTTGAGATCCACGCGGCGATGGGTCATGTAGCCGGTTCCAGCCGGGATGATATGGCCCATAATCACGTTTTCCTTGAAACCGCGCAGGTAATCCACCTTGCCCATCGTCGCCGCTTCGGTGAGAACACGCGTGGTGTCCTGGAAGGACGCGGCGCTGAGGAAACTTTCCGTTTCCAGCGAGGCCTTGGTGATTCCCAGCAAAACCGGCTGCGCTTCGGCGGGCTTGCCGCCCATTTTCTCGACTCGCGAATTTTCCTTTTCGAACTCGATCTTGTCGATCTGTTCGCCCCAGAGGAAAATCGTGTCGCCCGGCTCGGTCACGCGAACTTTGCGCAACATCTGGCGGACGATGATTTCGATGTGCTTGTCATTGATCGTCACACCCTGAAGGCGGTAAACCTCCTGGACTTCGTTGACGAGATGCTCCTGCAATTCCTGCGGGCCGCAAATGTCCAGAATTTCGTGCGGATCGACAGGCCCTTCGGTCAATTGCTGGCCTTTTTTGACAAAGTCGCCCTTGAACACAATGACGTGCTTGCCAATCGGGATGAGGTGCTCCTCTTCCACGTTGGTTTGCGGGTCCTTGATGACAATGGTGCGCTTGCCACGAACACTCGGTCCGAAATCGACGATGCCGTCGATCTTCGAAATCTCCGAAGCGTCTTTGGGCCGGCGCGCCTCGAACAATTCCGCCACGCGCGGAAGTCCGCCCGTGATGTCCTTGGTCTTGGACGTTTTGCGCGGCGTCTTGGCCATCAACGTTCCCGCGACAATCTTGTCGCCTTCATTCACGACAATGTGCGCGCCGGACGGAATCGGATAATTCGCCGACGGTTCACCCTTATCGTTCATGATGACGATTTGCGGATGGAGGTCTTCCTTGTGTTCGATAATGACCATCGCCTCCTGCGCGGTGGTTTCATCGACTTCCTGCTTCATCGTCACGCCCTCGATAATATCGACGAATTTGATCTTTCCGGCCTTTTCCGAAAGAATCGGGACGTTGTACGGATCCCACTGGACGAACGGTTCGCCCTTCTTCACCTTCCCGTTATTCTTTACAGAGATGACGGAGCCGATGACCAGGTTGTGCGTCTCCAATTCCCGGCCGCTCTCCTCAGCCATGATGGAAATCGAGCCGTTTTTATTCAGCACGATGGTGTTGCCGTCCTCAAGCTCGACGAGGCGCAGATCGTTGTAACGGACAATTCCGTCATACTTCGCCTTGATCTGCGGCTGCTTGAACACCTGCGACGCCGTTCCGCCGATGTGGAACGTGCGCATCGTCAATTGCGTGCCAGGCTCGCCGATCGATTGCGCCGCGATGATTCCCACCGCCTCGCCCCGTTTGATCATCCCGCCCGTCGCGAGATTCCGTCCGTAGCAGCACCCGCAAATGCCTTGCTTTGATTCGCACGTCAGCACCGAGCGAATGCGGACTCGTTCCACGCCCGAACTTTCCACCTTGCGCGCCTTGACTTCGTCGATCATTTCATTGGCGCGCACGATGACTGTTTTGATATCGCTCGGATCGACAATATCGTCGCAGCCGAGCCGCCCGTTGATCCGCTCGCTTAATTTGACAACTTCGTCCTCGCCCTCGTAAATCGCCTGGACCCAAATCCCGTTGCTCGTGCCGCAGTCCTCCATGCGGATGATCACGTCCTGCGCGACATCGACCAATTTGCGGGTCATGTAACCCGAATCGGCCGTCTTCAGCGCCGTGTCCGCCAAACCTTTGCGCGCGCCGTGTGTCGAGATGAAATACTCCAGCACGGTCAGCCCCTCGCGGAAGTTGGACAAAATCGGTTTCTCGATGATGTCCCCGCTCGGTTTCGCCATCAATCCGCGCACACCCGCCAATTGCCGGACCTGCTGCCGGTTGCCGCGCGCGCCCGAATCCACCATCAACGACACAGGATTGTATTCCTGTTTGCCGTGGTTCGTCTCGAGGGTCCGCAACATGACGTTCGCGATCTGGTCCGTGCAATGCGTCCAGATGTCGATGACCTTGTTGTAACGCTCGCCCGGCGTAATGACGCCCTTGCGATATTGCTTTTCCACTTCGCTGATCTGCTTTTGCGCGTTGTGGATTTCCTGGTCCTTTTCCTTTGGAATGATCATGTCGTCAATTCCAATGGAACAACCGGAACGCGTGGCCGAACGGAAACCGAGTTCCTTGAGCTTGTCAAGCATTACAACGGTCTCTTCGTGCCCGCACACTTTGTAACACGTCCAGATCAGGTCCCCGAGTTGCGATTTTCCGACAACCTTGTTGAAAAATCCCAGCCGCGTGGGCCAGATTTCGCTGAACACCACCCGCCCCACAGTCGTCTCGATGGCGCTGTGTTCGGTGTCACCGTAATTGGTCTTCGTCCCCTTGTCGGGATTCGCCAGACGGATTCGCGTGTGCAACGTCACCGCGCCGTCGTTCAGCGCGAAAATGACCTCGGACTTCGATCCGAAGAGCATTGAAACCTTCTCGTCCTTCTTCGCCCGCGGCTCGGCTGTCAAATAATAGCAACCGAGCGTGATGTCCTGCGTCGGCGTCATGATCGGACGTCCGCTCGAAGGACTGAAGATGTTGTTCGGCGCCATCATCAGCAGCCGGGCTTCCATTTGAGCCTCGACGGACAGCGGCACGTGCACAGCCATTTGGTCGCCGTCGAAGTCCGCGTTGTAAGCGGTGCAAACCAGCGGATGAATACGAATCGCCTCGCCTTCAATCAAAATCGGCTCGAACGCCTGGATCGAAAGCCGATGGAGCGTCGGCGCGCGGTTGAGCAGCACCGGATGTCCCTTCGTGACTTCCTCCAAAATGTCCCAGACCTCGGGCGATTGCCGCTCGATCATCTTCTTTGCGGAGCGCACGGTGTGGACGTATCCCAATTCCTTCAGGCGCCGGATGATAAACGGCTCGAAAAGCACAAGAGCCATTTTCTTTGGCAACCCGCACTGATGCAATTTCAACTCCGGCCCGATGACAATCACCGAACGTCCCGAGTAATCCACGCGCTTGCCGAGCAAATTCTGCCGGAAACGCCCGCTCTTGCCCTTGAGCATGTCGCTCAACGATTTCAATGCGCGATTGCCCGCGCCCGTAACGGCACGGCCGTGGCGCCCGTTGTCAAACAATGCATCGACGGCTTCCTGCAACATGCGCTTTTCGTTGCGAATGATCACTTCCGGCGTCTTGAGTTGCAAAAGGTTCTTCAACCGGTTGTTTCGGTTGATGACGCGGCGATAAAGATCGTTGAGATCGGATGTCGCGAAGCGTCCGCCTTCCAGCGGAACCAGCGGCCGCAAATCCGGCGGAATCACCGGCAGCACAATCAGCACCATCCATTCAGGCCGCGTCTTCGAGGAATGAAACGCCGAGAGGAGCTTGATCCGCTTGGCGATCTTCTTGCGAATCTGCTTGCTCTTGGTTTCCGTCATCGCGATCGCCAGGTGATCGACCTGTTTTTGGAGATCGACATTCGCCAGACCCTCGCGCACCGCTTCCGCGCCCATTTTGGCGACGAATGCGTCCGCGCCGTAAGTCTCGCGCGCCTCGCGGTATTCGTGCTCGCTGAGCAACTGATGCAGCTTCAGCGGCGTCGAACCCGGATCGATCACCATGTAATCCTCATAATAGATGACGCGCTCGAGATTGCGCGCCGTCATGTCCAGCACCAAACCCAGGCGCGACGGCATGCACTTGAAGAACCAAATGTGCGAAACCGGCACGGCCAATTCGATGTGGCCCATCCGTTCGCGGCGCACACGCGCCAGCGTCACTTCCACGCCGCAACGGTCGCAAACGACCCCGCGGTGCTTGATCCGTTTATACTTCCCGCAAGAGCATTCCCAGTCCTTCACAGGCCCGAAAATGCGCTCGCAGAACAAGCCGCCTTTTTCGGGCTTGAACGTGCGGTAATTGATTGTCTCGGGATTCTTCACCTCGCCCTTGGACCACGCCCGAATCGATTCGGGCGAGGCGACAGAAATTGCGACGTAATCCACCTGGTTGACTTTGTCCAGGCCGAGCAATTCGCGGGCGGTTTCTTTAGAGCTGTTCATAATAGAGAGTTTTCTGCTTTCCAAATCACTTCAGTGCGCCCAACGCGTTGGTTTGGGTGGCTGCGGCTTGTTCGATTGGGTTCGAATAGCCCACTTTGACATCCATGGCCAGCGACTGCATTTCCTTGACCAGGACGTTGAATGACTCCGGCACGCCGGCTTCAAGGCAATTGTCTCCCTTGACAATGCTCTCGTAAATCCGCGTGCGCCCCTGCACGTCGTCGGACTTGACCGTCAGCAATTCCTGCAAACTGTAGGCCGCTCCGTACGCTTCCATCGCCCACACTTCCATTTCTCCGAATCGCTGGCCGCCGTATTGCGCCTTGCCGCCCAGCGGTTGCTGTGTGACGAGAGAATAAGGCCCAACGGCTCGGGCGTGAATTTTGTCCGCCACCAAATGGCCCAGCTTCATCATGTAAATGTAGCCAACCACAATTTCCTGGTCGAACGCCTCGCCTGTGCGGCCATCAATCAGTGTAGTCTTGCCATGTTCGGGCAATTTGGCCTCCTTGAGGTAGCCGCGAATGTTCTTTTCCTTGATGCCGTCGAAAACCGGCGTGGCAAATTTCAATCCCAGCAAACGCGCCGCCCAGCCGAGGTGCGTCTCAAGCACCTGTCCGACGTTCATGCGCGAAGGCACGCCCAGCGGGTTCAACACGATGTCCACCGGCGTTCCATCCGCCAGAAACGGCATGTCCTCTTCGGGCACGATCTTCGCCACAACGCCCTTGTTGCCGTGCCGTCCCGCCATTTTATCGCCGACGGACAGTTTGCGCTTGGAGGCGATGTAAACCTTCACCGATTTGATCACGCCGCTATCGACTTCCTCGCCGGCTTCGGCGCGTTCGATCTCCTCGTCGTGCTGCATTTGCAAATCGTCGAACTTCTTTTTGAATGTCCCGATGATCTCGCTGATTTTGTTGCGAATCGGCGACGGATCGATCTCGATGCGATCATAAACCTGCGCCAGCTTGCGCAACAGGGTCTTGGTAATCTTGCGGTTCGCCGGGATGATGATCTCGCCCGTCTCGGAATTGACGACGTCCAGCGGGATTTTCTCGCCGAGCAGGATGTTGCTCAAAGCCTCGGTCAATTGCTCGCGCAATTCGTCCGTCTTGACCCGGTGCTCGTCCTGCACTTCCTTGGCGTGCCTCTTGGCTTCGGGAGCGACTTTCGCCTCGATCTCCCGCTCTTTCTTGGACGACACTTTCACGTCCATGACAATCCCGTAAGTCCCCGAAGGAACCTTGAGCGACGTGTCCTTCACGTCCGCGGCCTTTTCACCGAAGATCGCGCGCAACAGACGCTCTTCCGGCGCCAATTCCGTTTCGCTCTTGGGCGTGATTTTGCCGACCAGAATGTCGCCCGGCTTCACTTCGGCGCCGATGCGGATAACGCCGTCGGGTCCGAGGTTTTTCAGGGCGTCATCGCCGAGATTTGGAATGTCGCGCGTGATTTCTTCCGGCCCCAGCTTGGTGTCGCGGGCGCCGACTTCAAATTCATCGATGTGAATGGAGGTGAACACATCGTCCTTGACGATCCGTTCGCTGATGAGGATGGCGTCCTCGAAGTTGTAACCGTTCCACGGCATGAACGCGCAAAGAACGTTTCGGCCCAGCGCCAGTTCGCCTCCCTGCGTGCAGGGACCGTCCGCGATGACCTGTCCCTTCTTGATGACCTCGCCTTTGCTCACCAGAATCTTCTGGTTGATGCAGGTCGCCGCGTTGGAACGCATGAATTTGCGGATCGGGTATAGCCAGATCCCGTTTGACGGGTCCGTCTTGAGTTTCTTTTTCGTCTCAGGAATTTTTCCGTCGGACGTAACAAGCACCCAGTTGCCGTTGATCGAGGCGACTTTGCCGGCCTCTTCGGCAACCAGCACGGCGCGCGAATCGCGGGCGACTCGTTCTTCCAGCCCGGTTGCGACCAGCGGCGCTTCCGTTACGAGCAAAGGCACGGCTTGCCGTTGCATGTTCGATCCCATCAACGCGCGATTGGCGTCGTCATGCTCCAAAAACGGGATAAGGCTCGCCGCCACGGAAACCAACTGTTTCGGCGAAATATCCATGTAATCCACACGCGCGGGCTCCACGTCGATGAAGTCCCCCTTGCTGCGGCAGGTGACGCGGTCGCCCAGGAAATTGCCCTTTTCATCGATCGGCGCGTTCGCCTGAGCGATGATGTAGGCTTCCTCGCGATCGGCGGTCAGATATTCCATCGCGGTCGTAACGCGGCCTTTTTCAACGCGGCGGTACGGCGTCTCCAGGAATCCAAAGTCGTTGACCTGCGCAAACGTCGCGAGCGACGCGATCAAACCGATGTTCGGCCCTTCCGGGGTTTCCACCGGGCAGATGCGGCCGTAGTGGGACGGGTGAACGTCGCGCACTTCGAATCCGGCGCGGTCGCGCGACAAACCCCCAGGCCCGAGGGCGGAGAGGCGGCGCTTGTGCGTCAATTCGGCAAGCGGATTGATCTGGTCCATGAACTGCGAAAGCTGGCTCCGGCCAAAGAAATCCCGGATGACCGCCGACAGCGCCTTCGGATTGATCAGTTTCTGCGGCGACATGCTTTCCAGGCTTTGATCGAACAGCGTCATGCGCTCCTTGACCAACCGTTCCGTTCGCGCGAGGCCGACACGGCATTGATTGGCCAGCAATTCGCCAACCGTGCGGATGCGGCGGCTTCCCAGGTGATCGATGTCATCCAGGCTGCCTTCGCCCTTTTTCAGGCGCAGAAGGTATTTCGTCGCCGCCACAAGGTCTTCCTTGGTCAGGATTCGCGAGTCGCCGCCTTTGATCCCCAGCTTCTGGTTGATCTTGTAACGGCCCACGCGGCCCAAATCGTAACGCTTGGCGTCGAAGAACAATCGCTTGATCAGCGCGCGCGCGTTGGCGGCGGTGGGCGGGTCTCCGGGACGCAACCGGCGATAAATGTCCTTGAGCGCCTCTTCCTCATTCTTGGTCGGGTCCTTCTTGAGGCATTTAATGACGATTCCGTCGTCGATGGTCGTATCCACCACGCGAAGCTTGGCGATTCCCAATTCGGCGATCTGTTTCACAACCGCCTTCGACAGCGGCTCGAAAGCACGGGCGACAACGATCCCTTTTTCGGCGTCGATGGCGTCCTCGATCAAAACCTTGTTCTGGATGTCTTCGAGCTTCTCGGCCTCTTTGACCCCGAGTTCCTCGATATCATAGAACAGCTTGAGAATGTCCGCGTCTCCGCCGTATCCCAGCGCGCGGAAGAAGGTCGTCGTCAAGAATTTCCGGCGGCGTTTTTTACGGTCGAGATAAACGTAAAGCAAATCGCTTGTGTCAAATTGAGCCTCATACCACGAACCGCGGTCCGGGATGATGCGGAATGAATAAAGCTCCTTGCCATTGGGGTGCAGCGTCTTCTCGAACGCAAGTCCCGGCGAACGGTGCAATTGGCTGACAATGACGCGTTCTGCCCCGTTGATGACAAACGTGCCCTGGGGCGTCATCAGCGGCAATTCTCCCATGAAAACTTTTTCTTCCTTGGTCCCTTTTTCCTCCTTCAGAAGAAAGGTGACGTGCAAAGGCGCGCCGAAGGTGATTCCTTCGCGCAGGCATTCCAGCCAGTCGTGCTTCGGTTCGCCGATCTCGTAGCTATGAAAGCCGAGGACGCACTTGCCATCGTAACTTTCGATTGGGAAAACTTCCGTGAACACCGCCTGCAACCCGGTATTTTTGCGCCGGGAGGGCGGAGTATCGGTTTGCAGGAATTCGTGGTACGAATTGGTCTGCAATTCGATGAGGTTCGGAGGCGCGATGACCTCTTTAATTTTCCCGAAATGGACGCGTTCAGTTACTTTAGATGGCATTTTAACCTCTGGTCAATTCTGGCGCGGGCCAGGTTCTTGTTTGGCGGAAACGGCGAAAGGCACGCTCTCTGGCATCCAGAAAACGCGCCGGTTCAAAAAATCCTCTCTTTAAGACGATGCTCGTTTTAGAAATCGCTCTTTGACGGTTTACCCTTGAGCGGCGGGGAACCCCCGCCGCCCCAAAATACACCATTATTATTTTATTTCAACCTTGGCGCCGGCATCTTCCAACTTCTTCTTGGCGGCGTCGGCGTCCGCCTTGTTGGCGCCTTCCAGCACCGGCTTCGGAGCGCCTTCGACAAGGGCTTTCGCGTCGGCGAGACCCAGTCCGGCCTTGACCTCGCGCACTGCTTTGATCGCGGCAATCTTCTTGTCCGCGGGCACGGACGCCAGAATGACGTCGAATGCGGTCTTGGCTTCCGCGGCGGGCGCGGCTGCGGCTCCTCCGGGAGCGCCAGGGGCGGCTGCGGCGGCGACAGGCGCGGCGGCGGTGACGCCCCACGCTGTTTCCAATTGTTTGACAAGGTCGGCGGCTTCAATAACCGTCAACTTTCCTAATTGTTCAACTAATCCTGCTAAGTCGGCCATGTGTCCTTTCAGTCTCGTTGCCGTCCGCGGCCGCGGACGAGTTCTGCTCGCGAGCCCGCGAGCCGACGATTTACTTTGTTTTTGTTGTGTTAACCGCCCCGATTGGCTCAACCGGGACGAAATTCAATTCTCCTGTTTCTTACTCGCCCTTGTCCACGCGCGCTTGCAGCACGCGTGCCAGTTGCGTCGCCGGCGTATTGATCACCGTCGCCAGCTTCGTCGCCGGCGCCATGATCACCCCGAGCAGCTTCGAACGCAGCACTTCGATCGATGGCAAATCCGCCAAAGCGATAATGTCCGCGCTTTCCAGCCGCTGGTTCTTCAAATATCCAAATCGCACTTTCGGCTTGTCGAATTCCGCGCTGAAAGTCTTGACGATCTTCGCAGCCGACGACACGTCGCGCTGGCCCGTCACGACAGCCAATTGACCGTTCATGGAGGCCCCAATGTCTTCGACCCCGGCCTCTTTGACCGCCAGCCGGAAGATCGAGTTTTTGACAACGTGCATCTCGGCGCCGGCCTTTTGCAGGCGCTTGCGCAATTCGGTGATCGGGCCAACCTTCAACCCGCGATAATCGACGACTATGAAGTAAGGCGAGGCGTTGAGCCGGCCCAGGTATTCGTTGCTGATGTATTTTTTCTCGGCGCGCATAGTTTATTTCCTCGGAATTAGGCCGCTTCCAAAAATTCACGGACGTCCACCCGCACCGGCGGACTCATCGTGGCCGAAATGGTGCAACTGTGAATGAACACCCCTTTGGCGCTGCTCGGACGCGCCTTGGCCACCGCTTCGATTACCGCGCGCGCATTCTCGACGATTTGCGCCGCCGGAAAGGACGCTTTGCCAATTGGCACATGGATGTTTCCGCCTTTATCCACCTTAAATTCAACACGACCCGCCTTGACTTCCTTGACCGCCTTGGCGGTGTCTTCCGTCACGGTGCCGGTCTTGGGGTTGGGCATCAAACCGCGCGGCCCAAGGGCCTTGCCCAGTTTGCGCACTTCGGACATCGCTTCCGGCGTGGCAATCGCCACGTCAAAATCCGTCCACCCCTCGTTGCACTTTTTGATCAAATCATCGAACCCGACAAATTCCGCGCCAGCCGCGCGGGCCGCTTCCGCCGCGGCTCCGGGCTTGGCGAAGACCAGCACGCGAACTGTCTTGCCGCTGCCGTGGGGCAGGGGAACAGTGCCGCGAACCATTTGGTCGGATTGCTTTGGGTCCACCCCAAGTTTGAAAGCCATGTCAATGGTTTCGTTGAATTTGGCCTTCGGAAATTTTCCGAGGATATCGACTGCCGAGGGCAGTGGGTAGGGCTTGTGGGCTTCCACGAGCTCCCGCCCCTTTTTATAGCGTTTGCTTGGCATATTATTAAGCGGTTCATGCGAGCGCCGCCGAAACGGCGTTCTCCCGCGGTTGATTATTCCTGAACGTCGATCCCCATGCTGCGGGCCGTCCCCGCAATCACCCGGAACGCCGCGTCTTCAGAAGTGGCGTTCAAATCTTTCATCTTCAATTTCACGATCTCCAGCACCTGCTTGCGTGTCACTTTGCCGACTTTTTCCTTGTTCGGCACCTTCGAGCCGGACGCAATTCCCGCCGCCTTTTTGAGCAACACGGAGGCCGGGGGCGATTTGGTGATGAACGTGAACGATTTATCCTGATAAACCGTGATGACTACCGGAATGATCATGCCAGCTTGTTCTTTCGTCGCCGCATTGAATTCCTTGCAAAACGCCATGATGTTGACGCCTTGCTGGCCCAACGCCGGCCCTACCGGGGGCGCTGGATTGGCCTGTCCGGCCGGAATTTGCAACTTGATCTGTCCTGTAATCTTCTTTGCCATACAAAATTATGCTTTCTCCACCTGCCAATACTCCAGTTCCACCGGCGTATTACGCCCGAAAATGTTCACCGTGACCTTGAGTTTGCCCCGATCCGGCTCAATCTCCTCGATCACCCCGCTAAAATTCAAAAACGGCCCGTCGTTGATCTTGACTGTTTCACCGACGTCAAAATTCACCTTTGGCTTCTCCGTGTCTTCGGATTCCGATATTTGCGCCTTGATTGTCGCAATTTCGTCCGGCGTCACCGGAATCGGGCGGTCGCCCCCTACAATCCCGATTTTTCCCGGCGTATCCTGGATAAAATACCACGGCTTGTCCAAAATCCGGTTGCTCTCGTCCAGCAGCACCATTTCAATGTAAACATAGCCGGGGTGCAGCTTCCGGCTGGTAACGGTCTTTTTCCCGCCGCGCACGTCCACGACTTTTTCCACCGGGACGAGCACTTCCTTGATGAAATCGCCCATCTCCTCAGCCTTGAGGCGCTTCTCGATGTTCTCTTTGACCTTCTGCTCCTGACCGGACAGAGTATGTATGACGAACCACTGGCTCTTTGGCATGGGACAATCCTTAAGATTAACCGATGATGACGCGCAGCACGTTTGCCGTGATAAAATCAACAGCGACGGTAAAACCGCCCAACAGGGCGACCGACACCATGACCACGACGGTCGAGCCAAACAATTCGTCCCATGTCGGCCAGGTGCATTTTTTGAGTTCTTCCTGGGTCTCCCGGAAATAGCCGGATAACTTCAGGAATGCTCCCTGCCGCCACAGTATCGTGAACGCAATCATGGCGACCACGAT
This sequence comes from Verrucomicrobiia bacterium, assembly GCA_036268455.1. Taxonomy (GTDB): domain Bacteria; phylum Verrucomicrobiota; class Verrucomicrobiia; order Limisphaerales; family Palsa-1400; genus DATAUD01. The sequence continues at coordinate 30,946 of DATAUD010000105.1, forward strand.
GAAAATTATTACCGGCAAATAGTCTTTCATTATATTCTTCTCTTTTCTTGGCGGAGGGGGAGGGATTCGAACCCCCGGTGCGGTTTCCCGCACAGCGGTTTTCAAGACCGCCGCGATAGACCACTCTGCCACCCCTCCGGTCTATCCTCGAGTGGCAGGGCGGGAGGGACTCGAACCCCCAACCGACGGTTTTGGAGACCGCTACTCTACCAATTGAGCTACCGCCCTATGTTCTCGAGCAGTCCCTCTGCCAGCCAGCAGGAGTCTTGCCCCTGCGGCGTTAAATCAAGCCACAATGTCGGACACGCGTCCTGCCCCAATCGTTCGACCGCCTTCGCGAATTGCGAAACGCTGCCCTTTTTCCATCGCCACCGGGGCGATCAACTCAATATCCACTGAAACGTTGTCGCCAGGCATGACCATTTCCACGCCCTGTGCCAGTTGGACCGTTCCCGTGACGTCAGTCGTCCGGAAATAAAATTGCGGGCGGTAATTGGTGAAAAACGGGGTGTGCCGGCCACCCTCGTCTTTGGAGAGAACATACACTTCCGCCTTGAATTTGGTGTGTGGCGTAATCGAGCCGGGCTTCGCCAGCACCATCCCGCGTTCCACTTCCTCTTTCCTGGTTCCTCGCAACAGCACGCCGACGTTGTCGCCCGCGCTGGCCTTGTCCAGCAGCTTGCGGAACATTTCAATATCCGTCGCCACCGTCTTGCGGGTGTCTTTCAATCCGACGATCTCGACGTCGGACATCTTGTTCAACTCACCGCGCTCGACGCGTCCTGTGACTACCGTGCCGCGACCTTCAATGTTGAACACGTCCTCGATGCACATCAGGAACGGCTTGTCGATCTCGCGGACTGGCAGCGGAATAAAGGTGTCAACGGCGTTCAGCAGGTCTTCAATGGCCTTGGCGCCCTCGGGCTTGCCCGCCAAAGCGGCGGTCGCGCTGCCGCGGATGACCGGCGTCTTGTCGCCGGGGAACTGATATTTGTTGAGCAAATCGCGGATTTCCATTTCAACCAAGTCGAGCAATTCAGGATCATCAACCAAATCAACCTTGTTCAGGAACACCACGACCGCCGGAACACCCACTTGGCGGGCCAGCAAAATGTGCTCGCGGGTCTGCGGCATCGGGCCGTCCGCCGCGCTGACCACCAGGATCGCGCCGTCCATTTGCGCCGCGCCGGTAATCATGTTTTTGACGTAATCGGCGTGGCCGGGGCAGTCAACGTGCGCGTAATGGCGCTGGGGAGATTCGTATTCGACGTGCGAAACGGCGATAGTTACCGTTTTGGTGGCATCGCGCACGGTCCCGCCCTTGGTAATGTCCGCGTAGCTGATCGGTTTAGCCATTCCCTTCTTGGCTTGGACTTCGACGATCGCGGCAGTCAAGGTGGATTTGCCGTGGTCAACGTGGCCGATGGTGCCGACATTGACGTGAGGTTTCGTTCGTTGAAAGGCTTCTTTTGCCATAATCTTCTATCTCTTTATTTTTTGTTAGCGATCCGATTCGACTCGATACTGCAATATTTTCCGTTCCGGTTAATCTGGAGCCCATGATCAGGATTGAACTGATGACCTCGTCCTTACCAAGGACGTGCTCTGCCAACTGAGCTACATGGGCAAAAGCCAAATCTCTTGCGTCCTGACCGTGCAAAAACGACAGAAACCCATTACCCCTGCCTATGTCGCTTTCGCGCAACGGCCTCGGGGCTAATGGTGTTCTGTTTACTGTTTTCCCAGCCCGATAACTTCCCGCAAAACTACGAGCGCCAAAACCCCATGTCAACGTCTTTTTTAAACATTTTTTTGCCTTCTTTTCGTCCCTTGCCCATGCTCATCATCGTTTCGTAACTGTCCGAATGACTGAATGACCTTCTTGCCTGTTGTGGAACGGGAATTGCGAGTGGCCGCGCGCCGGCGCGCCACCCATCTCGTCCGCATCGTGGCCCTTGCCGTCGTCCTCGGCGCAACTCTCTGGGTCCTTATCGCCGACCGCCAGGCGCCCCCACAGGAAATCGGACACGGCCTATTCGCATTTCTGTGCGCGCTCATTTTCATTTACGCCGGAATTTTCGGCAATCAAGTCACTGCTGATTCTTTGAGCGAGGAAAAAAGAGAAGGTACCCTGGGCCTTCTCTTCCTCACGGATCTAAGAGGATACGACGTGGTCCTCGGAAAATTAACAGCGACGTCGCTCCACTCCTTCTACGGCATGCTGGCCGCGATGCCCGTGCTGGCGATTCCATTGCTGATGGGCGGTGTCAGTCGAGGCGAAGTCTGTCGAGCGATATTGGTATCGATCAACCTTTTGTTCTTTTCGTTGAGCGTCGGCCTCTTCTCCTCAGCGGTATGCCGGCGGGGCAGCCGCGCGCACGGCCTGGCCGTGATGATGGCGCTGGCCATTTTATTTGCGTTCCCCGCCGCGGCGGAATTGGAACGGTTATCCTTTTTGAATTCCCGTGTGGCGAATCTTTCCTCGCCAAGTTTGGGGTGTTTCCTGGTTTTCGATACCGCATACACGGCTTCTCCGAGCGATTCTTTTGACTTCTGGCTCAATGCCGTCATCACGCAATTTTATTCCTGGACCTTTCTCGGCCTGGCGTGCTGGATTGTCCCCCGCTCGTGGCAGGATTCCGCTCTCGGGAAAAGTTCGCGGTGGCGAGACAGGGGCCTTTCTCTGGACCGGCCCGCGACACGCGCAAGGTTGCTCGCGGTCAATCCATTTCTTTGGCGCGCGTCAAGGCCGGAACTCAAGCGGGTTGCGGTGTGGGTGCTGGTTGGTATCTTGGCCGCGTTTTGGGCGGGAGTGAGATGGGCCACGGGCGTCAAGAATGGAGACGGCGGGGATATCGCTGTTAATTTCGCATTTTTAATTTGGACAGGATTGATGTTGAAAGCGTGGGTGGCGTCGGAAGCGGGGCGGGCGTTGGGGAACGACCGCCGAAGCGGCGCGCTGGAATTGGTGATGACCACGGGGTTGAATCCGGAACAAATCGTCAGCGGACAAGTCAGGGCAATTTACCGCCAATTCACGTTGCCGATTGTGGCGATGCTCCTGGCGAACTTATTCTTTTTGATGATGGAATTAGGACAGCGAGGACAGCAATATTTGGCGTCTGACCAGGACAGCAGAATGATCATTTACACTCACTTGGCTGTCGGAGCGTTTTTGGCGCTGGACTGCTTCACTCTGGCCTGGTTCGGAACGTGGCTCGGATTTAAAGCGCGCAAGCCCAATCGCTCAGTCCTGCCGGCGCTGTTTTTTGTTGTCGTGTTGCCCGCTTTGGTTTCAGTCTTCCTATGCATGCCAATTTTTTCCGGTGGAGGACCCGAGAGCGCCGTGTTTTTCTGGTCTGTGATTGGCGGGGGCATTGACGTGTTGCTATGGATTGCGGCCAGCAACAAATTGCCCCAGCAGTTTCGGGCGATCGCGTCCGAAGGTTTCGTTCGCGCTCAACCGGTTCAAGAAAAGGCGTCATGATTTTTCTTCCAATAGTCGAACGGGAATTGCGCATTGCGTCGCGACGTTGGTTTACTTACTGGAGCCGATTGCTGGTGACGCTTGGCGGAGTTGGTTTGGCGGTGTGGATTTTATTTGTATTCAGTTCATTCGGTCCGCCGACTGGCGCGTTTCTATTTCGCGGGCTGGCAATACTTGTGTTCATTTACTCGGGAATCGGCGGAATTCAGGTGACCAGTGATTGTTTGAGCAAGGAAAGACGGGAAAGCACGCTCGGGCTGCTGTTCTTAACAGACTTGACAGGATACGACATCGTCCTCGGAAAGCTGGCCGCCACCGCTGTCAGCTTGTTGTACGCGGTTCTTGCGCTGATGCCCGTCCTGGCGGTTGCGCTGGTGCTCGGCGCCGTCACGAGCGGGGACGTTTTCCGGGTCGGTCTTGTGTCCCTTAATCTTTCATTCTTTTTTTGCAGCCTTGGATTGGCGGCGTCCGCGCTGTGCCGTCAGGCGAATGCTTCGACCTCGCTGGCGATATTTTTCACCGTGATACTGAATGCGGCGTGGCTTGTCGGTTTCCACGCGGCCGTTGTGACCAGCCCGATTTGCGGATGTTTCCTCGCCTTCGACAATGCGTACCATCTCAGCCCATTTGGATTCTGGGGCAATGTGTTCATCACGCAATTGTATGGCTGGGGGTTTTTCTGGTTCGCGTGCTGGTTTGTCCCCCGGTCATGGCAGGACGCGAGTCAAAGCAAAGAAGCGTTGAAGCCGGCGGCGGGCAATGTGCCGCGCCGGCGAAAGTTGCTGGAAGAGAATCCCTATTTGTGGCGGGCGTCGAGGCCTGAAATCAAGCGTTTGCTGGTCTGGCTTGTGACGCTGGCGGCGGCGGTTGGATGGCTCGTGACAGACCGTTTTCGGTTCCGTGTGATGGACGACCTTTTTATTTTGATCTTGACAGGGACCGTGTTCAAAATCTGGCTGGCTTCCGAAGCCAGTTGGATCGTCGCGGAAGACAGGCGGCAGGGAGGGTTGCAACTTCTTTTGACCACCCTGTTGGAACCGGAGGAGATTATCAGCGGACATCGGGCGGCGCTATGGCGTCAATTCGCGTGGCCCGTCGCCGTGTTGCTGGCGGCCAATGTCTTGTTCTTGACTATGGAGGTTCAACGCTCGGCGCGCGGAGCATTTGGCGAATTGGTGTGGCTGCACTTGATTGCGGGAGGGTCGCTTGTGCTGGAGATGGTCTCCTTGAGTTGGGTGGCCATATGGCAGGGATTGATCAATCGCAAGTCCAACTGGGCGGTTGTTTGGGCGATGCTTCGGATTGTCGCGGCGCCGTATTTGTTGTTCTTCGCACTTCTATTTCTTTACGCGACGAGCGGGCCGCCCGGGAAAGTGGATTGGACGGGACTTTTGATTTTCCCGGGCATTTTTGGAGTGGGAGTGGACTTTTTCTTCGCGCTGGGAGCGAACTCGAAGTTGCTGGTCTTGTTCCGAACCGTCGCCGCCGAGGGCTACGAACGCAAACGATTCGCCGCTGACGACGAGGAGGAAACGACGCCGATGCTGGCGGAGGTCAAATGACATTCCTCCCCATAGTCGTGCGGGAGCTGCGCGTCACGGCGCGGCGAAAAACGACGTTTATAGTCCGGTCAGTGGTCGCGTTGCTGGGAATCGGCATTGGCGCCTCTCTGTTATTCATGTTTGGGTTGATGGGGGAAATGGTGGGCAGGGGTGAAATGGTTTTCATGATGGTGTCCCGTTACACGTTGCTCATTGCGTTGCTGGCGGGAGTTTTTCTGGCGTCGGATTGTGTGAGCGAGGAGAGGCGCGAAGGGACACTGGGATTTCTCTTCCTGACCGATTTGAAGGGCTATGATGTCGTGCTGGGAAAGTTCACGGCGGTTTCGCTGAATGCTTTTTACGGCTTGCTGGCGGTCTGCCCGGTTCTTGCTCTTTCCCTGCTGGCGGGCGGCGTCACCCCGGGCGAGTTCTGGCGAACATGCCTGGGCCTTGTCAATACGTTATTCATTTCCGTGGCAGCCTCCTTATGGATGTCGGCGCTTTCAAAGTCTTCGTATCGCGCCATGTCCGCCGCCGTTTGCCTGCTTGTCGGATTAACCTTGATAGGGTGGATCGCCTATAAATTATCATCGCTTGTCGGAAGATTCGGCGCTCCGCTGTTTTACGTCGGGGCGTTGAGTCCGCTCACTTCGTTTTCGCTGGCTTCGGACGCAAACTACTTTCATCAGGCAGGCGAGTATTGGATTTCCCAGGCTGTATCGAACGGATTGGGTTGGGTGTTCCTGGGACTGGCAAGTTTTCGCCTGCGCTCCTTTACCGAAAGGGGCGTTGGCGAAACCGGATGGCGCCGGATTTTTTCGCGGCGGTTGCTGGCCGGCAAAACTGATCGGCGATCCGAATTGCTGGCGATGAACCCTGTGCTGTGGCTTTTGGATGACTCGCGCCGAATGCGAGCGCTTCCCTGGGGCATCGCAATTGTGTGTGGCGCGGCGTTGTTGATCGCGACTGGGTTCGGCGCGTTTGGGCCGGTCGCTCTCTTTCTGAACACTTACATGGCATGGCCCTGCTACTTTATCCTGAAAGTCTTTTTTGCGATCCAGGCGTGCCGATTTTTCAGCGAAGCGCGCCGCACCGGGGCGTTGGAATCGCTTTCCTGCACACCGTTGACAACGCGGGAGATGGTCAAGGGACAGTGGATGGCGTTGCGTCGCGTTTTTATGTGGCCGGTAATTGTGCTGATGTTGAGCCAGTTGGCCTGTCTCTGCTTTTTAGGCCGGTCTGTCTTCGGAATGGGCGCGTCCGCTGGTTTCATGGGATTTTATATGCCCCTCCTGATACTCAAACAGATTGCAAACTCCATCGGCGATTTTTTCGCCGTTGGGTGGTTTGGGATGTGGCTGGCCCTGACATTGCAAAAACCCGCCGCGGCGGCCGGGTTGACCATACTTTACGTGCTGGTGCTGCCGGCAATTCTTTTTTGCGTTCCAACGCTGGCGACCGATACCGTATTCATCGTCGTAGGCTGCTCAAAAATATATGCAAAACCTCGCTGCCCGCTGCGTTAGAGCGATTGCCGAATATTGTTTCCGGATATCGGAACGCGCGCTTGACGATTCATAAAATGACATTAAAATGACTTTATGAAGACATTGACTGTGACCGCCGCCCGCCAAAACCTCGGAGCGTGGCTTAAAAAAACCCTGCAAGGCGAGGACATTGGCGTGATGATTGACGGGGCGATTGTGGCTTTCCGGCCCGTGAAGGTTTATTCGGAGGATTACGCCGCGCAGGAGTATGAGGCGACGCCTGAGGAACTGGACAAGTTCGCCCAAGCAGCCAACCAAGAGCTGGACACGCATCGGAAAGCGGGACGGCTCAAGCCGTTTACGGGGAAACTGAAACGTGCCTAAACCTGCTGTCCTGCTTAGCCCGCGTTTTCTTGCCGCGCTTAAAAAGATCAGTGACGCGGACGTGGCCCGGGTGGAAGAGGCGCTGCGAGTCCTTTCCGACTGCTTTGGCCAACCGCACCTTCATGCGGGGATCTCAATCCGTCGGTTGAGGAAGAATATATTTGAATGCCGGGTGGGGCTGAAGGTCCGCATCCTATTCCGTGCCAGCGCCCAAACTTTGGATATTTTCTTCGTGGGCAATCACGACGAGGTGCGGCGCCTCATTCACAATCTCTGATCAGACTAATGAATGCTCCCCGGTCAGGTCTGTTGCTTCAATTTGGAAAAAGTCCAAAGCGCCTTGTCCAGCGTTCGCATGGTGACTTTGGCCTGGGCGGCCAGGGACCGGCAGAGTTCCGTGTATTCCTTCCAGAACGAAAATGTGTATTGTGATGGAGCCTTTTCTTGCAGTGACCAGAGCGCCCGGTAATCCAGAATTGGATACCGCTCGGGGAAAGCAAAATGCAGGAACACGGATGCTGTCGGCCATTTGACACCCGCAAGAAGCGTCCATGCCTGAATTCTGAGGCGCTCTGATTTTGTTGCCAGAGCCAGCGCGGAAATCTCCTTTATCAGCGCCGAGTCATTCGATTTACAATGCGGCTTTGAACGGGGCGTCTTCCAAGCGCAAACAGTCAAGAATCCCTCTTTTGTCAGGCAGCCCTTGCGGAGGTAGGCTGGGAAAACTTCCTTTGTAATTTCCTCCGTCAGCCGGCGGTCCCTCTCGCTCGCCATTTCGTCGTACTGGTCCGCCAGTTCAGTTATGCGCCCAATTGGAAATCGTAGTTTCATCATCGCTCTTTCTTCTAACTTCGGAGGATTCCATTCTCCAATGTCGCTTTGGAACTGGAGGGAAATAATCGCGCAGGGAAGTCGAAGGGCGTAGAGCAACGCGGCGCTTTAATTGGATGGCGTCGCGGTTCGTTTGAAGCTACGTTCCCAATCCGTGCAACAAATGGACACCATCGGGATCATCGCGGGAAATCGCTCGTTGCCGCTGGCCTTTGCGGAGCAGGCGCGGTGGCAGGGGATTAAACGGATTGTCGCCATTGGATTTGAAAATGAAACAGACCCGGCGCTGGCGCAAAAGGTGGACGAAATGCTGTGGCTCAAGGTGGGGCAATTGTCAAAAATGATCGCGGCGTTGCGGGAGCGCGGGGTGACTCATTGTGTGATGCTGGGACAAATCGCGCCGAGGAATTTATTCGATGTCCGGCCGGATTTGCGCGCGCTGGCGATGCTCGTGAAACTGAAGGAAAAAAATGCGCATTCCATTTTCGGCGCGATTGCGGATGAATTGAAAAAGGACGGGATTACTTTGATCGAGCCGACTCCGTGGCTTCGGCCGCTGATGCCGGCCGCCGGTTTTTCGCTCGGGCCAAAGCTTACGGAGGCGCAGAAGGAGGACGTTGCGTTTGGTTTTCGCATCGTGAAGGAAATTTCCAGGTTGGAAATTGGCCAGATGGCGGTCGTCAAGGAAGGGACCGTTCTCGCGGTCGAAGGATTTGAAGGGACTGACAAATGTTTGCGGCGCGGTGGCGAACTCGCGAGGGGAAAAGGCGCGGTGGCGGTGAAAGTCGCGAAGGAAAAACACGATTTGCGGTTCGATATACCGTGCCTTGGCGCGCAAACGGTGGAGACGTGCGCGGCGGCCGGCGTTTCGGCGTTTGTTTTTGAAGCGGGCCGGACGCTGTTGCTGGAACGGGATGCGGTGGAAACCCTCGCGAAAAAGCGGAAAATTACGGTTGCGACGTGGCCTGCCAATCCGAATTGACAGGCTTGTGCCCGTCCCGCCATTGGTGTTCAATTAGGCCGCAATGAACACGACACATCCATTCACAACGACGGCGTTTGAGATTCCCGGGTATCGCGTCACCAAGAATTTTGGGGTGGTTCGCGGCATTATTGTCCGTTCACGCTCGGTGGTGGGAAACGTTGGCGCAACCATCCAGAGCCTGTTCGGAGGCAACATCACCATTTACACCGAACTCTGCGAACAGGCGCGCGACGATGCGTTTCGCGACATGATTACGCACGCCAACCAGCTCACCGCCAACGCCGTCATCGGTGTGCGTTACGACGCGACGGAGCTTGCGCCGGGGATCACGGAAGTTTTGTGTTACGGCACCGCGGTGCAGGTGGAACCGCACGTTTGATAACGTTAATCTTTAAGAATTATGGCAGGACATAGCAGGTGGGCGAAGGTCAAGCATTTCAAGGGCGGCATTGATGCCAAGCGCGCGCAGATTTTTGCAAAACTCGGCAAGGAAATCGCCATCGCGGCCAAAATCGGGGGCGGAGACCCGATGATGAACCCGCGCCTTCGCATGGTTCTCCTCAAATCCCGCGGCGCCAACATGCCCAATGATAATATCGAGCGCGCCATCAAGCGCGGCACCGGCAGCGACGAAGCGATGAATTACGAGGACCTCACGTATGAAGCGTATGGGCCGCACGGGGTCGGCATTCTTATTGAATTAAGCACGGATAACAGGAACCGCACCGCGTCGGAAATTCGCAGTTTGCTGACGAAGAATGGCGGAGCAATCGCAACGGCAGGTTCCGTCACGCGCCTTTTTCAACGCAAAGGCCAGATTATCATCCCGCGCGAAAATGCCGCGGAAGACGCCGTGATGGAGATCGCGCTGGAGGCGGGCGCGGAGGATTTCAAGGCGGACGCCGATGGATACGAAGTTTTGACAGAGCCCGCCCACTTCGAGGCGGTGCACAAAGCAATCGAGGGAAAGGGCATCAAGGTGGCCGGTGCGGAGGTGACGTGGCTGCCGGTCATCACCGCGCCTGCGCAGGACTCCAAAGCTGCCGAGGAAGCCAGCAGGCTTATCGAGCTTTTGGAAGAACATGACGACGTCAAGGATGTGTATTCCAACGCGGAATTCCCGGGATGAAACCGGTCCTGGTTCTTTTTTTTGCGTTTGTGGCGTTCGCGGCTGGCGCGGAAACTATCAATCTCGGCGAGGGCTGGTCGTTGCAATCGTCCGAAAAAATTCACACTGGAGGAGCGGTCATTTCCACCGCTGATTTCAAACCGATGGATTGGTATCGCGCCACAGTTCCCTCGACTGTTGTGGGGTGCCTGGTCGAGGACAAGGTTTATCGGGACCCGTTTTTTGGGATGAATATGCGGTCGATGCCGGGAGTGAATTATCCCATTGGGGTGAATTTTTCGAATCGCGGGATGTCCAACAACAGCCCATTTGTCCATTCCTGGTGGTATCGCAAAGAATTCCGCGTGGAGCCTCGCGAGCGCGGGCAGGTGTGGTTGGATTTCGAGGGAATTAATTACAGCGCCAACATCTGGCTTAACGGCAAGCTGGTCGCGGACGACCGGCAAGTCGCCGGCGCGTATCGAACGTACGAATTCAACGTTACCCGCGAGATTGCGGCGGGAAAATCGAATGTCCTCGCCGTGGAAGTCTTTGCGCCAAAGCCGGATAATCTTGGCATCACGTGGGTCGATTGGAATCCCGCGCCGCCCGACAAGGACATGGGACTTTGGCGCGAAGTTCGCGTGACAACAACCGGCCCTGTCGCAATGCGCCATCCGCAGGTTATTTCGAAAATCGATATGCCGTCGCTGGACAAGGCGCATCTTTCTGTTTCGACCGATGTTGACAACGCGAGCGATAGATCGGCCGAAATTACAATTGACGGCAAAATCGAAGGGCTTCGTTTTGGACAGACGGTCGAATTGGCGGCGCACGAGAGCAAACGCGTTGAATTCGCGCCTGTCAACGTCGATCAGCCACGGCTTTGGTGGCCGTCCGAGGTCGGGCCGCAAAACCTGTACACTTTGGATTTGACGGCGAAGGTTGACGGGGCCGTCTCTGATCACGATTCGATCCGGTTCGGCATTCGCGAAGCCACATCGGAATTTAACGACAAGGGCTATCGAGTTTTCGAAATCAACGGCAAGCCGATCCTCGTTCGTGGCGGCGGGTGGGCGCCCGATATGTTTTTGAGGCCGTCGGCTGAACGCGAAATCCAGGAGCTGCGTTATGTCAAAGATATGCACCTGAACGCGATTCGCTTTGAGGGAAAAACAGAGAACGACCGGTTTTTGGAGTTGTGTGACCGCGAGGGGATCATGGTCCTGGCCGGCTGGTGCTGTTGCGATTTTTGGGAGCAGTGGAAAAAATGGAAGCCCAGTGATTACGACATCGCATCCGAATCTCTTCGCGACCAGCTTTGGCGGATACGCAATCATCCCTCGGTCATCGCGTGGCTTTACGGCAGCGACAATCCGCCCAACGAAAAGGCGGAACGAAATTATCTGGCTGTTTTTAAGGAACTCAACTGGCCCAATTCCGTGCTTTCTTCCGCCAGCGGCAAAGAGAGCAAGGCGGGAGCGCCAACCGGCGTGCGAATGACCGGGCCTTACGAATACGTCCCGCCTATTTATTGGTACGTCGATAAAACGGCTGGCGGCGCGTATTCGTTCAATACGGAAACGAGTCCGGGGCCGGCGATTCCTCCGATTGAAAGTTTGCGCGCGATGCTTCCCAAAGAAGACCTTTGGCCGATTGACAACGTCTGGAGTTTTCACGCGGGGGGCGGTCCGTTCAAACATCTGGACATTTTCACCGAGGCCCTTCAAAAGCGATTAGGCGAGGCCACTGGAGTTGAAGATTACTCGCGCAAAGCACAGGTGATGGCCTATGACGGCGAACGCGCGATGTTCGAGGCTTATGGTCGCAATAAATTTGATTCCACCGGCGTGATTCAATGGATGATGAACAACGCCTGGCCGTCGATGATCTGGCATCTTTACGATTATTACCTGCGTCCTGGCGGCGGTTATTTCGGCGCAAAAAAGGCCTGTGAACCGATTCACATTCAATACTCCTACGACGACCGCTCAATTGTTGTCGTGAATAATTACTACAAGGACTTTCAACATCTCAAAGCCACGGCGCGCCTATACAATCTTGACGCCGCTGAAAAATTTTCACGAGAGGCCGCTGTGGAAATCGCGGCGAACAAAAGCGAACGCATTTTCACGCTGCCTGAACCAGCAGGATTGACTCCTGTTTATTTTTTGAAGCTCACGTTGGAAGACGCGAGAGGCGCGACGGTAAGCCGGAATTTCTATTGGCTCTCCACACAACCAGACACTCTCGGAGAGCCAAAAGAAGGCTCGGATTGGTACTATACGCCGACCCGCCAATTCGCTGATTTTCGCGCTTTGAATTCGCTGGGGCCCGCCGATTTGAAAATTTCCGCGACGACCGCGCGCAAGGGGGAGGAGGACATCACTACGGTGAAACTTAAGAATACCGGGAAATCACCGGCTTTTTTCACGCGTCTCAAAGTTGAGCGGGGCGCCGGGGGAGAGGAGATTTTGCCGGTGCTTTGGGAGGACAATTATCTATCGCTGTTGCCGGGAGAGGAACGCGAAATTTCCGCCACTTACGCGGCCAAATCGCTTGGGGGCGCCACGCCGTCAGTCGAAATGGAAGGGTGGAACGTGGCGGCAAAAAGCGCGACGGCGGGAAGCGTCTCTGACATTTGGCCGGCGAAGGTTTTCGCGCCATATGCGTTTGTTCCGAAGGGATATTTTAATATTGACGATTGCCTGTCTCAAACCGGCCAGAAGTATTACACGCTCGCGTTTATTATCAGCGACTCCGAAGGCTATCCATCCTGGACCGGCTCGCGCGATCTTCGAGTCGGCACGAAATATTACGCCGATCAAATTTCGGCCATTCGCGCGGAGGGTGGCGATGTTCTCATTTCATTCGGCGGCGCGGGAGGCGCGGAAATGGCGCTCAAGACGCCGGACGTCGGAAAATTGGAGGCCCAATACCAATCCGTCATCGACGAATACGCGTTGACGTGGATGGATTTTGACATCGAGGGAAAGGCTCTTTCCAACATCAAGGCCAATCAGCGGCGCGACGAAGCGCTGGCGCGTCTCCAGCGGAAAAACCTCGGGCTGAAAATTTCATTCACACTTCCGGTCAATCCCGGTGGGATGGAAGAAGAATCGCTTGTCATGCTTCGCGACGCCGTGACGCACGGCGTCAAAATCGAATCGGTCAATATAATGACGATGGATTATGGAGAGCGCTTATCGCACGGAAAAAAGATGGGGGACCTTGCTGTTTCGGCATCTAACGCGTCACATCGCCAGACCCTGGCCATCGATTCCTCGATAAAAATTGGCATTACGCCGATAATCGGACGGAACGACGAGAAGACCGAGATTTTTACACTTGACGATGCGCGGGAGGTAATGGATTTCGCCTCGAAAACCGATTGGGTGCGAAGCGTTGGGTTCTGGTCCAGCAATCGTGATCGTCCCAAAGGCGCGCGTAAAGGAGGGAATCACAGCAGCGGGATCGATCAAAAACCGTGGGACTTCACGCGTATCTTTGAGGGGCTGTCGGAGTAGCTCCCGCGCCTTTAGGGTTTGATCTCCATTTCCGAAAACAGGCTTTCCAAGCTATTCAGCGGGGCATCTTTTATCGGAGCGGGGTTGAGCGTTTTCTGCAGGTAATCAATCGCATCGTGGGTGTTCCGAATCGAGCGCGGAAGCGTCGCGCCGCAAGCGTTGGCGTGGCCGCCGCCTTGCAGCTTTTCCGCGATCTTCAGCGCCTCGCCGTTGCGACTGCGCAAACTCACCACCACCGTGTTGTTTGCCTTGCGAAACAGGGTGAGCAGAATGGGATATTTGGTCTCCTTGCTTTCGAGCAATTGATGGACAATCAAGTTTGTGTTGCCGACCACAGTGTCCACGCAGCCGACAGAGGGCGTGATTTCCACAACGTGCTCCTTGCTCCACTGAAAGCCCATCGGGTCCTCGATCCGCCGTTTGACCGCCATGACTTCGAGGAGGGAATGATCGAGCAACCGTTCCAATTGGCCTTCGACCAGCGCGTGCAAATTCCAGAACTGGTAAGTTTTGACAAGGTTTGCGTAGTCGTTGGCCACGACAAAATCCGGGTCGTCTTCGAGGAATAAATCCGAGACGTTATTCAAATGCACGAGACGGTCCAACTCGGGCGATCCCAGGCCGTTTTCTTTGCACAATTCGTAACACAGGAGGCCGGCGGACTTTTCCAGATTGTGAATCAGGCGCGCGTTTTTGGGTTGTGCTTCCGTGGCGTGGTGATCGATGATGAGCCAATCTTGCTTATCCAGGCGCGGCTCAAAGCTCAAATCAGAAATCCAGCCCGACTTTTCGCGCGGTTCCCGAAGCCTCCAGCTATTATAATGATAAGCTTCGACCCGGACATTAGCGTTAAAAAGGCGTTTTGCCAGGCGTTGCAAAAGCAAGCCCGACACAAACCCATCCAAATCACTCTCATGGGTCAGGATGACTTCCGGCTGGACTCCAAGGTTCATAGGGAAAAACTAGCGCACTGATTCGGTCCATGCCAGAACGAATATTTTTTTGAACATTTTCCGGCGCGAATTTTCAAAACCTACCGGGGCTAAAAAAGATTGCCTTTGAACGGAAGCTCGGTTAATTAGTCGATATAATAACCGCAGGCGTTCCGCCGCGGGAGCGGAGTCTTAAGAATGATTAAAGTTAATAATCTGACCAAAGCTTTCGGTCCAAAAGTGGCCGTCAATGGTGTTAGTTTTACGGTGGAGCGAGGGGAAGTGCTTGGTTTTCTTGGGCCTAATGGCGCGGGAAAATCCACCACGATGCGCATGATTACCGGCTTTATTCCTCCAACGGATGGAACCGTGAGCGTCGGCGGACATGATATGGTGAACGATCCCATCCCCGCCAAGCGCCTCATCGGGTATCTGCCTGAAAACGCCCCCGCTTATACGGACATGACGGTGGAAGGCTTTCTCGGTTTCATCGCGGAATTGCGTGGATTGAACGGTGACGCCAAGAAAAAGGCGATCCATCGCGTCGTCGAAATGTGCTTTCTGGAGTCGGTCTTGTATCAAAGCGTCGATACGCTTTCAAAGGGCTACCGTCACCGAACTTGTTTTGCGCAATCGATCATCCACGACCCGGATGTGCTGGTTTTGGACGAACCGACCGACGGTTTGGACCCGAATCAAAAGCACGAAGTCCGCGGATTGATCCGCCGGATGGGCGAACGCAAAGCGATCATTTTTTCGACGCATATTTTGGAAGAGGTTGAGGCTGTGTGTTCGCGGGCGATTATTATTGACCGAGGTCAGATTGTGGCCAACGGGACGCCGCAGCAATTGAAACAGCAGTCCGATACCGCGGGCGCGGTGTTGCTGGTCGTGCGAGGCGTGGCGGCGCCGCAGGTTGTCGAGCGGCTTTCGGGTGTCGCAAACTCACGGCGCGCGGCGATTGTCAAAGAAGAAAACGGCAAAGTCTGGGCGCGAGTTTATCCCGCGTCGGATAATCGCAACGGCGAACTGGCGAGGAACGTCCTTGTCGCGGCGGGGTCGTGGCAGGTTGAAGAATTGCACACCGAAGAAGGCCGGCTGGACGAGGTTTTCAGGGGCATCACACTGCCGGAAACGGGAAAACAGCGCTCGCAAACAGAGCAGCAAGTTAGCGTATGAATTCGATCAGTAATATAAAAGCCATTACAAAACGGGAATTGGCGGGATATTTTTCCTCGCCGGTGGCGTATGTGTTTATCGTCATTTTTCTTTTGCTCACCGGTTCGTTCACGTTCCTGCTTGGCGGGTTCTTTGAGTATGGGCAGGCGAGCCTGGAACGGTCGTTTTTTATCTGGTTTCCATGGCTTTATCTTTTTTTGGTTCCGGCAGTGGGAATGCGACTTTGGGCGGAGGAACGGCGCGTGGGAACGCTTGAATTGCTGCTGACGCTTCCGATCACGGCGTGGCAGGCGATTTTGGGAAAGTTCCTTGCCTCATGGGCTTTTCTTCTCCTGGCGTTGGTATTGACATTCCCGGTGGTGATCACCGTCAATTACCTCGGATCGCCGGACAACGGCGTTATTTTTGCGTCGTACGTTGGCAGCTTTCTGATGGCCGGGGCGTACCTGGCAATTAGCTGCATGACCTCGGCCATCACGCGCAACCAAGTCGTCAGTTTGATTCTTTCCATTGTGATTTGCCTCGTGCTGGTCCTCATCGGGTTTCCGCCCGCAACAAACTTTCTGACGCAATTATCCGACACCGCGTGGCTCGTTCATATGCTGGCGGCGTTCAGTGTCATCACCCATTTCGAGTATTTCACCAAGGGCGTTGTCGATTCGCGGGACGTGATTTTCTTCCTGTGCGTCATCGGGTTTTCGCTCTTTACCACCGGCGTTATTCTCCGCAGCCATCGCGCGGGTTGAACTTCTTTGAGACCAAGCCATGAAGCAGAAAAATCTTGCAACGATCCTTTATTCCACCGTGGGCGTCGTGGTCATGTTCGTCATCCTGATCGCCTTTTACATTGTCACCAGCGCCGCCAAGGAACGCGTCGATTTGACCGCCGAGAAGGCTTTCACGCTTTCGCCGGGGACCCATAAAATCCTGAGCAGGCTCGATTCACGGGTGACAATACGTTTTTATTGCACGCAAAACGGCACGACAATGCCGCCATCGATCCGCACTTACGCCCAGCACGTGGAGGATTTGCTAGGGGAATACCAGCAAGCCAGCCACGGCAAGATTGTCATCAAGAAATTCGATCCCGAACCGGATTCCGACGCGGAGGATTCGGCGCGGCTTGATGGCATCGAGGGTCAGTCAACATCGGCGTTCGGAGGCGACAAGGTTTACCTGGGGCTTGTCGTTAGCATGCTTGACCAGAAGGAAACCATTCCGTGGCTGCCGCCGGAGCGCGAACGGTTGCTCGAATACGATATTTCGCGCGCGATCGCCCGCGTCATCAATCCGACTCCAGCGGTTGTCGGCGTGATGAGCGCGCTGCCGATTTTTGGGTCCACACCCAATCCGATGATGCGCCAAATGGGGCAAAACGAGGCCGAGCCATGGACATTTCTCAGCGAGTTGAAGAAGGACTTTACCATCAAGGAAGTTCCGATGACCGCGACGAAGATCGACGATGACATTCATGTGCTTCTCGTCGTCCATCCGCGGGATATTACCGAGCAAACGCAATATGCAATCGACCAATTTGTATTGCGCGGCGGCAAGTTGCTCGCGTTTTTGGACCCGCACGCTTACTTCGACCAAAAGCACGATCAGATGTCGCAAGTGCTTGGGGAAAGTTCCGGCCAATCTTCGCTCGACAAGTTGCTCAAAGCCTGGGGGACGGACATGGACATTAACAAAGTCGTGGCGGACATGACGTTCGCCGGGCACAACCCGCAAAACGGCGCGGTCATGCCGACGGTCCTGCTCATCAACAAGGACGGGGTCAATGGCGATGATGTTGTCACGAGCGAGATTGACAACCTGGTAATGCCTTTTGCCGGGGCGTTCGTCGGCAAACCGGCCGAGGGACTGAAAGAAACCGTGCTGATACATTCCTCACCCGACTCGCAGTTGGTGGAAGGCGTCACGGCGAGCATTGCCGCCGAGCAAATCGTAAAGGACTTTCACGCGTCAAATATTCCCTACGACCTTGGCGTGCGTTTGACTGGCAAATTCAAGACGGCTTTTCCGGACGGCCCGCCCCCAGCCGCCAAGGATGAGAAGGGCGAGAAGCCAGACGACCAATCCAAGGAGCCGCAATTGAAAGAATCGAAAGGCGACGGCGTCGTCATTTTAGTGGCTGACAGCGACCTGCTCAACGACCAGGTGTGCGTGCAGGTGCAGAATTTCATGGGCTACAAGCTGGTGCGTCCAATGAACGGCAACTTGAACCTGGTGGAGAGCCTCGTTGAACAATTGTCCGGCGACAACGACTTGATCAGTTTGCGAAGCCGGGCGAGCCTGAACCATCCGTTCACGCGGTTGAACGAAATGGAGGCCAAGGCGGGCCGCGAATGGGAGGATAAGGTCAAGGAACTGGAGGCCAAGAAATCCGAGACTGAATCCAAAATCAGCCAATTGCAGGCGAGCAAATCCGGCACGGAACAGCAATTCATTCTCTCACCCGAACAGCAGCAGGAGTTGGCGGACTACCAAAAGGCGGTCGCCGACGTCAATAAAGATTTGAAGTCCACCCGGAAAAAATTGCGGCAGGACACCGACTCGCTGGAACTGTGGACCAAAGTGATCAACATTGGCGCGGTGCCGGTCCTCGTGGCCTTGACGGGAATTGTCCTGGCCGTCGTCAAACGCAAACGCACAGCAGCAAAATGAATCGCAAACAACTGATCACACTTTTGGTTGCCTTGGCCATCGTCGGCGGGGCGTCTTTATTGTTGATGAAACACAGGGAGCAGTCGTGGGACGCGTCCGAGGCCGCCATCGGCCAAAAACTGCTCAAGAATTTCCAGATGAACGATGTCGCCGCCATTGATATCAAGGGCGACACGGGATTGGACCTGGACAAGAAGGATGGGCGCTGGTGCGTGCGGGAACGGGACAATTACCCGGCCAATTTTTCGCAGATCAGCGAGCTGCTCATAAAAATTGGCGATTTGAAAGTCGCCCAATCGGAGCCGATCGGCGCTTCACAATTGGGCCGGATGCACCTCGAAGAGCCGGGGAAGGGCGCCGACTCCGCGACACTTCTGGAATTCAAGGACGACCACGGGAAAGTCATGCAATCCGTCCTCCTGGGCAAGAAACACACGCAGAAATCCGAGCGGCCTTCACCGATGAGTATCGGAGATGACGGCTATGCGGACGGACGATATGTCATGCTGGCCAGCGATCCGCAGGATGTGCTGACGGTTTCCGATCCTTTGAACAGCGTGGACCCGAAACCGGCCCAATGGCTGGACAAGGATTTTTTCAAGGTGGAGAAACCGAAGATGATTTCGTTTGTCTCCACCAACGAGTCGCAGTCGTGGACGTTGAGCCGCGGAAGCGAATCCGCCCCCTGGGTGCTTTCCAATCCAAAAACCGGCGAGGTGCTTGACACAAACAAAGTTTCCTCGCTGTCCAGCACGTTGTCGTATCCGAGTTTTGTCGATGTGGCTCCCGATCAGTCGCCCGCGAAAACCGGGATGGACAAGCCACTAAAGTTGAAGATCGATACATTCGACGGCTTTACTTACACGCTGAAAATCGGGGACAAAACGGCTGAGAACGATTACGACCTGAACGTCGATGTCACCGCCGCTGTTCCCGCGCAACGGGTCGCGGGCAAGGATGAAAAGCCGGACGACAAGAAGAAACTCGACAAGGAATTCCTGGACAATACCAAGAAGCTTTCGGACAAACTTCATCAGGAAAAGGCGTTGAACAAATGGACTTACGTCGTCAATTCCTGGCTTATCGATCCAATGATTCGCGGCCGGTCGCAACTGATGGTCGAGAAAAAGGAAGCTTCCAAGACGGCCGACTCGAAGACCGACTCACTGACCAACGCGCCTTTTGACCTTGACCCGGCGAAATAGCGGGCCGTGCTGACGCGCCGGGCGTGAAGCGGCGTAGCCAAGGCGAAAGTCCACTTGTTTTTTGAAGGTGTCCACTTTGGCCACTTGCACGCTGACCTTTTCGCCCAATTTAATGATCCGTCGAGTGCGTCGTCCAACGAGATGATTGCGCGCGGCCTCAAAGACGTAAAAATCGTCTTCCATCGACGACAGATGCACCAGTCCGCTCAAACCCAGACTGGACACATCGACAAAGAAGCCGAAATTCCGAACGTCGATTACCATCGCCGGGTAATTCTGCGGACGCCCGCTTTTAAGCTGGTTGCGCAGAAAGGCGAAAAGCTTGATCTCTTTGCTGTCGCGCTCGGCGTCGGAGGAATTGCGCTCCGTTTCCGAGATGTGCATTGCCACGGGTTTGAGGGCGTGGACGGACGTTTTAACGTTGTCAAATAGAGAACGATGAACCACTAGGTCCGCGTAACGCCGGATTGGCGAAGTGAAGTGTGTGTATTTGGGCTTGGAAAGCCCGTAGTGCCCCAGCGGTTCCACAGCGTAACGGGCGCGCATGAGCGACCTGAGAAAACCAATTTTTAAAGCCGCGCCAATCGGCAATGCATCCAGGCGGTGCAATAGCTTTTGCACCTCCGGGCGATGTATGAGATTGCCGCACGGAATATTGTGGCTCACGACATCTTCGCGATAATCCGCAAGGCGCGTTTCGGCCGGCGGTTCATGGACGCGGTAAATGGAAGGGCGCGCCAGTGACATCAGGCGCCCAGCGACGGCTTCGTTTGCCAGGAGCATGTATTCCTCGATCAATTGATGGGAAACGTCGTTCTCGATCTTTTCGATCAAGAGGACGCGGCCATGGGCGTCGAGGCGGATTTTGGTTTCCGGAAAATCAAGCGCCAGCGAGCCGGCGCGAAAGCGGGCCTGGCGAATGCGCTGGGCAAGGGCATGAGCGTGATGAAGCATCTGCGCAATGGGATCGTCCGCGGGCGCCCGTTGCAAAATGGCAAACGCTTCCTTGTATGTGAAACGACGTTTTGAGCGAATGACAGCGGAATAAAATTTGGCGTCCAGCACGCGGCCCTCGGGCGAAATCAAAAATTCGACGCATTTGGTCAGTCGATCCACCCCGGGCTTCAGCGAACAAATCTCATTGCTCAGGGCCTCTGGCAGCATCGGGATGACGCGATCCACCAGGTAAGTTGAATTGCCGCGCGTGCGCGCTTCCTCGTCGAGCGCCGTTCCGGGGCGAACATAATGCGACACGTCCGCGATGTGGACCCAAAGTTTCCACCGATTCTGGGCGTCAAGTTGAAGGCAAATGGCATCGTCAAAATCTTTTGCGTCGTCCGGATCAATGGTGACGACGTTGTGGTCGCGGCAATCAACGCGGCTGCGCAACTCATCAGCGGTTGGTTCGCCGTACGAATGCGTTTTGGCATGCGCCGCCGCTTCGTTAAGCACCTTTTTGGGAAAATGAAGCGGCAGATTGTAGTGACGCAGCACGGAAAGCATATCGACTCCCTCGGCATCGGGCGGGCCGAGCACTTCTATGATTTCGCCTTCCGGGTTTGTGTGGCGGGATTCCCATTCGCGCAATTCGACCACCACCTTGTCGCCTATATTTGCGGGGCGGCCGGTGTCACTGGGAGGCAGGACGTAAATATTGTGGGGAATTCGCGGGTCGTCGGGAATGACAAATAAAAACTGCTTGCTGCGCTGGAGGGTGCCAACAATCTGGGAGCGTTTGCGTTGCAGGATTCGAACCACCGCTCCGGCGCCATCCTCTCCACGGGCGACATGATGCCGGACCAGGACGCGGTCCCCGTTCAAAGCCGTTCCTGTGGCGCTTTCCGGAACGACAATTTCCGGCAGAGTCGCATCGTCAGGATCAAGAAACCCTTTTCCCTGGCGGTTGACGCGGATGATGCCGGGGACCAAATCGGCTTCCTGGGATTTGATGTAACGGTTGCCTTTGGTGCGAATGATCTGGCCGTTTTTCTCCAGGCGCCGCAGGGCTTGTTGAAGCGGCGTTTGAGCTTCCGGGCGAAGGCCGAGTGTCGCGAATAATTGACGGAAATCCGAAGGCGTGTAGTCCTTGCGGCCCAACAAACGTAAAATGGAGTCGTCCATTTTTAACTGCCGAGGGCGGCCAGGTGCTCGCGGCCTTCCATCAGGAATTCAAGGTATGAGCAAAGACGCGCTTTCATTTCCAGGCGCGGAACAATGGCGTCAATCAGCCCGTGCTCGATCAGAAATTCGGCTGTTTGAAAGCCGGGCGGCAGTTCCGATTGGGTGGTGCTTTCAATCACGCGAGGCCCGGCGAAACCGATCATTGCGCCCGGCTCCGCGAGAATCAAATCGCCGACCGCCGCGAAACTGGCCATTACGCCCGCCATGGTGGGATTGGTCAGCACGCTGATGTAAGGAAGTTTGTTTTTGGCGTGATAAGCAAGGGCGCCACACGTTTTTGCCATTTGCATCAGGCTGAACATGCCTTCATACATGCGGGCGCCGCCGCTGGTCGAGATTATCACGATGGGCAAACCTTTGTCAGTCGCCGCTTCGATCAAGCGGGTGAGCTTTTCGCCCACGACCGATCCCATCGAGCCGCCCAGGAAACCGAAATCCATGACACCGAGGGCGACGCGATGCCTGTCGATTCGCCCGATGCCAGTGCAAACGGCCTCTTTGAGATGCGTTTCTTTTTTGTATTGTTCGAGTTTGGCGGTGTAGGAAGCCACGCCGGTAAACTTGAGCATATCGACACTCTCCATCGAGGCGTCGATTTCCTCGAAGGAACAAGTCTCGACCAAGGCATGAATGCGTTCGCGCGCGCTGATGGTAAAATGGTAATTGCACTTGGGGCAGACCTTAAGATTGGCGTCCAACTCCTTGTCGTAGATCATTGCGCTGCATTTTTTGCACTTGGTCCAAAGACCTTCCGGGATATCGCGCTTGCGGGAGGAGGAACTTGCGAGCTTGTGTTTCTTGACGAAGGTGGTGGCGGCGTCCGAGGGCGGCGGAGTGACGGCGGGTTCGACGGTTTCCAGTCCGAGGGTCTTTTTTGTAAAGGATGTTGTAGCCATATCAGAACCTCTTCATTACATTGTTCATTGCCGAACCAAACTTGTTTAAGCGGAGCGCGTTCGCGCTCGTCAAGTCCCGCGCGCGACCGTCCAGACGCAGACGTCGCCCGCGCCGCACTCGCGCAAAGCCCGCGCGCATGAGCTTGTTGTAGCTCCAGTCGTTAAAACATCATCCACCAAAATAATTTTTTCGCCATCTAATTGTTTGCCCGCGCACGGGACAAATGCGTCCTCCACATTGGAGGCGCGTTGCGGTCGTGTCAATAGGGTCTGCGTGCCGGTGAATTTGGCCCGGCGCACCAGGCGGGTGTTTACCGGGAGCCGCAGGGCCCGGCCCAGGTGGCGGGCAAGCCGCTCGGCCTGGTTGAATTGCCGCTGGCGCTCCTTAAGGGGATGCAGAGGCACGGGCACGATTAAATCCCACTTCTCAGCCGCGAGCACGGGTTTGGCCTGTCGCGTCAACAAGTCTCCCAAAAACGGCTCGAACCAGAGAGCCTGATTATATTTGTACGAACCGATGACTTGAAGAAGCACCCGATTGGCGACCATCGCAGAGCGGGCGAAGCGGAAACCGAAGTCGATGCCCATGCAGTTCTCGCAACGAAACGAATGAGTGATGCTGCCGTCGTAAGGCAGCCCGCATCGCTCGCAAAACGGGGCGGTTAGAAATCGAAGGTGCGACCAGCATTTGCCGCCGACGTAACCGTCCGACGCGGTTGCGCGTTCCTGTTCGCAAACCTGGCAAACAGGCGGATAGATCCAGTTCAAAGCGGCGTCGCAGGCCGATTTTAGCAGGGAAATCATTTGGGCAGGGACGCCATGACCCGTTCCATTTCGAGCGCCGTTTGGGCTGCCTCGGCGCCGCGATTATGTTTTGTGTCGAGGCAGCGGACAACGGCTTGCGCCTCGTTTTCCAGCAGCAAAACTTCGTGAATCACCGGTAGCGCGTGTTGGACCTGCAATTGCGCCAGCGCGGCGCTGACGGCGTCGGCAATTTGCTGGGCGTGACTCGTTTGCCCTCGCAGGATGACGCCGAGGCAAATCAAAGCGGAGAAGGGCGGGCGGGCGGAAGCCAGGCGCGCGGCAACGGCGGGAATTTCAAAGGCGCCCGGGACGCGGATGACGCGTATGCGCTTTGCGCCGGAATTTTTCAGTTCTTTTTCAGCGGCGGCAACCAGGGCATCGACGTACTTCGCGTTATATTGGGATGCGATGATGGCGAAAGAACCGCGGCTGCGGCGCGTTTTTTGGCGCTTGACAGGTGTCAACATAATTACAGCAGGTGCCCCAGCTTTGTCCGCTTCGTTTCGAGATATTTTTCGTTGTGCGGGTTGGCGCGGATTTTGATCGGCAATTGCGCGACGATCTCCAAACCATACCCCTCCAGGCCGACAACCTTCCGGGGATTATTTGTCAATAATGAAATAGTCTTCAGGCCCAGATCGACGAGGATTTGCGCGCCCAGGCCGTATTCGCGCAGGTCCATGCCGTACCCCAGCTTGAGATTGGCTTCGACGGTGTCGTAGCCGCGCTCCTGCAATTTGTAGGCCTTGATTTTGGACGGCAACCCAATGCCGCGCCCTTCCTGGCGCATATACACAATGACGCCGCGCCCCTCGGCGGCGATCTGGCGCATGGCCTGGTGCAATTGCGGGCCGCAATCGCATCGGCGCGAACCGAAAACGTCGCCTGTCAAACATTCGCTGTGGACGCGCACGAGGACGTTCTTTTTCCCGGCGACATCGCCCTTCACCAGCGCGATGTGATGCTGGCCATCCAGGTTCGAACGATAAAGGTAGAGATCAAAATCGCCGTAAGCCGTGGGCATTTTCACGACCTCGACGCGCTCGACCAGTTTTTCGCGCGTTCGGCGGTAATGGATCAAATCGGCAATTGTGCAGAGTTTTAATTTGTGTTTGGCGGAAAAGCGTTTCAACTCCGGGAGCCGCGCCATCGAGCCGTCTTCGCTCATAATCTCGCAAACGATCCCAATGGGCCGCCGCCCGGCCAGTTTCGCGAGGTCCACGGCGGCTTCGGTGTGGCCGGCGCGCTGCAGCACGCCGCCAGGCTTCGCGCGGAGTGGAAAGACATGGCCCGGCTGCACAAGGTCCTCGGGAACGGCGGTCGGGTCCGCCATTATTTTGATGGTGAGAGCGCGGTCGGCGGCGCTGATGCCGGTGGTAATTTCGCGCGCGGCATCGACGCTGACGTGAAAATCGGTGCGGAAATTTTCAGTGTTTTGAACGACCATTTGCTCGATCCCAAGCTGTTTCAATCGCTCGTAAGTGGTGGGAACGCAAATCAAGCCGCGACCGTGCTTGGCCATGAAGTTAATGGCGGCGGGGGTGACGCATTCGGCGGCCATGATGATATCGCCCTCGTTTTCCCGATCGGCGTCATCGACAACCACGACCATCCTGCCTTTGCGCAGATCGGCGATGACTGATTCGATGGAGTCAAATGCGTTTTTCATATTGGAGAAAGTAAACAAAAAGCCCCGCAGCCTTGCAAGCGGGGCTTCTACAAAAACAAATGCGGACTGTGGGAGCGCGAGAGCTTACGCCGTGACGTGCTTCTTCTTGTGATGTTTCTTTTTGTGGTGGTGCTTCTTTTCTTTCGCCACCGTGGTGGAAATTGTGGTGGTTGTTGCCGCGGCGGCTTGCGCCGGAACACCGATGAAGGCCGCTGAAACCGCTATCAGAAGCAGAGTTGCAAAGAGTTTTTTCATATATAGTTAGCTCAAAATCGCTGCGATAAATGATGACTATCACGAACGCGCCGCGGCGTCCAGCAATTTTTTTTAAAACAAAAAATGTATTTTGCCTTTTTGACAAGCGTATGCCAGTTTCCCACTCATCTGGGAATCTATAATTTCGACATGAAAAAGAACTGTCTTTTATGGTTCGCTCTGATGTGGGCAATAGGCGCCGCCCATGCCAGTGCTGAAGACACTAATGCGGTATTGACGCTTAAGGCGTCCAGTCAGGGCATTTGGACGCAAGGAGTCGGAGAAGGTTTTAGACCCTCGGCTCAGACGCTGGGAATTGAGGCGGGCGCCAGTTACGGTGTTTCCATATTTGGAGGGAGCGAGAAGCACGATCTTTCATTATTGGATTTGTCGTATAGTCACATGCTTGGAAAGGTGAAAGGGAAGGACCGCTGGTATCGCGGCAATTGGGAATGTCGCCTGGAGCTGTTCGGCGGAAGCCAGTTTGATCCCCAACCGGATTGGGCTGTGGGGATGAGTGGGCATTTTCGATACGATTTTGCGCTGGGGACGCGACTGGTTCCTTTTTTTGACGCCGGAATCGGCCTTGGCGGCACCGGAATTTCGGCGCCGGATTTGAGCGGAGGATTTGAATTCAACCTGCAGACAGGTCCCGGCGCTTACTGGTTTGTCACCGATCATGTGGCGTTGACCGCCGAGGTCCGGTTGATGCATATATCCTGCGCCGGATTGAAGTCGCCCAATCTGGGACTTAATACGATCCTCGGGTTGGTGGGAGTATCGTGGTTTTTCTAAGCGGCAAGCATCGCTCTGGCCTTCTGAAGGGCTTCGTCAAGTTTGGAGATGTCTTTGCCGCCGCCTCGGGCGTTGTCGGGGCGGCCGCCGCCTTTGCCGCCGACGATTGGAGCGATGGTTTGGATGATTTTGCCGGCTTGAAATTTGGCGGTGAACTCGGGGGAGACGGCGGCCACCAGCGAAACGGCGTTGTTGCCGGTCCCGCCAAGCACAATCACTCCTTTAAAATGGGTTTTTATCGCATCCGAAACTGACTGCAAAAAATCGCCGTCCACCGGGCCGAGATTGTCAATGATACTTGTTCCCGCCGCCTTGGAAATCAAACCGCGCGCGATTTCGGCGGCTTGTTTTTGGCGCACGGCATGGAGTTGCTTTTCCAAATCCTTTTGCTGGGCCAGGAGCGATTCGATTTTCTTTTCCAATTCGGATACGGGCGAGTTGACGCGGCTGGAAACAGTCGAGAGCAGAGCGGCGTCTTCGCGTGTTTTTTCATAGGCGCGCAGGCCGGCGAGGGCTTCGATGCGTCGAATGCCGGCGGCGACGGCGCTTTCGCTGATAATTCGGAACAGGCCGATTTCGCCGGTTGCGCGCGTGTGCGTGCCACCGCAAAGTTCCATGGAATAACCATCCAACGCCCCGGTTTTGCCGCCGATTTGCACGACGCGAACGGTGTCGCCATATTTCTCGCCGAAAAATTGCATGACGTCCTTGCGGCCCTTGACCTGTCCGTACGGAACTTCGCTCCAGGAGACGGGGGCGTTTTCCACAACGCGTTCGTTGACCAGTTTTTCAATGTCGGCGATTTGAGCGGCCGTCAGCGCGGCGCTGCTGAAATCGAAGGTCAGCTTTTCCGGGCCGACGTAGGAGCCTTTTTGAACGGCATCGCGACTGACGATTTCGTGCAAGGCCCAGTGAAGGAGATGGGTGACCGAGTGGTGCCGCTGAATGGCGGTTCGACGCGGGGCATTGACGCGCAATTCAAGCTTGGCGCCCGGTTCGGGGGCGTCGCCGCCGGACAGTATATGGAGGAAGGTGTTGCCGGTTTTTTTTGTGTTGGCGATGTGCCAGACTTTTCCGGCGGCGTCAGCTTCGCCAGTGTCGCCGACCTGGCCGCCCATTTCGGCGTAAAGCGGGGAGACGTCGAGCGTAACAGCGAGTTTGTCCTTTAACTTGACGACTTCCTGGACGGTGGCGTCGGCGCGCAATTGGTTGAAGCCGACGAAACGGGTGGGTTTGGAGGTGTCGATATTCGAGGCGGCGACGATTTCCTTTTTTTGGGCGGCCTGTGATTGGGCGCGCTGTTCGGCCATCAGTTTTTCGAAGCCGGCGTTGTCCACCGAAATGCCCTGTTCGCGGGCCATGAGTTCGGTCAGGTCGAGAGGGAAGCCGTAAGTGTCGTAAAGTTTGAAGGCGAAGGGGCCGGAAATCGATTTGACGCGTTTTGTGACGGCCTCTTCGTTAAAAAGTTCGATGCCGCGGTCGAGCGTTTTGTTGAAGGCTTCTTCCTCGACGCGGATCACTTCCTGGATATGGCCTTTTTTCGCGCGAACTTCGGGGAAGACGTTTCCCATCGTCTCGGCAAGGACATCGACGAGTTTGTAAAAGAATGGTTCGTGAAAACCGAGCGTCCGGCCATAGCGAACGGCGCGGCGGAGGATTCGACGCAAGACGTAGTTTCGCCCTGTGTTGCCGGGAAGAATGTCGTCGCCAATGGAAAAGCCGAGCGTCCGAATGTGATCGGCGATGACGCGGAAGGCGATGTCGATCTGGATTTGAGGAGAGGCGGCTCCGCCGGGGAGCGTCGAGGTATATTGCTTGTCGCTGAGTTTTTCCAATTTGTCAAACAGCGGGCGGAAGATGTCAGTTTCGTAATTGGAAATGATCTTGCTGAAATCCTTGAAACCGTTTGTGTTTTGGATAATGCCGGCAACGCGCTCGAAGCCCATTCCAGTATCAACGTGGCGGGCGGGCAGGGGGGAGAATGTGCCGTCCGCGTTTGCGTTGAATTGAATGAAAACGAGGTTCCAAATTTCGATGCACTCGGCGCTGCCTTTGTTGACGAGTGAACCTTTGGTGTCGCCGGTCGGAGTCAGGTCAACATGGAGTTCGGAGCAGGGGCCGCAAGGGCCGGTTTCGCCCATCATCCAAAAATTGTCCTTCTTTCCGCCGTTAACGATGTGGACTTTGGGATCCAGACCCGCGGCTGAAAATTTGGCGGCCCAAAAATCATAGGCTTCCTTGTCGAATTCGCTGGGGTCACCCTTTGATGTGTCGGGCGAATAGACAGTAGCGTAGATGCGGTTGCGCGGGAATTTCCAGACTTCGGTAATGAGTTCCCAAGCCCATTCGATGGCTTCTTTTTTGAAATAATCGCCGAAGCTCCAGTTGCCGAGCATCTCGAAAAAGGTATGGTGATAGGTGTCAAGACCGACATCCTCCAGGTCGTTGTGTTTTCCGCCGGCGCGGATGCACTTTTGGGTGTCGGCGGCGCGAGTGGATTTTGCGGGAACGGCTGCGGGCCATTTGTCCACGTCGGGGGCGCGTTCATTGAGGAAAATGGGGACGAACTGATTCATGCCGGCGTTGGTGAAGAGCAAGCCGGGGGAATCGGGCATCAAACTGGACGAGGGAACAATGGTGTGACCCTTGGACTTGAAAAAGTCCAAAAAGGATTGTCGTATTTCGACCGAAGTCATTCGGATGCACAGTAGTGTTTACGGGCGAAAGATTAAAGTTTTTTTGCGGCGGTCTCACGGGACTGTTGCGAAGTGGAGCGAGGAATTATGCTGACTATTCATGTTCAAGTTCATGTAAAACCGGAATTCGTCGAGGCGTTCAAGCAGGCGACGGTGGTGAATGCGCGGGAGAGCAGGCGGGAACCAGGGGTTGCTCGTTTCGACTGCCTTCAGCAATTGGATGATCCCGCGCGGTTTGTGCTCGTCGAGGTTTATCGCGACGGCGGGGCGCAGGGGCGGCATAGGGAGACCTCACATTACCAGGTGTGGCGCGATGCGGTTGCGCCGATGATGGCGGAGGCTCGCGTCGGTGTGAAGTATGAGGAAGTGTGAGGATGTCGTTTCAATTCGTTACGGCGGGTAATATTGTTTTTGGGGTAGGCACGGCGCGGGGCGCGGGGAAGCTGGCGGCTCCCCTGGGCCGTCATGCCCTCGTGGTCACTGGGCGGGATGCGGCGCGGGCGGGTTTTCTTCTGGATTCGCTTCGGCAAAACAACGTGGGATCAACGATGTTTTCCGTCGCTGGAGAACCTTCCATCAACGTTGTGGATGAAGGAGTTGCGCTTGCGAAGCGTGAGCGTTGCGACTTGGTTATCGGCGTGGGCGGCGGCAGCGCGTTGGACACCGGGAAGGCCATTGCGGCGATGCTCACGAACAAGGGCCCGGTCCTCGATTATTTGGAAGTGATTGGGGGCGCAAGACCCTTAACCCAGCCTTCAGCGCCTTTTATCGCGATTCCGACCACCGCGGGAACGGGTTCGGAAGTGACGCGCAATGCTGTGCTGGCGTCGCCGAAGCATCGCGTCAAGGTGAGTTTGCGCAACGCTTTGATGCTGCCGAGGATCGCGGTGGTCGATCCCGAATTGACGTACGATTTGCCTCCGGCGATCACGGCGAGCACGGGATTGGACGCGCTGACGCAAGTGATCGAGCCATACGTGAGTTGCCGCGCCAATCCGATGACTGACGCGCTCTGCGTCGAAGGGATGAAGCGCGGCGCGCGGTCGTTGCGCCTGGCGTTCAGAAATGACGGGAACCGAACGGCTCGCGAGGAGATGTGCGTGGTGAGTTTGTTTGGCGGGCTGGCGCTGGCCAATGCGGGTTTGGGGGCGGTTCACGGCTTTGCGGGGGTCATTGGCGGCATGTTCAACGCGGCGCACGGGGCGATTTGCGCGGCGCTGCTGGCACACGTCATGGAAGCCAATATTCGGGCTTTGCGGGAGCGCCAGGCGGATGGCGAGGCTCTGCGCCGCTATGATGCGGTTGGAGTTTTTTTAACCGGCGAGGCAACAGCGACCGCCGACGACGGGGTGAAATGGGTCCGGCAGTTGGTATGTGACTTGAAAGTTCCAGGCCTGGGCAAGTATGGGTTGCAAACGCGCGATGCGGATGAAGTGATCGAGAAAGCCGCGAAGGCCAGCAGCATGAAAGCCAATCCGATTGTTTTAACAACGGAGGAACTGCGAGGCGCTTTGGAGGGGGCGATTGACGGATGAAGCCGGCGGGGGTTACTGTTGCGGAGAACCATAATTTTGCCGTGGAAGCACATGTATAAGAAAATTCTGGTCGCCCTGGAAAACAGCCGCGCCGACCATGCGCTTATTCCGCATGTGACGGAACTTGCGCGCCAGTTCAAATCGGAACTGCTCCTTGTGCATGTCGCCGACGGCTGGGTGGCGCGCAATTACGAGAAGATGCACCTGGCGGAATCCGAGGAGATGAAAACCGACCGCGAATATTTGCAAAAGATGGCGGAGGATTTCCGCAAAAAGGGCGTGCGCGTTTCTACGCACCTGGCTTTGGGCGATCCGGCCGCGGAAATCCTGAAAACTTCGACGCGCGAACATTGCGAGTTGATCGCGATGACGATGCACGGGCACCGATTTCTGGCGGATTTGGTTTTGGGAAGCACCATCCACCATGTGCGGCACAAATCGCGCGTGCCGATATTTCTGGTGCGGGCGAAATAGGCCGTTATGAAGCCGATATTACTGACGCTGGCCCTTTGTTTCTTTATATTTGACTCGATTGCGCAGACCAACGACGGGCGGATGCATTTGCGCGTCGTTGACGCGGAAACGGGGCAGCCGTTGGCGGGTGTCAAAGTCCGGGCGTGGTCGGGTTCGGGCTTAATGACGGATGAAGCCGGAACATGCTCATTTCCCATGCCTGAAACCGTCGTGACGCGCTTTTTCTACCGCATTACCTTGACCAAACCGGGCTATGTTGGGAAGCACATCACATGGTCTGAGGCGCAAAAGGACAAAGTCGGGGACATTCCGACGCAATATACCGCGAAGCTGGACAAGGGCGTCACCATAGGCGCTGTTGTCAAGAATGAAAAAGGCGATCCGGTGCCGGGCGCGCGCGTCGTTTTTTTCGGGACGACGGCGATCTCGCCGGATGGACGCGAGCGCACCGTCATTGCCCCCAATTATCATGCGGAACGGACTGACGATGACGGACGATGGCAAAACAGCGAAGTGCCCAAGGACTTCAGTCAAATGAGGTTTTACGTGGTTCATCGGGATTATGTTCCGGCGACTTTTGGATGCGAAGGCGGGCCGGATGCGGGGGCGGACAGTGTGCAATGGCCCGCGAGCGATTATCTCAGCGGGAAGGCGGTAATGTTGTTGACGCATGGGATAGAGGTTTCGGGCGTCGTGGTGGATTCATCGGGCAAGCCAGTGCCGGAAACGACGATCACGCGCGATCACCAATGGCGCAACACGGCCGCCGTCCAGACGACCGGCGACGATGGCCGTTTTAAAATATCCAACCTCCGGCGCGGCGAGATGGTCCTGACCTTTCAGGCGAAGGGCCTGGCCGCGCAAACCCGGGAGCTGACGTTGAGCAATGGGATGCCTGAATTGAAAATTGAATTGAAACCGGGAAATATTTTTCAGGGCGTCGTTGTGGACGAAGCGGGTAAACCGATCCCGGGCGCGCGCGCGCAGTTGGACCGGTTGGAACTGGGGCCGCTGGAATATGATTGGAACAGTTTTACGGACGACCAGGGGCGTTTCATGTGGGATTCCGCGCCGGACGGGGCGCATCCCTACTATTTTTCGGCCGGCGGCTATCGTCCGCGTTCGGAGCCGCAACTTGTGGCCGACGGGCGGGACAAGATCATCACGTTGCGCCGCGACGACGCAGGAGGCAAAACCGTTTTTGACGGATGTGTGACTGACGCGGAATCGAAAGCGCCCGTTCCGCAATTCACCGTCTGGGTCAAAGAGTTTAAGGGCGGCGCCACGGCTCATTCTCAAAAGAAGGTTTCCGCAACAAATGGCGCTTACAGCGTCTCGGTGGATTCCTACTCGATGGGTTGTATGATTGAGGTTTCCGCGCCTGGATATGCTCCGCTGATGTCGGAAAGGAAATCGCCCCCGGACGGCGATCAACGTTTGGATTTCGCGCTGGCGAAAGGCCAGGGGATTGCGGGAACGGTTTATTCGCCGGATGGCAAACCGGCGGCGGGCGCGGAAGTTGCGGTTTGCGGACAGGGGCAAGGCGCGTTTCTCGGACAAGGTTATTTTGTGGACCGGTTCCAAACCAATATCACGGGCGCGGATGAGAATGGCGAATTCGTTCTGCCGGAGCCGGCGGGCGCTCTCTCTCTGTGTGCCGCGGGCACACATGGTTTTGGAGAGACAAACATCGCGGACGGCGCAGGCCCGATTCGAATCAGGCTTGCGGCTTGGGGGGCCATCAAAGGCGCCGCAACTACCGATGGCAAGCCGCTTGCGGGCGAGAAACTTGGCTTGCTTGAACCACCGGAACGGCGGAACGGCTTCGCGCTGGATCGCGAAGACTTCACGGTGAAGACCGGCGCGGATGGCGGGTTCGTTTTTTCCAATGTCCCGCCTGGCAAGACAGCGCTTTGTCGAATTGTCAATAATAAGTATTTTCCCCGGCAAATCCTTGAAGTGAACGCGGGCTCGGTGACCGAGGCGCAATATGGCGGGGCTGGCCGCGCGCTCGCCGGAAAATTCACGGTCCACGGTTACAACGGGGGCATCGATTGGACCAATGGGCAGACCCTTCAGCTTTCGAGCGCGGACAGCGCGCAACCGCTAAGCTTTGGAGCGACAATCGAGCCGGACGGCGGTTTTAAAGTCGAGGATGTTCCGGCGGGCGCCTACAAACTCCAGATTGAAGTCCGGCAACCACTCGAGCAGGGCGGCGAGCGAATCGCGACCCTTGTCACGAATATCTTTGTTTCCGCCGGCAACGGGCTAGTTGATTTGGGGGGAATCGATGTGCCTTTGAAAAAGACGCTCAAAGTGGGCGATCTCGCGCCGGCTTTTGTAGTAAAAACCGTCGATGGGCGGACGTTGCGCCTTTCCGATTTTCGCGGGAAATACGTTTTGCTCGATTTTTGGGCGACCTGGTGCGGGCCGTGCGTCGGCGAAACACCGAACCTCAAGGCAACCTATGACGCGTTTGGGGGCAGCGATCATTTTGCCGTGATTGGCCTGAGCCTTGATAACGCCGTGGACGCGCCGGCCAATTATGCGCGGAAAAACAATATCAAATGGAACCAGGGCTTTTTGGGGCAATGGTCGGAGGACTCGGTGACGGCGTTGTACGGAGTGGATGGCATCCCCTCAATTTTTCTAATTGACCCGGAGGGAAGGATCATCGAGCGGGATTTGCGGGGGGACGCAATTCGCGCGGCGGTGGAAAGAGCGCTGGGAAACCGTTAAACCGCATGGCCGTTCTTATTTTTGCCGCAAGCGTCGCCTTCCTGGCCGCGGCGGTGGTTATTCTGGGCCGCTATTTGCCGGCGCAAAACGTGGCGTTTATCATTTTGTTGCTCGCGGGAGTTGAAGCGGGGATTGAAACGCACCTGAAAGTGGGAAACTGGCTTCAAGGCGCGTTTTTTTGGCCGGGGGCGATTATTTTATTGCGAACGGCGGTCCAAAAGCTCCTCAAGCCGTGGCGGTGGGCGCGGAATTACGGGTTGGTTCTGCTCGCGCTGACTAGTGGCGGCGCGGCGGCAATCCAGTGGCGCTTTGATTCTCCGGGAATGGCGATGCTTCGATTTTGCGTGACTGCCGGCTGCCTGTTAGTCTTGACTCCGTGGCTTTTTCAGAAGCGCGTCACAACTTTCGCAGAAGCCAAAAGATAAAGCTCAAAAGAGCGCTGAAGAGGAGGCATGTCACGATTGGAAAGTGGAAGCTGAAATTGTTCCTGGTGTAATGGATGTCGCCCGGCAACCGCCCCAGCCAACTACGCCCGAAGCCCGACCACAACAGCACTCCAAGCGCGGCCATCACCAGACCGCCGACGACAAGCAATTTTCCCAGGTCGTTCATTTGTAATTATCCCGCCACGGAGATTTTTTCAAAACCCTCTTCGATGAAGGTCGTGTTTTGAATTCGGGAAAGTTTTGCGTAAAGGCCGTTCAACTCCAGCAATTCCTGGCTTGTGCCGCTTTCGACAATTTCGCCGTGGCGAAGGACCAGAATCTGATCGGCGTTGGCGATGGTGCTGAGACGGTGCGCGATGACAAAGCTGGTGCGGTGCGCCATGAGCCGTTCGAGGGCCTCCTGAATGAGCTTTTCGGTGGCGGTATCGACGCTCGCCGTCGCTTCGTCGAGAATCAGAATGGGCGCGTTTTTCAGCAGCGCCCGGGCAATGCTCACCCGCTGTTTTTCTCCAACGCTGAGTTTGACACCGCGTTCGCCAACGCGGGAATCGTAGCCTTCCGTCATGCGGACAATGAAATCGTGGCAGTTGGCGGCGCGGGAAGCCGCCATAAGCTCTTCTTCGGTGGCGTCGAGGCGCCCGTAAAGAATATTTTCGCGCACCGTCCCGTTGAAGAGGAACGCCTCCTGGCTTACCACGCTGATTTGCGAACGCAAAGATTCAAGCGAGACATCCGCGATGTCCTGTCCATCGATCGTAATTACGCCTGATTCCGCCTCATAAAACGCCGGCAGCAAATTGACGAGAGTTGATTTGCCGGAGCCGGTCGGCCCCACAAGCGCAATCATTTCGCCGGGCGAGGCGTTGAGTGAAATACTTTTTAAGGCCGTCCGGTCTTTGCAATACCCGAAGTTGACATTGTCATAACGAATGGCGCCCCGCACGGGCGTGGAAAGGACGCGCCGGCGGCGGTCCCCGCCGCGTTCCTCCGTGGCGTCCAATATGTCAAACACCCGTTCGCCACCGGCGCGGGCCGATTGCAACATTTGGTTCAGGCCGTGAAGGCGTCCCAGCGGCTCGTAAAAAAGGCCGAGGTAAAGTATAAAGCCGACCAGTTCGCCAACAGTCAGTTTGTGGGAAACCACCAGCGAACCGCCAATCCACAGAACCAGGGCGGTGCCCAACGACGCCGAGAAAGTCATGGCCGGCGAGTACAACGCCCAGACTTTCATGACGCCCAGCGTGCTTTTGCGGAGGTCGTCGGCGCGTTGCGCAAAGCGATCATCCTCGTGATTTTGCCGGCCAAAAGCCTTGATCTGGCGGATGCCTTGCAAGCTGTCCATCAGGAACGCGCTCATCGCGCTGGCCGCCCTTCGTTGAGCGCGATATCGCCGGTGCGCCGTCAACGTGTACCACAAGGTTCCCGCCGTCAGCAACGGTATGGGCGCCAGGGCGATGGCCGCCAAAGTCGGATTTTTGATAAAAAGAATGATCATCACGCCAACCACGCTTAACAAAGCGCTGGTTCCCTGGTCGGTGCCGTCGATGAGGACGCGCTCCACGGCATTGACGTCCTCAATGACCCGCGTCATCAAATCGCCCGAAGCGCGCTGATCAAAATAACCGACGGGCAGCCGTTGCAGGCGTGAAAAGACATCGCGACGCATGTCGAAAATGACGTTTTGCTCGAAAACATTGTTGACCAGGATTCGGAGGCTGTTGAATAAATCACGAAACATGAAGGCCGCCAAAAGCGCCGCCGCCGGCAAAAGGTAGCTGTTCCGCCCGCCGTGTGTCACGTCGTCGATGATGGTCTGCACCAATTGAGGAAAAGCGAACGAAAAGGCGAGCGAAATCACCCCGCAGCCCACATTGGCGACCGCCATGAAGCGGTAGGGGCGCAAATAGCTTGCGACGCGCCGTATCACCTCCCACGTCGAGCGGGAGCGGGCGTGAAAGCTTGGATCGCTGTCGGAATTGAATTGCCGATGGCCGCTCATTGCCTCCAGTATCCCGCATCGCGCGTTTCCCGCAAGCGGATTGAAAAATGCGGGGGCATCGGGCACAATGATATAAGAGAGTCGCGGATATTTTGCATGAGTCCGAAAGTTAAACTGATTGCGTACGCCGTGCTGCTGATCCTGGCAGTGTGGTTTGGTTTGGCTTTCCGTTCAAATTATGCGGCAGTCACACAGGCCGCCGCCCAGGAAGGGAACGACACGACTTCCACCAGCACCCCGCAGCCCGCGCCGACAAACACCGATGTGACCGCATCGACTCCCACGAACGCGGTGACCAACGTTACCGATCAAGCCACCAACGCGACCGCCGCCGTCACAAATTCTCCGGCGGCGACAACGAATGCCGCCACAGCGGCAACGACGACCAATGTCCCAACGCCCGCGCCGCCGCCCGCACAAGCGTCCGCGCCCGTCGCGCCAGCCCCGCCGCCGCGGGGCGCGATGATTGGGTATCTGGGCGGGTTGATCGCGGTAGTGCTCGCGTTGGGTGTGATGGTTGCGTTGGACGTGACGCAGTTAATCGGCAGTCAAGCTTCCGACTATTTATTCTTTGACGTGGGCGACGCCATGCGCGACCCGGACTACGAAAAGGCCGAAGCCGAATGGGCGAACGGCAAGTTTCTCGACGCCGTCCAATTGCTGCGCGATTACCTGAAAAAAAATCCGCGCGAGTTGCACGCGGCGTTGCGCATCGCGGAAATTTACGAAAAGGACCTCCAGAACCACCTTGCCGCCGCGCTGGAATACGAAGAGGTGCTCAAGCATAAACTTCCCGCGGAACGATGGGGATGGGCCGCCATTCATCTTTGCAATCTTTATTCCAAGATGAAACAGCAGGATAAAACGCTGGCGCTCCTGCATCGGATTGCGAAGGAGTATCCACGAACCGCCGCGGCCAAGAAAGCGCGGGCGCGGCTTGGAATCGTGGAACCGGAAGAGATCCAGGCGCCCACTGAACCGGCGGTGGAAACGATCAAGGAACCTACAGACGAGAACGTCGCGCCCATCTTTGAGATCGAAGGGGAAACGGCGGAACCTGAGCCGCCTGCGCCTCCCAAATCGAATCTGCCGCCCGGTTTTCGGCCTAAGCCGTGACCAGTCAATTGGGAACGAAGCGCTTGCTTGAGCTTTTTGCGCAAGGACTTTGTCATTCGGCGCTTACAGACCCACCTCGGGGTATGCTCGCGCCTCATTTCTCGCCTTGCGCAAAAATCCGCGGCGCAATCACTTCGTCCCCCAATTGAATGGTCACGGTTAAGGCTTGATTCAGCCGATTGGTTCAGCGGGCGCCGACGTTTTTTGAGGAAGCGTGAAGTAGAACGTCGCGCCTTTTTGCAATTCACTCCGCGCCCACGCTTCGCCTCCATGCGCCTGAATGATATGTTTGACAATTGCCAGGCCGAGTCCCGTCCCGCCGCTTTCACGCGACCGCGCGCGATCAACCCTGTAAAACCGCTCGAACACCCGGTCAATCGAATCAACAGGAATTCCGGGTCCGTCATCGGACACGAAGACTTCTGTTTTTTCGGTTCCTACTGCGCGTGTGCCCACGGTCACGCGTCCATCGGTCTTGCCGTACTTGATGGCATTATCGGCGAGGTTGAACAAAACCTGCTGAAGGCGGTCGGCATCTCCCCAAACGGTTGTGTCGGGCGCGATTTGGTTTTCGAGAGTTACCTTGCGACCGGCGGCTCGCGCCGTGAGGTCCTCCAGAACTCGCTGAGCAAGGTCGTGTAAATCGACCTGTTCCATGTTCAAAGCAACCTGGCCGGATTCCAGGCGGGAAATGGCCAGCAAATCTTCGATTAGAAACAGCAGGCGATCCGAATGTTTCTCGATTTTTTGGAGAAAGCGGCCAGCTTGCCGCGGATCGTTGATTGCGCCGTCGAGCAG
Source organism: Verrucomicrobiia bacterium (assembly GCA_036268455.1). Lineage (GTDB taxonomy): Bacteria > Verrucomicrobiota > Verrucomicrobiia > Limisphaerales > Palsa-1400 > DATAUD01. Next base: position 68,682 of record DATAUD010000105.1, read on the forward strand.
CGTTTCGGTAAAACCTTTAATGAGCGAAAGCGGGGTTCGCAACTCGTGACTGACGTTGCCGACAAATTCCGATCGCATGCTTTCCAGTTCCTTCAAGCGGGTCACTTCGTGAAACACCAGCAATTGCCCTTGTTCGGCGCCGGCGTGGTCCGTGACGATGGCGGCATTGACTTGCCAGAAGCGGCGGCGCGCGCGGTGGATTTCCAATTCGGTGTCGGAGATTTTCTTTTCCCGTTGCAGGCGGGCGGAGATTTCGGCCAGTTCGTGCCAGCGGAAGGCCTCCATGATCGACATTCCGCGAATGTCCGTGGAAACATCGAAAAATTTCCGCAAAGAATCATTGGTCATCTGGATGCGACCCGAGCGGTCCAGCAAAAGAATCCCCTCGATCATGCTGTTGAAAAGCGCTTGTTGACGGGCCTGGAATTGATTGGAGATTTCCTGGCGCTCACGCGCCAGCGTCGCGGCATGGGCGCGCCGCGCTTCGGACACCTCCATTTGATGCCGCAACAATTGCCGTCGCGCCAAAGCCGCCGCCAGCGCGGCCGCGGAGATCACGGCCAGAACAATCCACCACATCGAAATTTGGATTAAGTTTGAGACTCCACAAAGCGGTACCCCACACCCCGGACGGTGTCGAGGTATCTTGCGGCCCCGCCCAATTTGTGGCGCAAACGCCGCATGTGTGTATCAACCGTCCGCGTGTCAATCAAACTATTGTAACCCCAGACATCCTTTAGAAGCTGGTCGCGCGATTGGACCCGGCCCCGCCGTTCGGCGAGCACTGTCACAAGTTTGAATTCCGTCAGCGTCAGGTCAAGCAGATGGCCTTTGAAGCTGATCCGGTGGCGCGCCCGGTCAATGGTGAGTCCGCCAAAATGAATATGGTCGTCGCTTCCGTTCTCCTTGTTCGCTTTTCGACGCAGCAGATTTTTGACCCGCAAGACCAATTCGCGCGTGCTGAACGGCTTGGTCACATAGTCGTCGGCCCCCAGTTCCAGGCCAAGAACGCGGTCAATCTCCGCGACCCGGGCTGTCAACATCAGAATGGGAATGGCCGCGGTGGAGGCGTCGCGCCGCAAGGATTTGCAGACCTCCAGGCCATCAAGTTCCGGGAGCATCAGATCGAGCACGATCAACTCCGGGGGCGTCTGGCGGGCCTTCTGCAAGCCGTCCTTCCCGTTCGCGGAGGTGAAAACCTCATAACCGGCGGCCGCGAGATTGACCTCGATCAATTCCAGCATGTCCGGCTCGTCATCGACAACGAGTATCCGTTCTTTGAGTGCCTTTGACATTTTCCGCTAAATCTTAATGTCCTCGTGGATTTTTTTGCTTTCGCTCGGGATGATGCGGCCCTGATGGTCGTACCGCAACTCAATCATCCAATCAAAAACGTTATCAGGCCATTTGCCATCCGGCAGGAGAGCTTCGGGATTCGCGCCGAGGTCTTGAAGGAGTTCCGGGATTTTGCCGCGATGCCAGCAAATCAGAATGTTTTTTCCGTGGGGTTTGGATTTCAATTCCCGGGCCAGGGTTTCCGGGTCTTTGTCCTTGAAATCGCAATTCAGCGGCGAATGCAAACCCCGGCTCAAAGGCTCGAGCGTGAGACGCGGCCGGACGCTGTTTTTGGAATCCTTTGCGGCGAAGAGGGCATCCGGTTTGATCGGCTTCCCATCGATCTGAAAAGATTGGAAATATTGCACATAAGCCTTGGCTCGTTCGACGCCTTCCGGCGAGAGTTCTTTGCCTTCCTCCGGTTTTTCCGCATGGCGAATCACCAACACGACAGCGTCCTTCAATCCAGCGCCGTCCCGGGCCGCGGCGGAACGGCAAAAGGTTAATTGGAGCAACGCCAGCGCTGAAATATATCCGATTCGAAATAGTTTTGTTCGATGCACGGGAGGGTAGGTTAAACGGTAAAAGCTGAAGGCTAAAGCCAAAAGTGAAAGTTGCGCTGCTCGTGACTTTTCACTATCTTCTATCACTTGAAAAGAAATCTCCGACCGGAAATCCCCCGCAAAGCGGTCTATCGTCTTTCCGTCTATTTCCGCGGACTTCAGCGTCTCAAGGCCAACGGCATCCGCACCGTCTCCAGTGAAGCGCTTGCCAAGGCATCCGGCGTTAAACCAACTCAATTGCGCAAAGACCTGACTTATTTCGGACAATTCGGCACCCGCGGTTTGGGCTACGATGTCGGACAACTCGCGCAAATGATTTCCGATCTTTTGGGGACCACCAGTTTGCGTCCGGTCATTTTGATTGGAGTAGGGAACCTTGGGCTTGCGCTTTTGTCTTATCGCGGGTTCGAGAAGGAGGGATTTGAAATCATTGCGGCTTTCGACCTTGAGTCGGAACGCAAGCGCGGGAAAAACAATCCGATGCCCATTTACGGCATGGATCAATTGGCCCCGCTCATCAGGGAAAAAAATGTCAAAATGGCGATTGTGACGGTCCCGGCGCCGGCTGCGCAGGAAGTGACCAACACGCTGGTGCAGTGGGGGATTACCGGGATTCTCAATTTCGCGCCACTTGTGTTGGATGTGCCGGAACAAGTGGTCGTCAATAATGTGAACCTGGCGATTGAATTGGAGAATTTGAGCTATTTTGTTCAGAGGTGATTGCGCTTATCTCCTTTACGCGCATGAAGAAACGTGCGACATTTTTCGTCTGATTACCTATGCTGAATCTCACCGGAAATGGCTCGGTAACGACTTGCGACGGCATCACTCGCCGTGATTTCCTGCAAGTGGGTGTGTTGGGCACGATTGGCCTCTCGCTGGCGAAGTTCGCCGAGTTGCAGGCGAAGGGCGCGGCTGCGCCGGGGACCGATGAGCGCTCGTGCATCATGATTTTCAACTTGGGCGCTCCGAGTCAAATTGACACTTTCGACATGAAGCCGGACGCCGCGGCGGAAATTCGCGGGCCGTTCAAACCGATTCGCACCAACAACCCGGACATCCAGGTTTGCGAAATGTTTCCGCTTCATGCAAAGCTGGCGGACAAATTTTCGCTGGTCCGTAGTTGTTATCACACTGCGGCGGCCGTTCATGACACCGGGCATCAAATGATGCAGACAGGGCGGCTGTTTACGGGCGGCGTCAACACGCCCCATGCGGGTTGTGCTTTGGAGTTTTTGAAGGGGCGACGCAACGAATTGCCTGCGCATGTGCTTTTGCCGATGCCGATGGGTCCCACTGGCGGAAACATGCCGCATGGGCAGGACGCCGGGTTTTTGGGCAAGGCTTACGATCCGTTTGTTCTGAATGCCGATCCGTCGAAAAAGGATTTCCAGGTGCCGGACCTTTTGCCGCCGAAGGAAATTGGCGAAGCCCGGCTGCAACGCCGCCGCGAGTTGCGGGACGTCGTTGATGACGCCGTGCGGGATTTCGAGGCGAGCCCGAATGCGTCGTTGATGGACACGAATTTTTCCTCGGCCTACCGCTTGATGACGAGCGAGCGCGCCCGCCAGGCGTTCGATTTGTCGCGTGAGCCGCAAAAGGTCCGCGATCGGTATGGCATGACTCGTTTCGGCCAATGCTGTTTGCTGGCGCGGCGGTTGGTGGAGGCGGGCGTTCGGTTTGTCACGATCAATACGTTTATTACGGTCTTTGACGAAATCACATGGGACATTCACGGTTCCAAGCCTTTTACTTCGATTGCCGGGATGAAGGACATCGTCGCGCCGATGTATGACCAGGGTTACTCGGCGTTGCTGGAGGACCTTTTCCAGCGTGGGTTGCTCGATAAGACGATGGTCGCTTGCCTCTCGGAATTTGGGCGGACGCCGAAGGTCAATTCTGCGGGCGGTCGCGATCATTGGCCCAATTGCTGGACAATTTATTTTGCGGGCGGGGGGGTTAAGGGCGGGCGGGTTGTGGGGAAGAGCGATGATATAGGCGCATATCCGGTAGAGCGGCCCGTCAATCCCGCGGAAGTCGTGGCGACGATTTATAAGTCGTTGGGCCTCAACCTTGAAACCGACTTGCCTGGGCCGCAATCGCGGCCGTTTCCGCTGGTCAATTACGGAACGCAGGCAATCAAGGAGTTGTTTTAGTGTTGCGAAGAACCACCATATTGCTCCTGACCGCGGCGGCGATTTGCTATGGCGGCGTCCGGCAATGCCGAGCCGCGGATGCCGCCTGGAGTTTTCGGAATGATGTCCAACCCGTTCTGGCCAAGGCTGGGTGCAACGCGGGCGCGTGCCATGGCGCCGCGGCGGGGCAGAATGGGTTCAAGCTTTCCTTGCGCGGTTATGACAATGAGGGCGATTACCTGGCCTTGACGCGGCAGGCGTTCGGGCGCCGCGTCAATTCCGAGAACCCGGCGCTCAGTTTGATGTTGCTCAAACCCACTGGCGCCGTGCCGCATAAGGGGGGGAAACGATTCGAAACCAACTCGATCGATTACAAGATTCTTTCAGAATGGATTGCCGAAGGCGCGCCTCCTCCCCGCGATAGCGATCCGCGCATCCAAAAGTTGGAAATGTCTCCCGAATCGGTTCACCTGGAGCCGGGGCAGGCGTGCCAATTGACTGTTCACGCCACTTTCAGCGACGGCCAGGTAAAGGATGTCACCCATTGGGCAAAATTCACCGCGGCCAACGCCACGGTCACACAAGTGGATGACGACGGGAATGTCAAAGTCATCGGCAACGGCGAAGGCGCCATCACGGCGTGGTACCTCAGCCGCATCGCCGTCGCGACGATTACGGCGCCCTTCACGAACCAGGTTTCGGCGCGATTGTTTTCCCGCGCGCCGCGCCGAAATTTTATTGATGACCTTGCGCTGGAAAAATTGCGCAGCCTCAATATTCCCCCGTCGCCGCGCTGCACCGACGCGGAATTCATCCGGCGGGCTTTTCTTGATACCATCGGCGTGCTGCCGACTGAGGACGAGACACGGCGGTTCCTGGCTGATAAATCCAAAAAGAAGCGCGATGGATTGATTGAGGCGTTATTGAGCCGTCCCGAATTTGTCGATTACTGGTCTTACAAATGGTCGGACCTGCTGCTCGTCAGCGACAAGAAGCTTCGGCCTGCCGCCGTGTGGGCGTATTACGATTGGATTCGCCGAAATGTCGCCGCCAATACGCCTTGGGACAAGTTCGTCCGGCAGGTTTTAACGGTGACCGGTGATACGCTCCAAAACGGCGCCGCTAATTTTTACATTCTACATGACGATCCCCGGACGCTTTCCGAAACGGCGTCGCAAGCCTTTCTCGGCATGTCGATCGCCTGCGCCAAGTGCCACAACCACCCGTTGGAAAAGTGGACGAATGACCAGTATTACCAGATGGCCAACCTTTTTGCGCGCGTCCGAGTCAAAAGCGGCCCGCGCGACGGAGAAAACATCATTTTTACCGTCACCGATGGCGACCTCGTGCAACCGTTGCGTGGAAAACCGCAACCGCCCGCGCCATTGGACTCGACGCCACTGCGGATGGATTCCCCCGAAGACCGTCGCGTGGCTTTGGCGAATTGGATGGTGTCTTCGGAGAACCCTTACTTCAGCCGCGCGATTGTCAACCGGGTTTGGGCCAACTATTTCGGAGTTGGACTGGTAGAGAAAGTGGACGATTTGCGCGCGACAAATCCGGCGAGCAATGAAAAGTTGCTTTCCGCCGCCGCCAATTACCTTGCCAGCCGCGGATTTGATTTGAAGACGCTCATGCGCGCGATACTTCAGTCCGAAACCTATCAGCGGTCGAGCAAGCCGCTGCCGGAAAACGAGGCCGACACGCGGTTTTATTCCCGTTATTACCCCCGTCGGTTGATGGCGGAGGTCCTGCTGGATGCGATTTCGCGGGTGACGGGTGTTTCCACGCCTTTTGACCGACCGGACGGGAGCAAATTCCCCGTAGGCTGGCGGGCGATGCAGTTGCCGGATGTTTCCTCGGATTCCTATTTTCTCAAAACATTTGGGCGTCCCGAACGCAACACAACATGCGAATGCGAGCGGACGGCCGATCCAAGCATGACGCAAGTGCTCGACCTCTCCAACGGCGATACCATCAACAAAAAGCTGGACGCCAAGGATTGCCGGATTTCCCGCTGGCTGCGGAGCAAAGACTCTCCCGACCAAATTATTGAGCACGTTTATCTGAGCGCCTTCTCCCGTTTTCCGACCACGGAAGAGCGCGAAAAAATCGCGAAAATCATCCAGGCCAGTCCGGACCGCCGCGCCGCCATAGAAGATGTGTATTGGGCAATCCTGAGCAGCAAAGAATTCCTGTTCAATCACTGACGCCATGCCCCGAACGTTAGTCTCATTTCTCGTGCTGGCTCTCCTGCTTCCATCGGCGCGGGCTGACGAATACACGCCCGTGGACAACATCTTTTCCAAGTATTGTCTCGATTGCCATAGTTCCAAAGACCCGGACGGAAAACTGGTCCTGGAGGATTTTGGCAGTTTGATGAAGGGCGGCGAAGACGGGCCGGTGGTAATTCCCGCCAACAGCGCCGGAAGCATGCTGGTGCGGATGGTCGATGGCACGTTTGTCAAAGACGGCAAAAAGCGCGTCATGCCGCCCAAAAAGCGCAAAAAGCTTGATGCCGAGGAAATCGCCGCGCTCAAGACGTGGATTGACGCCGGGGCGCATGGTTCGACCGCTCCAAAAACCGAAATTGCGGAGTTGAGTGTGCCGAAAGTCATGCCGGAAGGCGTTCCTCGCAATCCGATCAATGCCCTCCTGCAAGTTCCCAAGGGGGATTTGATCGCCTTGGCCCGTTACGGCGAGGTGGAATTGCGTTCCGCCCAGACGGGCGAATTGACTCGCACTCTTTCCGGTCATCACGGGAGTGTTAACGCCCTTGCTCTCTCTCCCGATGGCGCGCGTCTTTTTTCGGGCGCGGGAGAGCCGGTTCGCTTTGGTGAAATCAAGGAGTGGAATATCGCCGACGGCACTCTTGTTAAATCGATCATGGGGCATAAGGACGCCATTTATGCGCTCGCGGTTTCGCCGGATGGGAAAATTCTGGCGAGTGGCGGCTATGATCAAAAAATAATTTTGTGGGACATCGCCGCCGGCAAACAATTGAAAACCCTTACTGGCCACAACGGCGCGATTTTCGGCCTCGCTTTCCGCCCGGATGGAAAAATTCTGGCCAGCGCCAGCGCCGACCACACTGTCAAATTATGGGATGTCGCCAGCGGCAAACGTCGCGATACTCTTTCACAGCCGCTCAAAGATGTCTTCGCCGTCGCTTTCAGTCCGGACGGAAAACATTTGGTTGCCGGCGGCGCGGACAATCGGATCCGCATTTGGGAAGTCAGCGAATCGGCTTCCGAAACGACCAATCCGCTGCTCGACTCAAAGTTCGCCCATGACGGCGCGGTCCTGCGCCTCGCGTTTTCGCCGGACGGCAAATTACTGCTGTCCTCGGCGGATGACCGCACGGTCCGGCTCTGGGACGTCGCGGGAATGAAGGAACGCGTGCTTCTGGAAAAGCAGCCCGATTGGGCGGCTGGCCTCGATTTTGTTCGCAATGGAAAGGCCATTGGCGTTGGGCGGTTGGACGGGTCGCTTGGGATTTATGATCTGGACGGCAAGCGGATTACACTGGCCGCCAGCGCCAAAGTGGTTGAAGCGCGTCCGGCGACCGAGAAGCCGGAGATCACCCGCATCGAGCCGCGCGGAATGCAACGGGGGACGGAACTCAAAATTAAAATCAGCGGCAGAAATCTTTTTGGCCTGACCAAGATAAATTTCAACAATCCGAAATTTTTCACCCGGATTGAACCAGGCGCCGCTTCCACCGAAGCATGGATTGACGTCAAGGCCGCCGCTGATTTGCCGCGGGGCGGTTACGATTTCTCCGTGAGCAATCCCGGCGGCGAAAGCGGCAAGATCAAACTGGAGGTCGGTTCCCTGCCGCATATGTTCAAGTCCACCAATTCCATGGATCGCGCGATCGAGTTGCCGGTGACATATTGGGGCGCGCTCAATCCGGCGGGGGATACCGACGAAATTCCGTTCCACGCTCGAGCCGGCCAAACCATCGTTTTCGACCTTGCCGCCAAAAGCATCGGCTCCCAACTCGATGCCAATCTGACTTTGTTGGACTCGGCGGGTAATCTGTTGGCAAGCCAGGGTGAATTCGATGGCGGCGACCCGCTGCTGGGATGGTCATGCCCCGCTGACGGCACTTATCGGATTCGCGTCTCCGATGAAACCGCGAGCGGCTCGCCGAATCATTTTTACAGCCTTTCCATGGGGGAATTGCCGGTGATCACCGGGGTCTTTCCGCCGAGCGTTGCCACGAACGCGAACGCGGATGTGCGACTGATCGGATACAATCTGGCCGGCCTCGACAAAATCCGCGTGCATCCGAAAATGACCGGAGAACTGGACGTTCCGCTCGACTCGGAGAAGTACCGCGCGCGACGGGCCTTAAAAGTCCTGGTTACCGACGGTCCAGAACTCATCGAGTCGGAACCGAATGATACGCCGGCGCAAGCGATGGCGATTCCGGTCCCGTGCACTGTCAGCGGCCGCATCAACCCGCCTGGAAGCGGGGGGACGGACGCGGATCTTTTTCGATTCGGGGCCAAGGCAGGGGATCAATTTATGATTGAGACGGACGCGGCGCGGCGTGGTTCGCCAATCGACACGAAAGTGGAAGTGCTTCACGATGACGGCGCGCCGGTCGAGCGATTGCAAATGCAGGCCGTGCGAGATTCGGCTGTCACTTTCCGCGCTGTCGATTCCGGCCAGGGGGAAATCCGGCTGGATAATTGGACAGAAATGGAACTCAACCAATACGTCTATTTTCAAGGCGAGATATGCAAAATTTTTCGGATGCCACGCGGGCCGGATTCCGGCTGCGCTTTTTACACCCTTGCGGGAAAACGCCGGGATTATTTCGATACCAGCGGCATTGCCCACGCTCTCGACGAGCCGTGTTATGTTGTTGAGCCGCATCCTCCCGGAGAAAAACTGGCGCCGACCGGACTGCCAATATTTCCCCTGTATTATGTGAACGACGATGATGGCCATCGCGAGTTCGGGACGGATTCCCGCCTCCATTTTACCGCCCCGGGCGACGGACATTATTTGATTCGAGTGACGGACAGCCGCGGCCACGGCGGCGACCGTTTTTGGTATCGGCTGATCGTGCGGCGTCCGCACCCGGATTTTATGGTGACGCTGAACAACAAAACCCTCGCCCCAAGCGCCGGGGCGGGGCGCGAGTTCAGTGTCACGGCAACTCGCATCGACGATTTTGAGGAGCCGGTCAGCGTGGAAATCACCGGCGTGCCGGCCGGGTTTAGCATTTCCAGTCCGCTTGTCATCCAGGCCGGCCAGGAAGAAGCCAAGGGAACCATCAACTGCGACACCAATTCAATGACGCCCAAGGCCGCGGATGTTGCGAAAATCATGGTGACCGCCCACGCCTGGTTGAACGGCGCTGAACTGACGAAGTCCGTTGGCGGGTTCGAGAAGATCACCATTGGTGAACCATCGAAGCTCCGTGTCGCGCTCGAACCTTATGATGAGCGCGCGACGAATTTTGTTTTGCGGCCGGTGGCGGAAAAGCCGTTGGAAGTCACCATTGCGCCGGGCACCAGTACACCGGTCTGGATCAAAGTCGAGAGGCATGGGCATGGGGAATTGGTCACCTTCGCTGACGGCAATCTTCCGCACGGTGTCATCATCGACAACATTGGTCTTAACGGCGTGTTGATTCCCAAGGATGAAAACCGGCGCGAGATTTTCCTTCAAGCCGCTCGCTGGGTGCCGGATACCGACCGCCTTATTTACGTGCGCGCCGCAGAAGCGGGCAATCCGACATCGCTTCCCGTGCTTCTTCACGTCCGCCGTCCCGCGACCATGCAGACCGCCAGCGCGATGAAATAAGCCCTGACGATGCAGTTGACACACGAAGAGTCTCGCGCGGAGAGCGCGGAGAAAATAAAAGAAAATGCAGAACTGGAATTGGAAAAAGCGAGATTGAGAATTGGCCATCTGTCGTTTGGGAACAGAGGTCGGACGAGGAGTTTAGCGCAAAGACGCCAAGGAGCCGAGACGCCAGGAAAATGCTCATTTAATTTGGTCATGCCGCAGATTGGCGTGCTCCCATAAGTCGCGTCAAATCCCGGCTTTTGTTAAAGTTAAAATTAGTCCGGGGCGTTTTGGTAGTTGCAATACGCCGGTATATCGGCGGTTGGGTAGGAAAAGGGGGCGTAGGTTGGGTTGTTCAAGTTATAATAAGACTTAATCAGACCGGCATGGCCATCCACGAAACTGACGTTTATCAGGGCGTTGCTGTATTGGACGTCCTTCACTCCATAAAGATTGTAGTGCCATGAGTAGGACCATTGCAGGGGCCACTCGGCCATCAGCCAGGTGCGGGTTGGATGGACGACCGTCCCGAGCTTGACGCCGTTCATGTTGTAGCTGGTGCCGTCGTCGTTGTCGCAGCCGTTATAGACGTAACTTGAGTAATCCGGTTCGGATGTGGTCGCGGTGGCGCCGCCATAGGTCCAGAGAGGATGGGGGTAATTATGAGTAACCCACCCGCGGTCCATGGGACATTGATAGCAAATGTCGTTGCTTGAGGAGGTTTTGATTCCGGAGTAACTTTTGTCCAATTCCTTGTACCACCACCAAATGCAATAAATTTGATTGGCGATGATGACGGAGTTGGAAGTAGGGGCGGTGTCCCGGTTGTCCGCGCAGTACATTTCCATGGCGAGATTGATTTGTTTGAGATTGCTCAAACATTTGGTCTGAACGGCCTGGGCTTTTGACTTGGCGAGGGCGGGCAGGAGCATGGCGGCCAGGATGGCTATGATGGCGATGACGACGAGGAGTTCGATCAGTGTAAACGCCAAACTATCCAAGCGGCGGGATTTAATAACTGTTGCCTGCGTTTTCATGGTCTATTGTGTAAACATTTAAACGTATCGCCGCAAAAAGTCAATCGCAAAATATTTATTTTCCCTGGGTTGGCTATAGGGCGGGCCGAAGCTTATCGGCGGTCAGGTCATCAAACGGAAAAGGACAAGGACGATTTTACCCTTGGTCATGGAAGGGCCTGCCATCGGCGGCGGTGTAAATATCCTCCGGCGCGTCTTTGAGAAAATCGAACGCTGGGCTGGCCAACACAGCTTTCGTCCAAGCCGCTTCGGAAATGTCCTCCGCCTCTGGAATCGAGACAATCACGCGCATGCGTCAATTAGAGATATGCCGTCGAGTTCGGGCGAGGCGTTAAGAGTGTTCTTGGCAGAAATTGATAGCCGGTATAAGTTGGAAGCATGGCGAATTTGGAATTGTTGTCGCGCATTACGGTGGATCCTGACATCCGCCACGGCAAGCCGTGTGTGCGTGGCTTGCGTTATCCGGTCGAGTTTCTGCTCGGATTGTTGAGCAGCGATATGAATACGGCGCAAATTCTGGCCGATTACCCCGACTTGGAGGCTGATGATTTGAAGGCTGCTTGCACTTATGGCGCGCGCGTTAGCCAGATTAAACGAATTGAGCCGGTGGCGGCATGAGGTTAAGGCACTGACCCGGCACGATTTCGTTGAGTTGAGCACCTTGGCCATTACCGTCCATTCGTGAGTGGGGAACAAGGCGCGTGTGTAATCGTGTTAAGTCGCTTGCGTCCAATTCGACGTGAGGCTTTTGTGGAAGGATTGTCAAAGCAAGCATCAACCGAATTTCGCCTCAAATTTTGCGCTCGCCAAGGGAGTGGGTTTCCGGCCACAGTCCGGCCCAAAATATGCCGCCGCCTGTGCCTGTCATCGAAACGGAGGGTCTCACCAAGGTCTTTGGGCAACAGCGCGCGCTTGACAATGTCTCCCTTAAAGTCGTGCCTGGGTCGATTGGTTTGCTGGGGCCTAACGGGGCGGGGAAAAGCACGTTCATGAAATGCCTCCTCCAGTTGCAGCCGATCAGTTCCGGCTCGGCGCGGCTGCTGGGGCGCGAGGTTGGAAAAGAGGGGCGGGAGATTCGCAAGCGGGTCGGGTATGCGCCGGAACAGAATTGCCATATCCCGGGCATGGCGGGATGCGAATATGTCACTTATTGCGCGCAACTTTCCGGGTTGCCGTTTCAGGCGGCGCGGCAGCGCGCGCACGAGATGCTGGATTTTGTCGGGATGAGCCAGGAGCGGTACCGGAAAGTGGACACTTACTCGACCGGGATGAAGCAACGGCTCAAACTGGCGCAGGCAATCGTCCACGATCCGGAGATTGTTTTTCTGGATGAGCCGACCAACGGATTGGATCCGAAGGGGCAGGCGCAGATTTTGGAGTTGGTGCACAGCCTTTGGGAGACGTACGGGATCACGGTCATTTTGTCGTCGCACTTGCTGCACGATGTGGAGCGGGTGTGCGAGGAGATTATCATTATTGCGCGGGGGCGGGTGCTTGTGCATGACAGTTTGAAGGCGCTCAAAGCGAGGAAGCGCGGGGCGGCCGAGGTTGTGCTGGCGCGGGGGCACGGGGAGTTGCAGGCGGCCTGCCGGAGCCGGAACTGGCTTTGCGAAATGTTGCCGAACGGGCATTTGCGAGTGGAACACCAGGCGGACTCGCTGAATCCATTGCTGACCGTGTTGAATGAATTGAAGTCGCCGCCGCTGGAGATCATTCCCAGCCCGAACGCACTGGAGGAAACTTTTCTGCAAGCCCTGGAGATTTCCCATGCCACTGCATGACATTCATTACAAGCACTGGACGGGAACGCATCTGGGCATCTGGGGGCGGCGGTGGGTGATTGCGAAAAACGGGCTGTCGGCCTGCCTCCAAAACAAGATAACGCGGAACCTCGTGGTCGTGTGCTGGATGCTGGGGTTGTCGATGTCGGCGTTGTTGTTCCTGATCGGACAATTGCTGGTGCCTGACAGTTTGGTGGTGCAATGGGTGGGGAAATTCAACCCGCGCTTGCAGGAGTTCGCGAGGATGTTGACGGAATGGCTGGCGAGCCACCCGGAAATTTCGGTGGCGACGACGCAGAATGTGCTGTTCTATTTTTTCTGCACGTACCTGATGCCGGTGAGCATCTTTGTGCTGGGCATAGCCATCCCGTCGCTGATCACACGGGACCTGGCGAGCAACGCGATTGTCATCTATTCGTCGAAGGCGGTATCGCGCGGGGATTATCTTCTGGGGAAATTTTGCACGGCGTTTGGGTTGCTGGCGATGACGTGGCTGGGGCCGATTTGCGCGGCGTGGTTTTTAGGAAATCTGCTTGCGCCGGATTGGCGGTTTTTCTGGCACGCGCGCGCGCCTTTGGGACATCTGTTGGTTTACGTCGGCGCCGGCATGGTCATATTGAGCGCGCTGGCGCTGGCGGTATCGGCAATCTCGAACAGCGAGAAGGCGACGCCGGCGTTGTGGTTCATGTGGTGGATATTGGGCGGGGTGATCCAGGAGATCGCGCTGCACACGCGTCCGTGGCTTCGGCATTTGAGTTTTAGCTACGATTTAAGACAGATCGGGCTTACCGCATTTCATCTGGGCGACGATCTGAAAACGGCGCAGGATAGCATCCCGATTTTTGGAACCATGCTGGGCAGCATTTCAGCGGACACACGGGAAGCGCTGAACAACGCGACGCTCGGCGGCTCGTTGGTGGCGCTGGCCATGATGCTGATTCTCGGCGCGTGGATTATCCGAAAGCGCGTGAAACCCGAATGAGCGCCGTCGTCCAGGCGAATCAGTTGAGCCGCTGGTATGGCATCGTCATGGGCCTGAACAATGTGAGTTTTGAGATTGAGCCGGGACTGACTGGATTGGTCGGGCCGAACGGGGCGGGAAAGAGCACGCTCATCCAAATCATCACGGGGCAGCTTCAGCCGAGCTCGGGGAGTTTGACGGTTTTTGGGGAAAGGCCGTGGAATAATCCGCGTTTGCTTCGGCGGCTTGGATATTGCCCGGAGGGGGAGGCGGTGCCGAAGGAATTGCGGCCGGTGGATTGGTTGCGCAGCCTGGCGCTGCTTTCGGGGATTCCCGATCATGAAGCGATTGGGAAGGCGGAGGCGATTTTGGACCGGGTGAAATTGGGGCGGGAACATTGGGGCAAGCGAATGGGCCAGTATTCCAAGGGGATGAAACAGCGCGTCAAACTCGGCCAGGGGCTTTTGCACGAGCCGGAGTTGCTGGTGCTGGACGAACCGATGAACGGGCTTGATCCGATGGGGCGGCAGGAGATCGCCCAAACGTTGAAAGAGCTGGCGGACGAGGGCGTGAGCATTCTTATTTCCAGCCACATTCTGGCGGAGTTGGAGGCGCTGTGCCAAAGCATCATCGTGCTCAATTGGGGCCGCATTTTGGCTTCGGGCGATCAAAAGGAAATCCGGGCGGATATCAGGAACTGGCCGGAGGAATTGGAGATCGAGTGCGATGCGCCGGAGCGGCTTGCGCGAATTCTTTTTGACGCGGAGGCGCTTCTTGGTTTTGACATTGAGCCGGTGGCGGGGGTGCTTCGCATTCGCGTCAAGGACGCGGCGGCGTTTTACGAACAATGGACGGGCCTGCTTTTGAGGAGCGGCGTGGTGGTCCACGGAATCCGCAGCCGGAGCCGGTCGCTGCAAAATATTTACGAGAAGGTGACGACATGAGCGCGCGGCTGCCAAACTTTTTCAATGCGCTGAAGGGAATCTGGCTGCTGACGTGGAGGAGCCAATGGACGTGGGCGCGGTTTCCGGGTCGCTTTGGCATGTTGCTGGTGTTGCCGGCGCTGGTCTTGCTCACGGTTGTGGGGAATCGCGCGTGGATGCGGCGGCACGCGGATTTTGGCAATCCGTACATCCAATTGAACCCGTTTTTCAAGCGTTTGGAAAAGTGGAAGATTCCGGCGGACGACCGGCAAAAAGCGAAGCTTCTGCAAATTTTCTCGGAGGAATACGCACGGTCGCAAAACTCTTGGCACGAAGTGGCGGTCGAAAGTCCCGAGGCGCGAAAGGAGCGCTTGGAAAATATGGTCAGCGCTTGTGACCAGAGGATAGTCGATCGGGCGGGGCAAACGTTGAATGAGCAGCAAACGACGGAATTTCAGGCGTGGGACCAGCGCAATCGCGCGGCAATTCTGGCGCGGCTCGGCGCAACCCAGACGCCGTGGGGCCGGACGGCGCCGTTTTATCATTGGCTGATCGATTTTTATTTTTTCATCATCCTGCCGCTGACGTGTGTGCGGGCATGCGGGGCGCTGATCCGGGATGAATTGCAGGCGGACACGCTGGGCTTTCTTGTGACGCGGCCGGTCAGTCGCGCGCGACTGCTGGTAGCCAAATACGTCTCGCAGGTGGCGTGGCTGGAAATAATATTGCTCGCGGAAACGCTTTTGTTGTTTGCCGCGGGGGTGATGCGTGACGTTCCGACGCTTGGGACGTTGTTGCCGCTTTTTCTGTTTGCGCAGTTTCTGGCGATTCCGGCGTGGGGCGCGCTGGGGGTTTTACTGGGGCAAATTACATCGCGCTACATGGCGGCGGCGCTGATTTACGGGGCTGTGGTGGAACTGGGAATTGGCCAAATCCCGACGAATATAAACACAATCTCTCTGCTGCGCCATATTGAGACACTATTGTCCCAAAATAGGGCATTGCAAAACGTCTTTAGTTGGGATGTCGGAGGAACGGCGACGGCGATTGCGTCGCTGATCCTGGCACCCGTAATTTTTATGACCGTAGCGGCTTTGCTATTCAGCCTGCTCGAGTATCACGCCACGTCCGAAATGCAAAAATAGTCAGTGTCGCCCCTTTAAGACTGTCGGACACAACAACATAACGATCCCGACCAAAAGCACGGCGATCACCGACCAGGAGGCTCGGGAATGCACCCCTGGACCAAAATGGCGGTAAATGAAAGCGATGAGAATGACCAAACCCGCGCATTGGAAAAGTTCCTGCCCGGTTATATGGTGGTGACGCCGCATTATCATAGTTGCCTATTGACAACTAGATAGCACTGACTGTGCCAATGCGGATGTGGGGATCGAATTACGACCGCTTGATTTCTCGATTGGCGAGGCCGCGCTCGGTTTGCTTTTTGCGGAAATCCTCGTAGGCGCGGCGATGTTCGGGATATTTGTTGCCGAGAATGGCGGCGGCAAGCAGCGCGGCATTGACTGCGCCGGGCTTTCCAATGGCCAATGTGCCGACAGGAATTCCGCCGGGCATTTGAACCATCGAAAGCAGGGAGTCCATTCCGTGCAGGGACTTGGATTCCATCGGGACGCCCAGGACGGGTAGCGGGGTTTTCGCGGCGGTTACGCCGGCAAGGTGGGCGGCGCCACCGGCGGCGGCGATGATGACTTCCAGACCGCGCGAAGCGGCGGTGGAAGCCCACTCGAATAAAAGGTCGGGAGTGCGATGGGCGGAAATGACCTGGACTTCGTGCGGAATTTTTAATTCGGCCAGTTGATTGGCGGCGTGCTGCATGGTTTCCCAATCGGATTGGCTGCCCATGATGACACCAACGAGCGCTTTTTGTGCTTCAGACATCCAAAATTTATTGCGCGGCGCGTGCCAGGGCGTCAAGGACGATTGAAGGAGTGAGGATCACGGGCAGGACTTCGGGCGGTTTGGAGACCTCTTTGGAATAGACAAGCACGAGGGGAACGCCACCGCGATTATACTGCTGCAATTCGGCGGCGATGCCGGGGTCCTCGCGCGTGAAATCGCCGACGAAGGCGACCGCGCCCATTTGTTTGAGCTTGGCGCGAGTGCGGGTGATTTCGAGGCTGGTGCGTTTGTTGACCTGACAGGTCAGGCAGCTTTTCGCGGTGAAATCAACGAGCGCTGGGTGGCCGTCGCGCTGGGCTTGCTCGACCGCTTGCGGAGTCCAGGGTTGCCATTGGATGGCGGACTGGTCGGGGGCGGTTTCGAGGCGCAAACCAAAATCGGCGGCGAGGATGACAAGGCAAATGACGGCGGCCAATCCTTTCCGTTGAGCGCCGCGTTGGACGAATTCGCCCCAAATCCACGCCACCATCGCAAGGACCACCAGAAAAAGAGCGAGCCAGAGGATTTCGTCGCCAGTCGCGGAGAGCCACATGAGCCAGACGGCGGTCGCGAGCATTGGGAAGCCCATGGCGATTTTGAATTTTTCCATCCATGCGCCGGGTTTGGGAAGGAGTTTGAGCCAGCGGGGTTGCACGCAGAGGAGCACGAAGGGAAACGCAAAACCGACGCCCGCCGCGGCGAACACGGCGACGATGACCGAGGCGGATTGCGTGAAGGCAAAGGCCAGCGCGGCGCCCAGGAAGGGGGCGGTGCATGGGGTGGCCAAAACGGTGGCGAGCACGCCGTTGAAAAACGCGCCGGACGCGCCCTGGCGTGAGGCCAGATCGCTGGCGGCCCCGGCGGCGCGCGAACTGAGCGTAATCTCAAAGACGCCGAAAAGATTCAGGGCGATGAGGGTCATCAAAATCGTGAGGGCGAATTGGAATTTGGGATTGCGGAAGGCGTCGCCCCAGTTGGCGATTCCGCCCGCGTGCTGCACGCCGATGGCAAGGCCGGCCAAAACCAAAAATGAAACAATCACGCCGAGGCCGTAAATGGCGCCGAGCGTTCGCACGCGGCCCGGGGCTTCGGCTGATTGTTTGACAAAGCCGAGGACCTTGAGCGCGATTATCGGGAGAACGCACGGCATGATGTTGAGAATCAGCCCGCCCAAAAACGCGAAGAACAGGATTGTCAGCAGCGAGCCGGGCGCGACGGACGGAGTTTTGGCGGAGGGCGAATTGATGGGCAGATCGACTTCCACCGCGACGGGGGTGGAGGAATCCAGTTTGCCGACGAGAATTCCCGCGAGGTGATCGGGCCATTTGGTGGTGTTCGTCGAGATGGTTTTTTGCAGGCGCACTACGTCCGGGCCGCTGGACAGAGTCGTCGTCGTGTTTTGCGTATCGAAATTGGTGTTGGCGTAGGGATAGAAATCGGCGGGGGCGGCGTTGGTTTTCCATTCGATGATCACCGGGCGGGAATTGCTCTGCGATAAAAGATTTCCCCAGGACGCGGAGGCTTCGCCGGGGCTTGCGCGTCCCGGGATTTTGCGGCGCCATTCTTCGAGGAGGGAGGCGTCGGCGGAGGGCTTGGGTTGATCGGCAATCGCGAGCGTGGCAGAGGCGTCACCGGAGGCCATGACGCAAATGTCCGAGCATTCCATCCAGTGGGCGGCGGCCTTCAATTCGACAGGGCCTGGGTGCAGGTCTTTGGCCAGGGTGATCGCGGTCAGCAGGATGACTTTGTTGGTATAGATGTAGGTTACGATTGGGGTGTCGCCGGCGGCTTCGGACGATTTGGCGGGAACGGGCCAATTGATTTCGCCGGCTGAAA
The DNA here is from genome assembly GCA_036268455.1 of Verrucomicrobiia bacterium. Taxonomy (GTDB): domain Bacteria; phylum Verrucomicrobiota; class Verrucomicrobiia; order Limisphaerales; family Palsa-1400; genus DATAUD01. The sequence continues at coordinate 86,963 of DATAUD010000105.1, forward strand.
CGCCAGGCGGGAGTTGCCAGTCGATTTTTGTGGGATCACCGGCGTCGCCGCCATTCCGCCAATACGTGTGCCAGGGCGCGGGCATGTCCATTTCGAGACCGGCCCAAATGGTGTCGCCCGGCCGCGCGGCGTCGGCGGAAAGAAGCAAGCGGATTTGAGTTTTCGGAGGGCCGAAGGCAGAGCAAGGGAGGGCCATCGCGACAATGGCCGCCAGCCACAAGAGCCTTCGTAAAACACTCACGGCTCAATATGCGTTGTTTTGGGCGAACCGCTACTTGGCCGCCGCTGCGGCTGCGTGGGTTCGGCCCTCTTTTTCTTTGACGAGGGTGGCGCCTTTGCCGATGCGCTGGCGGAGATAAGTCAATTTCGCGCGGCGGACGGCTCCTCTACGCTCGATTTCAACCTTGTCGATGCGGGGGGAATGCACCGGGAAAATGCGTTCGACTCCTTCGCCGTAACTGATGCGCCGGACGGTGAACATTTCGTTCAATCCGTGTCCGCGCCGTCCAATTACCACGCCGGAAAAAATCTGGATGCGTTCCTTGTCGCCTTCGATCACTTTGGTGTGAACGCGCACGCTGTCGCCGACTCCGAATGCCGAGGCGGACTTGCGATATTGCTCTGTTTCAATTTTGTCTAACAATGCCTGGTTCATAAAATCAAAATCTTTACTCAACGTTTTTCTTCCGCCACAAATCCGGCCGGCGCGCCTGCGTTCTCAAAGCCGCCTGCTCCCGCCGCCACTTCTCAATCTCCGCGTGGTTGCCCGACAACAACACCGGCGGGACCTTCAAGCCCCGATACTCACCCGGCCGCGTGTAGTGCGGATATTCCAGCAACCCGTGGCTGAACGATTCGTCCAACGAGCTTTGATCATCGCCCAAAGCGCCCGGCAACAACCGCGTCACCGCATCGATCACCACCATTGCGGCGAGCGAACCGTTGGTCAGGACGTAGTCCCCGATGGACAATTCGTCGTCGGCCAACTCCTGCCGCACGCGTTCATCGACGCCTTCGTAAGCGCCGCAAATAAAAAGCAGCCTTGCCTCGGTCGCCAGTTCCCGCGCGGCGCTTTGGTCAAAGACGCGCCCCGCTGGGGACATCAAAATGACCCTGGTGCCTTCGTCCGCCAGGGCCTCGACCGCCTCAAAAATCGGTTCCGGCTTGAGCACCATGCCTGGGCCGCCGCCGAACGGCCTGTCATCGACCGTTTTGTAATTGTCGTGCGTGTAATCCCGCAGATTGCGCACGCGCAAATCCAGCAGGCCCGATTTTCTGGCGCGCTGGATAATGCTCACGTCCACCGGTCCCGTGAACATCTCCGGGAACAACGTGAGCAAGTCTATTCTCAAGCGGGCGCCGGCTTGTCCTCGACGATTTCCAGGGTGCAACGCAAATTCTTTTTCGCGCTCCCGGCCAGGAGCAGCGAACGGAGCGCGTTGATGGTCATTCCCTGGCGTCCGATGACTTTGCCGACATCGTCCGGGTGCATCCGCAACTCGTAAATGGTCAGGGCGTCCTTGACCACCGGGGTGACGGTGACGTCATCCGGGTGATTGACCAGCCCTTTGACCACGTATTCCAAAAAGGCTTGCATAAGCCATTACAAATCAGGCCGGGACGGCGGCGGCCTTGCTCAGTTTTTTGATGAAGCTGGCGACGGTTTCGCTGGGCTGCGCGCCCTTGCTTATCCAGTATTTGGCGCGGTCCATGTCCAGCTTGCAGTTATCGCCTTTTTTGAGGGGCTGATAGCTGCCGATTTCCTCAATGAATTTGCCGTCCCGCGGACTGCGGGAATCGGCGACAACAACGCGGAAATAGGGAGCGTTTTTTGCTCCAACCCGCTTCAAACGAATTCGCACGGCCATAATAAAATAAAATTCTGTCCACTGTGGCGGCGGCAAACCACAAATTTCCTGCCACCCGCCGCTTCGGCGGCGTCCAAAAGGAGGGAGAGAGTAAGCGCGACCCTGAATGTTGGCAAGCCCCTTTTTTTCGCTGTGCGAATTGACATCGGGTTGTTTTATTGCGATAGTGCGGTTTGTCGCATTGGCAGAGTTGGACATGCAAAAGCCTATATTACTCCTAGTCGAGGATTCCGAAGACGACGCATTCATATTTCGGTGGACGTTCGAGAAGTCTGGAAGCGACCTTGACGTTTGCCATGTGACCAATGGCGCCCAAGCCATTGAGTATCTCAGCAAGGCAGGCGGCCCCGAAGGGCTGCCGCGGATCGTCCTGCTGGATTTGAAGATGCCGCAGTTGAACGGATTCGACGTGCTGAGTTGGATGAAGGAGCAAACTTTTTCGTGCCCGGTGCCGGTGGTGGTTGTGAGCGGTTCGGACCAGGAGGAGGATAGAGAGAGGGCGCGTTCATTAGGGGCGGCTGCTTATTTCGTTAAGCCGGTGACGGTGGCGGATCTTCAGCGGATTTTCGATTATATTCCGGCGGGTCGGAAAGATTCCGGGCTTGCGGGAACGGGAGCGCACATTTGAACGGCGAAAATCCACTGGTTTTAGATCCGGAGCTTCTGGACGATTTTTTCGCGGAGGCGGACGAGCACTTGCTCGATATCCGGCGAGCGCTTGTTCAACTTGAGGCATCGGTGGGGAAGGCGCATCCAGACCCGAAAATCATTGAGGAGCTTTTTCGAAATTTTCATTCATTTAAGGGAATTTCAGCGATTGTAGGACTAAGACCGGCCGAGGCGGTTGCTCACGCGGCGGAGGATTTTCTGCGTTTGATGAGGAGCGGGAAGTCGGCGTTGACGGGGAAAGGGTTGGAAGTTCTGATGGCGGCGGCGCAGAAATCCGAGCAGGTTGTCGGGGCTTTTCGGTTGCGCAAGCCATTGCCGGGGTATGAATCGTTGCAGGCGGAGCTGAAGCAGCAGTGCGAGGAGGCTTCGACATCCAATTCGCCCGCCCAGGCCGCGCAAAAAAAAACGACACCGTCTGATGCGGATTTATTGACAAAGGTGGAGGAGGCGAAAGCAGGGGGAATGCTTTTGTGGAGATACACATTTTCGCCGTCGCACGAATTGAACGCGCGCGGGGTCAACCTGGATGTCATTCGCGAAGAGTTGTTGAAATTCGGCGAGATACTCAAGTCCACATCCATGGTCAAAGGACAGGGGGAGATTGCTTTTGAATTTCTGGTGGCGACGAAGGAGACGCCGACGGACATTGCCGCATGGGAAGCCAAGGGTGTGACGGTCCAATCCGCGGAGCAGCCGGAAGCGGGGGCGAAGCCCGCGTTGGAAGACCCGGCGCACAATCCGTTTCTTGCGCCTTCGCACGTTGTGCGGGTGGATTTGAAACGGCTGGATGACTTGATGCGGATCACGGGCGAGATGGTGATTCACCGGTCGCGCCTGGAGGCGCAATTGGCGCGGATCGGCGGGACGCGGGTGGATCTTCGCGGGGTGCAGGAAGTCAGCGGGGGATTGGGGCGCTCGTTGCGAGGTTTGCGCGAGGCAATCATGCGGGTTCGCATGGTTCCTGTCGCCGAGATTTTTACGCGGATGCCATTTGTCGTGAGGGACCTTGCGCGGCAGACACAAAAGAAAGTGCGGCTAAAACTGGAGGGCCAGGAGACCGCCTGCGACAAGTATTTGATCGAACGGCTGAAGGACCCGCTGCTTCACATGGTAAGAAACGCGTTCAGCCACGGAGTCGAAACGCCGGAGGAACGGCGGGCGGCGTCAAAACCGGAGGAGGCGACAATAGAATTAAGGGCTTCGACATCCGCTGATTCGGTGGTGATAGAAGTGCGGGATGACGGGAAGGGAATCAATCCCAACGCGGTGATTCAACGGGCGAAGAAACTGGGCATGGAGGTTCCCGAAGTGGTGAACGAGGCGGAGATACTGAGGATTTTGTGCGCCCACGGTTTCTCGACACGAGACGACGCGGACCACGCGGCGGGACGCGGTGTGGGAATGGCGGTGGTGGCGTCCACCGTGCGGGAGCTTGGAGGGACGCTCGCGCTGGAAAGCGAAGAGGGCAGAGGAGCGCGATTTACGCTTCGCTTTCCGATGACGCTGGCAATTGCCGAGACGTTGATTGTCACCGCGGCTGGACAAACTTGCGCGGTTCCCCAAAATGTTGTCCGTGAAATTCTGCACGCGACGGAGGAGCAGATTGAGCGCGTCAACGGGATCGAGGCGATTGCGTATCGCTCGGGTGTTTTGCCGGTGGTGCGGCTGGCGGGGCTTTTCCGGCTGACGAGCACGGTGAAAGAGAAGTTGTGGGTGTTGGTGATCAGTTCCGAACGGGGAAGCATTGGGCTTGTGACGGAGAAAGTGCTGGGGCAGCGCGAGGTGGTTGTGCGGGCGCTTCGCGATCCGTTGATTCAAACGCCGGGAATCAGCGGCGCGACAGAACTGGGGGACGGAAAGCCGGTGTTGATTTTGGACGGGGCGGCGCTCACGAGCGGGAATGTGATGCCGCCAGAACGAACCGCGGTGTCCGCGGGGAAAAATGGATTTGAGATGGAGCAGAAACTATGAGCGCCACCAGTGAATCGTATGTGCTTTTTGAACTGGCCGGGAGCCTTTACGGGATCCCGAGCGGGAGCGTGCAGCACATCGAGATGCTCGAGCAAGTGACTCTTGTGCCGAACGCGAAACCGGCGATCGAAGGGGTTGTGTTTTCGCGGGGCGAGGTGATGCCGGCGTTGAATTTGCGGGTGCGGTTTGGTTTTCCACGCGAGGAAAATACGGTGCGGACCCGGATAGTGTTTACGAAGGTCCACGACCGGACGGTGGGGCTGATTGTGGATAGCGCGAGAGAATTTCGAAATTTCCCGAAAGAGAGCATCCGGCCCATCGACGAGACGCTCACGGGAATCAACGGCAAGTATTTGACAGCGGTGACCAAGGCGGGGGACCGGCTGGTGCTGATCCTGGACCTGGAGGCGATTTTGAATGTGGATGATGTCCAATTGCCTTCGGCCCCCACCATGCTAGCTGCGACCCCAACCTCCTGACGAAAGGAAGATTTATGGCAAAAAAGAGTTCCGCATCCGCAGTTACAGCGCCGAACGGCGCCGCGCGCGCGGCGAATCATGGTTCGACACAAGTCCTTGAAATCATAGGGCGCGTCGCCGCGGGTTTGAAAAAAGAGACTTTGGCGTTGGATGCCACGACAAACGAAACCAACGAACTGGCGGCGTCGTTGAAGGAAACGGCCGAACAGGCGGGGTCGATTGCGCGTTTGGCCGAGGAGAGCACGTCGTCGTTGAACGAAATTGCGGCGTCTGTGGAGCAAGTGACGGCGAATATCGCGCAAGTGGCCACAAGCTCCGCGCAGACGACCGTTTCGGTTCGGCAACTCGCGGGATCCATCCAGACCGTCAGCACGGCTGCGCAGGAAATGACGGTTTCCGGGCAGGAGATTCGAAGCGCGATGGAGGAGGTGGCGGCGTCGGCAAAATCGGTGAGGCGGGACACGGAAGATTTGGCGACTAATATTACGGAGAACGCGGCGGCGATTGAAGAGATGGGGCAATCTATCAAGAATGTTTCGCGAAACAGCGAGGACCTGGCGGCGGCCGCGGAAGAGACATCTTCTTCCATCAACGAAATGGCGGCGTCCATCGAAGAAGTTGGAGGGATGAGCGAGAGTCTGGCGACTTCGGTTGAGGAAACGGTGACGTCGATTGAGGAAATGGCGAGGTCCATCCAGGGGGTTGCGAAGAACGGGGAAACGATCAAACAAGTCACGACGGATGCGGCAACGAGCGCGGCGGAGATGGACCAATCGAGCCGGTCGGTCAACACGCTGATCAAGCGGACGGAAGAGATTTCGCAACGGGCATTTCGGCAGGCGGAGGAAGGAGGACAGACGATCCAGAAATCGATTGAAGGGATCGCGAAGGTGGCGGCGGCAATGACGCAATCGACGCAAGTGATGAGAGAACTCAACAAGCGAACGCGAGACATCACGGGAATCGTCGGGACCATCAACGTGATTGCCGAACGGACGAATTTGCTTTCGTTGAACGCGTCGATTGAGGCGGCGCGGGCCGGGGAGGCGGGGCGCGGATTTGCGGTGGTGGCGGAAGAGATACGGAATCTTGCGGACCGATGCGCGAAGGCGACGTCGGAAATTACGGAGATTGTGCGGGCGCTCGAAGACGCGACGCGGGAAGCGACGGAGGCGGCGAGCGACGGAGGAAAAATCGCCGAGGAGAGCAACCGGCTTTCGGAAGTCGGACTGACGGGATTGAAAACGATTTTAGGTGGCTTTACGGAAAGCACGACGCTGGTTACGCAGATCAGCCGCGCGGCGGACGAGCAAACGAGCACCGCGAGAAAAGTGGCGGAATCGATCAATATAGCGAGCGCGCAGGCGCGGGAAATTGCGGTGGCGACATCGGAACAGGCGAAAGGAGCGACGCAAATTGTCCAGGCGGCCACGCAGATGAGGAAGGGGGCGAAAGAAGTCGCCCAGGCGAACAATGAACAGGCAAAGGCTGCGCGCGAGGTCATCAAAGCGGCGCAACTGACAACAAGCGCGGCGTCGCAGATTAAAAAGGCGATGACCGAACAGGCGGCGGGCGCGGGGCAGATCATTGTGGCGATCGATGGGATGAGGAAGGGGGCGGCATCGACGGTCCGGGCGGTGGGTGAGCAAGCGACGGCGGTGGAACAGGTGGCGCGGGAAACGGATAAATTGACGACTCAATTTGCCGGATTGGCCAAGTCGATGAGCGAGCAGGCGAAAAGCTGCCAGGAAATCAAGGCGGCGTCGAGTGATCTTGAGCAGCAAGCTTCACAGGCAACGCGCGCAATGCAGGAACAAACAAAGGCGTTCAGGGACGCGACAGGGAATTCGGCGAGCATCACCAAGCAGATCAAATTAATCACGGCGGCAAATCTTGAGAACTCGCAGTCAACGGTGGCGATACTCGGAAAAATCAAGGATTTAGGAAACCTTTCCAGGAAGAACGGCGAGGATGCAAGTGCGATCCAGGAGGTTCTCGCGGTGAGCCGTGAAGGAAAACCGATTTCGAAGCGGGGCGGCGCGAAACGCCAGCCTGAAACATTATCCTCTGAGAACGGGGAAAGCGCCTGATTTCCGGCCGTATGCCGAATGCCACTGGGCCAAAGCGCCTGCGAGTGCCCGAAGGCATTCCCGGGTTGTTGCGCGATTTGATCCATGAACGGACGGGGATTTTTTTTGAAAACGACCGGATGGATCTTTTGCTCGAAAAGCTGGAACCTGCGGCGCAAAGCCTTGGGTGCGAGTCGTTTCTGGATTACTATTACGCGCTCAAGGACAACAAGGGCGGGGAATGGGACCAGGCGTGGGAAGTGCTTTCAGTGCAGGAAACGTATTTCTGGCGGGAGATGCCGCAGATAAACGCGCTGACTAAAGTCATTGTTCCAGAATGGTTCAGCAAACGTCCCACACCGTTCCGGCTCTGGTCGGCGGCATGCGCGAGCGGCGAAGAGCCGTACACAATCGCCATTGCGATGGCGGAAGCCGGATTGGGTTCGCATCCAATCGAAATCACTGGCAGCGACGCGAATCTTTCCGCGTTGAAGAAGGCGGAGTTGGGAGTTTATCGGGAAAGAGCGTTTCGGGCGCTGCCTTTGGGTTTGCGCGAGAAATATTTTTCGCCGGTTCCCGGCGGATGGAAGCTGTCGCCGGAGATTGCCAGCCGGGTGAAGTTCAAACGTGTGAATCTCTTTGAGCCTGGGGAAATGGCTCCGCTGGCCCGCGCGCACGCCGTTTTTTGCCGGAATGTTTTCATTTACTTTTCGGCGTATTCGATCCGGCGAACTGTGGCGACGATCGCTCTGAGGATGCCGCCGGGGGGACATCTGTTTGTGGGCGCGGCGGAATCGCTTTTGCGAATGACGACGGATTTTGAGTTGAAGGAAATTGCCGGCGCGCTTGCGTACGTGCGGATTTGATCGCGATGCCAATCATCAGAACAGTCATAGTGGAGGACTCGGCGTTCGTGAGAAAAGTCGTGAAGGAAATGTTGTCCAGCAGCCCGCACATAGAAGTGGTGGGATTCGCGCGGAATGGGAAGGACGGGCTGGAGATGGTGGAGGAGCTCAAACCGGACGTTGTGACGTGCGACCTGAATATGCCGGAATTGGACGGTGTGGGGTTTGTGCGGGAACAGATGGCGCGAAGGCCGGTGCCGATTTTAATATTGACCTCATCGCCCGAGGATGGAGAACAGGTGCTTGAGGCGTTGCAGGCGGGGGCGGTGGATTTTATCGGGAAGCCGTCAGCACTGGCGAACGAGGAGCTGCTGCAAATCCGCGAAGAGCTTTGCTCGAAGGTGAAAGCGGCGGCGCAGGCGCGGTCTCATCCGATTCCGCTTCCGCGGAAAGCGGCAGAGGCGGCGCCGCCGGGGCCATCGCCCGAGGCGCGGAATATGGACATTGTGGTGCTGGGAATATCGACGGGAGGGCCGCAGGCGTTGCGATATTTGGTGCCGCAATTTGCGGCTGACTTTCCCGCGCCGTTGGTTATCGTTTTGCACATGCCTCTGGGTTACACAGCGGTGTTCGCCGAAAAGCTGGCGGAGATTTCTCGGCTGCCGGTGAAGGAAGCGTATGAAGGGTGCCATGTTCGAGCCGGGGAAGCGCTGATTGCGCCCGCGGGAAAGCATCTGTCGTTCAGGCGCAACGCGAGAGGAGAGGTCGTGGTGCAACTTTCTTCGCGGCCAACGGAAAAGCCGCACCGCCCTTCGGTGGACGTGATGTTTCAGTCCGCGGCGGAGATATACCGAAACCGGGTTTTGGGGGTGGTGATGACCGGAATGGGGGATGACGGGAAACAGGGGGCTGCGTGGATCAAAGCGCAGGGCGGAATCGTTTTGACTGAGTCTGAGGAGAGTTGTATCATTTACGGGATGCCCCGTTCGGTAGTGGAAGCCGGGTTGAGCGACGCCGCAGTACCGCTGATTTCCATGGCGCAGGAAATTAATAAACGATTATGAAAAGCAGAATTCTTGTGGTGGACGATTCTTCGCTTGCGCGCCGGTTGACGCGGAAGATTCTGGAGGAGCTTGGCCATGAAGTGGAGGAAGCCAGCGATGGCGCGCAGGCTCTGGAACGATATGCCCTGGGCCAGCACGATCTGATCATTCTTGACATGGTGATGCCCGGAATGCAGGGACCGGAAGTTTTGGTGAAATTCAAACAGTTAAATCCGAAAGCGCTGGTAGTTGTTGTGACGGCGGACATACAGAAATCCACGCGCGAACAAGTAAAAGCAGAGGGTGCGGCCGCGATGGTGAACAAGCCAATCAACAAGGAACAATTGGCGGAAGTGCTGTCAGTGGTCCAAGCGGGAGGAGACGCATGGAATTAACGCCCAGCCAAAAAGACGCGCTGACGGAACTGATAAATATCGGCTACGCCAGGGCGGCCTCGGCGCTGTCCGACCTCACGGGGCACCGCATCTCGCTGGAAGTGCCGGAGGTGGCGATTCATCTTATCCCGGAAATCTCGAATAGATTGCAAACGGTGATCAAGGGGGAAGTCGCCAGCGTGAACCAGGTTTTTTCGGGGCCGATTACGGGGAACGCGATTCTGTTGCTGGACCGGGAGGCGGCGCTGCTGTTGAACCGTTTGCTGACGGATCGGCCGGACATGACGGGATTTGACGGGGCGGCGCGGGAGGTAATAACGGAAGTTGGCAACATCGTATTGAACGCATGCCTTGGGGCGTTTGGCAATTTATTGAAAGTGCAGGTCACATTCACGGTGCCTTCGCTTCAGATTGACGCCGTGCAAAAGGTGCTTCGGTCGATCACGATTCATGACAAGGGGCTGGAATATGCGCTGATTATTCATACGCATTTTCATATGCGGGTCAATGATGTGAGCGGGTATCTGGTTATTATTTTGGGTGTGACGTCCCTTGAAACGCTGCTGCGAGAGTTGAAGAAGTGGGAAGATCGCGAGTTAGGTTAGGGAGCTTAATCGTGCCAGAAGACAATCCAGAGGCGAAGAGGCAAGCGGCGCTCCTTTCGTGGATCCAACAATTCGCGCCTTACGGAGTTATCACGCTTGACAAGGCGTTTTGCGCGCAAACGTGGAACCATTGGATGGAATTGCACAGCGGGATGCGATTTGAGGATGTCGCGGGGAAGGACCTTTTCACGCTGTTTCCCGATTTGCGCAGGAGGAGGCTGCACTCGGTGTTTGAACGGGCGTTGAACGGGGAGTCGAGCGTGCTTTCCACGGGGTTACACCATCACCTTTTGCCGCTGCCATCGCCGATGCGAGAACCCGGGATGTTGCTCATGCGGCAAACCGCGCGGATAGCGCCGCTTCTTTTCGAGAAGACGGTGTGCGGGATTGTTGTGGTGATCGAGGACGTGACACAACGGGAGAGCCAGGCGGAGGCGCTGATCCGGCAGCATCGGCGGCAGGAAATACTTTCGTGGACGTCGGCGCATCTGTTGAAATCGGAGGAGCCGTGGAACACAATGCGGCAACTGTTTTTCAAGATCGCGGAACACCTGGATTTTGACACGTTCTTTTTTTATCTGCGGGACGCTGAGAGCGGGGTTCTTAGTCTTTACGGCGCGGGGGGAGTTCCGCCGGATTCGGAAAAGGATTTTGCGGATTACCCCTTGTTTTCCAAGGTTGCTCAATCGAGCGAGGTGGCCATTTTCGATTCTGTGCAGAGCCGCGCGGAACCGGAATACGCGCCATTGAAAAAGGCGGGGGTCTCGGCGGCGGTCGCAATACCGCTGTTTGTCAATGAGAGGCCGCTGGGCCTGTTGTGTTTCGCGACGTGGAGCCGGGAAAGCATCGCCCGGGAGGAATCGGATTTGCTGATGACGATTGGGCAATATCTGGCGATTGCCGTGGACCGGGAAAGGACGAACCGGCAGCTTCAGAAAGCAACGGAACAACTGGCGGACCACGCGCAACTTTTGGAGCAAAGGGTCGAAGAAAGGACGGCGCGGCTGCAGGACACCATCTCGGAGTTGGAAATGTTTTCCTACACGCTGGCGCATGATTTGAAAGCGCCGGTGCGGGGGATGATGGGTTATTGCAAGATTTTGACGGAGGATTTCGGGGGCGCGCTTCCTCCGGCGGCGAGCGCCATCGTGCAGCGGCTTGCGCGAACCCCCCGGCGGATGGAGGAGCTGATACAAAGCCTGCTGGAATTCAGCAAGGTGTCGCGGCGGGAAGTGGTGCTGTCGCGGGTGGAGATCGAGCCGATTATCGAGGACCTGCTGGCGTTGCGTCCGGCCGCGGTTCGGCAAGCGATCACTATTTGCGGCCCTCTTCATGCCGTGCGAGCGCAGAGAGATTTGCTTCAACAGGTGCTGTCGAATCTCGTCGATAACGCGATAAAATTTGTGAATCCGGAAACGCAGCCGAAGATCTCGATTCATACAGAGGTCGTGTCGCACAGTTCTCCCAGCATTCGCTCCGGGCATTTGCTGTTCAGTTCGACTGAATCGACGCAGGTTGAGCCGGGGGCGGCGGAAGCGGCGTCCAAACTGGTTCGCGTTTGGGTGGCGGACGAGGGGATTGGCATCAGGCCGGAACTTCACCAAAAGATTTTTGGGATTTTCGAGAGAGGCGTCAACGCGGGAACGTATGAAGGGACGGGCATGGGCCTGGCGATCGTGGCCCGAGCCACGCAGCGCATGGGCGGAAGCTGCGGGCTGGAATCGGAGCCGGGACGCGGCAGCCGATTTTGGGTGGAACTTCCGGCGGCATAAAATGGGATGTCTGGCTGGGAGATAATTGGGCTGGTCGGTTCGGCAATCGGAGGAGGCGCGATCAACGCGGTGGCGGGAGGCGGAACGCTCCTGACATTCCCGACGTTGCTGGCGTTTGGAATTTCGCCGGTGACAGCGAACGCTACGAGTACACTAGATTGACTGGCCGCGCGCCGCCGTCATGACGGTGGGGGCCGTAATGGGGTATTTCTTGGGCGCTCATTTTTCGCGGCGCATTTCGCAGGCGAGGGTCCGGCAGATTGTCACGGCGATCGGATTCATTATTTCAGGGCTGACGTTTTACAAGGAATTTTTGCGGTGACGGGAGAACGTCCTGTTTGGAGAGATAATTTTCAAATCAGACCTGACTTCGGCGGGACTGAAGCACAGTCTTGACTGAAAGTATGAATAGAAATTCACGCGGAAAGCCTTGCAATGAACTGGGGATTTTTCTTTTGTAGGGCGTGCCCTGGAAACAGTGGTTCATTTTCATGTTCCTGGGTTTGCTTGCCGGATGCGTTCGCTACGAATCGCGTCCGCTCCAACCTGTTGCGCTGGAAAGGGATTTTCGCGCCCGCTCGCTCACAGACGCGGGGTTGCGCGCTTTTGTCGTTCAAAATTTTACCAATCCTCCGATGGCGTGGCCACCGGCGGAATTTGATCTCAAATCGCTGACACTGGCGGCGCTTTATTTTCACCCGGACCTGAATGCGGCGCGCGCTCACATTGCGACGATGGAAGCGGCGGAAATCACGGCCGGGGCACGACCCAATCCCTCAATCACGCTCTTGCCGACGTGGGTTGGAAACACATTCCCCGGCGAGACGCCGTGGATGTTTGGCGCAAGTTTCGATGTGCCGATTGAGACGGCGGGCAAACGGCGCAAACGCATTGAGCAGGCGCGGTTGGCGGCTTTTTCGGCGCGAGCGGCTTACGGCGAGGCGGCATGGATGGTGAGGTCGCGACTGCGGGCGGCGTTGGTGGAATATTTTTGCGCGCAACGTTCGCTGGAATTGTTCAAGTCAGAGGCGCAGGTGGAGTTGGGATTGACGAATTTGTTGTCGCAACGGTTGCAGGCGGGGGAGACTTCGCAATTTGAATTGACAGTCGCGGAAACGGAAGCGCTGAACGCGACCATCGCGTTGCGGGCGGCGGAATCGCGGGTGGCGGACGGGCGTTTGGCGGTGACGGCGGCGCTGGGAGCGCCGGGATCGGCCCTGAGCGGCATTTCTCCGGCGTGGAGGGGATTTGACGCGCCGCCGGAGGATGCGTCGATTGATTCGATGCAAACGGCGGGGCTGGTTAATCGTCTTGACGTTCAGCGGTCGCTGGCGGATTACGCGGTGGCCGACGCGGGGTTGCGATTGGAAATCGCCAAACAATACCCGGACGTCCATTTGGAGCCGGGATATGAGTTTGACCAGGGCGAACATAAGTTTTCCATCGGGCCGTCCATTGCCATTCCGCTGTTTGACAGGAACCAGGGGCCGATTGCCGAGGCCAAGGCGAGGCGCGATGAGGCGGCGGCGGCGTTTCTGTCAGTGCAGGCGGATGCCATCCAGACTGTGGAAAAGGCGGCGACGGATTATCATTACGCGCTGGCGGAATGGAGCGAGGCGGACCGGGCGACGGACGCGTTGCAAGGGCGAATCGAGAAGGCGACTGAGGCGCAGGTGCAATTGGGCGCGACGGACCGGTTGACTCTGTTTTACACTCAATTGCAGCGCTACGCGGCGATGCAAGCGCGGCTGGCGTCGTTGCGCAAGGTGCAAGATGCCATCGGCGCGCTGGAGGACGCGATACAACATCCGCTTTTCGATTCTGTCGATTGGCAAAGTGTGACCCGCAAAGGAACACCATGAGACGACTGTTTTTGATTTGTTGCGTTGGGGCGTTGCTGGCCGGATGCAAAGGCGGCGGTGACAAGGATGACAAGGCGGCGGGGGACCACGCGGGGCCAGCCGATTTTGAAGTTCAGCATGGGGCGGCCGGGGAAACTGTGGTGATGCTCAGTCCCAATGCGCAGAAACGGATTGATTTGCAAGTTGCGCCATTGCGGGCGGCGGAATTCCAGCCGGAAGTGACGGCGTATGGAGTTGTAATTGACTCCGCGTCCCTGCTGGCTTTGGAAGGGGAAATCGCCGCCGCGCAAGCGACGTTGGAAACATCGCGGAAAGTGGCGGACCGAGCGAAGGCGCTGTTTGCGCAGGGGCAAAACGTTTCGCAAAAGACGATGGAGTCGGCGGAGAGTGACGAGCAAGTGGACGAAATCAAACTTGGAACGGCGCAACGGGGCTTTGAGTTGGAGTGGGGAACGAACATCGCGGGGCTGGACGCCGCGGCGAGGGGGGCGCTGGTGGACGAGCTTGCGGCGCACCAGACGGCGCTGGCGCAAGTCGATTTGCCAATCGGCGTTACGATTGCGCAGACGCCGCCAACAGCGCAGGTGACGATCTCGGGACGCGACGGCGGCCATGCGGCGACGATCATTTCGCCGGCGCTCAAAGCGGACCCAAAAATGCAGGGGCAGGGGTTTCTATTGCGGGTGGATGGCGCAAACGCCGAGCTTGCCCCGGGGACGGCAGTGACGGCGCGGTTGAAGATTCCGGGCGCTCCCGTTGCCGGTGTTGCGATACCGGACACGGCCATCGTGCGGTTTGAGGGGAAAACGTGGGTTTATGTGGCCGGGCCGGAAAATAAATTTACGCGGCGGATGGTGACGGTGGACGCGCCGTTGGACAAGGAATGGTTCAGCACCAACGCTCCCGCAATTGGCGAGCGGGTCGTCGTGCAAGCGGCGGAGTTGCTGCTTTCCGAAGAACAACAAGGGGAGCTTCGAACGGACTGATGCTCCAGTGGCTTGTCAAACATTCGTTGCGGTTTCGCGGCATCGTCCTTGCGCTGGCGTGCGTGGTGATCGCGTACGGAACTTACACGGCGGAAAACGCGAAGCTGGATGTGTTTCCTGAATTCGTCCAGCCGCAGGTGGAAGTGCAAACAGAAGCGCCGGGGCTGACGGCGGAAGAGGTCGAGGTGCTGGTGACACGCCCGGTGGAAAGCGCCATCGGCGGCGCGAGCGAAATGGAAACCATCCGCTCGGAAAGCATCCAGGGATTGTCCGTGGTCACGGCGCTTTTCAAGGAGAACACGGATGTTTATCACGCGCGGCAAATGCTGGCGGAAAAACTCGCGTCCGTGGCCGGGGAACTTCCGTCCGGGATCAAGGAGCCGCGCATGTTTCCGCTCGTTTCCTCGACGATGGACGTTCTGAAGTTTGGGCTGCTTTCCAAAAAATTGACGCCGATGGAATTGCGGACGTTTGCGGATTGGACGCTTCTGCCGCGATTGCTCGCGGTGCCGGGCGTCGCGAAATGTTCGATTTTCGGCGGCGAAGTTCGGCAGATTCAAATCCAGCTTCACCCGGAACGATTGCTGGCGTTCGATCTTTCCGTCCAGGAAGCGCTCGACGCGGCGCGGAACGCAACGGGAGTGCGCGGGGCGGGGTTCATCGAAACGCCGGAACAACGGATCAATATCCAAACCGACGGGCAAAGCCTCAATCCGCAAATGCTCGCGCAAGTGGTCGTGGCGCACCATGAAGGCAGAAGTGTTCGGCTGGGGGACGTTGCGTCGGTCGTCGATGGGGCGGCTCCGAAAGCGGGGGACGCGCTGATCATGGGGGAATCAGGAATATTGGTGACCGCCGGGGGACAGTACGGCGCGAACACGATGGAAGTGACCAAGGGTCTGGAACGCGCGCTGGACGAAATGAAGCCGGCGTTTGAATCGGAAGGGATCGAATACGTGCCGTCGCTGCATCGTCCGGCGCGGTTCATTGAAAATGGTCTGCGGAATGTGCGGTCGTCGTTGATGGCGGGGGGCGTGTTGATCGCCATTGTGCTGGTGCTGTTTTTGTTGGATTTGCGCACGGCGTTTATCTCGTTCGCGTCGATACCGCTCTCGCTTTTGGCGGCGGTTATCGTGCTGGATCATTTCGGCGCGACGATTAATACGATGACGCTGGCGGGCTTCGCGGTGGCGATCGGCGTGGTGGTGGACGACGCCATTATCGACGTGGAAAACATCATGCGGCGGCTGCGGGAGAACCGCGCGGCGGGGAATCCGCAGCCGGTTTTCGCGGTGATTTTGGACGCTTCGCTGGAAGTGAGGAGCGCGGTGGTGTACGCGACATTCATCGTGGCGCTGGTGTTTCTGCCGGTGCTGGCGATGAGCGGGGTGCAGGGGAGATTTTTTGCGCCACTGGCGACGGCGTTCCTGCTGGCGACGATGGCGTCGCTGGCGGTCGCGGTGACGGTGACGCCGGCGTTGTGCCTGCTGATGTTTTCGCGCGTCAAGCCGCACGCCGAGCCGGGGTATCTCTTGCGATTAAAAACGTGGCATCGCGCGGCACTGGAAAAAATCAGCCTGCATCCGCGGGTTATGGCAAGCGTTATCGTGCTGCTCGTGGCGGGCGCGATTGCGACATTGCCGTTTTTCGGCGGGGAATTTCTGCCGGAATTCCGCGAAGGGCACTTTGTCGCGCAAGTGGTGACCGCGCCGGGAACATCGCTGCCGGAAATGCGGCGGCTGGGGATTTTGATTTCGGGCGAACTGATGCGCATTCCGGGAATCAAATCGGTGGAACAACAGATTGGCCGGGCGGAAATGGGGGAGGACACGTGGGGGCCGAATCAAAGCGAGCTGCATATTGAATTGAAGCCTCTTTCGGGGAGGGAGGAGGCGGGGGTGGAAGATCAAATCCGCGCCGCGCTCGCGAAATTCCCGGGCATCGGCTCCAGCCTGACGACGTTTCTTGGCGACCGCCTTGGAGAAACTCTGAGCGGGGAGACGGCGCAGGTGGTCATTAATATTTTTTGCGACGACCTGGATGTTGCGGACCGAAAAGCGCGGCAGATTGAGGCGCTGCTTCAATCGATTCCCGGCGCCGACGACATCGAATTAACCGCGCCTTCGGGAACGCCTGTGCTGGACGTCAAACTGCGCCAAGAGCGGCTCGTGGAATTTGGCTACAGGCCGGTGGAGGTGCTCGACGCGGTGGACCTCGCGTACGCGGGCGAGACCGTGGGCCAGTTGTATGACGGCTATCGTGTATTTGACGTGGAATTGATCCTCGACCCGGCGTTGCGCAGCGCCCCGCGGGACGTCGGCTCGTTGCTCGTTCAGAACAGCGAGGGATTGAGGATGCCGCTGAAGGAATTGGCGGACATTGCGCCGGGGATGGGCCGCAATTTAATTTCGCACGAAGGCGCCCGGCGGCGGCAAACGGTGACGTGCAATACGCGGGGGCGGGACGTGGCTTCGGTGGTGGCGGACATCAAACGCGCGGTGGCGGCGAAGGTGGATTTGCCGCGGGGGGCCTATATTGTTTACAGCGGAGCGGCGGAGCAGCAGGCGGCGGCGCAGCGGGAGTTGATTCTTTATTCGGGCGTCGCGGCGGTGGGAATCGTGCTGTTGCTGGGCGTCGTGTTTCGCAATGCGCGCAACCTGCTTTTGGTTTTGGCGAATGTGCCTTTCGCGCTTGTCGGCGGCGTGCTGGCGGCGTTTGTGAGCGGTTATTTCGGCGGGGGCGGCGCCAGCATGTCATTGGGAACGCTGGTTGGTTTTGTGACGCTGTTCGGCATTACGGCGCGCAATTCGATTATGATGATTTCGCACTTCGAGCACCTCGTGAGCGCGGAGGGGATGACGTGGGGAATGGAAGCGGCCCTGCGCGGGGCCGGCGAGCGATTGGCGCCCATCTTGATGACGGCGCTGGTGACGGCGCTGGGTTTGCTGCCGCTGGCGCTGGGTTCGGGCGAAGCGGGCCGGGAAATTGAAGGGCCGATGGCGTTGGTCATCCTCGGCGGATTATTGACTTCGACGATTTTGAATCTGCTTGTGCTTCCGACGCTGGCGTTGCGTTACGGAAAATTTGTGAGGACGGATCAATCGGGATAGCCGTCGGGGTGGGCCTGGTGCCAGTTCCAGGCGTCGGCGATGATCCGTTCGAGTTTCGGATATTCGGGCTTCCAGCCGAGTTCGCGGATCGCTTTTTCGGCGGAGGCGACGAGTTTGGGAGGGTCGCCGGCGCGGCGCGCTTTTTCAACGGTCGGTATCGTTTGGCCGGTGACTTTTTCGCAGGTGTTGATCACTTGCCGCACCGAATAGCCATCGCCGTTTCCGAGATTGTAGAAGCCCTGCTTGCCGGGTTGCAACGCGAGAATATGGGCCTGAGCCAGGTCAATAATATGGATGTAATCGCGGATGCATGTGCCGTCGGGAGTCGGGTAATCGGTCCCGTAAATTTCGCAGTGCGGAGCACGGCCAAGCGCGACTTGAAAAACGTTTGGGATCAGATGGGTTTCGACGCGGTGATGCTCGCCGAATCGTTCGCTCGCCCCGGCGGCGTTGAAATAGCGGAAGGCAATGAATTCCAGGCCGTGAATGCGATGATACCATTGCAACATTTTTTCAAACATCAACTTGGATTCGCCGTAGGGATTGATGGGGCGCTGAGGAATGTCCTCGGTCATCGGGACGCGGTCAGGCGGCCCGTAGGTCGCGCACGTCGAGCTGAAAACAAATTTTTTGACGCCGTTGGCCACGGCGGCGTCGAGAAGCTTCAACCCGTTTGCGACGTTGTTGCGAAAATATTTTGACGGATTGACCATCGATTCGCCCACGAGCGCGTTCGCCGCGAAATGCAAAATGGCGTCGGGTTTGGCGTCGCGGACGGCTTCGTCGATGTTGTCGGTGTCGCTTAACCGGGCGAGGATGAAAACCGCGCGATTGTCCACCGCGGAGCGATGGCCTTCGCTGAGATTATCGTAAACAGTGACGCCATGACCGGCGTCCAGGAGTTCTTCGACACAGATCGACCCAATATAACCGGCCCCGCCGGTGACAAATACATTCACGGCCAAACTGTAAGCGAGTGTTCGAGGATGCTCAACGGAAAACCTGTTTCCCTGTCTAGTTTTCCAGCCTGAAGAAAACGGCGGGGTTTGCCTGATCAATCGGAATGACAACCGAATTCGTGCCGGAGGAACCGGAGACGTCCACCCAATTCGTGCCGAGGCCGGCGGTGTTGGTCTGCGCCTGTAGAATCCATCCTGTGTAACTTTGCGGCCAATTCAGGGTGAGATTCCCGCCGCTCACGCTGTAAGTAATATTTGTCGGCGTGGTCGGAAGAGCGCCGCCGACGATGCTCAAAACGCCTGTGGCCGGATTAAACTGCCAGGCCAGGCCCGCGCCCGGAGCCGGCGAAATGCTTGTGAAATTTCCGGCGGCCGATATCGCCGGGAAAACGTGGAAACTGTCGCCGGAGGCGAGCGCGCCGCTGATGTTGGAAACTGTGAGCGCGCCTCCGTAGGCCACACTTGTCAGACCCGCGACTTGACTGTTCACGCCGGAGGTTTTGTTGACTGTGACGACTGTATTGCCCGCAAGTGTCAGGGCATTGTTAATCGTCAATGTGCCGAGTGGCGCGCCGGGTGAGAACGTCCCCGCCGCTCCGACGTTGACCGTGCCGCCTATCGTGCCCGCGCCGCCGAGGCTTCCGCCGGAAACAGTAACCGCCCCCGCGCCGATTGTTCCGTCAACGATTAACGCGCCGCCAGTGACGGTTGTGGAGCCGGTGTAAGTATTGACACCGCCCAGCGTCAGGCTGCCGTTGCCTTCCTTCTCAATGCTGATGGTGTTCGTCACGTCGTCGATCCCACCCGCCGCGAAAACAGCTCCATTTCCTTGCAAGGTGAGCGTCTGCGGGTCGGCGGTGGTAAATGTCACGGAATTGGTGGAAGTGCCCAGAGTCAACAGGCCGCTGTCAGATTCAATGATGTACTGCGGCCCGCCACCGCCGAAAGTGAGGTTGCCGGCAAGGGTGTTGGTTCCGGCGGCATTTAAAATGGCCGGAACAAATGGGGACCGCCCGTTTATCGTGAAGTTTTGGGTGACGAGGATATTTGCGTTGGTGCCGGCCAGCTCGAAAGTTGAAGCGCCGCCGAGGGTGTTTTGAATGGCAATTGGCGAAGCGACGTCCGCGATGGCGTTGCTGCTGGTGATGACAAGCGCGCCGTCATTATTGGCGTTGCTGTCCGAATCAACATCGAGCGCGCCGCTGAAGGTGTTGGTGCCGGACAGGACGAGGGTTCCGGGGCCGCTCTTGGTAAGCGTGCCGGAGCCGGTGATTGGATCCGAGATGGCGAGGGTCGCTCCCGATGCCACGTTAAAACCGCCGGTGCCGCTGAAGGCAAAGCCTCGGACGCCGTCCGCAAAGGTGATGTTGCTCAACGCCCCAAGAGTGCCGCCGGTAAATGTGACGAAGTTCGGGTTGGCCGCGACAGCGCCGAGCGCGTTGGATGACGAGATCTCGAGAGTGCCGCCTTCGAGCGCCGCGCCGCCTGTGAACGTGTTTGTCGGCGCGATGGTCCATGTGCCCGCGCCCTCTGACGTGAGAGCGGCGGGGCCGAGGTTCACCGGTCCGGTGATATAACCAGTGCCACCCGAGGCCGCGCCGAGGAAGAGGTTGGTGCCAGGGGCGGTGATGCCCGCGGCGTTGGTGAGGTAGAGCGTTGAACCGCCATCCACCTCAAGCAACGTATCACCAGTCAGGATGATGGGATTGCCCGCATAAGAGACGCCGTTGCCGCCTTTTTCCAGCGCCCCATTGGCGTTGTTTCCCGTGCCTTGGAGCGAAATCGGGTTGGCCGCGAGGTTTATGTTGGCGGTTATGTAGAGTTGGGCTCCATTGCTCACTGCCACAGTGGCGGTCCCGCTTCCGAGGGCATTGGAATTCTGGATTTGCAGCGATCCGCTGGAAACGATGGTCTGCCCGGTGTAAGTGTTGCTTCCGGACAATACCAATGCGCCGGTGCCGGCCATTGTGACAGTGCCGCCGCCGACGTTGCCGGACAGCGTCGTGGCGCCGGCGCCGATGTTGGAAATGCTGCCGGTTCCTGGAATGTTCGCCGAGAGTGTGTAAGTTCCGGCGAGGTCGAACACGAGTGCGCTGTTGTTTGTGACGTGGCCGGCGCCCAGCGAGCCGTCCACTCCACCTTCAACCGGCCCGCCGATTTGGAGCGTCCCGCCGTTGATAACGGTTGGGCCGTTATACGTGTTGTTGTTCTCAAGAATCAACGTGCCCGAGCCGCTCTTGGTCAGGCTTCCCGTCGCAATTGATCCAGTCCCGGCAAAATCGTAGTCTTGGGAAGCGTTCACAGTGACTGAAGCGGGAGACACCGCGGCTTCTATATTGATGTACGGATTGTCCGAGCCGGTGTTATCAAACGTGACGGAATCGCCGGCGAAGAAATCGGAGGGCGAGCCGTCATCGAGCCAGTTGGGGGTATTATCGGTGTCCCAAACATTTGCGGAGCCGTCTCCCTTCCAAACGAGGCTTTGAGGGACGTGTGTGACGACAAGGCCGATGGTTTTTGCCGAGGTGTTATTCGTGACGGTGAAGCCGAGAGGCGGAGTGAGATTCGCCGCGCTCCCGGACAATGTGCCGTAGGTAAACAGTGTGTAAGTCCCCAATCCCGGAGCGCCGTTAATCAAATTCACGTTGAGCGCCGTTGGCCCGGAGACGTCGAGGTTGCCGCTGACCGCGATCAAATCGTTGGTTCCTTCGCCCTCTGTGGTGAGGTTGGCAAGGCCGAAATTGAGGTTGCCTGCGCCATTGAGCGAGAGGTTGCCGTTGATCGTTAAGGTTCCCGCCGATCCGGTAGCGGCGTATCCCGCGCCAATCGTCGCGCCCGGGGCGTCGGAAATATTTCCGTCCACCGTGCCTGCGCCGGACAATCCGCCGCTGGAACTGAGAGTCAACCCGCCGGAGAGCGCGGAGACGTTCAACGTCGCGTTGGAGAGGACGACGAGGTTCGTTGTCCCCGGAATGGAACCTGAACTGCCCACGACCAGCACACCGTTGCTGACAAGCGTGGCGCCGGCGTATACCACCGAGCCGTTCAAGGTAAGCGCGCCCGATCCCGCCTTGGTAAAGCCTCCCGCGCCGCCGTCACCGAAGCTATCCGCGAAGGTCACGTTGTTTCCCCCTGTGTCAAAGGTGGCGTTGCCGGCAAAGCTGATGGGAATGCCGACGGACGAAATATCCAGCGTGTTGCCGGACGCCCATTGCAGCCCGCCGTTGCTGAAGGTGATGGACGAGATGCCGCTGGCGGACAATGGCAGATTGGCGAGCGAGGAAAAGCTCAGTTCGCCGCCGTAAAGATCGAGCGGCCCGGAAATCGAGTTGTCGCCGCCGAGGACCAAAAGGCCCGCGCCGGTTTGGCTCAGGCCGTTGGTGCTGTTCACCGAAAGGTCGAGAATCGCCTCGTTATCGGCGACCGCAATGTTTGGCGCGGCAGCCAATCCGTTATTATTGAGCGACAAAGCGCCGCCGCCGGCGCTGTTGAGAATCCAATTATACGGGCTGCCGCCCGTGACGCCAAAATTCAACGCGCCGAGGTTCCGGGAACTATCGAGAGAAACGGTTGTATCCGAGGTAAGAGCGAGCGGGCCGAAAGTCCCTATAAACCCCGAACCATTTGCGGGGATGCCGTTCACCCAATTGTTAGTCGTGCTCCAATCGCCGCCGGTGAGGTTGGTCCAGGCGCCGTCGCCGAAATTGCCAACAGTCACCGTCACGTTGCTAAACGTGATGGCGTTGGCGGTGGAATTGCCGGTGAACACGGAGCCGCCTTTTAAGAATCCAACGGTGTCATAATTGAAACCACCCTGAGTTGCGGCAGTCGTATTTGTGTAACGGCCGGTATAGACGTAAGCATTCCCGGCGAGACCTTGGACTGTCCAAGAGATCAAAGTTGAGGTTGGGTTTAGATATGTGACCGAAACCGTGTATGCCAGGGGTCCTCCTTGTGAGCCGCCGACGTATGTGGACGTGCCAGATCCGTGTGTAGTGGCGGAACCCGCGGTGGAAAAGACCGAGCTGTTTGGGATGGACTCTACATAAAGGCCGCTCTGACCACCCGTATTGGGATCGGCAATCAAGGCGCCGCCCCAGTCCTCGTCATTGGGGCTTGAACCGCGATAGACGGGGCCGAAACGGAATTGCAGATTGGCGGAAGCGACATCGCCAGATGTCGTGACGACCGCCGTCATAATAATGGTGTCGCCGGGATAAGTGAGAGTTATCGTCGCGCCGATCGGAGAATAGCCGTAAAGGTTATTATTATAATTGACTCCGTTATTCGTATAGGTCGGAGAATCGGTGTTGGGCGCGGTGATCCCCCAGGCTGTGTTTGGCGAGTAAGGGTCATTGGTCCAGGAGTCAGGGGTGTAGGTCGCGGTAACTTGCGCCTGGGCGGAAATAATCCCGCACGCCATCGTCAGCAAAGCGAGAAGTCTGAGATTCTTTTTCGCGAAAATTGCAGGAGTCTTCATAGTGAATTTGATCTTATTTCCAGAGACGGAGCCAATCCTCTTAGAGCATTTTCATCACGGCAATGGCCACATCATGGCCGGTTCATGGAGAAGGTTCAATTACTCGAATGGGTAATAATCGATGCGCCTGTTGCGAAAATTGCTTGTCTTGGACATACTTGCGTTCCAGTCAAAAAATGTTTGCGTTTTCACATTATCTGTCACGCCTTGGCCGCGTTGGGCCGGCGGCGCTCTTGCTTGCGCTTCCCGCAACCAGGATGATCGCTGAAACGACAATCCTTACAAACGCCATCCAAATCCGCGCTCTCAGTCCCGAACGCGCCGCCTCGCATCTGCCCGCCCGCCTGCGCGGCATTTTCATGGGTCAAACCGGGTCGCTGGACGAGGGCTTTGTCATCTTCGATTCCACGGAGGGAATTTACGTCGAAAGCGCCATCTCCAACATCACTCGCGGCGACATTGTGGAACTCGCCGGCGTGACGGACCCCGGCGGTTTCGCGCCTTTTGTGCAGGCGCGGACTGTGAGGAAAGTCGGTCAAGGTGAAATTCCGCCGCCTTTGAAAGTCAGCCTGGGGGAATTGAGCAACGGCGGTTTGGACGCACAGTGGGTGGAGGTTTCCGGCGTGGTGCGAAGTTGCGAACCGATGCCCGCCAGCGAACGCCCCACTCCGCCTCCCGGATCGATCGTTCCCAGCAAAGCGATTGCCTCCTGGAGCGAGCGCAAGTTCAAGATGACCCTCGCCTCTGGCGACGAGCGGGTGGCCGTGCAGGTCAATGACGAACTCAAACCCGAAACCTACGTCGATGCCGAAGTGCGCCTTCGCGGGATTTGCTTCAGCCAGCACAATACGACCCGGCAATTTCTCAAGCCTTTGCTCCTGGTGCCACACGGCGTGGACCTGATTGTGGAAAAGCCGCCGCCGCCCGACCCGTTTAGCATTCCGGCGCGGCGAGTGTCCAGTTTGATGGAGTTTAATCGACAAGCCAATTTCGGCCATCGCGTTCACGTTCGCGGCGTTGTCACTTATCATCGGCGGGGCGAGTTTCTATGGTTGCGCGACGGCGAACGCGGCTTGCGCGCGGAGAGTCGTCAAAACGAGCTTTTGCAACCTGGCGATGAAGTCGATGTTGCTGGCTTTCCGGGACGCGGCCAGTACACCCCCGTTCTGGAAGACGCCGTCTTCCGGAAAATTTCCTCAGGCGCGGCGCCCGCCTCGGTTCCGTTGGGGGGCGTCCTCGAAGCTTTCAGGCACGATGCGGACCTTGTGGAAATTCAGGGGACGCTGATCGAGTGGCGCCAAAATGGCGATGGATATATTTTGGAATTGGATTGGGCCGGACAGCACACCGAAGCATTGTTGCCGTCAAGTGTTGCGGCGGGCTTGACTGAAAAATTGCTCCCGAACAGCCGCGTGCGCGTCTCGGGCATTTGTTCGGTGATGACTTCCAAGAATGGACCTGTCAGCGGCATTTGGGAACCCGCGACGGTCCAGTTTCTTCTGCGCGCGCAAGGTGATTTGGCCGTCGTCCGCGCCCCGTCGTGGTGGACTTATCAGCATGTTATGATTGTGCTGGGCCTGATCGCGGGAGCCTCGCTCATTGCGGTCGCGACGGTGATGTGGATGGCCCGGCAGCGGCTCCGCGACCAGGAGAATCGCCGCGCCATGGCGGAAGCGGAATTTGCGGCGATCCTTTCCGAGCGTAATCGAATGGCCCGGGAGATTCATGATACGCTGGCTCAAGGTTTGGCGGCGACTTCCGTGCAACTACGGTTGGTGAAAAAACAAATCGGCGTCGGCGGCGCGTCGCTTGCGCAACATCTGGATACGGCCCAGGAACTCGTCCGCGAAAGTTTGGAGGAGGCGCGCAATTCGATTTGGAACATGCGCCCGCACGTCCTTGAAAAGAACGACCTTGCCGGCGCGCTCGAAGGCATCCTGCGCCAATTGTCCGAAGGCACCGGGGTCGAGGCGGACCTCCGCGTCGCCGGAAAAGCGCGGCGTCTTGCGCCGATGATCGAGGACAATTTGCTCCGCGTCGGCCAGGAGGCCATTACCAACGCCACTCGCCACGCCCATGCCAGGCGGATTACTGTAATGCTCGACTTCGATGAAAAACAATTCCGCCTCCGGGTTTGCGACGACGGGCGGGGTTTTGACGCGGCCCAGCCTCCTCCGGGCGGCGGCGGTTTTGGGTTGGTGGGAATTCGTGAGCGGGCGTCCCAGCTTAAAGGGGAATTGAACATTCAAAGCGCGCCGGGAACCGGAACAGAAGTCGGCTTGACCGTCCCACTATCCGATTGAGCATGAAGAAAAAAAATCCGATCCGCGTGATGTTGGTGGATGATCACCCCGCCTTCCGCAAAGGGATGGCCGCCCTCCTCGAAAGCGAGCCTGATCTCCAGGTCGTCGCCGAAACCGGCGATGGACGCCATGCAATTGAGTTGTTCCGCCAAGCCGCCCCCGACATCGTGTTAATGGATTTGCGTCTTCCCGGCATGGGTGGCGTGGAAGCCATCATCGCCATCCGGAAGGAATTTCCAAACGCCAGAGTGATTGTTCTGACCACGTTTGACACCGACGAGGACATTTATCGCGCCATACAATCCGGCGCAAAATCGTTTCTCCTCAAAGACACCCCGGAGGATGTCTTGGCGGACACGATTCGCGCGGTCCACGCCGGCGAACAAAAATTGCCGCCAAAACTTGCGGACCGGCTGGCCGCGCGGCAAAAGCGGGCCGAATTATCGCAGCGGGAAACGGAAGTTTTGCGGTTGCTTGTGAAAGGCCGAAGCAACAAGGAAATTGCGTCGGACCTGTTTGTCGCCGAGGACACCGTCAAAGCCCATCTAAAAACGCTCTTCGTCAAACTGCACGTTCAAGACCGCACACAAGCCGCCATCAGCGCCGTTCGCCACGGCATCGTCCAGCTTGATTAACCATTCGTCGCCAGTTTGAGCCATGTTTGCATTCCTGGACGCAATTTTTCAATCGCCTCGCGCCCTTCCGCGCCGAGAACCAGCAGGGCTGTGGAAAGCGCGTCCGTTTCCGTGGCTGAAGGCAGCGCGATGGCGGCGACGACGGCATTATTGACAGGCTGTCCTGTCCGGGGATCGATGACGTGGCCATATTGCTTGCCGCCGGCTTCAAAGGCCCTCGCCCACACTGCGGATACCGAGAGGGCGCTGTCCCGCAGCAGGGCCGTGCCAATCGTGAGCGATTGATCTTGCGATCCTTCAATGGCCACCTTCCAGGCGCTCTCGCCCGGGGGCGCGCCAATTCCATAAACCGTGCTCGTCCCGCCGTGCAGCAACGCCGCGGTGACGCCCGCTTCGCGCAATATTTCGGCGGCGCGGTCAATCGCGTAACCTTTGCCAATCGCGCCGAGGTCGATCATCACACCTTCTTGATCGAACTGGACGGTCAGCGCCGTAGCGTCAAGTAGAACGTGCCGCATTCCCGACACGCCGCGGATTCGCTCCAATTCGGCTGCGTCCGGCACATGGACGGCCCCTGTCATAAAACCCCAGCAGCGAACCAGGGGCGCAATCGCAATGTCGAACGCCCCGCCGCTCTCGTGGTGAAGTTGGCGGGCCCGTTCGAGCAAACGAAAAACCGGCGGACTGACCCGCACAGGCTGGCGCGCCGCATGGGCGTTGACACGCGCGATTTCGCTTGAAGGCCGGTAAAGGCTCAACCGTGCTTCGAGCCGGTCCACCTCCGCAAGCGCTTCTTCACCGGCGGCCCGAAGCCGGACGGCGTCCGGCCCCATCAGCATCAACTCGAACCGCGTCGCCATTGCGTTGCGCGCGAGTGTGACGGTCTGGAAATCTTTCATTGGTTTTCCGAACCGAGCTTCCGCATCCCCTCGGCATTAAGTCTGAACAGAACCCACTCGTCCATCGCTCGCGCGCCCATTTTTTGATAGACGTCCAGCGCCGGCTTGTTCCAGTTCAGCGCGGTCCATTCGAAGCGTCCGCAATTTTTCTCCGCGCCGATTCGCGCGACAGCCTCGATCAACCGGCGTCCGATTCCTTTGTGACGAAATTCCGGTCGGACATACACATCTTCAAGCCACAAACCGCGGCGTCCGAGGAAACTCGAAAAGGTAAAAAAATAAATCGCGTAACCGGCGATCACCTCATTTTCGCGCGCGAGCAAAGCGCCGACAGAAGCGTTCGGGCCAAATAGCGATTCGCGCAACGATTCCGGAGTCGCCTCCATTTCATGTTCCAAGCGTTCAAAGCGCGCAAGGTCGCGTATCAAATCCAGCAAGGCGGGAATTTCAGCGGGAGTAACTGGTTTGATCTCAGAAGCCATAAACTCAGGTTACGCCACAAACCTCGGTTCGTACACCGGCCCGAGTTGATGCTTCCGGAGCAATTCGATAAATCGCGCGATGCCCCGCCGTTCCTCCGCGCCGAGATGATAATGAATATGCCAGCTCAAATAATCCTTGCGGAAGGCGAGATCGAATTCCGTCCGGCTGGAGATGATATAATCCAGCGTATCCATTCCAAAGTTTTTTGCTTCCCGCAATCGCCGCCGCAAAAGCTCGTTCGGAATGCGTCGCAACGCCCAAACCGCATAGACAAACGGAAGCTTCGTCAGCTCAAACCACGCCTCGCCCAGGTCCCAAATCTCGTGCGCCGGTTTCGAACGCAGGAAGTGAATGGCCGGGTCGCCGATCAACAAAACATTATCCAGCGCGGCGGCGCCCTCGTAGTTCGGCAGAGGTTTCAGCGCCGCCTCGATTCCCCGTTCCGCCAGCAGCACCTTGAGCAGATTCACGCTGGCCAGCGAAGCTGTGTCGCAAAAAATCTCTCGCGCATTTTCCAACGGCTGCCGATGCGCAAGGAACACGCTTTTTACTTCGCCAAGCGACGCCACCGCCACTCCGTCGAGAACATCGTAACGGTCATTCAGCAACACTTCCGTGACGCTCAGCAGAGCCGCGTCCAATTCGTCATTGCGCAACAGCCGTGCCAATTCTGAGGGCGGCGCAAACAGAATTTGCTCCTCCAACCCTCGCGTCAGCGGCGCCGCGTTCAGATAAGGAACGGATCCGGCCTTGAAATTCCCGAGCGAAGTTTCTAATTGACTCTCCCGTTGAAGCAAAACGGGCCGTGTTTCCCGCTCGAAACGCCGCGCCAATTCCTCCGGCGTTTCCAGCGGGGCAAGGCGCAATTTCGGCGTATCTTCAGGTGTCGGCATGGGATTAAGCTGGCCAGTTCAGATGGGAAAACATTCCGGCTTTTCCCCTGAATCTCAAGAACAATCTGGCCTTCTTCTACCCTTGCCGTCCGTCCAGAGTGCCGCCGTTCAAGCCCCTTTGAGGGCGTTCATTTGGGTTTCCAATTCCTCCAGCGTCAGGCCGCCTGGGGTCGTTCCTTTTTCTTCAACCCAATCCAGGTCGGCAATCGCATAAACTTCATCCACGAAATGCGCGAAAAACTCCCACGTCATCGTATAATATTGCCCCCACGAAATCACCTTCGGCCCCTGCGCAGTGTAACCCGGCAGGACCACCGCGTGTCCTCCAACAATAGTCGCCTCCTTCGGATTATACGTCCATACGGACGGCGGCTGTTTTCCCGTCGGCATGACACTCTGGGGCACGTTGAACCCGATATAAGCCAGGCCGCAATCGTTGATCGTTCGTTTCACATCGTCCACGTTGCGCGGGTCAATTTCCACAAACGCCGAAATCTTCTGCCGCGCTGCTCCTTTCGGGCCGAACGGCGCACCCGTTTTGAGCAAGTAAGTTAGGACCTTCTGTTCATTTCCTCCAGGACCTTCACCCGACACGCGCGGATTATACCCGCACGCTTGAATGTAAAGTTTTTCCACGTCGGAATCCGGTTGCGTCACCATTTTGCCGTCCGCGTTAAAGCTCCAGACCTGCATCGCGTGATAAACCGCCGCGCAAGTGCAATCGCCGAGCGTGTTGTTCAACATCATGCCGAGGTTCGCGGGCATGCCTTTTGTCCAATCCACCGCCACTGGGGGAGGGGGTGGCGTCTGTCCGGCCACAAGCGCGCTTAAATGCGGCACACGCGGATCATACGAGCGATAAAGACGTCCCAGTTTGTACGAGTTAACAGAGTTTGTTTTGTTCATATTGGTTTCCGTTGATTTTTCATTGGCCGAAATCCCCCTCACCATCAGTGAAGTTAAATCCCTAATACATGATTCGGTTGTACCCCGCCAAATCTTTCAAAATTCTTAGAAAATCTTGTCCGCCGTGTCAATTCGATGCGATTGGCGCTTTGGTTACGACGTTCCTCTGCCTTCAGACGGCGGCGGCGACGGTTTTTTCCAGCTTTCGGGGACGAATGTCATGCCAGTCGGTTTTCCGTGCGGCCAGGGCACAACCACGTTCTTTTTACAGGAAGGGCACGCAATCTCGCGGCCCGCGAAACTCTCGTCGCATCCGAGTTTTTGTCCGCAATGCGCGCAGTTGAATTTAAAGTCGCTCATAACAGTTTAGTTTTTGGGTGCGCTTGACGCCGCCGAGTATCCAGAATGAAATACGATTCGTCCAGTTTTTTTCTACGCGAAGCCGGCCGCCGGAACAGGCGGTTCATTTAACGCTGTGCGCCCCGGTAAATACCGTCTTTGTCAACCGCCTTGGCAATTCATCAAAGTCCATGTTCAGGATGACCCCTTTTTAAAATCGCCACTTCCAATTTTTGAATTAAATCTTTCACGGCGGCATTATTTTGACAGTTCCCATTTGGATTCTTGCCCGCGACGAGCGTGGGGCTTTTTCTTGATTTTCTTCCCGCGTCGAAAGTTTTTAAGGCCTTTTTTTATGCGGCTTCAGGGTAAGTCAATGACATTGTCTTGTGATGCCAATCCGGGAAATCCGGGTTGACACCTCTGCCGCCTGCGAATAGACAAGGCGCAATGAAGAACAGTTCTCTCCTTTCGGCGTTCATCGTCGCAATCTCCTTTGCCGCGGTTCCCGGCGCCCACGCCGCCGGCGAGCCGCTTCCGCGAAGCACCCCGGAGGCCCAGGGCATTTCGTCCCACGCGATTCTCGATTTCGTCGAAGCGGCCGACAGAATCAACACATTTCACAGCTTTATGCTCGTGAGGCACGGCTATGTGATTGCGGAGGCATGGTGGAAACCCGAGGCGCCGGACAAACCGCATGTTTTGGCGTCGCTCAGCAAGAGTTTTAACTCAACCGCCGTCGGACTCGCCATCGAAGAAGGCAAATTGAATCTGGACGATCCCGTCCTGAAATTTTTCCCCGACGACGCGCCGCCCGATCCTTCCGATAATCTTAAGGCCATGACCGTGCGCGATTTGCTTACCATGACCTGCGGCCACGACACTGAGCCGAAGGCTGTCGGGGACAATCCCTCGGTAAAACAATTCTTGGCCCACCCCGTTGTGTACAAACCCGGGATACATTTTCAATACAACACCATGGGCGCCTACACCCTATCAGCCATCGTCACCAAGGTCACAGGCCAGACCACGCTGGACTTCTTGAAGCCGCGATTATTCGAGCCGTTGGGAATCGAAAATCCCAAATGGCAGAGCAGTCCCGAGGGTTATTCACTCGGCGGTTATGGCTTGTACCTCCGCACCGAGGACATTGCGAAGTTCGGCCAGCTTTACCTGCAAAAAGGCAAATGGAACGGCAGGCAATTGATACCCGAAAAATGGATCGAGCAGGCCACGAGCAAACAGGTGCCCAACGACCGCGAATCCCACGCCAAAATGGGCCCGGATTGGCAGCAAGGCTACGGCTTTCAATTCTGGCGTTGCACCCACGATGCTTATCGTGGTGACGGCGCCGCCGGCCAGCTCTGCGTCATCATTCCCGGCAAGGATGCCGTCATCGCCGTCACCGCGCAAACTGGCCAGATGGAAGGAGAATTGACGGCCATCTGGGACAACCTCCTTCCCGCATTTCAAGACGACGCGCTTCCCGATGACCCCGCCGGACAAGAAAAGGTGAAACAAGCAATCGCCGATTTGAAAGCGCACCCCGCGATGAAGGCAAAGTAATTGGAAGCTTCATAGAGTCTTCTTACATCCCTCTGGCGCATGTGCTCCACATGCACACCCCTGTGCGTTACTCGCACATTCCAACCCGATTGGAGGTCTGCAATACTCACATCATGCAAAAGGCCGAAGTTGAGTTGGGTTGCATCTGGCCTGGGGCAAGGCAGTCCGCGAAAGCGGGCAACGGCTGTGTGTTCAAAAACCATCGAGCCAATAATCTCGGAGCATCACAGCCCCAGGCCAAATGCGACCCAACCCGAGACTTAAGCGACGCCTACGCCGTAGCCAAGTTCTCCTGAAGGAGTTTTGAAGCGCTGGCAGTTTCACCTTCCGTGACGGCCTCGCCATCCCAAACCTTCACTGGCCTGTAAAACGTATCGCGTTGCACTGGCACGCGCCCCGCCTCGCGAATCGCCTTGATCATCTCCGTCTCTGTCTGCAATTGCGGCGTCTTCGCTCCGGCCATGTGAAAAATGTGCTCTTCCAAAATCGTTCCGTGCAAATCATCGGCCCCGTAACTCAACGCCACCTGCGCCAGTTTCAAACTCAGCCCAACCCAATACGCCGTGATATGGTCAAAGTTGTCCAAATAAATCCGCGAAATCGCAATCGTCCGCAACGAATCAAATCCCGTTGGCGGCGCCTTGACCGGGATTTCATTGTTCTCCGGCTGATAGGGCAGGGGAACGAACCCCGTGAACCCGCCCGTTTCATCCTGCAAATTCCGCAGGTAATTCAGATGGTCCACCCGGTCCGCAAGCGTCTCCACGTGGCCGTAAAGCATCGTGCAAGTGCTGCGCCCGCCCAATTTGTGCCAGGTCCGGTGGACATCCAGATACTCCTCCGCCGATTCCTTCCCTTTGGCGATTTGCGAGCGCACTTCCTTGCGAAAAATCTCCGCGCCGCCGCCAGTCAACGAATCCAGCCCCGCCTCCTTCAAGTCAATAAGAGTTTCTTGCGCCGATTTCTTCGCCAGCCAGGCCAGATGTAAAATCTCAATCGCCGTGAAGCACTTCAATTGCAGCCGCCCGTCCAGCCCCTTAAGTTCCCGCAGCATCTCCGTGTAATAACTGAATGGCAGCGAAGGGTGCAACCCGCCCACAATGTGCAATTCCGTCACCCCCACCGCCAGCGCTTCCCGCGCCTTCTGCACGATCTCCGGCACCGTGAATTGCATCCCGTCGGCGTCCCGCTTCTTTCGCGCAAACGCGCAGAACTGGCAGCTTAAAATGCAGTAATTGGAATAATTGACGTAGCGATTGATAATGTAGCTCGCGCGCCGGCCGTTTTTGCGCCGGCAAACCACATCCGCAATCGCGCCGATGGCGTTGAGGTCCTTGCTCTCAAACAGCCGCATCGCGTCCTCGTTTGAAATCCGAGCGCCGGCGGCGGCCTTCTCATAAAGGTCCCGCAATTCACTCTGTTGCAAAAAATAGTTCAATTTAAAACTTTCAGCCGGAAGAATGGAACCACGATTTCCGTCAGTGTCACAACCAGAAAGACGATGCTGATCAGCCCGTTCAGCCGGAAAAATGAATGTTGCACCCAATTCAAGCCGCGCCGCCGCGCCAGCCAATGTTCCAGCAGCAGGCACCCCAAAATAAAAACCAGCCCAATATTATACGCGAACTTGAACCCCGCCAGCACCCCGAACGCCACCAGGATCCCCCACATAATCATGTGCGCCAGAAACGATGCCGACAGCGAATTCCTCACCCCCCAACGCACGACCAGCGAATGCAGCCCATGCCGCCGGTCAAACTCATAATCCTGCAGCGCATAAATAATATCGAACCCCACCAGCCAGAAAACCACCGCCGCCGCCAGCAGAATTGGCAGAATGGCGCTGTATTGCAGCGTCCTCCATCCAAATCCCGCCGGAAAAATCAGAAAATTTCCTTTCACCGCCATCCACGCTCCCAGCGGAGCCAGCGCCAGCGCCACGCCCAAAAAGACATGCGTAAAATCCGTAAACCGTTTCGTCAGCGAATAAAAGCAGACGAAAAACAGCGCCACCGGCGAAAGCCAAAAGCAAAGAGCATTCAAGCAATAACTCACACCCACCAGTCCCGCCGCCGCCGCCAGGCAAAGGAGCCACGCCGCCTCCAGCGAAATCCTGCCCGTCGGCAAATGGCGTCCCGCCGTGCGAGGATTCGCCCGGTCGAGATCCCTGTCCGCGATGCGATTAAACGCCATCGCGCAAGTTCGCGCGCAAACCATCGCCGCCAGGATCAGCAGGAAAGTCCGCCACCCTGGCCAGCCGCGCTGATCGCGCGCCGCCAGCGCCATCGAAGCCAGCGCAAACGGCAAAGCGAACACCGTATGCGAAATCTTGACGAAATCCGCCCATTTCCAGACTGTGGAAAAAAGCGAAGCCTCCGCCCGCTGGGATGAGATTTGGGTCAACTCCGGCATAAGAACCGCAAACAATCTGCCGCCAGCGTGGGAATGTGTCAATTCACCGTCAGCAATTGTGCTGCGCGCCGCAAACGACGAAACCTGGGCTTGAGTCGCAGTACGAAGGTCGTTAAGTTATGTTCCAGTCGCATTATGAAGACAATGACCTTTAGCGCAGTGCTGAATCCAGAGGACGGCGGCTATGTTTCGTTGTGCCCTGAAATGGATATTGCAAGCCAGGGCGACACGATTGACGAGGCGCTTGTCAATCTCAAGGAAGCTTTGGAAGGATTTTTTGAAACCGCGAGCGCGGAGGAAGTGGAAAGGCGGATGAAGAAGCCGGCCTTGTTCACGCGCATCGAGGTGGAATGTGCCTAAGCTGGGAGTTTTTTCCGGCGAGGAAATTGTTCGCATTTTGGAATCGGAGGGATTTTTTCGTGCCCGGCAGAAAGGCAGCCATCTTATTATGCAGCGTCGGGCTGAAGGCGGGACGATCACTGTCCCTGTGCGCTACATCGCGTGGTTAGAATTGGCACACTGCAATCCATCATTCGCCAGAGTGGAGTCGTTCGCGAACGCTTTCTGGTGTGAACTGCTTCGGAAAACCCTCCCCCTTTTTTCTTTGTTATTTGCGGCCGCCACGGTAATGCAAGGCCAGCAACCCCCCGTCATCAATTTTTCAGGAGATACCTGGCAAATGAAAGAACGCGGGCAAGCGATAGTGGGTCCCGGTCCCAATTTCTTTTCAGCGACCAACGTAAGTGTTGACGCGCAGGGCCGTTTGCATTTGGCAATCTCTTATACAAACGGCGAATGGCGTTGCGCAGAGGTAACGCTGGACAACTCACTCGGGTACTGCACCTATCGCCTCACGCTCGATAGTGACGTGAGCGATTTTTCTAGTGTATTATTTCATAATTAGCTAGTTCATCGTCTGTGGAGGGAGCACAATCTCAAGCCTCATCTGGCGCGTAATTTCAAGCTGTCTCGTGACATTAAATTTTTCGAAAAACTGACGGATGTGGTCGGTCTTTATCTCAACCCGCCAGAGAAAAGCTTGGCGCTGTGCATCGATGAAAAGAGCCAAA
>DATAUD010000106.1:0-65594 GCA_036268455.1 Verrucomicrobiia bacterium
GTTGGGACGCTACCGCCGGCTCAATCGCGACTACGAACGACAAGCCAAAACCGGCGAAACCATGGTCTATCTGGCTATGATTCGCCTTATGCTCAAACGTCTCGCCTGAGAAATAATGACTTTTCAAACACGCTCTTAGACCCGTCGAGAAGCCCCTCCCACACCAAATACTGACGCGCCCAACAGACTTGATTGTGAAATCGCTCGGTCCCCGACTTCATCTTAACCGTAAGTTGTTCCTCTGGTATACCAAGCGATTGTGCTATCCAGTCAGACACTTGCTTTGGTCTTGCCGACCCACCAAGCTCGCGTAACGCATCCAGAACCGATCCCATCCATTTTGTGAACTCGGCTTGTCTAATTCTCTTTGTCATTGGAGAAAGAATCTTAGCAGTCCGCTTCCCAAAGAGCGAGGAGCAACTGGATGATGCCGCTTTCCTAAACCCTAGTTGGCCTACATGCGAACAGCGGACCCCAGGAAAAATGCCTCCGGCCCATGAATCTTGACGAATTCGCATGTTGCATAATACTTTTTCAAATGAAAACAATTCTGTCTCGCCTCAAAACGCTGGCCAGGCGCTCCATTTGCCTCTTCGGGTTTGCGTCACGCCATTCCTCTCTTACATTGTAGTCCCTTATCGTCTGTTGAAGGAAGTGAAGCTAACTGCTATTTGCAAGGAATGGTCCTAAAAGCGAAAATCAAACGCAACTGCGGGGTCATTTTGCTGGCCGCCGTTTTTTCGCTGGCTTGCTACGGAAGCGCCCCGGCCCGAACTTATCAAAACGGATTCAGCATAGTTCTCAAACTGGGTGGAGAATTGTTTGAATCGCTGCCCCAGAAATTCAGCAGCCAAATCGACCCCCAGGCAATTGCCCTGCAACCGCAGGATTTGCCGGTCGTTACTCCGATTGCCACAACCGAGAACAAGAAAATCCTGCGTCAGGTTTCGCTTTCCGCCGGCTTCATTGATTTGGCCAATCATATTTGCCACGCCAAAGCGGCCGATCGCGTTGAGCCGGGATTCTTTCAGAAATACGTCAGAAACCTCGCGCAAATAACGCTCGCCGATCCCGCGGCCCCTCTTCCGCAAATCGTGGACCCGAAACTCTGGACCGATGCGGTCATCAACGATCAGATGAGTTATTTCAACCAGATGATCAGCTTCGTGATGGCGATCAACTTGTCGCATCTCTACCTCGGCCATTACGACAAGTATTCCTCGGAAATGATTGGTTCCGGTGATAAACTGGTTCCCATCAACGATTTTTTGACAGAGGCGGAATGGGATGTTTCTGTCCGCGCGGCGGTGATCGATAATCTAAATTGCGCCCTGGCCACCGACGGCACAAGGGCTCTCTTCGAGGCCATCGATATAATGCCGCGCCGGCCCGCCTGGACGGAATACGTTATTCCGGCGAAGATCGATATTAAAAAACTCAACCAACAACTCGCCCAGTACGAGAGCGACTTTTTCCACGGGCACCTCAAACAATAGGTTCTGACGTGAACTTTCAAGACGAATTGGAACTGCTCATTCGCGCGCGCTACCCGGTCCTCTATATCGTCTCCAGCGAGGAAATGCGGCTGCGCGATGCGGTGATGGATGTCGCAAACAAGCGCAAGAAAAAGGTCTTTGAGTGGAGTTGCAACACCGGGATTGTCCCCGCGGGGACGTCCCTGCAATCTCATAAACAACAAAATCCCGCCACCAAAGAGCCGCTCGCCGCGCTGGATCAAATCATTGAACAAGTCGAACCCGCAATTTTCCTTTTCAAGGATTTTCATCCGTTCCTGACCCGCGGCCACTTCGCCGTCGTCCGCAAGCTCAAGGAAATCGCGCTCCACCTTAAAAACAGCATGAAGACGATCATCCTCGTATCGCCAGTGCTGGAAATCCCCGCCGAATTGGAAAAGGAAATCACGGTGCTCAATCATCCTCTGCCGGGCAAGGAGGACTTGGCCGTGTTGCTCGACTCCATCGTCGCGGATTTGGCGGAATCCAAACACGTGCAGATCGAGCTTGAGGGAGTCGCCGGGGAGAAATTGCTGCAAGCGGCGCTGGGGCTGACATTGGGCGAGGCGGAAAACGTTTTTGCCAAAATCCTTGTCAAACACCAACGCCTGGATGGCGGAGGGATTGACGAAGTCTTTTCCGAGAAACAGCAAATCGTCCGCAAAAGCGGCCTCCTGGAGTATCACGCCGCGACGGAAACCTTTTCCAACGTCGGCGGCCTGGCAGTGCTCAAAGACTGGCTCAACAAGCGCGCCGCCGCCTTTAGCGATGAAGCCCGCGCCTTTGGTTTGCCTGCCCCCCGGGGCATTTTGATGCTCGGCGTGCAAGGGTGCGGCAAGGGCCTCTGCGCCAAAGCGGTCGCAAGCCAATGGCAATTGCCCCTGCTTCGCTTCGACGTGGGCCGGATGTTCGGCAGTCTCGTCGGCTCGTCGGAACAGAACGTGCGCCGCGCCATCGCCGTCGCTGAATCCATCGCGCCGGTGATTTTGTGGGTGGACGAAATCGACAAAGCCTTCGCCGGCTCCCTCGGATCGGGTGCTTCCGACGGCGGAACGACTGCGCGGGTGTTTGGAACATTTCTGACGTGGCTTTCGGAAAAAACCGCCCCCGTCTTCGTCGTCGCGACCGCCAACGACATTTCGCAACTGCCGCCGGAATTATTTCGCAAAGGACGTTTGGACGAAATCTTTTTCGTCGATTTGCCCGGCCAGGAAGAGCGAGAGGAAATATTCCGCATCCACATCGCCAAACGGGGCCGCGACCCTCTCAACTTCGATGTCGCCGCGTGCGCCGATTCCAGCCCGGATTTCAGCGGCGCCGAAATCGAGGAAGCGATCAACAGCGCCCTTTACGACGCCTTTTCCGCACGGCAGGAACTGACGACGACCCATATCGTGCAGGCGATTGCCCAGACAGTTCCGCTGGCAAAAACGATGGACGAACAAATTCACCGCCTTCGCACATGGGCCGATGGCCGCGCGCGCAACGCCAGCCGACCGCCGCAATAACCTGTCGCTATTTGCCTTTGAGCGTTTTGTGCCCCCACTCCAGCATTCGGGCGGTGGTCTCCCAGCCAACGCAACCATCCGTAATGGAAAGGCCGTAACGAAGTTCGGAAGGCTTTTTTGGAAATGGCTGCGCGCCCTCTTCAATATAACTTTCCACCATCATCCCAATCAGCGATTGCGTTCCGGCGACGCGCTGTTCAACGACATTCCGCCATACTTCCTCCTGCCGCGCCGGTTGCTTGCCGGAATTGGCGTGGCTGCAATCCACCATCAGAACGCGCGGCAATCCGTGCTCCGCAAGCTTCGTCTCCGCTTCGCGAATGCTCTCCGCGTCGTAATTGGCGCGAAGCCGTCCACCCCGCAATACCACGTGTCCAACGGCCCCGCCCGTCGTTCGGACAATGCTGGTGACTCCATCCTGATCGATGCCGATAAAACTGTGCGGATGCCGGGCCGCGCCCATCGCGTCGATCGCGATTTGAAAGCTGCCGTCCGTCGCGTTTTTGAAACCGACAGGCATCGAAAGGCCGCTGGCCATTTCGCGGTGCGTTTGGGACTCGGTCGTGCGCGCGCCGATGGCCGCCCAACTCACAAGGTCGGCAATGTATTGCGGAATGATCGGGTCCAAAAATTCTGTTGCGGCGGGCAATCCCATTCCCGTGATTTCCAGCAGAAGTTCGCGCGCCGTCTTAAGCCCCGTTTCGATGTCGCGCGAATTGTCGAGATGGGGATCGTTGATCAAACCCTTCCAACCGATGGTGGTGCGGGGTTTCTCAAAGTAAACCCGCATGATGATCTCCATGGTATCCCGGTATTCGTGGCGCAACCGGTTCAGGCGCGTCGCGTAATCCATCGCGCCCTTGGCGTCGTGGATCGAGCACGGGCCGATAACGGCGAGCAGGCGGGGATCTTTCTGTTCCAAAATCCGCTGGATCGCCTCGCGCCCATTTACCACGGTAGCGTTCGTGGCCTCGGTGGCGGGAAGGGCGGTTTTAAGCGCCCGGGGCGGCGAGAGGCGGACTATCTGTTTAACATGTAAGTCTTGTATTGGCGACATTCCGGTCAAGTTCTAACGCAAACCCGCCGAAAAATCCCGAAAAATCCTACCAATCCTTTATTTTCCCCGCAAGAGTGCTAACCGGCTGGTTTGACGGGGCGAAAATCAGGATTTTTTCGTTTTCCTGTTGGGAGTCCAGAAGCTGCTTGGCTTCTTCGGGAGACATTTGATCCGCGGCGCTGGCTTCGACGTTTTCCGGGTTCTTTTCTTGCTTATCGGAAGGCTTGGCCTGCTGCGCTTGCTGTTGTTTGTTCTTCTCTTTTTGTTTGTCGTTTTTTGCCTGGTCCTGCTTTGAATTTTGCTGGTCGTTCTTTTCCCTCTGATCCCCTTTTTTTGGCTTATTATTTTTTTGGGGTGGTGGTGGCGGTCTTTTGAGCAGACGAATTACGCTGTTGAGTTTGGGGTCCTGGGGGTAAAGTTGAAGGCCGGTCACGACTTGTTTCATGGCCTTCTCTTTTTCGCCAAAAATGTAGTCTTGCGCGCCGTAATTGAAATAATCGTCCGCCGTTTCAGTCGCGACGACGCAAATCGGCAGAAGGACGAAATTAATGAGCAGCATTAGTCGCAACACCGTTAATTTCCTCCAGCCTTTTAATGTAGTCCGCATAATATTCTGTCGTGGGGTCTTGTTTGCGTGACGTTTCCATGATGTCCATCGCTTCTTTGTACAGCCGTTGCCTTACGGCTTCGTCGGCGCGCGCTTTCGCCTTTTTGGCGGCCTCGTCCGGCTCCTGGTCGTCCGGCGGTTTTTTGTCTTTTTGGTCCTGCTTCAACTTCTCCAGTTGTTGTTTGACAAATTGCAGATTGTTCTGCGCGTCCACATCGTTGGTATCAAGGTGAATGGCACGGGTATAATCTTCAACGGCTTGCTCCCAATATTTTTGCTTCCCGTCCGGTTGCTGCTGTGATGTGCCAATGTGGTACAGCGTATTGCCCAAATCATAGTAAGTGTGCTGTTGAATGGCCGGGGCGGAAATGATACCGGGCGAATTCAGCGCCTCGGTGAAACCTTTTTCCGCCTTCTCAAATTCCTTGGCCTGGTAGGCGGAAGTGCCGGCGTCGAACCGCAGCCGGTAATCGTTGGTCTTCTTTTCGGCCAGCCGATAATATTCGTCGAAGGCGCCTTTGTAATCTCCGGTTTGATAATCCTTATACGCGCTCGATGGCGAAGCAAAAGCGGGCTTCGAGAGCAGCAGCAGAACCAAGGCGATCGCGACGCGCCGCTGACGCGGGCTTTCCGGCAGCAGCAATTCAGCGAGGAGGCAGACGATGGCAAATCCAAGCGGCCAATAATAGCGTTCCTGATAAACGCGTGTCAGGCGCGTCGATTCTTCGGACTTGGGCAATGGAGCGATGCCGCGCTGGTACAGCGTGTTCATCGGATCGGCTCCTTGCAACGGCAGATAAAAGCCGTTGGCGGTAGTCGCGATTTTTTGCAGAAGCGTTTGATTCAGGCGCGATTTGACGACGTCGCCGTTCTCATCCTTGATGAACGCGGTGTTGCCCTGATCGTCTGTGGCCTGGAGCAATTCGCCCTCGGGCGTGCCGACGCCGATAGTGAAGATACGAATGCCAGCGTCGGCGGCTTCCTTGGCGGCGTCGAGGGTTTCTGTGTCAGCGTCATGATCTTCGCCGTCGGTGAAGAGGACCATGACTTTATGATTGTCGTTCCCTTTCTCGAAGGCGGACATGGTTGTTTTGATGGCGGCGGAGAGGGAAGTGCCGCCCTGCGGAATGACACCGACCGAAACGGCGTTGAGAGCCTGCGCGAATGCGTGGTCGTCCACGGTCAGGGGCGCTTGCAAAAAGCCGGTGCCGGCGAAAGCGACCAATCCCAAGCGGTCGGATTTAGCCAGGCGCATCAAATCAATGGCGGCGTATTTGGCTTTGTCCAGTCGATCGGGCACGGCGTCTTTGGCGAGCATGCTGCGGGAAGTATCGAGGGCGACAATAATGTCCAATCCCTGAAACCTCGCCTCTTCCCAGGCGAACCCCCATTGGGGCCGCGCCAAAGCCAGTAGAACACCCGCAACGGCCGCGACCAAGAGCGCAAGGCGAAGTTTCTGACGCCCGGCGGAGACGCCGACGGTCAAGCTCGAAAGCAAGCGGGAGTGGACGAACTGGAGGATCAATTTCTGTTTGACGCGCCAGGACCAGAACAGAAAGCCGATCAGCGCCGGCACGACAACCAGCAAAAGCCATAGAACTTGTGGCTGGGCGAATCTCATCTTCTTACGGCAGTTTTCTCCATACGGTGTGGGCCAGGGCCATTTCCAGCGCCAGAACGGCAAGCCCGGCAATCGCCACATCGCCGAACAATTCATCATAATGCTGGTATTTCTTCACTTCCACATCGGACCGTTCGAGGCGGTCGATGTCCTCGTAAATTTTGCGCAACGTGTCAGCGCTATCGGCGCGGTAGTATTTGCCGCCGGTTTGCCGGGCGATTTTGGTCAACGTGTCCTCGTCAACATCCACATCCATCCATTGGTAATGCTTCTGCCCAAATTGATCGATCACCGGATAGGGCGCTTTGCCGCGAATTCCGATCCCGATGGTATAAACTTTGACTCCGATAGCCTTGGCGACCTCGGACGCGGTCAAGGGCGGTATTTTTCCGGAGTTATTCTGGCCGTCGGTCATGAGGATGACGATTTTGCTCTTGTCCTTGAGATTCTTTAATTGGTTGAGAGATGTCATCAAGGCGGAACCAATGGCCGTGCTGGATTCATCAATTTTCCCGATGTCCAAACGTGACAAATTCTCCTGAAGATAATCATGATCGAGCGTCAGCGGCGCGGCGATGTAAGCTTCCTTTGCGAAGGCCACGAGGCCGATGCGGTCATTGGGACGATTATCAATAAATTTTGACAGCACCTGCTTCGCGAGCTTAATGCGGCTAAGGTCAGGGCCGAAATCCTCCGACCGCATGCTGCCGGAAAGATCGATCGCAACGACAATATCAATGCCGCTGGCCTTGACGTGCGACTCGCCTTTGACGATACGGGGCTGGGCGAGCGCCAAAATAAACAGAGCCAGGGCCACCCAGCGAAGGTCGGCCAAAATGGCTCCGGCGCGGGAGCGCTTGAAGCCGGAAATGGGACGCACCAAATCAACGGACGAATAAACAAAAGCGGCGCTTTGCTTGCCGGCTTTTCCCTTAAGCCACGCCAGCGCCGGCAGCAGCAGCCAGAGCAATAAAACGTATGGATGGGCGAACGTCATTTTTCAGCGGCTACCGCAGCGGGCGGTTCAGCGGTTGCGGGTTCGATTACCGGGGGCGCCCATCGCGGTTCGGTTTCGTTGACGAGGCGCAAGGCGGCGGTGTGCAAGGCGCGCAACTCCATTTCGGCCGGTTCGTATTTGGCGAACTTGATCAGATCGCAATTGGCCAGGAAATCGGCCAGGCTCAACTTTTGTTCGGCTGTCAATAAATTTGTGCCTTGCAACTCGTAAAGGAATTCCTCGGTGGTGCGTTCCGGGGCGCGAAAATCGAAGCGCTCCTCCAGGTAAGTGCGAAGCGCGCCGGAAACCTCAATGGTAAAAGGCTTTGGCTCGCTGATGAGAGCAAGCGCACTTTCGAGCATTTGCCGCGCGCGCACATGTGGCGGGACGGGCGGCACGGCGGGAATGGCGGCTTTCTTGCGTTTCCAATGCCGCCAGAGAAGCCATGCGATGACGAGGACCGCCGCAATGACGGCGATCAAAACAATCCAGAACCAGACATCGGCAATTTTGATCAACGGTTTGACGGTGTCGCGAAAAACGGCCTGGGCCGCGTTGCCGGCCGCGGGCGACTGTGCGGGAATGATGAGCGCCGAATTCGTGTTCATACTCAACCACGGCGGCGCCGTTTTTCACGGGTCTCGAAGAATTGGCCCAAAGCGGCGGCGTAAGGCTCGCCGGTGTTCGCGACAATGGCGTCGATTTTGGCGGAGCCAAGAATTCGCATCAATTCGTTCTGATGTTTTGCCCGGCGATCGGCAAAGGCTTTTCGTTTGTGCAAATCGTGGGTGTTGATTTCGATCATCTCGCCGGTCTCCGCATCGTTCAAGACCAGCCGACCCACGGACGGCAGTTCCAATTCAAAACGGTCCACCACCTGGATGGCGATGACGTCGTGACGGCGGTTGGCTTGACGCAAACCCGGCAGCGTTCGGGGCCCGACGGTGGGCGAAACAAGATAGCCGCCGGGACGATTTGGCTCGTTTTCCCCGGATGCGCGATGCTCGAAAAGAAAATCGGAAATGATCACGACAATTGCGTGGCGGTGGGCGATGCGATTCAAGACATCGAGCGCCTCGTTGAAATTGGTGCCACGCCGGGCCGGCTGAAAAAGCAGAATCTCGCGAATGACGCGCAAAACGTGCCGGCGGCCTTTCTTGGGAGGGATATATTTTTCAACCTCCTCCGTGAAGAGGATCAGCCCGACTTTGTCATTATTGCGAATGGCTGAAAAAGCCAGGACGGAGGCGATTTCCGCCGCGAGTTCGCGTTTGGATTGGTCACGCGAACCAAAGAGGCCGGAACCGCTGAGATCGACCACGAGCATGAGAGTCAATTCGCGTTCCTCGACGAATTTTTTGACGAAAGGATGGTTCATCCGCGCCGTGACATTCCAATCGATGGCGCGGACATCATCGCCGGGCTGATATTCGCGGACTTCCTCGAAATTCATCCCCTGCCCTTTGAAGACGGAATGGTACTGCCCGCCGAGCGTTTCGGAAACCAGACGGGTGGTGCGAAGCTCGATCTGCCGTATTTTTTTGAGAATCTCGCGGGGAATCATGGACCAATGATTACGGCACGGGCAATTCGTTGAAAATTTTTGTAATGATTGTTTCGGTGGTCTTCTCCTCGGCCTCGGCTTCGTAAGTCACCGACACACGGTGCCGCAAGACGTCCATCCCGATGCTTTTGACATCCTGCGGCGTGACGTATCCGCGTCCCCGCAGGAATGCAAAAGCCTTGGAGGCGAGAGTCAAAGCGATGGTGGCGCGAGGGGAAGCGCCGAGTTGAATGAGGCCTTGCAGGCCCTGGATTTTGTAAGCGGCGGGGTCGCGCGTGCAACAGACGATATCGACGATGTAATCCTTCACCTTGTCATCAATATAAATATCGTTGAGCACCTGGCGGGCCTCGAGAATTTGCTGCGCGGTGACGACCTGGGTCGTCGATGTCACAGCCGAAGTGCGCGCCATCAAATCCAGAATCTGGCGTTCCTCCTCGCGAGAAGGATAAACGATCTTCAGCTTCAACATGAAGCGGTCCACCTGCGCCTCGGGCAGTGGGTAGGTCCCTTCTTGTTCGATGGGATTTTGGGTGGCAAGAACGAGAAACGGCTCTTCAAGTTTGAAGGTTTGATCGCCAATGGTGATCTGCTTTTCCTGCATGGCTTCAAGCAGGGCGCTTTGCACCTTGGCGGGGGCGCGATTTATTTCGTCGGCGAGGACCAGATTGGAAAAAATCGGGCCGCGACGGGTGGTAAACGCGCCCGTTTGGGGATTGTAAATTTGCGTGCCAAGAAGGTCGGCGGGGAGGAGGTCCGGGGTGAATTGCAGCCGGGAGAATTTAACGTTGATGGCGTTGGCGAGCGCCTTGACGGAAAGGGTCTTGGCAAGGCCGGGAACCCCCTCCAGAAGCACGTGGCCATTGGCAAGAAGCCCGATGACCAGGCGCTCGACAAGGTAAGTTTGGCCGACGATGACCTTGCCAATTTCACTAAAAAGGGGGCGCACAAAGGCGCTGGACTGTTGGACCTGCTCGTTAATGGCGCTGATACCAGTATTCATAGATTAAAACTACTTATGCCACAGAGACAACGCGGAGGAAAGTTTGTTCA
Source organism: Verrucomicrobiia bacterium (assembly GCA_036268455.1). GTDB lineage: Bacteria > Verrucomicrobiota > Verrucomicrobiia > Limisphaerales > Palsa-1400 > DATAUD01. Next base: position 9,922 of record DATAUD010000106.1, read on the forward strand.
GAAAAACCGCCAACATTACAGGGATGTAATTTCTCGGGCGCATTTCGCTATGATTACTTTCCGCTAAATCTCCTGTCCAAATGGGATCTGCCCGGGAACCAGAAACGTTTTGATCAGTTCGCCCTCACCACATACAATTAACCCTGGAAATTTTTTGAACCATTTGCCTTGAGGAACATCGGGATGACCGTCCAACCAATTGATCAGCAGCGCCACCTCTTTCCCGGTAATTTTCCGTTGTTGGATGCGGTCGAGCAGATGCTCATACAACTGCGGCGGCAAATTTCGGCGCAGCACCTTGGGCATAGGTCAGGCGCCGTAAAAGCCCCGGGTCATTGCCGATCTTAGGCGCGCGACTTCCGCCGGGTCCTCCGATTTAGCCAACTGATCCGCCAACTGCCCGAGTTCTTCGCCGCTAAGCTGGCGACCTCTGGCGAGGTCTATGGCAAACTGAATTACTTTGGCCTGCTCACCAGGGGCCAAATGCCTTATTTCGTCAATGACGTCGGCTGCACTCACTGGCCTAGAATAGAAAATTAGGGTTGCCAAAGCAACATTGAGATTTGTCCTCCATTATTTAAAAACCTTGGCTCGCTCTATGTCCTGGGTGATTTGCTGACGGAGGGCTTCCAGGGAAGGGAATTTTTTTTCGTCGCGAAGTTTTTTCAGAAAGTTCAATTCCAATCGCTGGTTGACGATTTGACGGTCGAAATCCAACAGGTGCGCTTCGACGTGGAGTTGCGGGTCGCTGGAATGAACCGTCGGTCGGTAGCCAATGTTGACGGCGGCGCGGCGCTTTTCCTCGCCAATTCTGGCATCGGCCACATAAACTCCATTCGGAGGAACCAACATGCCGGTGATTTCCATGTTCGCGGTGGGAAATCCCAGTTTGCGGCCCAGATGCTCGCCTTCGATTATGACTCCGCACAGGCTGTAGGGGCGGCCCAACATCTGGCCGGCCGAAACGAAATCGCCGGCACGGACGGCATCGCGAATTCGCGTGCTGCTGACGGGTTGGCCGTCAAGTTCCACATCTGGGACGGCGCGCGCGGTGAAGCCGAGCTTGCCGCCAAGGTCTTTGAGCAATTCCACATTCCCAGAACGGCAATGGCCAAACATGAAATCCGGGCCGACACACACGCTCTGAATTTTGCCGAAATCACGGGCCAAATCGCGGATGAATTGTTTGCCGGAAATCTGGCTGAAAGGTTTGTCAAACGGAATAACTAAAGCCGCGTCGAGACCGAGGGATTCCAGGACTTCGAGTTTTTTCGACAACGGATAAATCAACGGAGGCACTTTGGCCGGCGCAACAACGGCGTTGGGGTGGCGGTCGAAGGTGACGGCGACGGAAACAGCCCGCGATTGCGCGGCGTCGGAAATGGTCTGCTGAAGAACGCGCTGGTGACCGAGGTGAACGCCATCGAAGACGCCGATGGCGGCGCAAACGGGGCGCCCGCCCGCATCGAGTTCAGCGGCGGCATGAATGACCTTCATCAGGCAGGAACGCTTGGCTGGGCCAGTTTCAAAAAGGGAATGACGCGCTTTTGCAGGTCGGCCGATGTCATTTTGAGCACGTCCTCAAACGGAACGGAGTCTTTGACATCGAATTTGCCTGAGATGACGCGGCGCAACGTCGCGAGGTGGGCGCCGCATCCCATTTTTGCGCCCAATTCATGGGCGAGCGCGCGAACGTAGGTGCCTTTGGTGCAGGCGGTGCGGAAACGGCCGATGGGTTCGACGTAGTCGGAGAAACGGAAATTATAAACGTGGATCAGCCGCGCTTTGCGCTCCACCTCGACGCCTTTGCGCGCCATTTTGTAGAGTGGAACACCTTTCACCTTGACAGCGGAAACCATTGGCGGCGTTTGCATCTGGTCGCCGACAAACGTGGAAGCGGCCTCGTTCAGTTCATCCAACGTCATAGGCAGGACGGGGAGCGAGGCGACGAGTTCGCCGTTGGCGTCGTAGCTATCGGTCGTTTCGCCAAATTTAATCGTGCCCTCGTAAACTTTGTCGTCGGACATCAGTTTTTCCGAAAGCTTTGTGCCCCTGCCCAAAACGATGATCAGCAGGCCGGTGGCGTTGGGATCGAGGGTTCCGCAATGGCCGACTTTTTCAAAACGAAAGGCGCGGCGAATGGCATCGACGACATCGTGGGAGGTGGGGCCGGCGGGTTTGTCAACCAGGAGGGCTCCGTCGAATGGATCAAAGGTGTGCATTGTTTATTTGGCGGAATCGATTTCCTTTCGCAACGCGGCGATCATGCGGCGCTGGACCGAAAGGGGCTTTCCCACGATACGGGCGCCGGCGGCGGCAACGTGGCCGCCCCCGCCGAACAGGCCGGCGACCTTATTGACATCCACGTTCGCGCATTTGGAGCGAAGGCTCACGCGCGTCAATTCCGGTTCGACTTCCTCAAAAATGCAGGCGACGCACACAGGCTGAATGGCGCGGATGTGGTCGATAAGGCCCTCGGTATCGCTGCGGTCCGCGCCGGTGCGGGCAAAATCCTTTTTCTTCAACCAAAAGTAGGCGATGCGGTTGTCGTGCGTCAGGCGGAAGTGACTGTAAAGATGCTTGAGCAAGCGGACGCGAGAAAGGGAGAAGGATTGATAAACCTCACGGGAAACCTGGTCCACGTCCGCGCCCAGTCGAACCAGTTCGGCGGCGGTATGGTAAGTCACCGGCTTGACGGTGGCGTATTGAAAAGAGCCGGTGTCGGTGGAAACAGCGGTGAAAAGACAATCGGCAATGGCGGGGGTAATGGGCCACTGGGCGGCTTGCAACAGGCGAAAAATCAATTCGCCTGTGGAGGCCTCACGGGCTGAAATCCAATTTAAATCACCATAGCGGGTGTTGCTCAAATGATGGTCTATATTGATGAGGCACTTGCGCTGTGTGATTGCCTGGCCTGTGACGCCCAGCCGTTCGAAAGACGCGCAATCGGTGGCGATCACCAAATCAAACTCACGTTTGGAGGCGGGCTTTTCGAGAAGGTGGTGGCGGTCCAAAAATGCGTATTTTTGCGGAACGCTGTCTTCATTCCAGCAGGTGACGAGTTTCCCCTGTTTTTGCAAGGCGAGGGTCAAGCCCAGTTGCGAGCCGATGCAATCGCCATCGGGACGAACGTGGCCTACGACGCAAATGGATTGGCTCCGGGCGACGGCTTCGAGGATATGATCGATAACCTTCAGGCGAGGTTTCATGAAGGCGACGAAGGTTTATCCAACTCTTCCAGGAGTTGAAGGACGCGGTTGCCGCGTTCGACCGAATCGTCAAGAATAAAACGTAGCCGTGGGGTGTATTTGAGGACGACCGCCTTGCCGAGCAGCCCTTGAATGCGTTTGCGGTGCTCTTCGAGGGCTTCCATCCCGCGCTTCTTTTGGGCGTCGCCGCCCAAAACGCCGATAAAAACCGTGGCCGTATGAAGATTCGGCGCGACGTCAACATCGTTGACATTGATCAAGCCCACTTGATCGACAGGCAGTTCGCGGCGGATGATGTCGCCGATTTCGCGCTTCAACAATTCGCGCACCCGTTCCAGTCTCAGGGACATATATACTCCTTCTCAAGCCAGCTTGGGGACCACTTTCTCCGTGGTAAAACATTCGATGACGTCGCCGGGTTGCATGTCGTTGAACCCTTCGATGCGGATGCCGCATTCCATGCCCGCGCGGACTTCATTGACTTCATCCTGGAAGCGACGAAGGGTCTGCACAACGCCCTCGTAAATCAAACCTTTGCGCCGGAGGATTCGCGACTTGCCGCGAACAATCCGCCCGGTGGTAACCATACAGCCGGCGACATTGCCGCCCTTGGACAACTCGAAAATCTTGCGAACTTCCGCCGAGCCGATGACGATTTCCTTGATCACCGGTTCCAGCAGGCCGGCCATCGCCTCTTTCACCTGGTCGATCAATTCGTAAATGATCGAATAAAGTTTGATCTGCACGCCCTCGCGTTTGGCGAGGTCGGCGACGCCAACGTCGATGCGCGTGTGGAATCCAAGAATAATCGCCTTCGAGGCCGAAGAGAGCAGCACGTCGGATTCGGTGATCGTGCCAACAGCGCTGTGAATGACTTCCAACGCGACCGAAGTCGCATCGATTTTCTTGAGCGCCTCGACGATCGCTTCGACGGAGCCTTGAGTATCGGCCTTGACGACGACCTTCAGAACCTTGGCGGTGGTCGCGTCCAGCGTGGCAAACAAATTCTCCAAAGTGACTTTGGTCCGCGCCTCGGTGGACAGCGTGCGGGCTTCCTGCGCCCGTTGTTCGGCAAGGTCGCGAGCGGTCTTTTCGTCTTCGAGCACGCTGAATTCCAGGCCGGCCTCGGGCACGCCGTTGAGGCCGAGAATCCTGACGGCGACAGACGGACCCGCTTCTTTTTGGCGAGTTCCTTCCTCGCTGATCAACGCCCGGACTTTTCCCCAATACGCGCCGCAAATCACCACGTCCCCGACTCGCAACGTTCCTTTGCGAACAAGCACGGTCGCGGTGGGACCGCCCGGTTCGAGGCCGGATTCAATCACGTTGCCTTTTGCGCGGCGATCGGGATTGGCCTTGAGTTCGAGAAGGTCCGCCTGGAGCAAAATCATTTCGAGCAATTTGTCCACGCCCTGCTTGGTCAACGCGGAGACATCGACGAAGATGGTTTCCCCACCCCATTCATCAGGCACGAGGCCTTTTTCCTGGAGTTGCTGACGTACTTTCATCGGGTTCGCGTTCGGATGGTCGCATTTATTGACAGCAACAATGATCGGAACGTGAGCCGCTTGCGCGTGGCTCAACGCCTCCAACGTCTGCGGCATGACGCCGTCGTTGGCCGCCACGACCAGCACGACAATGTCCGTGACCGTCGCGCCGCGCGCGCGCATCGCGCTGAAGGCGGCGTGGCCTGGCGTGTCAAGAAACGTGATCTGCTGCAAGTCGTTTTTGCGCTCGGGATGCGGAAAGGAAATCGTGTAGGCGCCGATGTGCTGCGTGATGCCGCCGGCTTCACCGGCCGCGACATTGGATTTGCGAATGCCATCGAGCAAAGTCGTTTTGCCGTGATCGACGTGGCCCATGATCGTGACGACCGGGGCGCGCGGCTTCATCTGCTCGGGCTTGTCCTCGACGTCGAGCTCGACCTTCTTGACAGGCGTGTGGGCGCCCGCGCCGCGTTCACGTTTTTCGAGTTCGAACCGGAATTTATACTTGGCGCAAATGCGCTGGGCGACGTCCTCTTCAATCGATTGGTTGACGTTGGCAAAAACGCCGACCTCCATCAAATCAGCAATGATCTGGAAGGGCTTGCGTTTGAGTTGCTCGGCCAAATCGCGGACGATGATCGGCGGTTTAAGCGTGATGACCTGACCAGTGGCCAAGGGGACAAATTTTTCCGGCGCTTTGGCGACGGGGGCCGGCGCGTTCTGCCTCTGGGGCTGCCTGGGCGCAAATCTTTGGGACGTATCCGACGAGGGTGATGGACCGCCGCCTCGCATGTTGCGATTGTCGCCGCGACCTTGAAAACCGGGCCGGCCGCCAGGCTGCTGGGCTGTGGGCGCGCCACGACCGGCGGGACGTTCCGGCGGACGCGGGGACGGCTTGACGGGCAATTGCACGAAACCGACTTTGTCTCCCACTTTGGGCGGAGGCGGAGGAGGCGGCGGCGCGGGAGGCAACACGACCTTCGGCGCTTCAACGGGTGGAGGCGGCGGTGGCGCGGACGCGGGCGGTGGCGGTTCCTGTGCGATCACTGGCGGGGCTGCCTCGACAACCGGCACTGGGGCGACTTCCACAGGCGGAGTCGCGGGAGCGGGAGCGGGTTCGATTGGCGGTTCGACCGCGACGGGCGCGGGAGGAACGGCTGCGATTTCCTTCGGAGGTTCAACGTGAATGACTGGCGGCGGTTCCTGAACGACAGGCGCTACGGGTGTTGCGGCTGCGGCGGGCGGCGGTTCGGCCGGGGCCGGGACTGGCTGAGGGAACAGCGCGGCAAGCTGTTGTTCGAGGAATTCAGCAGTAATTTTGTCCAGCGAACTGGACGGCACCTTGGCTTGGGAAATGCCAAGCTCCTTGGCTTTGACAAGGACATCCTTGCTTTCGATGCCAAGCTTTTTCGCTAAATCGTAAATTCGAACGGGCATAGTGTTCTATCCGCCAACTGCAATTGGCCCACAAGGCTTTCATGAGATCAACATGCAAACATTGCGGGCATCCGTTTCATTGCTTCAAGGACTTTCCTTTTTCTCACCGCCGTCGCCGCCATGGCGCCGCGCCGCTTCGGCCTTGATGGCCTCCATGATCGCGGGCGCCTGGTCCTTGATCTGATCAATCTGTTCCAAATCACTCAATTCCGCCTGCAACAACGCGTCCACGGTCGAGAAACCCGCGTGCACAAGCACACTGGCGACCTCCGGCGTCAAGCCCGGAATGGACGCAAAAGTCTGCACCGCCTGGGCGACCTTCTCCTCAAAACCGACATGCACCACTGTTTCCGGCTCAATGTCAATCTGCCAGCCGGTCAATTTCGACGTCAGCCGGGCATTCTGCCCTCGCTTGCCGATGGCGAGCGAAAGCTGGTCCTCCGCCACGGTGATTTTAACGCGGCGTCGAACCTCATCAACAGTGAAAGACTTCAATTGCGCCGGCGCAAGGGCATTCGCGATATACACCTTGGCATTCGAGTCCCACTTGATGATATCGACTTTCTCATTGTTCAGCTCGCGCACAATGTTCTTGACGCGCTGGCCGCGAAGACCGACACACGCGCCAACGGGGTCCACCTTCGGATCGCGAGTGTGAACCGCCAGCTTCGTGCGGAACCCTGGTTCGCGGGCAATGCCTTTGATCTCGATGGTCCCATCGTTGATCTCGGACACCTCCAACTGAAACAACTTAATCACGAATTGCGGATCCGCACGAGAAAGAATGATCTCGGGTCCGTGCGTGCCGCTTTCCACGGCTTTCACGTAACAGCGAATGCGCTCGCCGATTTGATATTCCTCAGTCGGCACGCGCTCGCGGTTGGGCAAAAGCGCCTCGTATTTGCCGAGGTCGATGGTCACATCCGAACGCTCAAAACGCCGGACGACTCCGCTCATAATATCGCCGACACGGTCCTTGAACTCGGTGAAAATAAGTTGCTTCTCGGCCCGCCGAATATGCTGCATCAAGGCTTGCTTGGCGTATTGGGAAGCGATGCGCCCAAAGCCAGCCGGGGTAACTTCCACTTCAAGTTCCTCGCCCAACACTGCGTCGGCTTTGATTCGCCGGGCGTCAAAAACGGAAATCTGATCGTGTTTGGATACAACCTTCTCGGATACAACCAGTTTCGCGAACGCCTTAATATCCCCCGACTTTGTGTCGATAACACATCTAAGTTCACGGGCGGGGCCGACGGCTTTTTTGGCGGCGGAGAGCAAAGCTTCTTCGACAGCGCCGACCAGGACATCGCGACTGATCCCTTTCTCGCGTTCCCAAAACTCTAAAACAGCTAAAAAATCGGCGTTCATAATGTCTCATTTTCCCCGTCAGGGAACAAAAAAGTCGGCAGAACCTAGCTCTCCGACTTGCGCGCTGAATCCGAGTTCAGCAAAACAATTTTTACGTCCTCATATTAGCTTGATTTCCGCGCCCGTCAACCGGAAAAATACACGGGTCACGCGCTTGAAAGTAGTTTGACTGGGTTTGACTGGGTTTGACTGGGTTTGACTGGGTTTGACTGGGTTTGACTGGGTTTGACTGGGTTTGACTGGGTTTGACTGGGTTTGACTGGGTTTGACTGGGTTTGACTGGGTTTGACTGGGTTTGACCAGCCTTGACCAGCCTTGACCAGCCTTCTGCGCCTCGCACTCCCATTTTAAAAGAACAACTTCTCCGACACCCAAATAGTCCCATACAAAGCTGGGAATATCAAGGTAATTCATTTTAAGGGGTTGCCTGTGGAGCATGTGCGTAAGAGGATGGGCGCACATAGAATCTTCCAAGTGGGTCATTGTGCCAAAGCCCGGCCATTCGGATTGATTGTATATTGAACATGGAATCCAGCCTCGTTGCCACCCAACCATTCTTGCGATAAAATCCTTTGACTGGCTTACGGATTTAGCAGTGTGACCGGCGACGAAAACAACAAATCGCGCGAGGCTTTCGCCGGCGTGCCGGTCACTTCTCCTCCAATTGAAAGCAAATTTCCGCCGGCGCCGTAATGATTGTTTCCCGGCTTTTTGCCATCGAGCGAAAAAATCAGCTGGCCCTTCTTTTTGGGCGCGGTGTTGATTTGCCAATCCGTGATCAGGATTTCGCTCGGGTCGTCATTGGTCGTGTGGCCCATGTAGTAGGCGTAACTGATCCGGCGATTCGCGAACCGTTCGCCTTCCGGCAACGCATCGTCACGGCTGCCGGGGCAGATGAATATTTCCGTCGTCGTGGTGCTCTTGGGAACAAGCAGACTCAACGGCTCTTCGGATTTTGTCGCGTCTTTCGACAAGGGGAAGGCGCCGTTGTCGTTGCGATAAATGTTCAACGCCAGGTAAACCTTTTGCAAGTTGAGCTGGCACCTGGCCAAACCCTTGCGGCGCGCGGATGCGCTAAACCGGCTCGTCCCCATCACGGTTAATATGATGAGGAATACGAGGACCACCACCAACTCCGTCAGAGAAAAGCCGGAGCAGAGCGTGGACTCCCCCTTATTGCGGGGCCAGGCTGACTTTTCCCTGATCGGCGTCATAGACAAACTTCATGCCCTGTGGCGGGTCGGGAAGCTTGCCGATGTAATTCTTCGACACCAACTCGTCGAGGTCTTTCGGATTTCTGCCCTCTTGCGCGTTGAATAGCTGAATGTCCTGATTCAGCGAGGTCACATCGACGGTTTTTATTGCCGTCTGCTGGCCTTTGGCCAGCGCCCCAACGTATCCGGACGCGGCGCTTGAAGGCGTGGGGCCGGATGAACTTTGCTCCTTTCCACAACCGCCCGCCAAAAGGGCGGCCGCCAAAATTCCCAAACAGTGGCAAGTCTTCATTGCCAAACGATAATGGGCCAACCGTAAAGAATCAATCTATCTTAATGGGCCGGCGGCGGCACGGCATTCGTAGTGGCGTTTGTGGCGGTTATCGTCGGCGTAGGCGTCGTGGTAGTTTCGGCGGGTTTGCAGCCGTTGGTTACATTGACGGTAATCAGTCCCAGTGCGAGTAGTAGCAAAAACCTCTTCATGGAGAGAACCTCGCAGGAAGGTGCTTACGGCGCAATAGGATGACAGATTATTTAGGTGTGAGGCATTCCCTCACAAGCTCGCGCGCGCGTTCGATCAACCCAAAATCATCCGCAAGATTTCCAAATTTCAACGGCGGCGCCCCGCTCTGCTGCCGTCCCAGGAACTCTCCCGGCCCGCGAAGACGCAAATCCGCCTCGGCTATCTTAAAGCCGTCGGAGGTTTGTTCCATGATTTTCAAACGTTCCCGCGACTCTTCCGTTTTGCCCGCGGCAATTAAAATGCAATAGGAATCCTCCGGCCCGCGCCCAATCCGCCCCCGAAGCTGATGCAATTGCGCAAGGCCGAATTGTTCCGCGTTTTCGATCACCATGACGGTGGCATTCGGAACGTCCAGTCCCACCTCAACGACAGACGTGGCAAGGAGCACTTGCAAACGATTGGCGTGAAAGGCCGCCATGACTTGCTCCTTCTCCTCGCTTTTCAGGCGCCCGTGCAAGAGACCGGCCCGCCACGGCGCAAAGGTTTTTTCCAGATGTTCAAATTCGCGGCGTACTGCCTTGATGCCGGCGGCAGAGTCCTCTTCTTCCAAGCGCGGATAAACCACATACGCCTGCCGGCCTTTGGAAATTTGTTCGCGCACAAATTTCCAGACTTTGGGCAGGCTCGCGGATTCGCGCACAAAAGTCTTGATCCTGCCGCGCCCCGGCGGGCTTTGACTGAGAACGGAAATGTCCAGGTCGCCGTATAACGTCAATCCGAGCGTTCGCGGAATGGGCGTCGCCGTCATCACGAGCAGATGGGGATAAGCGCCTTTGCGGACCAGTGTTTCGCGCTGGGCAACGCCGAATTTGTGTTGTTCATCAATAATAACGAGACCGAGCCTTTCAGGCGCGAAGGATTCCTCGATCAGCGCGTGAGTGCCGACGGTTAAATTCAACGGCGGCCCGCCGGGCTTGTGCAACGCCAGTTGTTCCTGCCCGGTGTGGGTGGCCGGTTTCATGCCGCCGCAACGCAACTCCACAGCCACGCCGAGCGGTTCGAGCCATCGCCGGAAATTCCGCGCATGTTGTTCCGCCAGGATTTCCGTCGGGGCCATTACTGCCACATTGGAGCCGCTTTCCAGCGCCATAAGCGCGGCGCAAGCGGCGACAATGGTCTTGCCGGAGCCGACATCGCCCTGAAGCAATCGACGCATCGGATGCGGCCCCCCCATGTCACGCCGGATTTCGCGGAGGACTTTGGCCTGGGCATCTGTCAAGTGAAATCCGAGCGCGGCCAGGAATGGTTTGATCAAATGGTTGTCCCCGGCGCACGGCGTGGCCCGCGCGTTTCTTTCCATGTTCTTGCGGCGAATCTGAATCGCCCGCTGCAACTCGATATATTCGTCCAACGCCAGGCGTTGCCGCGCGATTTCCTCATCGCCGGATTCCGCCGGAAAATGAATGAGGCGGATTGACTGGGCGCGGGAAGGATTCGCCAGTTTCAATTCCGAGCGAGGCTCGGCGACGGCGGACCCGAATTGCTCCAGCACCCGCCAGATCAACGATCGCAGCCAGCGTTGCGGCAGCCCCTCGGTCAGCGGATAAATGGGAACGATCCGATTCAGGTGAATGGATTTTTCCAGGGCTTGAATGACTTCGGTTTCCGGGTGATCGATTGTGCGCGGGCGCAACGACAATGGTCTGCCAAAAACGACCACTTCGTCGCCGACTTTGAAATACCGTTCCATGAACGGCAGGTTCCACCAGCGGCAGTGCAAGCGTCCGCTGCCGTCGTCCATGATGAATTCAAAAAGAGAGCGGTTGCCGCGTCGAAAGCGGTGGACGCCGCTGGCGGCGATTTTGCCGCAGGTGAGACCCGGCTCGTTGAGTTGCAATTCCGCAATGCGCTGAAAATGCCGGCGGTCCTCGTAACGGCGCGGGCGATGGAGAAGCAAGTCGCCAACGGTGCCCAACTCCAGCCGTTGCAACTGCGCATGGCGTTCCGAACCGACCCCGGTGATTTCGCGCAGGGGCGTGTCCAATGGATTTTGCTCAATCGGGGCCATCAAGTTCAAGCCGGGCAACTTTGACCTTTAAACCTTAGACTTTGCCCCTACTGTTACACAATGACCGAATCGTCATCAGACAACCTTTTCAAGGAATACAGCGCGGTTTTCGACGAATTCGACGACCTGACGCTTGCGCGCTGGCTGGCGCAGACGCTGGGGCAGTTGCGCGGGCGCGTCTGGCGATTTTCGCATCCCCTCGTCGGCGCGTATCGGCTGGCGGCGGAAATTGGGCATCGAAGGCAAATCTGGCTCAAACGCCTGGCCAACGTCCCTCAAAATTTCGCCGATGCCCCCTGTTGCCGCGCGCCGACCCTACCTCTGTTCAGCCGCGATATTTTGCAAAGCGGCCTGATTTGCCAGCATTGTTCCGAAATGTTAATGCCCTTCGAGGATTTGCCGGCCGTCCTTCAACCGTCCATCAAGAAATGGGCCGAGGACTACGCGCCCGTCCACGCCGTCGCGCATTGGGAGGACACTATGCGGCGAAAAGTGCGCGATTACGATCAGGAATGCGAAGACGCCGCCGGGCGGGCGGAAAAGTTGCTTGCGATGGCCGGAAGCAAATTGCTGCCGCCATTTTTGGACCATTTTTCCGCGATCATTTGGGAAGACCAGGACGAGTGCCTCGAAGTCCGCCCGGAAGACATCGCGGTGTGATCGGTTTCGCATGAAACGCCCCATTCGCTGGATCCTGCGCATCGCGCTGGTTTTATTCGTCGCGGGCGTCGCGGCGGTGATCGCGATCTTTCTGCTGCTGGACAACTTCGTTCGCGAGGCGCTCATTCGGCGTTTGCACACGGCCACCGGCATGGAAGTAAAAATCGCCGCCGTGCATGTTGGCCTCCGAAACGCGAGCATCACAATTCAAGGCCTGAAACTTTATAACACCCCGGAATTTGGCGGTTCCCTCTGCCTGGATATGCCGGAATTGCACTTGGAATACGATCCGCTGGCCCTTCGCGCGGGAATGCTTCACTTGCCGTTCGTGCGATTGAATCTGGCCGATATCGGAATTGTAAAAGACAAAAAAGGAAAGTCGAATTTTGACTCGCTGGCCAAAAAGGGGAAGCCATCGCTGCCGTCAGTCAATACCAATTTGGCAGAGGGTTTCAAATTTAGCGGCATCGACAAACTGGATTTTAGTTTTGGGAAACTGACCGTCTCCGATCTCCGTTCCGGCCAACAGCAGGAAGTGAATTTCAACATTACCAACCAAGTCTTTCACAACGTAAAATCCCAAGCCGACCTCGAGGGCGTGGCAGTGCTATTGGCATTGCGCGGTTCCCCCACCCCCGGCCACTCCGGCCTCGACCTCGACGGAATGCTAAAAGATTTGATCTCGCAATAAGGCGTAACAAAAGACTCAAGGTTCCGATTTGTCCAAATGGCACAGGATTGCTAATGTCGCCCCTGTGCGGTCAAAGAAACAAAGAATCCGAATTTTCATTGAACGCCTTGAGGCGGCGCCAAAGGCCACGTCAGCAGAAGAAGCTCTTGTACTCCTCGGCAACGTCCTTAACGGTGTAGAAGATGAGTCTTCGGGGGTCCCATTCAACCCGTCACTCTGGGAATCGGACGGGCGAATGTATCCTCCGCAGGAAGGCAGCCGCCGACAGATTCAAGGCACGGCCTTCCTTTGGCAGTATCGCAGCGTTGGCCATCAAACTTTTATTGGAGAGAACGGTTCAATTCGAATCGAGACGCTCAACGGCAAGATGCTCTTGGATAAACCGGGCGCCGACGGCAGAAAAACACGCGATCTCAATGCGGAAGTCACGTGAGAATGCAGAATGCCGCCTTGACACTTCATTCCTTCCAAGGCATATTCCCTGCATGTAATATGGAAAAGGTCATTGAACATTTTAAAACGCTTCTCGGCGAAAAGCTGCCGAATGCGAAGATCAAGATCGACGCCCCAGACAATGCAGATGGGAATTGGTGGATTGATATCCACGTCGCACGGAAACGGATTACGTTGGAATATCGCCACAAGAAAGGGTTTGGTCTTTTTTATAAGGATGCAGGATATGGCGAGGGGCCTGCCGAAGTGTATCGGACACCGGAACTAGCCGCGCGAAGAGTGGCCCAGATAATGAACGCCCGCGAGAGCAAGCGCCGGCGATTGAGTTTGAAAGACCTTCGCGAACTCTATCAGTTTCCGCAAGTCAAGCTGGCTGGAAAAATCGGAGTGCAACAATCGGCAATATCACGGTTTGAAAAACGCAGTGAAGTGAAGCTGGGGACGCTTGCAGCCGCCGTGAAAGCTCTCGGAGGCGAACTCGAAGTGAGGGCGCGATTTTCAGACGCAGACGTGCCCATTTCCGTGAAAGATTGAAGAGCGTCGTACAGGCCTTGTTATCGCCCGCTCACTTCGCGCCACCACTCCCGTACGTTTTCATCGCAGTTTTCCCAAGACTCTTTCGTGCATTTTTCTTGTCGCAGCCCGGGCTAATGACTACTACATCATTCGCATTTCATGACCCACAGAATCACCATTGGGCTCGCGATTCTGGCGCTATCAGCCATTGCCTTTCCATCGGTCGCCAACTGTGAGCAGAAGGAGCCAGTTTTTGACGGCAAGCCATTGAGCTACTGGATGGAGCGTCTCGACAATCTGTCGGACACCGCCGCGAGAGCGGCCATCAAGGAAATAGGCACCAATGCGTTGCCTGATTTAATGCGGATGTTGCGGCAACTTCAGTCGGCAGCGGACCAGAGTGACGGTCGTGCAGTAACCAGATCAATCTCCCTCGGCGGCGGCGTGACACTGCATCCGTCACCGGACCAGAGTCGCGTTCGGCCTCTCTATGCCGTTGCCTGTCTCGGACCAGCGGGCCAACCCGCCCTGCCGGAAATTGTGCCCCTCCTTTCAAACAGTAACTACCAAATCAAGATATCAGCGTTCTTCGCCTTACAGTCAATCGGTCCGGACACGCAGACGGTAAGTTCCGTGGTGCCAATCCTATTCCAAGCGTTGGGAGATCGGGAATGGACCATGCGTTTGGCCGCCTTAAACGCGATAGCTGCGTTGCGCCCGCGCCCGCCGGAAACCACGCCGACTTTTATTCGATTTTTGGATGATCCCAGCGAAATTGTCAGGGAAGAAGCCATGCGCTGGCTGGTGGCGCAAACCAACGCCATCGTTCTTCCGAGGTTGGATAAACAATTGCACGATAAGGACAGCTATGTTGTTGTCACAGCGGCCTCCCAAATCGGAGCCTTTGGCCCCGCTGCCGCTACGTCCGAGCCGCGTCTAAGACAATTGCTTAACGACCCGTTGCTCACCGTTCGCCAATCCGCCAGCAACGCGCTCGCCACGATTACTGGCCAACCGATTTTCCGCTCCGCTCCGAAAGAAAATGCGGATCTCACCTTCAATATGCCAGGGGTGCCGTTGCAACAGATTCTCGATATTTACGGGCATCTGGCGGGGAAAAAAGTGACGATGACGGCGACGTCAGCGCCTGGTCAAACGCTACGCGTGATAACGGCCCAACCGTTGACCAAAAGCGAAGCCTTGCAACTCTTCGACGAAGTGCTGAAGGAGCAAGCGGGGTTGGTCATCGTCCACGGCCAAGACGGCTCCCTAACTGCCATCGCAAAGCCGCGAAACGGCTGACGCTGATTCCCTCTCGGTCTTGCGCGTCCGTGCCCACCCTATCCACTGGGGTGACCACCCGGTTGACCGCAGGGTTTTATTTGGTTGAATTAAATTCTTCACAATGTGAAGGATGTCGGAAGTCAAAACCATAGTCCCAAAGGGGCTAAGACTAATTCTGAAAAAACTATGATAACCAAGCGAAATTTGATTCCAGTCTGTCTTCTGTTTACTCTGCTAGCGCAGCCGGTCATTGTTGGGGCGCAACCGGTTGTAACCAATATTGCCGCGGGGTTGTATGACAGCTTGTTTATCATGAGCGATGGCAGTTTATGGGGTATGGGCGAAAATGAGTATGGTCAATTGGGGATCGGCTCCAATAACAATACGAATCTGCCGGTCAAGATCACCAACGGGGTTGTGGCCGTCGCGGGAGGGGGCTTTCACACGCTGTTTGTCAGGAGCGATGGGAGTCTGTGGGCAATGGGCGATAATCAATATGGCGAGCTGGGCGACGGCACTTTGAACAGCACCAACCTGCCTGAAATGATTTTGCCCGGTAATGTCATGGCGGTGGCCGCCGGGGTGTATCACAGTCTGCTCCTGAAAAGCGACAGCAGTCTTTGGGGGATGGGCTATAACCATGACGGTGAGTTGGGCAATGGCACTTTCGGCAGTACAAACCAGACCAATCGGCCCATATACATCGATACAAATGTCATTGCAATCGCGGCGGGAAATTATCACAGCTTATATCAAAAAGACGACGGCGGTCTCTGGGGCACGGGTTCCAATCCGCAAGGGGCTTTGGGCACCGGCAACGACAACAACGTCTATACACCCGTTGAAATCACCAACTACGTGTTTGGTTTTGCCGCGGGCGGGAACCATAGCCTGTTTTTTTATGATGATCCTGATGACCCCAATCTGTGGGCGATGGGTGACAACTCTTACGGCGAGTTTGGCAATGCCAATAATAACAATACAAGCAGGCCTGAATTGGTTACTGACTTGATCGTCGGATTTTTCGGAGTCATCACACCGGCAAGCGTTGCGACTGGGAGCGACCACACCTTGTATCTCGCGGGAGACGACAATGCCTTACTTGGCACGGGACGGAACGATTATGGAGAGCTGGGTGATGGCAGTTATATCACGACCAACAATACCGTGGAGGCTGGATTGGATTTCATTCAGCAACTTGCGGCTGGGGCTTACCACAGCATGTGTCTAGTGTCGGACGGCAGCCTGCGGCTCATGGGCAATAATGGCGGTGGGGAGTTGGGGGATGGGACGCTGGCCAACGTCAATACACCCAATCTGGTTGTTCCCGGCAATCTGGTGGTGAATGGAGGTTTCGAAACGGGGGATTTTACGGGATGGACAAGAACGACTCCTGGGTACAAGGACACGATCATCAACAGCTATTATCCACCGGATGGGGCCCAGTACACGCATTCAGGCATGCACGCGGCTCAATTTAGCGACATTAATTTGGGAGGGTTGGGCGGTTCGACTGAAAGTCAGATAACGCAAACATTGCCGACGCAACCCGGAACCAATTATTTAATCACGTTCTGGCTGGATGCCCTTACTAACAGTTCGGCTCTTGTTTCATGGAACGGCAACACGGTGCTGAGAACAAGCGTCGCAGTAGATACGAATTATGATTTGATCTACACCAACTTTCAAATAGTGGTCCCTGCAACGGGAACCAATAGCGTTCTTCAATTTCAATTTCCGGGGATTTTCGATCGTCAGGCGACAACGACCGCTCTTGATGATGTCAGCGTGGTCCCGCTGCCGTCGAATTACAATCAAATCACCGCCCAACTCGTGAATGGAGGCAATGTGCGCTTGTCTTACTTGGGTCTTAGCCCGGTATTATATCCGGACAATCCTTACCAGGTCTATTTTTACGCATTAGATCGCACGTTCAACCTGGAAACGCCGAACTGGGCGCCGCAGGCGACGAACTACCTTGATAATTTCGGCGGTGTGGTTTTCACCAATACGCCCAACGCCCTGACGAACGCTTTTTGGCGTATTCGTTATGTTGGGCCCGGTTATCCTTTTTAGCAGGCAGAGCGCGCGAATTGCCGCAAGTTGTTCACAAATGCGACGCCCCTTTTAAGGATTGCGCTTTTCTCAATCAGCGGATGATTTAGTTTATCCTAAATGACCGAAGTCGAGTTATCCGACCCGTTGCTGGCGAAGCTTGCCGGATGGGAAGCTACGAAGCATGCCCGCGGCCTGCTTGCCGCTGGGCGCGTTCTGACTTCCGAATGGCAAGCGCCGGAATTGCGCGGGACCGTTCAGGAAGGTCAGACCACCTACCGCGCCGGTCTGGTTATTCGTAGCGCGTCGGATGCCGACAACCTTTGCACTTGCCGCGATTCCAGGCAACGGGGGTTGATTTGCGCTCATTCGGTGGCCGTCGGACTGCACTTTATTCACGGGGCACCGCAAGCCGCGAAACCAGCGGCGACCGCGTCTGCCGATGCGATTTTGCCGAAGGCGCGGGGACCGGAAATGCCGCTGGCGACTACGTTCAAGTTGCGGCTGAACGGAGGATTGGCCGGCTTGCAGGCAAAACTGGAATGTGATCCGGGCAAATCCCCGCAAGCCGGAGCTATGCGTTTGGCCCGCAACGGATTCATCGGGCCGGACGCCGCGGGATTTTATTATTTGCGGGGCCAGGACGCCGTGTTGAATTTTTTTGCGCGTGACTACCCGCGAATTGAAAAGGACTGGGAGGTCACACTTGAGGAACGACTGGAAAAGAGCACGGAAAAATTGGAACGGGTTCAGCCGCAATATCAAATCACCCCTTCGGGCGAACAATGGTTCGACCTCAGCGTCACCTATGACACGCCCGGCGGCGAACCTCTGCCGGCCTCCGAAATCCAGCGGCTTCTGCTCACGGGCCAGAGCCACACTCGTTTGAAGAACGGCAAATTTGCGCTGCTCGACACGGGCGCCGTCGAAGAATTGCAGGAGGTGCTGGTCGATTGCTCGCCGTGCCAGCACGCGGGCGTTTATCGTCTCAGCAATACCCAGGCGGGATTTCTCGACGCCACTTTGCGCGCACGGCCCGGCTTAAATGTTCACGCGCCACGGGCATGGACGGAGCGGACGGCCCTTCAGCGTGGCGAAATCAAACTTCAACCGCCGCCGCTGGGCGATTTGGAAAACGTGTTGCGTCCGTATCAGAAAGAAGGCGTGGCGTGGCTGCGCTTTTTGCGGGCAAATAATTTTGGCGGAATCCTGGCGGACGAAATGGGGCTGGGCAAAACATTGCAAGTGCTGGCGCTTTTGCGTTCGATCAAGGCCGATCCACCGCAACCCGCGCTGGTGGTTTGTCCCACATCGCTTGTATTCAATTGGGAAGCCGAGGCCCGCAAATTCACGCCCGAATTGCGCGTGCTGGCGGTGCACGGCGCGGACCGGTCCGCCCTTATTTCCCAAATCCCCGCGCACGATCTGGTGATCACCAGTTATGCGTTGCTGCGCCGCGATTCAGAACACTATCGCGGACTGGAATTCGACACGCTTGCGCTGGACGAGGCCCAGCACATCAAAAACAGGCAGACCCAAAACGCCCAGGCGGTAAAAACGATTCGCGCGCCGCACAAATTGGTTTTGACAGGGACGCCGATGGAGAATTCCGTCCTCGATCTCTGGTCCATTTTCGATTTTCTGATGCCAGGCTACCTTGGCGCCGCGCCGGATTTTCGCGAGCGCTACGAAATTCCCATTACGCGCGATAGGAATGCCGCCGCGCAAACTCGCCTGGCCCGGCGATTGCGCCCATTTGTCCTTCGGCGCGCCAAGCGCGAGGTTGCGGCGGACCTGCCGGAGAAAATCGAGCAAATCGGCTATTGCGATCTCGGCGAGGAACAGCGCGCGCACTATCAGCAAGTCCTCGAAGCGGGCCGCCGCGAAATCCTTGACGCTGTCAATGCGAATGGCCTTGCCAAAAGCCGGATGCTTGTGCTCACCACGCTCCTTCGGCTGCGCCAGATTTGCTGTGACGTGCGCCTTCTCAAAACCGGCGAGCCTGGCAAGCCCCCTGCCCCATCCGGCAAACTCGAATTCTTCCGCGAATTGATCGAGGAAACGCTGGATGGCGGCCACCGCGCGCTCGTATTCAGCCAATTCACCACGATGCTCGGCCTGTTGCGCGAGGAATTGGCCGCGCAAAACATCGAATGCTGCTACCTGGACGGCTCGACAAAAGACCGCGCGACGGTTGTGCAGAAATTCCAGGGCGACCCCACCGTGCCAGTGTTTCTCATCAGTTTGAAAGCCGGCGGGACGGGACTGAACCTCACCGGGGCCGATACTGTGATTCATTTTGACCCGTGGTGGAACCCCGCCGTCGAAGCGCAAGCGACCGACCGCGCGCACCGCATCGGCCAGCGCAACGTGGTGACCAGTTACAAACTGATCACGCGCGGCACCGTTGAGGAGAAAATCCTGAATCTCCAGGCCCGGAAACGCGCGCTTACCCAGGCTGTATTGGATGGCGAGGACCAATTTACGAACTCCCTTAACTGGGACGAAATCCGCGAATTGATCGGGCTGAGTTAAAGCTTCGCTGCTTAGAAACTGTGCCGCTCTGCATAGTTCCTTTGCCATAAAACCTCAGAATTGAACGGAAAAAATCAGAAAAGACCAGAAAAACACCCCAGGCGAAGCGAAGTCACCATTGGCATGGCCTGTGCTTGTTCCCTTACAGCATCTCGGGCAACATTCCGGTTGTGAATAGATAAGCGTATGTGGATTGTCCGGCTGGCCCTCAATCGGCCTTATACTTTCGTGGTCATCGCGCTGATGATTTTATTGGTCAGCCCGGTGGTCATTCTCCGTACGCCCACGGACATCTTTCCGGACATCAGCATTCCTGTCGCCAGCGTCGTATGGTCTTATGCCGGCATGTCAGCGCAGCAAATGGCCGCGCGCATCGTCACGCCAAGCGAGCGCGGGCTGACCACCACCGTCAATGACATCGAGCACATCGAGTCGCAGTCCCTGAACGGGATTGCCGTGATCAAGGTATTTTTTCATCCCAACGTAAAGATTGACATGGCCATCGCGCAAATCACGGCGATTTGCCAGGCAAGCGTTCGCAGTCTGCCGCCGGGAATTACGCCGCCGCTCATCATCACTTACAACGCCTCCAGCGTCCCCATCCTCCAATTGAGCTTGAGCAGCAAAACGCTATCGGAAGCGCAGGTGAACGACCTTGGGGCAAACTTTCTCCGGGTCGGCCTGGCAACGGTTCAAGGGGCCGCCATGCCCAACCCTTACGGGGGAAAGATGCGGGAAATCATGGTCGATATCGACACCTCCGCTTTGAATGGAAAGGGGCTTTCTCCCAGCGACGTGGTGAACGCCATCGGCGCTGAAAACCTGATCCTTCCCGCCGGAACCGAGAAGATTGGAGACAGCGAATACGCAGTCGAGTTGAATGGCAGCCCTGACTCCATCAAGCAATTGAATGACATACCGCTCAAGGAGGTGAACGGCCACATGATCTATATTCGCGACGTGGCGCACGTGCGCGACGGATTCGCTGTACAACAAAACATTGTGCGCAGCGACGGCGTCCGCGCTTCGCTGTTGACGATCATTAAATCCGGCGCCGCTTCAACATTGGACATTGTGGACCGCATCAAGAAAGCCGTTCCGCAAGTGGCCAAGACATTGCCGAAGGGGTTGGAAATCCGCACTCTGCTTGATCAGTCGTTGTTCGTGCGGGCGGCGGTTCAATCCGTGATTCGGGAAGCAGTAATCGCGGCCTGCCTGACGGCCCTGATGATTCTTATCTTCCTTGGCAACTGGCGGACAACTTTCGTCATTGTCATTTCAATTCCGCTGGCGATCCTCTGTTCCATTATCACACTCAGCGCCCTGGGCGAAACGATGAACATTATGACGCTGGGAGGATTGGCGCTGGCGGTTGGAATCCTCGTGGACGATGCGACGGTGGAAATCGAGAACATCGAACGCAATCTCCGCCAAGGGAAGGAACTGCGGACAGCGATTTTGGATGGCGCGGCGCAAATTGCCGTGCCGGCCTTTGTTTCGACGCTGTGCATTTGCATTGTCTTTGTCCCCATGTTTTTTCTGACGGGCACGGCGCGATACCTGTTCGTGCCGCTGGCCGAGGCGGTGGTTTTCGCCATGCTGGCATCTTACATACTTTCGCGCACGGTTGTGCCGACACTGGTGATGTACTTTCTCCGCCATCATGTGCATGACACCGGGTCGGAAGCCAAAGGATGGTTTGGCCGGTTTCATGCCGGGTTTGAATCGGGATTTGAGCGGCTGCGAAACGTTTACCGCAGTTGGCTCAACGCCTGTCTGCATCACAGGAGGTTTTTTGCGATTTGCTTCCTGGGTTTCTGCGTGGCGTCGTGCTTTATGACGCCATTTCTTGGCCAGGATTTCTTCCCAAAAGTGGACGCCGGCCAGATGCGGCTCCATGTTCGCGCCAAGACGGGCACCCGCGTGGAAGAAACAGCCGTTATATGCGATCACGTTGAAGAACTGATTCGACGGACGATTCCGCGCGGGGAGTTGGAAAGCATCGTGGATAATATCGGCCTGCCCACCAGCGGCATTAATACTTCCTACAACAACGGCGGAACAATTGGCCCGTTTGACGCCGAAATTCTAATTTCACTCAATCAGGAAAAACACCATCCCACTCAAGACTACATCCGAAAACTTCGCCGTGATTTGAACAGCGACTTTCCAGGGGTCTCCTTCTTTTTTCAACCCGCCGATATCGTGAGCCAGGTCCTGAATTTCGGCTTGCCGTCCCCGATTGACATTCAGGTCGTCGGTCACAACCAGGTGGACAATTACCATATCGCCAACGATATTGCCCGCCAACTCCGCCGGATTCCGGGCGCGGTGGATGTACACGTCCAGCAGGCATTCGATTTGCCAAGTTTGCAAGTGGCGACGGACCGCACAAAAGTTCAAGAAGTTGGTTTTACGCAGCGGGATGTGGCGTCGAGTCTTCTCGTCGCATTGAGCGGGAGTTTTCAGACGGCGCCGTCATTTTATCTAAATCCCGCCAACGGGGTGACCTACCAAGTGGTTTCACAAGTGCCCCAGTATCATCTGGATACTTTGCAGGCGCTGGCCGACATTCCGGTTACCGGGTCAAGCGGGGCGGTGCCCCAATTGCTCGGCAATCTGGCCACAGTCTCCCGGGGTTCCGAACAGGACGTCGTGAGCCATTATAATATTCAGCCAGTCATTGACGTTTATGGCGATGTGCAGGGCCGCGACCTTGGCGGGGTCGCCAAAGACTTTCAAAAGATCGTGAGTTCCGCCCAGAAAAAACTTCCGCGAGGCAGTTCGATCATTGTGCGAGGACAGGTTCAGACGATGAAGTCTTCCTTTGTTGGGCTGGGGTTTGGCCTGCTCTTCGCCATCGCGCTGGTCTATCTGCTCATCGTCATCAACTTCCAATCCTGGAGCGACCCGTTCATCATCATCACGGCGTTGCCGGGGGCGTTGTGCGGCATCGTGTGGATGCTATTCTTGACGCGCACCACGCTCAATGTGCCTTCGCTGATGGGCGCTGTCATGAGTATCGGCGTGGCCACTGCCAATAGCATTCTCGTGGTCACATTCGCCAAGGAAAGGCTTGAGGAGACCGGCAACGCGTTCACCGCCGCGCTGGATGCCGGTTACATCCGGCTGCGTCCGGTGACAATGACGGCGCTGGCAATGATTATCGGCATGGTTCCGATGGCGCTTGGGCTGGGCGAGGGCGGCGAACAGAATGCGCCTCTGGGCCGGGCGGTGATCGGCGGTCTGCTATTCGCGACGGTCGCCACGCTGTTTTTTGTCCCGGTGATTTTTTGCCTGATCCGAGGTAAAACAGCCGATAAGGAAAACGGGCAGACAACTTAGAATTTATGAAACAAACGGAATTAGAACCGGCCATCGAACATTCGCCTGCGGCGACGCCGCACGGAGCCGAGTTGGGGGCTTCCGGCGGCGCTCCGCCGGCGCCCGCGGGACGGATGCCACTATTTATATTGGGGGCTTTTGGAGTATTGCTGCTCGTTGCGGCGGGATTGACGGTTTTGTCCAAGTCCCGCGCCAGCGCGGAACTGGAAAGCGATACGGTGGAAAATGTGGTTCCCGCGGTGAGTGTGGTTCACCCCAAGCGCACTCCGGCACAAATTCAACTTGAATTGCCGGGCAACATCACCGCATTCGAGGAAGCCCCCATTTACGCGCGAGTCAGCGGCTATTTGAAAGAGTGGTACACGGACATCGGCACGCGGGTCGTGGCCGGTCAGCCGCTGGCGGAGATCGAGACGCCCGAACTTGAC
The DNA here is from genome assembly GCA_036268455.1 of Verrucomicrobiia bacterium. Lineage (GTDB taxonomy): Bacteria > Verrucomicrobiota > Verrucomicrobiia > Limisphaerales > Palsa-1400 > DATAUD01. The sequence goes on from DATAUD010000106.1 coordinate 33,135, forward strand.
CAGGAAGTCAAACAAGCAAATGCCGCGCTTGCGCTGGCCAGCGCCAACCTGGAAATCGCCCGCATTTCCTCCGATCGCTGGCAGAACTTGCGCAAAAGCGATTCCGTTTCGCAACAGGATACCGATGTCAGAGTAGCGACATGGCACGCGCAGCAAGCGAATGTCGAGGCGCAGGAGGCCAACGTGCAACGCTTGAAGGAATTGTCCAATTTCAAGAAACTGGTGGCGCCCTTTCCCGGGACCATCACCGTTCGAACCATGGACGCGGGCACACTGATTACAGCGGGATCGTCGCGGGAAATTTTCCGGCTGGCCAGGATTGATCCGTTGCGGGTTTATATAAGTCTGCCCCAGGCTTACAGCCAGATGGTCAAGACCAATGATGAGGCGGTATTGACGTTCGCGGAATTGCCCGGGCAAAAGTTTACCGGGAAAGTGGACCGCACGGCGGGAGCGATTGATCCGGTCTCGCGCACTCTTCTGACCGAAATACTGGTTTCGAATCACGACGGAAAGCTGTTCCCCGGCGCCCACACCATGGTGCAGGTGAACCTCGCCACTGGCGTCGAGCCGGTGATCGTTCCTGTCAACACACTTCTCTTTCGCAACGAACAAGGGGAGCAAGTCGGGGTGGTTGATTCCAACGGAATCGTCCGGCTGGCCGATGTGACGGTCGGACGCGATTACGGAACGACGGTGGAAATCGTCAACGGACTTTCGGAAAAGGACAACGTCATCATCAACCCATCTGATTCTCTGGAACCAGGCGTCAAAGTGCGAGTCGCCAAACCCGAGACGGACGCCGCCGCCCCAAACCATGAATGAGATTCGCCCCAAACGCCGGGGCCGCGGCAGCGAGATTTTTTTTGTTTGCGCATTGGTGATGGCCGGTTGCGCGGTGGGCCCTGATTATCACCGGCCTTCTCCAGGCCCCGTCCCTGCCGAATGGAAAGCAAGCCCGCCCTGGAAAGAAGGGACTCCCAGAGATGCGGAAATTAAACAGAATTTTTGGGAGATTTTTGATGATCCAGTTCTAACAGGGTTGGAAGTGGAGGCGACTACAAATAACCCGAACCTCCAGGCTGCCTTCGAACGGGTGGAAGAGGCCCGGGCTGTCGCGCGCGTCACGCGGGCGGACCTTTTTCCCGGGGTGAGTTTCGATCCTTATGCGAACCGCACCCGTTATTCAGCGAATCGGACCGTGCAACCGTATTCATCCGTCTTGGGCTACACCGGCAATGACATTGTTCTTCCTCTGGATTTGAGTTACGAGGTTGATCTTTGGGGGCGCGTCCGGCGGTCCTTCCGGGCGGCTCGCGAGCAGGCCCAGGCCAGCGCCGCCGAATACCAGAACGTCATGCTCTCCCTTCAGGCGAACGTCGCGGAAACGTATTTTATGATACGCTCGGTTGACCTGGACCGTCGCGTGGTGGCACAGACGATTGACCTGCGCCAAAAAAATCTCAACCTGGTGGAATCGCTTCATCGCGGGGGCGCTGATAGCGCGGTTGATCTTGCGGAAGCCCAAACGGAATTGTCCTCGGCGCAGGCGGACCTGGTGGGGCTGAAGTTGCAACGCGCCCAATTGGAAAACACGCTGGCGACTCTTTGCGGCGAAAGCTCTTCCAGTTTTTCTCTGGCGGAAACGACGCGCTTTTACCGACCACCAGCGATTCCGATCGGACTGCCGGCGGATTTACTGGAGAGACGGCCGGATGTGGCGGAGGCGGAACGTTCCATGGCGGCGGCAAGCGAAGGCATCGGAATTGCCAAGGCGGCATTTTTTCCTTCCATCCAATTGACGGGGTCCGCCGGCGTGGAGAGCGTGGATTTGAAAGATATTTTCAATTGGGAAAGCCGCATCTGGAGCATCGGGCCGAATGTCAACATGCCGCTCTTCGAGGGGGGACGGCTCCGCGCGGGATTGCAGCGGGCGAAGGCGGCTTACGAGGAGGCGGTGGAGCAATATCGCTCGCAGGTTTTGGTCGCGTTTCACGAGGTGGAGGACGGATTGGTCGGGGCGGAGCTTCTCAAGGAACAGTTCGACGCGCAAATGCAGGCGGTGGAGGGAGCGAAGCAGGTGGCGAATCTTTCACGACTTCGCTACAAGGAGGGATTGGCCAGTTATTTTGAAGTGGTGATTGCCGACAGAACGATGTTGGAAAATGAAATCGCGGCTTATCAATTGAATGGACAATCCCTTGTGACGACGATCCAACTGATAAAGGCTTTGGGGGGAGGCTGGAACCCGAACAATCGAATGATGACAAACGGGGTTGCTCCGCTTCAGAAAACAAATTGAGTCAATATGGGACTTTGTCGGGCATGTTGCGCCATTCGGTGAAGATTTCCAGAGCTTGCTCGCGCAGGATGTTCTGCGTCGGAAGGTCGCGGGTGAAGACGGGTTTGGAAAGTTCGTTGTAGATGTGCTGGTCGTCAAAGCCGGCTTGGGCGGCGTCTTGACGATTGGCGGCGAAGACAAGGCGGTCTAATCTCGCCCAATAGGTTGCGCCTAAACACATCGGACACGGCTCGCACGAGGTGTAAAGGACGCAGCCGCGAAGTTGGAATGTGCCAAGCGCGGCGGCGGCGCCTCGGATGGCGGTCATTTCGGCGTGGGCAGTGGGGTCGTTGGAGGTGGTGACTTTGTTCCAGCCGCGAGCGATGATTTCGCCATCGCGGGTGATGACCGCGCCGAATGGGCCGCCGTCTTTGGCCCGCATGTGTTTTGCGGCCAGGTCGATGGCGGCTTGCATGAAGATCGAATCCTGGCCGGTTAGTTCCATGTTCACGGGATGGGTTTAGCAGAATGAAGGACAAGAGGCGAGAATGGAATCTCACTCCGGGACGATTCAGATCGTTCCAAGTCTCGTCTCCAAAGGGCAAGAAAGAATCAATGTGGAACTCAGAAAATCAGGAATTTAAACGGGTTCTAGGTCACTATTTGCCAAGGCCCGATTCGCGGATTTTTCTTTGGGTTGTAGCTGCGTCGAAGATTACCCGGCGGAGCTCGATGGTGCGCTTTTCGATGTCGTATGTTACGTAGGCGGCTGCGTCGCGGTTTTTGTCGCGGGGCTGGCCGACGGAACCGGGGTTCACAAAGTATTGCGCGCCGGGCTTTATTTTAAATTTTGTGTAGGTGCCGCCTCGGACAATGGTGTCGCGGATGAAAGCAACGGGGACGTGGGTGTGACCGAAGAAACAAATGTCGGTGTCCTGGTGCGCAAAGCTGGCGGCAGCGGCTCCTTTCTCAAATACGTATCCCCATCGTTCCGGCTGATTGAGGGTCGCGTGGACTATGGTGAAGTTTTCGACCTTGCGGAAATATGGGAGATCGTGGAGCCATCGGCGGTCGTCTTCGGTAAGCTGGTTGCGGGTCCATTCGGCTGCTCTTTTCGCAGCGGAAGTTAGGTCGGAAGTCAGGTTGCTGGCGCAGTAATCATCATAATTCCCTTTGACGCAAGGAGCGTTCAGGGCGCGAATTATGTCGATGCAGGCTTTAGGGTCGGCACAGTAGCCAACGAAGTCGCCAAGAAAGGCATGATGGGCGCAGTTCTGAACACTGGCGTCCTCGAGGACGGACCGGAGAGCTTCGAGGTTGGCGTGAATGTCGGCGATGATCGCAAATTTCATTCGGCTTTTGACGCGAGGGTTAAGGAGCCTTCGCTACGGTATCGACATTAAACGATAGTATCTGCGAGGGTTCGATCCGATTACGTCTGTGTTCGTCGTAGGACTGTTGGACGCGGTTACGACGCTCCCGAGGTTCGTCCAAGACTTAGCCGTTAAATCGTTGTTGAATTGGACCTGGAAATTCTGATTCGTTGGGGCGCTCCAAACAAGCGTTACTGTACCGCTTTTGACGCCAATGCTTTCAAAAAATGGCGCGGCACTCACTGTCACAGGAACGGGCCAGGATTGGCCGGCGGCGTTATGGGCGTCACCGGAATAAACAGCCACGAGATTATGCGCGCCCGGGTAAGCCAATCGCACGGTCGCGTGGGCCTGACAATAATTTCCGGAACCGCCGCTGAGTTGCACATTGGTCTGCCACTGGGAGTCGCTATAGATGTCCACGGTTCCAGTGGGAGTGAAGGATGATAAATCTCCCACAGAAACGTTCATGGTGAGGTTTGAGCCAGGCGCGACCTGGCTGGCAGCGGATGCAATATGCACTCGCGCGCTAAACGGATGATATTGGCTGTAACTCAGGGTTGGCACAAACTTCGCGCCCAGGTACGGTGAATTCACCATGTTGCTGTAGGCTGGCACGCCGTTGGTCGTCAGGTTCCAGTTTTGGCCGCCCTGGCCATCGAAATAATCCATATCCAAAAACTGCGGCAACTCGGTTTGAAACGAGCTGACCGCTTCATTGAAGAAATCGACTTGATTCGGCTCGTTAGTGTTGTAAGCGCCGGTTTCGCCGATCATCAACGGCTTGCCATGCGCGGCCATCGCAGCGTAATTATACGCCGCATCGGTCTTGAAGGTATTGACAAAATAATCCGCAAGCCGGTCATAGGCATCCACGCCGATCCAATCCACGTAGCTGTCTCCGGGGTAAAAGCCATCCGTATAGCCACTGTTAGTCTGGCCGGGAGGCGAATCATTGCCGCCACCTGGATTCCTAAGCCAGATCACGTTGAAAGCTCCGTTGGTGTCAAAAATTTGCCGGATGCGCCGCCATGCCAGGACATAGTTCGTCTGGGCGGTGGCGACCTGTTGGGTCGTGGCCTCGCTTGCCATAGAAGGATAACCGAGCAGCGGGGCGACGTTGGACCCGGTCAGGTTCATCTCAACGAACCACCGGACAATAATCGGCCCCTGGTAAGCCGCGATTTCCTGGGCGACGCCAGCAATGTAAGTGTCATCGCTGCCGCTGGTTATATTGGTAAGCGAATCCGACAGCCACGTCACAATCGGAATGCGATTACTCTGCATGTCGTTATTCACGGATTTGAGGAAAAGGGACGTGGAACTCAAATTGGGATCGGTCCATTGGTAATAGTGCAGATGTAGGGCCAGTGTGCGGCCGCAATCCTGCTCGAGGGCGGCCAGATTCGTTGGGCCATTTGTGACGGTAGGGTTCACATAAACTCCCGCAAAGATCGATCCCTGCGGCGGCATCATCGTCACCTCGACGCCGACATTTTGGAAAGCCGGCGTCAAACCGGGGTTCGTGGCGGCAATGGTGTAGCAACCTGTATTCGTTAATATCACGGCCGAAAAATCGAACGTGGCTATGCCGTTCGCAGCGGAGTTGCTTTTTGAGATCGGATAGCTGTCCGGACCTGTGACGCTGATCGTAACAGGAGCGGAGGAATTGGAGATTACGGTTCCATTTGTGTCCACCACGAGAACCGTCAAAGGACCCATATTAAATCCCTCCAACTGGGTGGACGGTATAAGATTGGCAAACTGCAATTGTTGAGCTATCGAACTGACGTAATGACAGGCAAGCAGCGAGGCCAGCAATGCTGGAAGCATTTTCATCGTGCGGTTTTGATTTTTGAAAATTATGCCAAATCAGAATAAAAGGCAACGCGCGGAAAAAATGGAATCCATGTGTGGGAGTTGCGACGGTGTTTTGCGGTGGCTCGGCTTTCTATGTCAGGCTCTGTTTATGATCGAACATCGCTCTTATATAAAATTGGGCTTATTTAATTCCACCAGACGTTGACTGGGCCGCGCGGGACGGGCAAAATCCCGTGAATTAAGCAAACTATGGGAACCACTCCAAAAGATTCCACGATGCGCAAGGATAAAGCGGGAGTGGAAGATTGCACAGTCAAAGACACATACCCCACTATAGCCAGGCGCATTTCTATGCCAGGGTGTTAAAGAGAAGGCTTTTAACGGCCGGTTTGAGCATGGCCCTTTTATTCGCCGGCCTGCCCAACTTGAGAGCTTCGGACGAACTCGCTTTTGCGCTTTCTTTTGAAAAGAAGGACTATACCAACGTTCAAAAATTGCTTGACCAATGGATGGGCGCGTATGCTTCAACGAGTAATAAGACAACGGTGACCAGAGTGGCTGAGTTCGTCAGCCTAAATCAAATTGCCATGACGTATAATTGCTTTTTGATTGTTGACTGGGCGAGAAAGGGGGGAATGGTTGCTCGCAACAATGAGACGTCAAACATATCCGAGCATTTCGCCCCGACGAATAAGGAACGCAGTTTTTTCAATGTGACAGTAATGACAATATCCTCTTCCATCAGAAAACAGGATCAAACGATACTCGATGTTGCGGACGTGGTTATGGTTGATCCGCCAGTTTACGTTCTCGGCTGCTTTACGCCGAAGAACGATCACCAAGGCGTGGTGACTCTTATACCGATGCAGAATGATGTCTTAGACGTGGTTTTACGGACGGCTGAAGACATCATCAAGAGTCCTGTGCTCAAGAATAGCTTTTCGGATCTAAATCGTTTCCTAATCAATGTCGTTAAGGGCTATCAGAACTATGGTGTTATTGACGGGGTAACCGCCACGAAGGAGAAGCAGTCAAAGTTTATACTTATTCAATACATGACATACCGGATTAATTTGATGTTAAATCCAGACGATCCCGTCTCAGGCAGTTACATTATGACTTGCGACCCGCAGATTGTTAAGGCGGAAGAGGTGAAGGATGGCGTGGCATATGCAAGGCAGGTAGATCCAAAATATTCGCCTAGTGCTACCGGTATGTACGTTTATGGAGGACCATGCATAGTCAATCTAGACTTTTTGGACGAAATCGCGGGGATCAATCCAGTTCGCGGCATTGTCCCGCCGGGATGGGACAACACGAGGACGGAAATTAAAAAGGTTGTCGGGACTTATGGTCAGTCTGTTGCAAAGGAGAAATACATTTGCGCGACACACGAAAAATCGCATAAGAACCGTTGGACCAAAGTTGCCCGGAAAATCTTTCCAAATGGGACGCCAAAAAACCTGACCTTGGAGCAATTTAGTAAGATTCTTTGGCGTATTTCCCAGACCCATGACTTGGATGAAACGCTCGCGAGGTTGGGCGAAATGAATATCTCGATTCGGGAGGGCCGCAAAAATGATATTTGGGAAAGTTTGTATTTTCTCCTCGCGGCGTCTGAGGACGAAAAGGCCAGTTGCAGTTTAATTTTTACTTTACTCTCAGGGGAGCATGACGACCTGGTAAAAAAATTACAAACAGCGTTAGATGAAAGAAATGCTCAAAACTTTACAGAGTCACTCCAGCGCGAAGTTGATTCCCGAAAACTAGCTCAAGTCTGGCTCGCCATTGCAACTAATCAATTGCATGGCGTTGCGAACAGTGAGGGTAAACTGCCGACGGATGTTTTGGCAGACAGGGTTCAAAACTTATACGGTCTTTTGTATGATGGCTGGGATTTTATGCAGGACGTTCATACTCCATTGGAAGAGCGATGATTGGTCCCCTTCCCTGGCTTCGGCGCGGCAAGCCCGTCGATGGACTTCGGATGAATGTCTGGCGCGTGCCTATTTCAGGCGCCAGGTGATGCGGGCTTTGTCGAGGTCGTAAGGGGACATTTCCATTTTTACGCGGTCACCAACGGTGAGGCGCACCCAGCGCTTGCGCATCTTGCCACAAATGGTGGCGAGCACGAGATGTTTGTTGTCCAACTCGACACGAAACATCGTGCCGGGCAGGACGGTGGTGACGTTTCCCTCAACTTCTATATGTTCTTCTTTCATTGTTAACAAACCGGCGACTGAATAAACCGACAAAAAAGCGGGGCCCGATTTTTTACCGAACCCCGCGCTGAAATCCTAACTGGCTTAATAGCGGCTGCGACCGCCGCGATCGCCGTATTCACGGCGTCCACCGCCACCGCCGCCGGGGGCGCGTTCTTCGCGCGGCTTGGCAACGTTGACAGTGAGGGCGCGTCCGTCCATGTCTTTGCCGTTGAGGGCATCGATGGCTTTGCGGGCCTCGTCGGCGGTGCTCATGGTGACGAAACCAAAGCCGCGGGGGCGATTGGTCATGCGATCCATCATGAGATTGGCTTCAGTGACGGTGCCATGGGCGGCAAAAGCGTCGCGTAGTTCGTTTTCAGTGATATTGAAGGAAAGATTTCCAACAAATAGTTTATTACTCATATAATGTTTTACTGTCCGACAAACCGTACCTCTCCGAAGACTGTTCCCGAACGTCGGGTCTCAAATCATCACTGAACGATGTTCACCTGAAGATTCACCGTGCCTTTGAAAGAAACAAGCTATCCAACAGACTGGCCTATAATGACAGATTCCGGCGAAATGGCAACAACTATCGGCAATTATTTTTTTGACTGAGGCGATTGCCGGGTTGCCAAGGCAGACGCAAGTATTACACTATGGGCGGGTTGCAACTTTTTTAGCCTATGGATTCCGTGACGATTATACCCTATGCGGATGCGGTTCATCGCACCCAGAGGTGATTGCGCTCTGGGAGGCGGTTTTCGGTTACGAAGCGCCGCACAACAGGCCAAGCGTGGCGATTGACAAAAAACTCGAGGCGTGTGATGACCTTTTCTTTGTCGCCGTTTGCGAAAGGGCTGTGGTGGGGACGATTATGGCGGGTTACGACGGGCATCGCGGATGGATTTACTCGGTTGCGGTGGCGGATTCGTTTCGGCGGAACGGGATCGGCACGCGGCTGGTCGCGACGGCGGAGAACGCGCTGGCGACCAAGGGTTGCGTGAAGATCAACCTTCAAATCATGGAGGGGAATGAGCGTGTAATGGCGTTTTATTCGTCGTTGGGGTTTTCGACGGAGAAGCGGATCAGCATGGGAAAGAAAATACCGGAAAATGTGCCGGGTCACTGACCTTGTTTAAAAACGAACTCGCGGCTCCCTTGGGCGTCGAATGAGGCGGGGAAATTTTCCTCGCCGGGGGCGCTACCGGTGATGGTGAGCGTGCCCTCGTCGATCTTGTAGATGGCGTAGCACTTTTTGCCGATGCCATCGGGATCGGGACATCCAGTAATAACGCCGATCAATTGTTTGGGGGTGACATTATCGCGAAGTGTGAATGTTCCTTTGACCCAATCGCCGTCCTCGTGGCCGTGGAATTCGAGGGTTTGGTCGGAAATGGTCAATGTAACAGGGCCTTCGTTGTCGTGCGTAATTTCGACGCCGTTCCATGCGCCTTCGATTTCGGTCGAACCGGCCCGATGCGAGGCTTTTGTTTGGGAGGCGGTGAGGGATGGTGTTGGGGCGGCGGGCAAAGCGGCTGACGGGGATGGAGCCGAGCAACCGGCCGCGACAATGACGGCGGCGGAAAGAGCCATCGGAATCATCCTTTTCATGGCGAATTTTTGGCCGGAATAATGGGATTGTCAATGCTGGCGACGTGGGGTTGCGTTCGCGATTCGGTCGCGGCATTATTCGACAATTATGAATGCACCAATGATTTATACCCCATCGAAAGTCCTCGCGGGCGATGGCGAGGCGCTTCGGCTGAATAGTTTCACGCGCTGGATGTCGCGCGATTTGATGCAGGCGGCGGGGGACTTCTGCCGGAACCTGGGACTTGTTCCGGCTTACTGCGAGTGTTCGCCTGATCACTTGACACGCTATCTTTTTTGGCGGCTGCCGCAAGGAGCTTTGATCGAAGTTCGGTCGGGACGGACGAAGGAGAAATTTGAGGAGTTTGATCGCGCGAACCGGCAAAGGAATTGGCGGCTGCTGTCGTTGCACATCAATGAGAGCGATATGTATTCGGCGGTGTGGATTTCATCGGACCATTTTGAGACGGGAAAGGCGTTTCTCCTGGCGCATGGCATTACGGCGGCCGAGAGACGAGAAGGTTAAACGTCGGCGGGAAAAAATTTGACGGCGGGCGCGCGCGGGCCAATGTTGTGCCCGTTCAAGGATGATGAAGATTTTTCTCAAATTCCCGGTCCGGCTGCTGTTTCTCATAGCGCTGGCGGGACTGGCGTCTTCAGCCTTCGCCAAACCGTATGGCATGGCGGAGCGTCCAGAAACCGGCGCTTTTTTGAATGGGAAAATGCCGGAAATCGCGCCGACGATTTCGGGGAATTGGTCGGCGGTGCCGGCATTTACAAATCTGTTGTTCACGAATGCGGTTGGATTGTGTGCGGTGCCTGGATCGGATCGGCTATGTGTTTGGGAACGGGAGGGGCGGGTCTGGACATTTCAAAATTCGCCGGGAGCGGAGAAAAAAACGCTGGCGATCGATGTTCACGATCAGTGCCAGGGTTGGGATGACTCGGGATTGCTCGGTGTGGCGTTTCATCCGGGGTTCGCGACGAACCATTTCGTGTTTGTTTATTATACGTGGGTGAAACCGGGGACGGTGGCGGGAAGTTCGACGACGCGGCCTGTGCCGAATCTCCCCGATACTTACCATGACCGACTGGAACGTTACACGCTGGACGCGAACGGGACGGCGATTCCGGGGTCGGAGAAAATATTTGTTGACGTCACGGACCAGACAGTCTGGCACCACGGCGGGGGGATGTTTTTTCATCCGGCCAATGGACTTCTGTATTGGACGGATGGCGACAACGCGGTGGATGAAAACAACCAGATTATCACCAAGAGCCTCTACTCAGGCGTTTTCAGGATTGACGTGGATTGCCGCGGCGGGGATTTCAGCCATCCAATCCGGCGCCAGCCGACCAATGGCTTTACGGCGAATTATTTCATCCCGAATAACAATCCGTTTGTCGGGCAATCGAATGTACTGGAGGAATTTTTTTGCATTGGGCTGCGGAGTCCGCACCGGATGACAATTGATCCGGCGACGGGGCGGATATTCATCGGGGACGTCGGAGGGAGTTTGCGGGAGGAAATCGACGTGATTGAGCCGGGGGAATCGGGTCTGAATTTCCAGTGGAACGAATGCGAAGGAAACCTGGGCGAGATGAAACTGCCGTGCATTGGAATCAGCCGCGGGCCTGTGCTGGATTATCCGCACACGGATGGGCGGGCGATTATCGGCGGGTACGTTTACCGTGGACGGAAATTCGCGGCGGACCTTAGCGGCAAGTATATTTTTGGGGACAACGTGTTCCGCATTATCTGGGCGCTGGATGAAACGACGACGCCGTTCCACAAAAACGCGCTTTGTATCATGCCGAAGGGCCTGGGCCCGAACGCGGGTTCGGATTACACGGGGCTGTCGTCTTTTGGCACGGACGCGGCGGGCGAGATTTATTTCTGCCAGATGAGCAGCATCGGGGGGCGGATTTACACGTTGCGGCGCGGCGGCTCGCCACCGCCGGCGAAGACAATACCGAAACTTTTGTCGCAAACGGGCGTGTTCCGCGATTTGGCGGCGCTGGAGCCCGCGGATTTTTTGATCCCCTACTCTGTCAATTCCCCGCTGTGGTCGGATGGCGCGGCCAAACAGCGTTGGATGGCGTTGCCCGGGAATACGAAGATCAAATTTTTGGAGACGGGCGAATGGGAATTTCCGCCGGGGACTGTTTTCGTGAAGAATTTTGCGATGCGACTCGATGATTTGCACCCGGAAATTATGCGCCGGCTCGAGACTCGGCTTTTAGTTCGCGATATAAACGGCGGCGTGTATGGGGCGAGTTATCGATGGCGGCCGGATAATTCTGACGCAGACCTTGTCACCAGCGGCACGAACGAAACCATATCGATCAAGACGGCGGATGGAGTGCGGGAGCAAAAGTGGTTTTTTCCAGGGCGGCAGGATTGCCTGACGTGCCACACGACTGTGTCCAGAGGCGTGCTGGGTGTGAAAACGCGGCAGCTCAACGGTGAATTCAAATACCCCGGCGGCCTCGCGGACAACCAGCTTCGGACGTGGAATCATCTCGGCCTTTTCAGGACGCGGCTGGATGAGAAAAGAATTTCACGGATGCCGCGCCTGTCGGCTGTGACGGACGTTCACGCTTCGCCGAACTTGCGCGTGCGCTCGTACTTGGACGCGAATTGCGCGATGTGCCATCGGCCCGGCGGTGTGGAAGCTTTTTTTGACGCTCGGTTTGACACGCCGTTGAAGTCCCAGGGGCTGATCAACGGGCCGGTCGCAAACCAGATGGGAATCGCCGGGGCGAAAGTCGTTGTCGCGGACAATTTAAAAAAATCGATCCTGATCGAGCGGCTGCGGTCAGCCGGGGGAAATCAAATGCCGCCGCTCGCGCGCAATTTGGTTGATGACGCGGCGGTCGCGCTTTTCACGAAATGGATTTCCTCATTGCATGCGACGACCCCGACGTTGCCGCACGGCTGGCAAAACATGGACATTGGGGACGTCGGCGTGAACGGGGAAGCGAGTTTCGTCGCCGGAAAGTTCAACGTGCTTGCATCGGGCAACGACATTTGGGAAAGCGCGGACTCATTTCATTTTGCGTTCAAGAGCCTCCCGGGCAACGGGCAGATCGTGGCGCGCGTGGCTTCGTTTCAATACACAGATCCTTGGGCCAAAGCGGGAGTGATGCTGCGGGAGAATACTTCCGCCGGGGCAAAATATGTTTTTGTGGGATTCACCGGACAGGGCGGCTCAGTCCTGCAAACACGGGCCGTCGCGGATCGCTCCTCGACAAGTCTGGATGGTCCGGTGGCAAAACCGCCGGGGTGGCTCAAACTGGTGCGGCATGGCGAGGATTTCGACAGCTACGTTTCCGCCGATGGGACGACTTGGGAAAGCGCGGGTCACGCAACCGTTCCCATGGGCAAAACCGTGCTCGCCGGGCTTGCCGTCACAGCCCACAACAATTCGGCGCTCAATTCGACATTGTTCGATGGCGTCGCGATTTCCCCTTGAGGTTCTGTTATTCGCGGTCGGTTCGTTTTTGCGCGCGGCGTTTGGCGTCCAATAAGCGTCCGGTGGTTGAGCCTTGGGGTGGCGCGGGCGGTTTGTCGGGAGACGGCGGCGCGGCGGGGGAAGCGGGAGCGGCGGGAGGCGTTTGAACTTCCGTTTGCGCGGGTTTCTCAGGCTCGAACAAGGCGGGGTTGGGAGCGGGGGCGGTGCGCTCGGAACGAACCTGGCCGCGGCGGGCCAGAAGCGCGGAGAGGGATTCTTCGGCTTCTTTGGCGCGAGGGACGCCCTTCCAGAAAAATATCCAGCGGCGCAGTTTGTTGGTGGCGCGCAGCCATTCGCTTCTGTCAAGTTGAATTCGGCGGACGGCGACATCCATCGGAAACAGCAATATCGCAAACTTCAGCAGCCAGTCGCGAAGGTCAAAAGGCTGGAACGTCTTGATTCGGTCGTGCGTGAACGGATTGTCCTTTTGGGGATCGAGAACTTTTCCGCCTCCCAATTCCGCCAGGCGGCGCAGGAGATTTAAATTCGGACCGCTGTCGTCAAATTCGGGCGAATAGTTGACACTGAGGCCGAGGGCTTCCGACTGCCCGTTGCCGCGGTCGGTGAGGTTCATCAAATAGGCGCCGACTTCCTTGGTCGGAAACACGGCGTCGTAACGCCCGGCGCCGGTTTGCTCCAGTTGCAGGACTTGCTTGTCGCCCGTGGGGCTGACGACGAGAAGCTGTAGATTGAGAAAGTTCCGATAATGGCCCTGGGAATCGATGGCTTCGACGCTCACATGGCCTTCGCCTTTTTCGACGGCAACTTCGGTGTTGAAATTGGCGGCGTCCAAACGGCGCAAACTCCATTGCGCCACTTGCAGCCAGAATTGCTGGTATTTGTCCCAGCCCACCCAATTGATGGCCCATTTGGCTCGGGCATCGGAGGTGAAAGCGACGGTGCGGCCCAAGCCATATTGCCAATGCGCGAGCAGCGGATCACCCTTTTGTGTGACAAGCGGGATTTCGGCGCGACCTTTGGGCGTGGTGCAAACGTAGCCGAGCAGTTGGGGATATTCCGCCGGCCCGATGCCTTTGATGACTTCGCTCAGGGCGCGCACCTGCGGCTTGAACGGTTCCTCGAAAATCGCTGACTTTAAAATAACGGAGGCTTCCTTGATGAAAATTTGCGGAAGATCGGACGCGGAATCGACCGCCCAAAAACGGCCGTGCCCCTCGGCCGCGAGCCATGACATTGTGTCCGGCGCGACGTGCCCGCCGATCATAACGGTGCTGATGGTGATCCTGTGATTGATAATGTCCTGGACGAGCGTTTTGCTCGGCGCGGCGGGATCGCCATCGCTGAAGACAATCATATGTTTGAGGCTCGCGGTGGATTTCACGAGCGCATCGTAGGCGGATTGCATCGGCGCCTCGAAACTCGGCATGTCGCCGGGGTTCATCCCGGAGATTTTGCGGCCCATGTCGGATTTATTTCCGACTTTCGAGAGTGGAAAAAGCCAGTGATTGTTGCCGTCCCAAAGCACGATTCCCATTTCGTCCTGGGGGCCAAGCGCGTCGAGCGCGGCATACGCGATGTCGCGCGCCCAGCCGTTGCCGCCGGGAAATTCCGTGGCATGGCAAACAATGGCCAGTGCGCCGTTTGGCAGGACTTTTTTGCTGCTCAATTCCATCTCCACCGGAAGCATCGCCTCCAACGGAGTGCCGCGATAGCCGCCCGCCGCGTAGGTTTGATCGCCGCCCACGCACACGAAGCCCACGCCGAAATCGCGGACGGCGCTTTCGAGCAATCGCATGGAATCGAGGCCGAGATCACCGGCGGAAATGTTGCTCAGGAAAATTGCGTCGTAGCTTTGCAACTCCGCCAGCGTGTCGGGAAATCTGTCGGTCATCTTGACTTCCAACTTGCCGGTTTGAAGCGCGTCAACCAGCGGCCGGTCCTTTTTAGGATCGCTGGAAATAATCAGCACGCGCGGATTGCCGCGCACGGTGGCGAAGGCGATGCCCCGGTTATTTTGCGGGACGGTATCGCCCGGAGCGTCGATTTGGACGTCGTATTTGTAAAAGCCGGTGCCGTCCAAAGTTTGCGGGAAGGTCAAAAGGTTTTTGCCCGCGTTCAATTGAACCTTCTGTTCGCCCAGCGCGGTTTCATTGAGATAAAGACGGATGGTGGCGCTCTGATCGTGGTCGGCTTGCGCGAAAATTTTAACGTCGAAGGTCTGGCCTTTCTTGACGTTTGGAGGAACGGTCAATTTTTGTATCGACACGTCGTTGCCGCGGGCCGCGCCCAAAGGCAGGACGTCCATGCTCACGCCCAGCGTTCGCGCGGCGGCGAGCGCGGACAGGGCGTCGCCAACATTTTCATTGCCATCGGAAAGAAGGACCAGCCGCTTCTGTCCGGTTTCCGGGAAGGCGGCGGTGCCGAGGCGGATCGCGCCGGCTATGTCGGTCCGTTCAGTGCCGACGACCGCCTGGATTTGGCGCAAATCAAGCTGCGGGTTGGGGCGGCTTTCAATCGCGGCATCGGCTCCGAACACCAGCGCGCCGGCGAGATCGTTCGGCTTTTTGCCGCTGGAGGCCTGGTTGACATAGGCGCGGGCGGTCTCCTGCTGGGGCGAGGGAACGCTTTGCGAACGGTCAAGCATAAAGAAGACAGTCATCCCTTCGAGCGGTTTCTTGAATTGCAACCCCGCCATGCCAAGGCAGAGCGCCAAAACAACGAGCAACCGCAACACCAGCGCGCTCCAATGCCGCCACGCCTCGATTCGCACGTCCGATTTCCAGGAAAGCCAGATGACCCACGGCACCGCTGGGATCAGCGCCAGAAGCCACACAGGGTTGGAAAACTGGAAGTTCATTTGCGGATGAATTTCTGAACGCGATTGTTCAGCGCGTCCGCCACGTAAAGATTTCCCTTTGAATCCATCGCGAGGCCCCAGGGATTGCTGAATTGCCCCGGCGCCCCGCCCGGCCCGCCAAGAATTTCCAGCAACCGGTCCTGCGCGTCGAAAATCTGGATGCGGCTGTTGCCAAATTCGCAGACGAACTGCAATCCCGATGGGTCAATCAAAATATCGTACGGGTAACTGAATTCCCCCGGCCCGGAACCCGCCTTGCCGTAAGCGCGAATGAACTTGCCGTCCGGGGTAAATACCTGGATGCGGTGATTGCAGGAATCGGCCACATAAACCTGGTCGCGAGCGTCGATGCCCAGCCCCTCGGCGCGGCTGAATTCTCCGGGACCGTCGCCCAGCCGGCCCCAGCCGCCGAGATATTTTCCCTGGGCGGTAAAATGCTGGACGCGCTCGGAATCGGTATATTCGCAAATATAAATGTTGTTGTTCGAATCAACCGCGCCGGCGCGAGGCATCCCGAGTTGTCCCGCGTTTGTCCCTTTGACGCCCCATTGGGCGAGCAGTTTGCCTTCAGGCGAAAAATAATTGACGCGCGAATAATGCGGTTCGACCAACACGATGTTTCCGTGGCGGTCGCGGCACATTCCCTTTGGATGTCCCTTGGCCGTTTCCGGCATTTGCCAAAAGAGGAGAAATTTCCCGTCCGGCGAAAACTTCTGCATGCGGCCCGTCATATCGATGACGTAAAGATTATCCTGCCCGTCCACGCCTACTGACCGCGGCTTGTTGAATTCGCCAATCCCCGCGCCGCGCGTTCCGATCACTTCCACACGGCTGAAAAAACGGCTCTGGACCGGCGCGCCCTTTTGGTCGTCCGCTGAACAACCCGCCAGAAAGCACAACGCCAGCGCGCACAATGAGGCCGCGCACATCTTTCGGATTGACTGAAGCGCGATCCAGCCCAGCAACGGCAAAAGCCCCAGGACCAGCAGCAGCAGGCAAAGCGCGTTGACCTGGGAATTGTGGCCGTAGTGGAGCAAATTGAAAATGCGCAGCGAAAGACTCTCGCCGCCCGGTGGAACGATGAGCACGAGCGTCTCCACGTCCCATAAACAGAGCAGGTAAGTCACATACCACGCCGCGCTGATCTGGCTGGCCGTTTGCGGCCAATAAATATGGCGAAGCATTTGCCAGAACGTTGCGCCTTCCAATCGCGCCATGGCGGCAAGGCTGGGATCGCCCGATCGAATCGCGCGCGCGACCGCGTTCCATCCCAAGCCGGCGTAACGAATTGCATACGCGATAAAAACAATCGCGGCGCTTTGATAAATGGCGCTCAAACCGCGCCGATTGAACACCCAGATCAAGGCGATGCCCAAAAGGACGCCCGGCATGAAAAACGGAAGCCACAAAACGGAATCGAGCCGCATCCGCCACGTCAACAACGCCGCCGCGATAACGATCGACGCCGAAACCGTGCTGAACAAAAGCGAGTGGGAAATTGCCGAATGCCCCGCCGCCAGCGCGGGAAAGAATTCGCGCCACGTTTTTGGATTGCCCGCGAGCTGCCACGCAGGCACGCCGAGAGAAAACCCGGCCAATGCCAGCGCCGCCACGCCGCCGAGCCAGTACCAGCGCGGGCCTAATTGCCGCCGCAACGCCTGCGCCGTCGCCGGATTGGATTGCCAGTTCCACGAATTATTTCCGCCCCGAAAACAAAACATCAGGATCACCGGAGCGAGCACCATCGGCCAACTCAACGCCAGCGCCGCCGAGTAATCGAACGTCGTGTTGAAGCGGACCCAAACCTCCGCCGGAAAAACTTTCACCTGCAAAATCGCCGGGACCGCGAAATTGTTCAGCGCCAAAACCAGGGTCAGGATGGCCGCCTGCAAGATTTCCGCCCGCGCAATCGGCAGCAGCAGCCAGCGCAACAAAAAGCGACCCTCCATCATCGGATCGACTTCCAATTGCGCCGCCTGGACGCGCCTCCATGCAGCCGTCACGAACAAAAACGTAATCGGCCAATTCAGCAAGGTGAGCACCCAAATCGCGCCCCCCAACGTATATATATTGACCGGCAGCCAGTGGCGCCACGTTCCATTTTCACCCAGCAATTCAATCCAGCAATTGACAACGAGAAAGGGCGGCAAAATCAAAGCCACCACCGCGCCACCGAGAAAAAACGTGCGCCAGGGCGGTTCGCTCGCGGCGAACCAAAGCGCCGCCAGCACCCCCCCGGCCAGACCGAGAAATGTCGCCGCTCCACTTACGCCAAGACTGTTCCAAACCAGCGGCCAGTTCAAACGGTCCTCCGATGATAATACCACCACTCGAACATCAACACCGCCAGCGCGCCGGCCGCGATCCAATGCCAGATTTCGACGCTCGCCTGCTTCACTTCTGTCGCGCCCACCTTGTTGAATTTCCCCAACTGCAATTCGTCGCGCGGCTTGATATTGCTCTCGCCGGCATCGAGCACGTTGACGCAAAACGCGGCTTCGTTCGTCCCGGCCCGCAAATGATACGTCCCCTGCCGCGTCGTATCGCCAAAAAGAATTTCCCGATTGCCCGCTGTGGCGATCTTTTCCTTCGCGCCGCCCGGCAGCGTGACTTCCACGGAATCAACCGGGCGCGCCGGCGCGTATCGAAACGGCTCGCCCGCGTGCAAAAGCAATTGGCGGGATTTGGTTGAAGCCGGATTGAGCCAATCGACGGCGTTGGCGATGAAAATCGGGAAAGAAACGCGCAACGGCCAGGTGCTTTGCAACGTATCGAATCCGACCCAGATTATTTTTTGATGCGCCAATTCGCCGGCGAGCAGCAGCGGCGTTTGGCGCGTTTCAACCAGCGGAATGCCCCACGCAGGCGCGCGCACGCCGAGCGTCTCGCTGATCTGGACGTTATCCAGGTTAATGTAGCGGAGCAGCGGGTGCGTGTTCTTCCAATCGACAATCGCCGGTGAATCAATATTCGTCCACCCGTCCTCAAATAAATTCGTGGTGACGACGTGAAAAGCAAGCACGCTGCCTTGCGGCCAGACGGATGGCGTGACGTCGTCGAGCACCACGACGTCGGAATTCGGCGCGCCGTCCAATGTATCGGTCGCGACGCTCACCTCGACGCCTGGAACGGTTCGCAGCGCTTTTTCCATAAATCGGTTCCCGTGGGAAATCAGCAACACCCGAATCGGCTGCGGCAGAAGGCTGACAATCGAGGCTTGATTGTCCGCCGCCAGATCATCCTTGGTGTCGATCCGCACCGTGAAAATGCCGTCGCGCTCCTGCGTGGCGGAAAAAACCTGCGGCGACGTTTCACCGGGAGCCAGAGTCAAAGGCCGCGTGTCAACAATTTTCTGGTCGAACAAAAGATCCAGCACCGTCTGCTGGGTGTTCGTCGAAAAATTGACCACGCTGGCATAAATGGCGCGTTCCTCCCGGTTATCCGGATTGTCGCGAATATCGAGCGTAGTGATCCCGACGTTGTTGCAGCGTTCCCCCTCCCGGTGATAAACGACATTCAACCCTTTGTTCTCGAATTCGCTCAAATCGCCCGCGGCGCCGTCGCTGAAAAGGTCGATTTCCGGGTCATGCTTGTCGCGCACGAGCGTGCCCGCCAATTTCAGAGCTTCAGTCAGACGCGTCGTGGAATCGGTCACCTGGCAATTTTCAATGGCGCGGCGCAGAACCGCTTTGTCGTCGGTGGCGGATTGTTTGACAACGGTATTGCCCGCCGCCAGCAGGATCAACATCTGTTCCTGGTCTTTGAGGCTATCCACCAAATGAAGCGCCTCCGCGCGCGCCTTTTCGAAGCGCGAAGGAGCAACGTCGGTGCTCTGCATGGAAGCCGACGCGTCAAGTATCACCACCCGCAGGCCAGTGGCACGGGCGTGCCCGGCAAAATAAGGCCGGCTCAACGCAAGAATCGCCAGGAGCAAGAGGAGCAATTGCAGCACCAGCAGCCAATTGTGGCGAAGTTTTTGGAACGGCGCGTTGGCCTGGGTGTCAGCGAGGAATTTCTGCCAAAGGACCGTGCTCGAAACGAGTTTCACCACCCGGCGGCGTTTCAACAGGTAAAACACCACCACCACCGGCAGAGTGGCGGCGAACCAGAACGCGGCTGGCGATAGGAACCTCACGGGTGCGCTGATAGTGCTGGTTCAATCCCCAAGATTAAAGCCGTTTTTTTCGACAGCGGTCGTGGGTCTTGCAGACGGAATGCTTAAATCTGGAGTTCGATAAAATCGCCGGGCTTGAGCGTGTTGACCGTATCTGAGATCAAATCCGTGTGCTTTTCGATTTCACGCCAGCTTGTCGTGGGAAGAACCAATATTGCCAATCGTCTCCCGGCAAGATTCTGTTGATAGCGAAGGTTTTTGTCGGTTGTGATGAACGCGTCAAACGCCCCTTCCGCCGCCGTCAGCAATTTCCCGTTTTCCAATCGTTCCCATTTCATTTCAAAAGCCGTGGATACCGCGTGTGCAGTCAAACTTTGGCGCAACGGCGCCGGAGCGCCCTGGTCAAAGAGAATTCTCATGGGCGCCGCAAAGACATTTACGCAACAATTAAACTTCTCTCAGCGTGTTTGAGAACGGACTCCACCTGCTCGCGAGCCACGCCTGGGAACCATTCGAGAAAATCGTCTATTGTGGCGCCAGATTCCAAATTCTCAAATAGCGCCGTCACTGGAACGCGCGTACCCCTAAAAAGCCATGCCCCACTAACCTTTCCCGGCACGCGCTCCACAACGTCACATTTGCTCCAATCCAACACAGCCCCATTTTACCGTGGCGCCGGTCGCGCGGCAAGGCGCAATTCAGCTTGTTTTCGAGTTCCATCACGTCCGCCAGAAAATCCTTCTCCGCGTCAGCAGCGTTGTAACGACGGCCATCGCAAGCGTTACGAGAACGCCTCGCCAAAAACCGCGCCAGGGTGAGCTTGCCCAATGATCCAAAACCGCCGCCAACCCTGTCAGCGCCAGCAAAGGGTTTATAAAATTATTGACACCAGCGTAGGCGATCATTGGGTTTCGCCCCGTTTCGATCAACAGCCCCAGCCAGCGTTCGCGCTTGAAGTAGTCGATGACAATCGAGAGAAGGATCAAAATGCAGTTGGCCAGACCGGACGTCACAAAATAATAACTGACCGTCGCCTTGTCTTTTCTGATGCCGCCTTCATACGGTTCAAGAAACAGCCCAAGCACCATCCAATACGCCCCCCATAGGAAAAGACTTTTGTAAAGCCGCTCCGTGGACGCGCGCGCATCTTTGACAAGAAACCAGCCCGCCACGCACATCGGAAAAACCACCAGCGGCGTCTCCGGCACCCATCGCGATTTCAGCCCGATCAACATCACCAGGACAAACGCGATCATCAGAAAGCCCAGCGCCCAGACCCTCCACACCGGCCATGTGCGCGACAGGCCGGATTGCGCCGACCGGCCCCACTCGAAAAGCGAATCACCGGCGACCGTTCCCGGCAAAACGATGCACAAATATTGCAGGTAATATAATTTATAAATCCACGAAACCCACGGCTCAGGCGAAAAATTCCAGAAATCCGTCACCCATCCGCCCAACGGATGCGGCATATTCGAGAGCCGGATTGCCAGCACGATCCCGATGATTCCCAGGCGCGGCAGAAGCCGGTCGCGCGTCAACAGCCAGATCAACCCGCCCCAAACCGCCATGTTCGCCAGCACGACAATGATAATGTCCGTCCGTTCCAGGCGGAAACCCCTGCCGTCGGGATAACGCGTCAATCCCAAAAAGAGAATCGCGCAAACCCACCCAATTCCGCGAATCGTCCAGCGAACCGCTGAACTCCAATGCGCCGGCAACCGTGTGAGAATCGGGAAAAGGATGAGGAACCCGAGCAACGCGAGCACCCACGTTTGCGTGGTCGGATGATCGCTCAGGACATAAGGACGAATGTCCACGACGAACAGCGCGAAAAAAGCGAGCAGAAAGCCGCGTTTAAGAATCGAACCGGCAATGCTCCATTCAGACACTCCCGCCCGCAGACGCCGGCCTAGCGCCAGCGGAAAAGCCGCGCCCATTGAAAAAAGAAAAAGCGGAAAAACCAGGTCAACCCACGTAATCCCCGGTATCTGGATAAACTGATGCTCCAGCGGCGGCACTTGCGCGTGATACATCCATGAGGGCAGCGAATTCGCGCCGAACGGCATTTCGCTGGAAAGCAGCATCGCGAGAATTGCCAGTCCGCGCATCGCGTCCAAAGCCAACGCCCGCGTTTCGCGCGGCGCCGTTCGATTGGGAAGAGCCTCTGTCATTACCCGAAATTAAACCCGCGCGTAAACTTTTGGCAATTGGCGAAAATCTCTTCACAATCGCGGCAATGGCCTCCGTATCAATCTCCTTCGCTTACAAGTGTTTGCTCAATTCCGCGACTTTGCGCTAAACTCCTCTTTCAATGAGCAACTCTCAATTTCCGGTGCTTCAATTTTCCTTTTTCTCTGCGCACTCCGCGCGGAACTTTTCGTGTGTCAACTGCATCGTTGGCTAAATCCGTTGGTCTTACCAGTTGATGCTCTCATCTCAGAAATGCTAACCGCTGAATGCGCCTTGACCCTCTTTCACCGCTCGACGATAGTGTACGCATGAAATACGCGAGGATTTCGTTCCCATCGCGCGACGTGGCCGTGTGCGCATTTCACGAGTTGGCGCGACGGGGTCGCATAGTCAGCCTGCCGGACGGTCAGTTCATCGTGCCAGAGGCGGCGGCGACTTTTTTGCAGACTCAGGGACTCAACTTTCAGACGCACGAATGGATGAGCGAGGATTATGCCACGCAGGCGCTACGAAATTCTGCTCCCAACCCGGTATAATGACGGCAGTCCGGTCGAACCCGAAAGATTCTTCGAGACCCAAGAAGAACTCGTGACTGTATTCGGGGCTTTGACAACATCTCCGGACCTGTTCCGCGGCACATGGATGCATGAAGGGCAACGGTTTGAAGACGAGCATTTCCGCATGATTGTTGATAATCGAAGCCACTCCCGAAAACCGGGCCTTTTTCGCGAGATTCAAGGAACGATTGAAAGAACGGTTTCGCCAAATTGATATTTGGATTGTGTCTTACGAAATCGAAGTGCTCTAAACCGCTGGCCTTACCAGTTGATGCTCTCGCCATTGGGACTCAATAGTCTGGCGCAAGACCGGTGAATCGAGTGATAGTTGCTCGGTGAGCGACGTTAGCCGCCTTGTTGAGTCTATCGAAGAGCCTTTCTCCAAGCGAGTGGCGGAATGAAAAATAATTTGTAAACTTATGTCTCGATCTTATGCGCAAAATCAATCTAAACGCCGTCACCGAAAACGAATTGAAATCTCCAAAGGGCAAATACCATCATCACACCAAGGACGTCTCTGTCGCTCTTGGTCGGGACTCGCGCTCGCTCGATCTCCTGAAACGTCATCCCTTTGATCTCGCGGTTACGCGAATTCCGCCAGGGGCGACGCGTTGCCCTTACCATGCCCGCTCCGCGCAATGGGAACTTTACGTCGTCATCGCCGGAGCCGGAAAAGTCCGGCACGACCAGGGCGTCACTGAAGTTTCGATAGGCGACGTGTTTCTTTTTGGGCCGAACGAGGCCCATCAAATCATCAACGAGAGCAAGGAGGATTTTGTCTATTACGTTATTGCCGATAACCCCATCGGCGCGACTTGCTATTATCCAGACAGCCGGAAGTGGGCGGTTGCCCAGCCGTCCGAGCGGATCATATTGAAAGGGAACGAAACCGAGTATTGGGACGGCGAAGAGTAAAAGTTCCAGGCATTACGAAGCTGGCGGCAGAACAACCAGCCGATAGAACTGTTGCGACGTGTTTCCGGGACTGTTCGTAAAACTCAAGCTCGCCCCATTTCCCGATACCGGCGCATTCAACGGCAGCCACGCCGAATCGGTAAGATTGGTTTTGTATTGGACTTGATACGTCTGCCCAATCACGCCCGGCCACGTCAACACAACATTCGTCGGCGATGCCTGCGCTGTCATCGAAACCGCGTTCAGCGCCGCCTGGGCCTTCGCCGAGAAACTCAAATTGTCGATTGCCAATCCCTGCGACTTTCCCGTTGCGCCAGCCATCTCCCACACCAGCCAAAGCGCGCCGCCCGGAGGCCAATTGGTGATCGGTTGGTTCACCACCGCAAGCGACTCTTCATTGTTCGTCGCCGTGCCATCCACCGCCGCCCCGCCCACGTCGTTGGCAATGGTCGGGAAACTCACATTCAACGCAGGCAGAAACGCCGTCGCGCTCGTCGAAAAAAAGTTCGTCGCGGAGGGGTCAACGAAATAATAAAACTCCAGCGTCTTGGGCAAATTCGACTGGCGCCAAATTTCCCCGGTGACTTGAAGGTTGATGTATTTGAGCGCCTGCCCCGTGCCATTGATCAATTTCGCGCCGAACGCGGTGTATCCCGTCGTGCTCGTGGCGAGCAGACCGAGCGCGCGATTGGAACTGTTGGGCAAACCAAAACTGATTTGCCCCCCGGTGGTCTGATCACCATCGGTGGCGCCGAATCGGACGCCCACGCTGGCAGTTGGATTGGCCAATCCATACCAACCCGTCAATGCCGAAATACCCAATCCCCCATTCACGCCGCTAGCACTCGTAGGAAAAGCAAAGTCATACGGATTGGAGAGAGAATAAGTAACGCCATCAACGGTCACCGGGTTTCCGGAATCGACCGACGTTGAACCGGGGTCCGGCAACGAATCAAAATTCTGCGCGTACACGGATCCCGCAGTCAAATAAGGAACGAATGATGGCGGCGGAAGGCTGGACCCGTCATTGGGGGCGCCGGGCGTCGGCTGCGCGAAAACTTGCCGGACAAAACTTTGCCCATCCGGGAACGATCCGTAGGAGTAATTGGCCGACAGATTGGTGTAATTAAGATAGTCGAGCACCTGCCATTGGGCATTCGTAAGCCGGCTAAAAGCCAGCGAGCCGCTGATACCCGGCAAAACAAAACTCGTGTGCGGCTGGCTGGCGGTCGAAAGATTCGTCTGGCCGTCAGCAAAGATGACCAGAAACTGGCCCGCATTGATGACGTCGTTCGACGGGAAAGCCCACTGGCCGAAGTTGGTGTAATTGTCCGACAAATAAAGTCCATCCAACGAAACCGTATTGCTGCTTGGATTGTAAAGTTCGATCCACGGCTCACGCTCGCCGGCGCTGTTGGTGATGCCGGTCAGATTCTCCGGCTCAACTTCATTCAGCCACAACGTTTGGAACGGCACTCGCGAAGCGGCCACAAGATTGGTCGCATCCGGCGTGGCAGTCTGGCTTGCCCAATTGCCGACGCGCCAATTGTCCTGGTGGGGATCGATCAATTGCAGCGAATACCCGGTGCCGGAAGCATTGGTCGGCCAGGGCAACACGCTGTCAAATTGCGCCTCGGCCACCACGGAATTGCTGGTTCCGCCGGGCTGCGAAAGCGCAAGCAATTGGCCCGGCTGCAACGTGCCCGGAAAAACGTCGAACAAAGTGTTCGTGACGCCGTAAGCGCCCGCGTAAGCGGCCTGATTCGCCGCCAGCACCAAAAATGCGTTGGGCCCAATACTCGCGCCATTCGAAAACGTGTAAGCCACAGCGGGAATTTGCCAACCCGACAGATTAAACGTCGTATTGCTTGAATTATTGTATAATTCGATAAAATCCGCATCCGGAACAACGGGATCGTACATGATTTCGTTAATCACAATCTTTCCCACCGGGGAGGGAATCGTTCCGTTATAAACGACGAAAGCATTGCCACTGTCTCCTGCGATAGGCTGGGACTGCATATTCACGCCGACGACATTGAATTGGTTGGTTCCCGCGCGCAATGTAACGGCAATACTCCAATTCGTCAGCGTCGTCCATGTGACGGGCCAAGCTTCCCCATTGAGCCAAACCGTTTCGACCGCCACAGGCGCGGTGCCAGTGACATAGGCGACATCGTTGCTGACCACAACAGTGGGATTGACCTCAAAGTTAGTGGCGTTGACGGCCGCAAGCTGCTCCGAAATGCTGCTTTGCGCCGACGCGATCCACGGTAGAATCGCCGTGTTCGGATTTTCGACGTTCAATCCGTTGGCAACAAAAGTGTTGTATTTCGCGTTCATCAGCGGGCCAGTCGTCAGGTTGATATTAAGCGGACCATTGACCAATTCCTGTTGGGCGCGCCAATACATCCGCAAGAACGCGGGAGTCTGATAAATCTGGCCCATATTAGGATCGTTGCTGTCGTACTGTAAAAGATTCTGGCCGGGCGCCAAGGACTGCGGGCCGCCCAAATCAATATTCAAATCCCACGGCATGAGCGTGTATTTGGTGCCGGCAACGCCAATATAGCCGTACATGTTCTGGCTTATCTCCGTGCCAAAAGAATCGATGTTGCCCGCCGCGTGATTGGCGGCAAACGTGCGCATCCATTCTTCCATGTCCGCCATGTTTTCCATGTTCGCCGCGTAATTCGCGCTTGCGGAGGAATTAGCCGCGTCCACTAGTGAGAAAACATTGGTGAAGTCACTGAAAGTGTCCGGCGTGCGTCGAATCTCGAAGTTATACCGATAGCGGGCCGGCTTCTTGACCTCGCCCGTGGTGTCAAACGGCAACAGATAACAGTAAGCCTCCGGCGTATCGCCAATCTTATAGGTGGATGGAAACGGAGCGAATTCAAACCACGGCTGCATTTTATAAAGAAAGCCGCCGGTGTCATTGGGAAAATATTGTTTAACCATGTCGCTGTCGGGAACCTGCGCGTCCTCCATTAACGTGCCACCGCGCCGATTTCCATTGGCATAGACAGCGACGAAACGGCGATAGCCCCAGGGCACGCCTAACGCGCGCATGAATGACCAAGTCGTTTGCTCGCGTTGCAAGCTTAGGTCGTCTCCGGGATCGTTGCCTGGCTGGTGGATTTTATTGAAACTGGTCGCGCCCAAAAACTTGTCATCGTCGGGAAAGTCCAAATCATAAGCGCAGAGGTTGCCGACCGGGCTGTTGAATTCCTGGTGAAAGGGACTGCCGGAGTAATGGCCAAGCGCGTTGTAAATGATCCGGTTGTTATCGTAAACGAAGGTGAAGTCGTTCCCTTCGTTACTCAAATCAGCCAGATTGGCCCAGCGCGTGACATTGGTCTGCGTCAACCAAATATGATACACGCCGAAGCTGCCGCCCGGATTGCCGTCGCCGAACATCACGACGCATTCGCGCGCGGGTGAATTGTCAGTCAGCAGCGCGGGAAAGCGCGTCGAAGCGCCCAGATTGTCCACGGCGGAAATGTAAAACCCGACGATGGTGTTGGATGCCTGTCCTGGAATGGTCGCGCTGTAAATGCCGTCGTGGGCAATCCCATCGCCGCCCGTTCCGTCATCCTTCATAGTCACGCTGGTGTAAGCGCTGCCGGGATCAATTCGATAATAAAGCGTCAAGCCTTGAACGCCGTCGGGATCTTGCGCATGCGTTGTGACGACGATGGACTGATTGGCCGCAGGCACCGCCGGCGAATGACTCACCAGGTACACGGCGGGGCCGTCATTGGTAATGAGCGTGCTATTGGGCGCGCCGGGCGTGCCGAGATTGGTGGGAACGGGCAAAACCGCCGTCGCTTCGAGCCAGTTGCCGTTGAGGCGAAAGTCAGGCTCTGGAGTGCCATGAATCCACCGGGCCATGTAACTCAAAGTGACGGTGTCGCCCGCCGCCATGTTATTGGCGTTGAGATCAACCTCGCAGGAATTCTCCGCCGGCCAGAGTTTATCGCTGCTCCGAATGTGCAGGCAGTAACTGCTGTCGTAACCGGGGCTATCCAGGCTCGACCGAACATGGCTTCCTTGAAATGACCAATCGCCAACGCCCGTTTCAAAAGTAGAATTTTCAACGCAGTTTGTCCCCTGCCAAAGCACTTGAACATTATCCGCCAGACATTCGCCCGCATCCAAAATGCCAATTTGCGCATGTTCAATGCCGGACTCGTAATTCGCGCCGTTGTCGAGTACGCCAGTGTTCTGAACCAAAACCCAGGTCGATTTATGGGATTCATCGCTATCCGCCCAATTGGCGGCCAAACGATGGTTGCTGTGAGGGTCAATCAATTCCAAACTGCTGCCGCCGCCGGATGACCATTGTCCCCAGCGACCGCCGGTTCCGTAGGTCACCTCGTCTTCGACGACGTAAATCGTATTGGTGCCGTACAGCGATTCCGGCATGGATAGCGCGACGCGCTCGCCGTCATGCGACAATTTGCCGGAATAATTTCCATAGGTGATGGCGGCGTTGAGATTCGGATAATTGGACAACAACTCAGCCGTATTCTTCCCCACAACGACATAGCCATTCGGAGCGATGCTGGCGTTCGGCGGAAAAATAAACGTCACACCGGCGGTAAACTGCCAGTTGGACAGGCTGACAGCATTCGTACCCTGGTTGTAGAGTTCGATATATTGATCGTCGTCGTCGCCGCTGATCGGGTCGTACATCAATTCGTTGATGACGATATTGCCAATCAAAATGGGGCTGTTGTTCGTCCCCGGTGTCAACGATTGCAATGGGTAGAAGTCATTCGCTCCGTCCGGCCATCGGCCACAGGAGACACCGTTCCCCTGCCCTTCAAACTGCACCGCATCGAGCACACGGCTGCCATCGGGCTTTATGAAATAAATCGTGTCTCCAGCGGGATTCAGGTTGAAGCCGAGCGAAGCGTCGAAGGAAAGAAATCCCGCCGGGCCAATTGTAGTCCCCTGGGGAATCACAAATTGGTTGGTGGTCGAATCGTCAGTCAGAATGCACCCCGAAAGATCGACGGTTTGCGGGCTGTGATTGTAGAGTTCAAGAAACGCCGGCACCGCCGGATTCTCGGAATGCGCCAGTATCTCGTTGATGACGACATTGCGCAACGGGCTTGGATGGAACGATTCCATTTGCCCCGGTGAGCCGCCGACGATGTCGCTGATGGCCCACGCGCGGGGATCGCCTTCGCCGTAACTCGGATTGGCCAGGACAATGGAGTGGCCCGTCCCATCGGAAGCCACCGGCCACGGATAAGCGTCCGTATAGGGGACTGTCAATAGAACGGAGCCGTGTTCATCGATCAATTGCAAAGTTTCCGAATGCTTAAGGCTGCCATTGTACGGCCCCATCACGTTGGTGATTCCGTACACGTTTTGAATGCTGCCCGGCGACGCCGCCACAACCACAAATCCTCCGCCCGCAATGACGGTGTTGGGCGGGAAGGTATAATTCATATCCGCGCACACGATTTGATAGGAACTGACGTCCTGAAACCACGGGTTGGAATTGTAAAGCTCCACGAACTCACAATCGTTGGTGTCACCGCGCGGAGCGGGTTTCCACATGATTTCCGAGAACACGATCGGCGTTGTGCGGCTGCACGACGCGAGCGGTTCGTAAGGATAAGCCACTGTCCCGACGACCGCGTTGGCGGGCGTATTGGTGATCTCAAGGAATTGCGCCGTCACCATTTGGTTGGATTCATCGCTGTCAACAGCAAAGCCGAGGTAAAGTTGGTTGGACATCGCAATGGTCTGGCTGGCCAGGAGCGTCCAGGTTTGCCCGTCGTAACTGGCAAAACCGCTGAAAACGTTGCCAACTCGATTAAGGCGCAACCAGGTGTTCGGGTAGTTGTCCGGGAAACTTCCGGCGGATTGGTTGGCGCTTCCGGCGGGGTTGCGCCATTCAAAGAAACATCCGTTGATAACGGGCGTCGCCAGCGATGCGGCAAAGCGCCCGCCGGGAGCCAGCGATTCACGGGCCATTAACCCCGCCTTCGCCCAAGTGTCCGAAAGGCTCAAGCCCGCCAAACGCACGGCTATATCAAAATTGCCCGAAACTGTCTTGTAACTGAACTCGAATTGATCATTGGTCCCGCCAATGGCCGTGCCCGCGCCGGTAATCGTCAGTCCATTGGTCGCGACGACCTGCCCTCCACCGGCAGGCGAATTGCCAACCCCCGCCGGCTGATAGACGCTGGCAATAAAGCCGACCTGGGAATTGGGCGCGATGATATTTCCTCCGGCCGTTTGATCGATCAAATTATTGACGGTCACGACATAGAAACTTTGATCGGTCATTGCGTTGATCGACAGCACCACGTTGCTCTGAGATGAATCCTGCGCCGCGCTCAATATGGCGAGGGCGCCGTTCGGGCCGGTGATGGAATAATTCGCTGTATTGGTGGCCGTTGCCGCGGCCATGCGCTTTGAGAAACTGACTACGACTTGTGTCAAACCCAGCGATTGCGCGCCGAAAAGAATGGGCAGGTTGGCGTCCGCCACGACCGTCAAGACCGCCACCGCGCTGGTCACACTATAATTGACGTTGCTGATCACATTGGACGCCACCACTGACACTTGCGCAGCGTTGTAGGCGAGTGGGACGGATGGAATGGTGTAGGTGGAATTCGTCGCCCCAGGGACCGGCGCTCCATTGAGGTACCACTGCAACGCAGGGTAAGGATTTCCCAGCGCTTCCGCGCTGAATGCCACTTCGTTGAGTTCGAGAACAGTGGTGTTCGAAGGCTGGCTTAGGAAATAAGGCGACTCGGGTGGCGCCAGCAAACCGCTGACAGCGTAAATAGCCGTGGAGTTTGCCGATTCGGCCTGCCCCAAAACCAGGCTGGCCAGCGGCTTGTTGCTCATACCAAGCAACGCGGCGAGGTTGATCGTGGATTGATAAAATCGCGGGTTGCTCGGCCCTCCGTTGGTCAAGCCGCTGACAAGGTTTATGCGGTCCATGCCCGCGAGGGCGTAGGGAGTGTTGTTGAACCAATCCGGCGCGCTGTACGTCGTCAACACCGAAGAACCGTCGGTGAAATTGAGCGTCAGAGAGGCCGTGCCAGTCGCAGTGCCATTGCCGGAATTCGCCAGTATCGCAAGGCTCTGGTACACCGCCGGTGCAGTAACCGTCAACGTCCCGGAACTGATTCCAGTGTCGCTGCTGAGAATGAGCGCGTTTTTGGTGGTATAAGGTTGAAATTGAAATAACGTTCCATCCACGTCGCTGAGGAAAGTGCCGGAAGATGGCAGCCCATAGGTGGTGCCGGGCAACCCGCTTTCGTAATACGCAGTCCCCTCTCCGGCGTTCATCTCAACCGCGTAATTGGTATAAGGCGGACCTGCGGCGGTGTTTTCAATCACCACATCTTCATTGTAACCGGTGACAGCGATCGGCGTCATGATTTGGCTCAATGGTTCGCCGCTCACCGCGTAGATCGCCGTGGCGCCGGACAGGCCGGACTCAATCCCCGGAGCTTTGTCAAAAGTCAGGCTGACCAGCGGTTTGTTGGCACTTCCCAGGAGCGCCTCCAAATCAATCGTCGTCTCGTAGAAACGCGGATTGTCCGTGCCCGAATCTTTGAGCGCGCCCGTGCTAATCAAAATCCGGTCCACGCCGCCGAGCGCGATGTTGGTGGTGTTGTTAAACCAATCGGGCGCGTAGTAAGTGGTGACATATGAACTTCCATCGGAAAACCGCAGCGTTATTGTTGCGCCGCCGCTGCTGTTGCCGTTGGCCGCGTTGGCGATTACGGAAATACGGTTATACACCGCCGGAGACGTCAAGGTCAGCGTCCCGTTGGTCACGCCAGTTTCGCTGCTCAGCACCAACGCATTATTGGCGGTATAGTACTGAAATTGAAAAGTGGTGCCGTCGCCTGTCGCGCTGGTGAACGAACCAGTCGCGGGCAAACCATCGCTATAGCCTGGCAAGCCATGCTGATAAAAACATGTTCCCTCGGCAGGATTGAACTCCGCTGCATAGTTCGAATAGGGCGCGCCGGATGCTGTGCTTTCAATCACGAGATCGCGGTTGAATCCAGTGACGGAAATCGGAGTCATGTTGGCGGCGCTCAATTTCGTTGCGGCTAAAAGAAAGAGAAGAATTAAACGGAGTAAAAATGTTGGACGGGAGATTCGATCTTTGACTGGCATAGACAAAAAGTCGCGGCTGAAATCTGGTAACGTAAATAAGGAGACTCGCAGATGCGGCGGCGAAGCGCAACCATAACCCCGTTTAAAATTGACAAAGGAGAGGGATTATACGATTTCTGTATTAACAGAAATAAAAGAAATTATGAATCTCACACCGGTGCAGCAAAAATTCATCCTTCATTGGGGGGAAATGGGGACACGCTGGGGGATTAACCGGACAGTCGCCCAGATTCACGCGCTGCTTTATCTTTCGCCGCGTCCGCTCAATGCCGAGGAGATTGCGGAGGCGTTGAATGTCGCCCGCTCAAACGTCAGCAATAGTCTGAAGGAGTTGCAGGGCTGGCGAATAGTGAAGCTGATCCATGTTTTGGGGGATAAACGGGACCACTTCGAAACTATGACCGATGTCTGGGAGATGTTCCGCTTGGTGCTGGACGAGAGGAAGCGCCGTGAGGTTGATCCGACCCTTTCGTTGTTGCAAGAGTGCCTGACGGATGCCGAACTCGGCGCGGATAAGCACACGGAGGCGCGTCTTCGGGAGTTGCACCGTTTTTTCACGACCACAACGGCCTGGTATTCGCAATTGTCCAAATGGCCGACTTCGGCGTTGCACAAGCTGATCAGCATGGGAGAAAAGGTCATGAATTTCGTAGGCGGATAAGATGCTGGGCGGGAAAGGAAAAATGTCAAATGAACACCTTGTGTCAAAAGTTAGACCAGTACCGGGAATTAAACTGCGCCGGATCGGATATGGGCTGCTTGCAACTATACTAGTGTAGTGTCCCATAAATAGCTAGCCATTCGCGGCGAGGGATTTTTGACGCAGGCGAGGCGCGAGCGACGAGCATATCCGAATGGATCTGTGAGGAACGAGCAACGAAGCCTGCGTCAAAAAGACCTGCCGCCCTTC
>DATAUD010000107.1:0-53429 GCA_036268455.1 Verrucomicrobiia bacterium
CGGAGAAAATTCCGGTGGAGAGCGGAATCGGGAGTTTTTGGACGCTTCATGGCATGTATATATTGTATAATACATACATACGGCAATAAAAAAATGAAAACTCATGGGCCGTTTTCCCGCCGTCACTGAGGCATTACAAAATCGCGCCACCTTATTCAGCTCGTGGGGTTGTCGAGTTCCGCCTCGATTTCCGCCACAGTCGGCAGGCTGCCTTTCAAATTCCTGGGCAGGGATTCGACCAGTTTGGTTTGCCATTGGGCGACACCAATGGGCTTTTTCAAATCGCGCAACGCATATTCAACCGTCAGTTGGTCGCGTTCCTTGCATAAGAGCAGGCCGATGGACGGTTTGTCATCGGCATGGCGCAACTGATCGTCCACCGCCGAAAGGTAAAAATTCATCTTGCCCGCGAATTCCGGCTCAAACGCCTTAATTTTCAGATCAATCACAACGTAGCAGCGCAGCCGCAGGTGATAAAACAGGAGGTCGAGATAATAATCCTGGCCGCTGATTTCCATGTGATATTGCCGGCCGACAAACGCGAATCCAACGCCGAGTTCGAGCAGAAATTTCTGAATATGGTCCAGCAAACCCTGTTCGAGATCGCGCTCGTGCGCATCGCTGCGGATCGTGAGGAAATCGAAGTTGTACGGGTCTTTGAGCGTTTGTTCGGCAAGATCGGACTGCGGTGGCGGCAGCGTGCGTTGAAAATTGGTGACGGCCTTGCCTTCGCGTTTTTGCAGATGCGTTTCGATATGGTGCGTAAGCACCGCGCGTGACCAGCCGTGTTCAATGGCCTTGTGGGCATACCAGAGGCGGATGGCGGGAGTTTCAAGTTTGGTCAGGAGCAGGCGATTGTGTCCCCACGGCAATTCCAAAATGGGGGCCGGTGGAGCGGACGCAGCCAATTCTCTCACAGGCTGTGAGAGAATTGCGGTTTTGGATTCTCTCACAGCTTGTGAGAGTTTTTGCGGCATCGCCAGCCAGGCCAGATAAAAGCTGCGCATGAACCAGACGTTTTGCGGCGAGAAACCCGCTGTGCCGGGGAATTCTTTTTGGAGGTCTTCCGCCAGCCGTTCCACCACCTGTTTGCCGTAGCCCTTGGTCTTTTGCGCCTCGACAATGATTTTACCGATGTCCCAATAAAGCCGAATCAACTCGCGGTTGACTGAAACCGCCGCGCGAAGTTGCGCCGCGCGGACACGCGCCTTGAGGTTGCCAAGCAGCCTGGCATAGCCAACGGGAAGCGCGGCGGACGGTTTGCCCTGTCCGCTAATTTTTGCCAAACCTCTGGCTGTTGTTTTTCGTTTCGCCATTCGCTTTACAATAAATCTTCAATTGATTTCGGAAACTACGGACATGATGCCGAATTTTGCCGGTATGAAAAGTTTTTCGCGCACCTTCAATCTTTTGTCGCGATGTGCTCGGGGCGGAAACCGATGCCGACCATTCGGGCGGGAAGGGTGCGGAGACGGGGGAATTTTTCAAATAGACGCATGGGCAGCGGCGGCGGGATTGTCTCGGTGGAGTTGAAAATGACTTCGAGCAAGTGCTTGTGAAGAAATATCTGGAGGTCCTGGGTCAGACGCGCGGGCCGCTCGCGGCGCGCCTGGACTGAATGAAGGTCGGACTCCTGGATTTTTCCGGCGCGAAGTTTCTCCGCCAACAGGTTCGCGGTCGCGACGGCGTCTTGAATCGCAAGATTGATTCCCACGCCGCCAACGGGAGACATCGCGTGCGCGGAATCGCCAATGCAAAGGAGACCCTCCCGATGCCATTTCCGAAGACGATCGACTTTGACGGAGAGGAGCTTGATGTCGTTCCAGCCGGTAATTTCGTTCACACGCGCGCCGAGGAACGGGGCGCAATGGACAACCTCTTTGCGAAATGCTTCAAGGCCCCGCGCCTGCCGCGCCTCGAAGCTGCCTTTCCCGATCACGTAGGCGCATTGCCAATAATCGCCCCGGTCCAGCAGCACGGAGAATTGATTGCCAGCGGTGAAGCCGAAAGCCTGGGCCGGATCATCCGGGTGCTTGGATAACCGGAACCAAAGGACGTCGATTGGCGCGCCGAGGTCCTCCACTTCGAGTCCTGCTCGATTGCGGACGGTGGAACTTCTGCCATCCGCGCCGATGACGAGATTGGCGCGGATATTAGTAGGGCCGCCGGGAGTGGACGCCTTTACACCAACGATTCGATCATTCTCGACAAGCAGGTCAGTGACTTCCGTTTCCATTCGCAATTCGAATTGCGGATAAGACCGGGCGTGTGAGGAGAGGAAATTTAAAAAATCCCACTGCGGCATGAATGCGATGAATTTGCATTGGGTGGGAAGGGTTGAAAAATCGGCCATGTGGATGATTTGATCGCCGAAGTGGATCGTGACTTCCCGCAATTCCGAATGAGGCTGGCGAAGGAATTCTTCGAGCAAGCCGAGTTCGTGCATGAGTTCGAGGGTCGAGGGATGAATTGTATCGCCCCGGAAGTCGCGGAAGAAGTCTTTGTGTTTTTCGAGCACAGTGACTTTTACCCCCGCCCTTGCCAGGAGGAACCCGAGCATGACGCCGGCGGGTCCGCCACCCACAACGCAACAGGTGCATTGACCATTATCCATAGATGAAAGAAATTCGTGGCGGACAGTGAGCAAGTCAAGGGCGAGGCCGATAATAAAAACGGGACTTTATTGAGACCGATTATGGATTTAATGCCGCCAGAGCTGGAACGCATTCTTCGGGAAACGCCGGAGTTGAATCGCGCTTTTCTGGTCGGCGGATGCGTTCGCGATGCGCTTCTCGGAATTCCGCACGGGAAGGATTTTGATGTCGAGGTTTTCGGCGCGGATTATGAAACGCTCCTCGAGGCGCTGTCCAGATGGGGGCGGACGGATTTGGTGGGACGGTCGTTCGGAGTTGTCAAATTGACGACGGGGAGCGGGCACAATTACGATTTTAGCGTTCCTCGCAAAGATTCCAAAGTTGCGCCGGGACACAAGGGGTTTGCGGTTGAGTTTGATCCGGCGATCACTCCCAGGGATGCGGCGGCGAGACGGGATTTTACGATCAATTCCATCATGTACGATCCGCGCGAACGCGAGGTGATTGATTTTTTTGGAGGCGTGGCGGATTTGAAAAATCGCGTGTTGCGCCATACGAGCGGGGCGTTCGCGGAAGACCCGTTGCGTGTGTTGCGCGGGATGCAGTTTGCGGGAAGATTCGATTTGCGGGCGGCGCCGGAAACAATCGCGCTTTCGCGGGAGATTAAATCGGCTTATGGGGAATTGGCGGTGGAACGTGTGCGGGA
Organism: Verrucomicrobiia bacterium; assembly: GCA_036268455.1. Taxonomy (GTDB): domain Bacteria; phylum Verrucomicrobiota; class Verrucomicrobiia; order Limisphaerales; family Palsa-1400; genus DATAUD01. The sequence continues at coordinate 3,301 of DATAUD010000107.1, forward strand.
GGAATGGTTCAAGTGGGCGGAATTGAGCGCAATACCGTCGGCGGGGCTGCGGTTTTTGTTTGACAGTGGGTGGGTGGATCATTTTCCGGAGATCAAAGCGATGGCGGGAACTCCGCAGGAGCCGGAATGGCATCCGGAGGGGGATGTGTGGACACATACCTGCCATTGTTGCGACGCCATGGCGGGCCTTCAGGACTGGCGCTCGGCGGATGCGGAGTCGCGCATTGTTTATATGCTTGCGATTCTGACGCACGATTTCGGTAAGCTGGCGACGACTCGGCAGGAGCTTAAAGAGGGAAGAATGCGGATCGTTTCACCGGGGCACGAGGAGGTAGGGGCGGAGCTTGCGGCGGTATTTCTTGACAGGATGCGCGCGCCGACGGCCATTCGTGAGCGGGTCATTCCGTTGGTGCGCAATCATCTTTTTCATTTCCAGGAAATGAGCGACCGCGCTGTGCGGCGGCTGGCGAGGCGTTTGGCGCCGGAGAACATCCACGGTCTGTGCGTGGTGATGACAGCGGACAGCATGGGGCGGCCTCCGCGTCCGGCCACGGTGCCGGAAAACGTGAAATTGCTATTGGAACGGGCGCATGAATTGGAGGTGAAGAAGGAGGCGCCGCGTCCCATTTTGCTCGGACGGCATTTGATGGAGATCGGACTTTCGCCGGGGAAATCGTTCGGAAACATACTTGATAAGGCATTTGACGCGCAATTGGAAGGGACGTTTGGGGATGTGGCGGGAGGATACCGATGGCTGGCGGATTGCGGCGAGTTTGAGTTTGCCGAGGATATCCGGACGAAACTGCGGGAACGAGGGCGGGACGAAATTATTTGAATTTTTCGCGGCGGGCGAAGTCTTTAGGAACGGTAGAAACGGATTATAGAACTGTGGGAAAAACGATTCCATTGGCGCTTGCGTTCACACTGATTGAATTGCTGGTCGTCATAGCCATCATCGCGATCCTGGCGGGGATGCTCCTTCCTTCCCTGAGCAAGGCGAAGGAGGATTCGGTGAGGGTCCAATGTCTTGACAACCTGAAGCAGCTTGGGCTGGCGATGCAGATGTATGGTGATGACAATAATTCGCTGCTGCCGATGCCGCACGGCACTGTGCTGTGGAACGCGGTGGATCCGCCGCCATGGTCGCAGCCGCTGGCGGTGTATTACATCAACACGAACGTCCTTCGCTGCGCGGCGCTGTGCCAGCTTTTCAATAAATCGCCCTACAGCTATTTCATGGGGGCGCGAGCGGCTTACGTGGCGGCGGACGACGCCGCGAGCGTTTCGTTTAAAAGCGTTTTGCTGCCGTCCGCGTATATTCTCTCCGGAGATTGCAATTATCCCTTTGAGCAAAACGACGCGGACCCGGACAACTATTCGCAGGATACTTTGTTTGACAAGGAGTATCTGCCTTCGCGGGTACACAACGGGACGCTGAACGTCCTCTTTGCGGATGAGCACGCGCGCAATTATCCGGCTTTCAACACCAACGACATGACGTTTTCCTACGCGGAGGGGGGGATCCCGTGGGCGAACGTGACGGCGCAATAAAACCGCGCTTCCGGCTTGGTTCGAGGAGTGTTTCCTGTTATATTCTTCGACGTGACAGGCAACGATTTGTTTACCCCGGCGAGCGCGCCTGAAGCCGCAAAGGAGGAACCAAAATCCTCCGCCCAACAGCCGCTGGCCGCGCGGATGCGGCCGAGAAATCTGGACGAGTTCGCCGGCCAGAAACATATTCTCGCGAAAGGGCAATTGCTCCGCCGCGCCATCGAGGCCGACCGGATTCAATCGCTCATTTTTTACGGGCCGCCGGGAACGGGGAAGACTTCGCTGGCGCAAATCATTGCGCGGCAGACAAAGTCGAAATTTGAACGGTTGAGTGGGGTGGAATCGAACGTGGGGGATATGCGGCGTGTGTTAGCGTCGGCGGCCAACCGGCTGGAAAACACCGGGCAATCGACGATTCTTTTCATCGACGAGATTCACCGGTTCAACAAGGCGCAGCAGGATGTGCTGCTGCCGGATGTCGAGAGCGGGGTGGTGAGGTTGATCGGAGCGACGACGCACAATCCATTTTTTTTCGTCAATTCACCGCTGGTGTCGCGCTCGCAAATTTTCGAGTTGCAGCCGTTGACGGAGGAGGACCTTCTGGAGTTGCTGCGGCGGGCGTTGTCGGACCCGGAGCGCGGGCTGGGGCACGTCAAAATCCAGGCGGAAGACGACGCATTGCGGCATCTTGCGAAAGTGGCGGATGGCGACGGGCGCAAAGCGCTGAATTCCCTGGAAATTGCCGCGCTGACAACGGCGCCCGATGAGACGGGGGTCATTCATATTGACCTTTCCGCCGCGGAGCAGTGCATTCAGAAAAAGGCGATTGTTTATGACGCGGATGGCGATGCGCATTACGACACGATTTCGGCTTTCATCAAGTCGATGCGGGGCGGCGACGTGGACGCGGCGTTGTATTGGCTGGCCAAGATGATTCACGCCGGGGAGGACCCGCGATTTATCACGCGGCGAATCCTAATTTGCGCGGCGGAGGACGTCGGGCTTGCGGACCCGATGGCGCTGGTGCTGGCAAGCGCTGCGCACCAGGCGTCGGAGTTTGTGGGATGGCCGGAAGCGAGGATTCCGATTGCGGAGGCGACGATTTACATTGCCACGGCGAACAAGAGCAACAGCGCGATTGTGGCGATTGACGCGGCGCTGGCGGATGTCCGTTCCGGGCGGACGCTGGCGATCCCGCAACGGTTGCGCGACACTCATTACGCCGGGGCGCAACGATTGGGGCATGGGGAGGGCTATCAATATTCGCATGATTTTCCCGGACATTTCGTGGCGCAGGATTATTTGGGCGCGGCGCGGCGATATTACGAACCGGGCGACCAGGGTTCGGAGAAAAAGATCAAGGAACGAGTGGAAAAATGGCGGAAAGAAATTGAAGCGTTGCGAGGCCAAACGCCCCCATGAGTCACGTCCGTTCCAAAACGGAATTGCGCCGGGAGCTGAGGCTCATCCTCAAGAACCAGGCGGAGCGTGACAGAGCGGCGGCATCCGCCGAGGCCGGGGAAAGGTTGCGCGGACAGGCGGTTTGGAAGGAGGCCCGGTCGGTTCTTTTATATTCGGCAATCGCGGGGGAGCTGGACCTCTCGCCGCTCATTGATTTGGCGCTGGAATCGGGGAAAATTGCGCTGCTGCCGCGGTTTGCGGCTGGAATGGGAACATACGAGGCGGTTCGGGTCTCCCATCTTCAGCGCGATTGCGCGCCGGGAAAATTTGGGATTGCGGAGCCGGGGGCGCATTGCGTGGTTTTTCCGCTAAACTCGCTGGACTTGGCGCTGGCGCCCGGGTTAGGATTTGACCTTGTTGGGCATCGCCTGGGGCGGGGGCAGGGATACTATGACCGCCTGCTTGCGCAGATCGCCGGGGCCAAATGCGGAGTCGCCTTCGACTCGCAGGTTGTTGGGGAAATTCCGGCTGAGGCGCACGATATTCATATGAATTTTATTTTGACACCGACCCGCTGGTTGGAAATTTCGGAATAGTTCAGTTTATCGATGAATAATTCTTATTTTTACGCGGGAGTAGTCGTCTTCATGATTGGCGCTCTTTTCGGCTCCATGCTTCAGCTTTGGCGCGAGCGAAGCGTCCGGGCGGGATTGGAAAACCAGAAGGAGCAAATCCTTGAAACAGCGCGGCGCCAGGCGGAAGCCATCACGCGGGACGCCCGGCTCGCCGCGAATGAGGAGGCCCTGAAGGCTCGCGCGGAATCGGAGCAAGTTACGGTCGCGCGCAATAAGGAACTCGGCGTCAACGAACAGCGGTTGACAAAGCGGGAGGAATTGGTCAACGGGCAATTGGAAAATCTGGTCAGGGAGGAGAAGGTGGTGCGGGCTGACCGGGAGGCGCTGGCGCGAAAATCGGAGGAAGTCGAGGGATTTCGGGCGCAGGCCGCGCAATTGGTGGAGCAACGCCGCGCGGAATTGGCGGGCGTCTCCAAAATGAGCGAAACGGAGGTGCGCGCGGCGTTTCTGAAGCAGGTGGAAAGCGAAAGCATGCGGGATGCAATGCAGCTTTCCCAACACGTCCTGGAGGAAGCCAAGGCGTGCGCCGAGGAGAAAGCGCGCAAGATCATCACCCTGGCCATCCAGCGTTACGCCGGGCACCACTCTTTTGAAACTTCCACCGCGACTGTCAATATCAAGGGCGAGGAGATGAAGGGGCGCATTATCGGGCGCGAAGGCCGCAACATCCGGGCTTTTGAGGCCGTCACGGGTGTGACGGTCCTCATTGACGATACGCCGGGAGCGGTCGTGCTTTCGGGGTTTGATCCGGTGCGGCGGGAGATTGCGCGGGAGGCTATGGAACGGTTGATTTTGGACGGGCGCATTCATCCGGCGCGAATCGAGGAGGTTGTTGGGAAGGTTTCGCAGGAGATGGACCAATTCATCGAGAGGGCTGGTGAGGAGGCGGTGATGAAACTGGGTTTGGCGCCGATGCACGTGGAATTGATCAAGCTGCTGGGCCGGTTGCATTTCCGCCACAGTTTCGCCCAGAACATCCTCCTGCACTCGATCGAAGTTTCCCAACTCATGGCGATTATGGCGTCGGAATTGCGGCTCGACGTGGTAACGGCGAAGCGGGCGGGACTTTTGCACGACATCGGCAAGGCGGTGAACCATGAGGTGGAAGGGTCGCACGCGATTGTTGGCGCGGAGATCGTGAAGCGTTACGGTGAATCCGAGGAAGTCGTCAATGCCGTGGCTTCGCACCACGGGGAGGTGCCGCACACGGCTGTTTATGGGATTCTTGTGAGCGCGGCGGACGCCATCAGCGCATCGCGCCCGGGTGCGCGGTCGGAAACCGTGACGACCTACATCAAGCGGGTCGAAGACCTTGAACGGATCGGGGCTTCGTTCCCGGGGGTGGAGAAATGTTTCGCGCTGCAAGCGGGCCGGGAATTGCGCGTCCTGGTGCAGCCCGGCGTCATCAGTGACGAACAGGCTTATATGATGGCGCGAAATATTTCGCGAAAGATCGAGGAAGAATTACAGTATCCGGGACAGATACGCGTGACCATCGTCCGGGAAACGCGGTGCGTGGAATTCGCCAAGTAACGGCGACGTTCAACGTCCTTGATTGATCGTCGAAGGCAGCGGCCCTTCCCAGCTTTGCGGAGTGTTCCACGGAATTGCGGAGACATTGTCCGAGTCATCCGTGGCGCAGCCAGTGAGGCCCCAACCCGCGAGCGCCAGAAAAAGGGCGCAGAGAGTTATGCGCAAGATTTTCATTAAAAAATTAATACAGAACTTCGTCGCCTTCCATGATTTCGCCCCGTTTCCAATCCGGTAGAATGTTGGCAATGCAGCGTTCCTTTTCGACACTGGCGATCCGGACTTTGCCCAGCAGCACGCCGTCTTTCTCGACCATCATTTCGCCGCGTTCCTTTGCTCCCTGGTCCTTGCCAATGTTGAGCACTACGAAATCAAACTTTGGATCCACCGCGACGATTTGGCCTTTGAGTCCCGTCGGCAAAATGACAGGACCTGTGTCGCCAAAGATTCTGTTCCAGCGATCTTTAAGATCGGTGACGGTATCGTTAAGGATTTTGTTTTCAGCGAGAAAGGTATTGCGTTCCTGCTTGGTCTTGGCCAATTCATCAATCATGTCCTTTATTTGAGGGGGCTTGAGGCCACCGGGGATGAGGTGCCATTGTTCCAATTCCTGTTGAGCTGTGTCGCGATCGGCGCGGGTTTTATCCAAATCGGCGGTCAAATCGGTGTTTTTCTTGTCGAGATCGGCGACTTTGGCGTTGGCGTTGTCGAGATCGCTCTTTGTCGTGGCCAATTCTTTCTTGGTGGTCTCCAAGTCTGCCTTGGTCTTTTTCAGGCTGGTTTCGGCGGTTTGTCTGGCCGCGTGTTCGATATCACGCTCACTGTGGAACTGGTCGCGAGCAGCTCTTGTGGTTTCGATGATATTTTTAACCTGGGTAAAGCTGATTATGCCAGCGGCCAGCGCGCCAACGATCGCGATAACTAAGCAAACTCGAGTAAGCATCGTGTGAATCCTTTATTCTTTCGGATAACAATAAAGGTTTTGCGCGGGAGTGTCAACGCCGTCGTTTTTAAGGATTTCCGACTGAGGCAGCCCGCTCGTAAACCCGCAGTGTTGCGGCGGCGGTTTTGTTCCAGTCAAACTTCCGGGCCTGGGCGAGGCCGGCGGCGCGCAACCGGTTTCTTGTGGAGTCGCAAGTGGCAACGATGCACAGTTGGGCCATTAGAAATTCGGAATTCTCCGGGTCAATGACCGCGGCGGCGTTTCCAATCACTTCGCCCAAAGCGCCTCTGGCGGAGGAAATTACGGGGCAACCGCACGCCATGGCTTCTATTGGGGGCATTCCGAATCCCTCGAATAATGACGGATAAACAAAAGCGCCCGCCGCTCGATACAAATTTGGCAGGTCCGCGTCCGGCACGAACCCCAGCGAGCGAATGTCCGCCGCGCACGGCGAACGATGTATCACCGAATGAATTTCGCCGGCGCCGTGCCAATCACCCCCCGCAAACACAAGCTGCCACTCCGAGTCAGTCGCTTTTTTGAAACGCTCGAAGGCCTCGATGAGCCGGACGTGGTTTTTGGCGGGATGCTCCAGACGCGCAACATAAAGAAAGAATGGATGGCGGAGGCCGTGACGACTCTCGGCCCAAACCCTGGCTTGCGCCGGGTCCGCTGGAAAAAAGCGGTCGTGCGCCAGCCCATTGTGAATGACGGTGAGCCGTTCGCGCGCCAGTTTGAAAAACCGGGAGATGTCCCCGGCTGTGTTTTCGCTGACAGCCACCACTTGGTCCATGCGGCGCGCCAGCCGAGGGACGACGACACGACCGTAAAACATGCGGGACCAGTCGTATTTTTTACTGACACGAAACGGAGCAAGATCGTGAACAGTGGCGACCACGGGACACGGCTTGCGCCAGAGGAGACGGCGGTAGCTGGGAATGTGAAGGACATCCAAATGGCTCTTTCGCGCCAGCCGGTGAAGGGCGGTTTGGTGCCAGACAATATTTTTTAGCGCGCCGCGGAATTTCTCGTGAACGGTTGTTAAACGCGCCACAGGCGAAATGAAGTCGAACAACGGCAGGTCCTTTTCCAAAACGAAAAGATTCAACGTGTGCCCGTTTTCTTCGCAATAGGGCAGCATCGCGCGGAGCAGCGCAAGGACGTATTGGGCGACGCCGCTTTGCCCGCGCTGGATCATCAATGTGGAGACGCCGATATTCAAGACGCCGGAATGGGGGCGGCGATGAGATTCATAAGTTCGGGCTTTTCCAACAGGAGCAGGTCCATCCCGGCGTCGCGAAGGACGCTTCGGACGGCTGGCCGCGCTCCCGCAAAAATAAGTTTTGTTCCCCGGAGGCAGGCCAATTGCTGCGTCTGCACCATGATCCGCAAGCCGGTGCTGTCGATAAAGCGCGTTTCCGAAAGGTCGATCACCACGGAGCGCGCCGGCCCGGGAGCCTCCAGCAAATGGCGCGTGCGGTTCCACACTTCGGCGGCGCTGTTCGCGGTGATTTCTCCGCGCCACGACACTTCCGGCGCGGCGTCCAATGACCGCCGGGCCACGCGCAACGCTTCCTCCCTCCGGCGGTCAAGAATAATCACCGCGGCCGTGTTGTTATCCGGAGCCATTTCGAAATATTCGTCCAGATGCATTCGCGCCAGCGCGCGTCGCGCGTAGCGACTGCAGGCCACCAGCACGAGGCGCCGATGCATCGAACGAAATCGCTTTTGCGCCCGAACGAGAAGCGCAACGCCAGTGCTGTCAATGAACCGAACGCCCGACAGGTCCAGCAGACAATCTCGGTCGTGCGAAAGGATTGGCGCCATCCAGCGTTGGGCGTCGGGCGCCGAGGCGACGTCCAGCCGGTCCGGCAACTTCGCGATCACTGGCGCATCCGCGCTGTCGGGCTGTGTGTGAAATTGGATGGGGACGTATTTGGCTTTCAATCGTCTCGCCGGGCGATGCCGCAACCATTGGGCCGTGAACAGGCGTCCAAAAACCCACATATCCCTTCCATACCGGCGGGTCAGCCGGCGCGGTTCCTGGGCAAGGCGGAACAGCCATTCCACACCCGATCGTTGCACCCACTTGGGCGCCCTTTTCACGCGACCGGCCAAAAAATCGATGGTCGCGCCAACCCCCACCGCCACAGGCACGCCCAATTCCCGATAATGCATCGCGATCCACTTTTCGGCTTTCGGACATCCAAAAGCGACAAACAACAAATCCGGCCGCGCCTCGCGGATGCGACGCTTGATCTCTTCGTGATCCATTTCCAGCAGCGTGCCAAATGGCGGAGAGTAATGCCCCGCGATGACCAAACCGGGGTGTTGCTGTTCCATTCTGCAAACCGCCTCTTTGGCGGAATCCGGCGTGGCGCCAAGAAAGAAAATGCGATACTTCTTTTGCGCCGCCACGCGAATCAATTGCGGCACCAAATCCGCGCCCGCCACCCGCTCTGGCAGGGGATTGCCCAGAAAACGCGAAGCCCAAACCAGCGGGGTTCCGTCGCACAACACGAGGTGCGCGTCCAGGAGAATCCATCGCAATTCGACGTCCTTCGACGCCTGGGCGAGAAAATCGACGTTTGCCGTAACCAGATAATGAGGACGGCGCGAGGCGATCATGCCTTCGATCAAGGAAACCGTCTGGGCGCAAGTGACATTGTCAAAAGGCACGCCGAGAATGGCAACTGGCGGACGATGGGTAAGCGAATCAGTCATAATCATTATTCCAACGCCAGCAATTGGGCCGGCGCCCATCCGGCGCAAGGGCCAGGGCGCCCGCGAATCCCGCCGCCGGGGCCAGGTCGTGCAAACGACACAGGTCCGCCGGTTCGACCTTATCCAACTCGCACCCAATGCCTTCGCCAGTCGCCTTAAGCCAGGCTTCCTTGCGGGTCCAAATGTTAAAGAAAGCCGCGGGGCGTTCGCCGAATTGGCAATCGCGATAGCGGGAACGTTCGCGAGGTGAAAAGAACCGGGACGCCAGGTCGTCGGCGTCCGGCAACGACCGGACGCGCTCGACATCGACACCAATCATGCCGCGCCGGATCACCGCGACGAGCGCGAGGTCTTCGCAATGGGCGAGATTGAAGAGCAAACCGCTCCGCGCGAAATCCCCGGCCAGCAACGGCTTGCCATTTGGGCCGTAATCAAATTCGATATCCGAAGGTTCGGCGGAGAGATAGCGTCCCAGGATTCTCCGCAGCAGACCCCGGCCCGCGATGAAACGTTGCCGGTCAAGATCGAAGCGGAACCGTTCGGCCCGCTCGACCTCATCCGGCGAAAGCATGTAGGCAAGGCGGCGCAACGCCTCGGGAGAAACGCACAAGGTCACAGCCCAAACATGGGGACTATCGGCCTCAAAGCGCCAACTCGACGGCGGCTGGGGCCAAAGCAAATTATCATTATCATCCATAACCGGGCCACAATTGTTTATAGGCGGAGAGAAAGCCCGTCCGGTCCGACGCCGCCGTCTGCAAATCCTCCTGCAAACGGTGGACGATTTGGGGTTCGGGCATTTCCTCGCCGTTCCATAAGAGCAGGGGCAGCGCGTTGAACAGGCGCTCGCGCGGGTAACGGCAGGCGAGCGAACTCAGCGCGCCCTTTGGACCGAAAGCGCGCAACGTCAAGAGGAAATTGCGCCAGGCCGGCCCGCCGGGGCATTTTTTGACGCCGCTCAATGCGTAATCGCGAGTCGTCTCAAACTGGCAATTCAGCCGGCGGCTTTCCAGCCAGAGCCAGACTTGTTGCGCCAACGAGGAGACCTCGCGATGTTCCCGCGCGAATTCCTCCGGCGATTTTTGGATCGGCCTGGGATGCAATTTGAAAACGAGCCCGCCCGCGTGATGAGATTGAACTTTTGGCAGCCAGGGAGCGTCTTCGACAACGTTTAGCGCGCTCAACCGGCGGTAGCGTTCCTGCGCGCTCCAATGATATTGCCCAAACGCGGTGAGCACGGCGTCACCCAACGCGAGCCGCGCCTTGGCCAGGTTGCGCCCGACAAAATCGGCGGCTTCGCCGGTCAATTCGTTGAGCATTTCACCCGCCAAAAGAAGACCGGAACAACGATTGCAAAGCAGCCGCGTGGCCTCCGCCAGCGGAATTTTTGTGGCGTCAAAATGATGTTTGCAACCGTCAAGAATAGATTCCTCGCCAAAAACAATGCGATGTCCCGCCACCAAGTCGTAGCTGAACATGGAGACGGGCGACCGCCTCAAACGGGCCGCGGATTCGATTTTGAATTCCACGTGCATTCCCGCTTCGGGGGAGAGCTTTTCGCCCAAATCCCGCAACGCCTTTCCGCGCCGGTAATCGTGCAAAAGGCGGTTGCCGCGCGCGAAAACATAAAATTCCAAATCGTTGTAAGGGCGGTCCCCCTCGCGGGTTTTCCAGACGCCGCCCTCTCCGCGTCCATAACCGCCGCCCAGCGCGATGGCCTCGAGATCACCGCCGGCAAAAATATCCCGCACTCCCGCGGCAACTCGCTGGCAGAGTCGTTCAAGCTGTTCTTCCAATTCGGAACTGCCGTCAATCGTGAATCGCTTTGTCATTGCGGTAAAATTTCCAGCCTTCCCTAAAACCATCCAACCGGGCGCGTCTCTGCTGCCAGCGAATTTGCGCGGCATGTTTCCATTCGCTCAACCGTCCGTGTTTCGCGCAAAAACCGAAATCGCGCCGGACGTCGTTTATCCAGCCAAGGAGGACCGTTCGCGGCCAATTGATTTGGCCTGGCGAGGAAGTCCATACGGCCGCCAGAGCGCGGGCTTCGCCGAAAGAACGTTTATACGCCTGCACGGGCGTGTAGTTGTGCGAATGCATCACCACCGACGCCGGGCAATAGACGACACGATAGCCGTGCGCGCGGCACCAGCGGGTGTATTCGTCATCTTCGGAATATTGCATGGTTTCGAGAAAACCGCGGCGGCTCCAAATGTCCTTGCGCAAACCGCTGCTGACCATGCTGAAAAAATGTTCCCATTTGGCCGACTCGCGGCCCGTCCCGAAACACCGGTCGTAATCATGCCAATACACGGCGCGGCAGCCGGGGCGCGGAATTTGGCGTCCGAAAACGGCCGCCGTCAGGGGGTCCCGCAACTGCGCGACCAGCAGGCGCAACCATTGAGGCCCCTGGGGCGTGGCGTCGGCATTGAGAAAAACGGCGAACTCGGACCGGGTCAGGCGCATCCCATGATTCATCACGCGACTGGGATTATATTCTTCGGGCCGGATTTGGACGAAGTTGCGCGGCGCGGCCTTTTTGATCAGTTCGACCGATCCGTCGGTCGAACCTGAGTCAATAATAATTAGCTCCCAATTTTTATAATCCTGCGCCCAGAGGGCGGGCAGCGTTTCCCGCAACGCCCAGCCTTCGTTAAATGAACGGATTATAATCGTAACCAGAGATTCGTTCATTGACACCATTTTGCCGGAAACCCCAACGGCATCAATGCGTTGAAGACCCCAGTTTTAACGGGGGTCGAACCCCTCAGTTATTCCCCTTCCAGCAGGCGGCGCGACGATTCCTTGAATTTCCTGTTCCCACCCTTGCCGCCGAGGGTTATAATCCGGCCCACGTCACAACTTATGGCAACTACGCAATGGCAAAAAACTCTGGAAATTCCCGGCCGGGTTCTTTTCTCCGAGGGCAACGGGGAATTGGCCAGGCTGGAAATCAACACCGCGTGGGGCAATGCGGAACTTTATCTGCACGGCGCGCATCTCACGCACTTTCAAAAAAAGAACGAGCCGCCATTGCTTTTCATGAGCCAACTGAGCCGCTTTAACGAAGGCACACCCATCCGCGGCGGCATGCCGGTCATCTTTCCGTGGTTCGGGCCGCGTGAGGGCGAATCCGCGCACGGCTTCGCTCGTATTCAAACCTGGGAATTGCGCGAGGTTTCCCAGCTCTCCGCGGGCGAAGTTTCACTGCGGCTCTGCCTGCCGGATTCCCCTTCGGCGGCGCTCTTTCCGAAGTTCACGGCCGATTTTTATGTTATGGCCGGCAAAACTTTGTCCGCCAAACTCGTCATCGCCAATACGTCCGAGGGTCAGGATTTCACGTTCGAGAATTGCCTTCACACTTACTTTCACGTCGGCGATATCGGCGCCATTTCCATTACGGGCTTGAAGGGAACCGATTACCTGGACAAAACGGAAAATTTCGCGCGCAAAACCGAACCTTCCGAGCACATTAAAATCTCGCGCGAGACCGACCGCATTTATCTCGATACGACCACCCCCGTCGAAATTCACGATTCGAATCTCGGCCGCCGCATTCGCATCGAAAAATCCGGCGCGCTTTCCACGGTGGTATGGAATCCGTGGGTGGACAAGGCCCAGCAGATGCCCGATTTCGGCGGCGACGAATTTCAGCGCATGGTGTGCGTTGAATCGGGGAATGTCGCCGACAATCGGGTGACATTGCCCGCCGGCAAAACCAGCACGCTCGAAGTGGAATTCAGCACTCTGCCGCTTTAATGCGCCTGTCCCGCCGCGTTCGTGCGATCATGGCGGCCAATCCCAGGGTCAAACCCGCATAAAGACCGGTGTGAGTCCACCAGACCCTCAGAAACCGGCGTATCTGGTCCCCGTTGAGGAACGATTCGAGCTTTGCCGCGAGATGAAACGGATCAAACGCCCCCGCCGCCAATGGCAATGTTAAGCCAGCCAGGGCTGCCCCCGCCAGCGGCATCCAAAGCCGGGTGAGCAGGGAACGCATCCGGGCCGTGGACAAGCTGGTTTTTTGCGCGGTGGCGAACAGACAGACCGCGCCGGCGATAATTCCGGCGGACAGCCCCTCCTTGGCGCCAAAAATTCCGGCGCGCCATCGCAAGCCATCACCCGAGTCCAGGCCTTTTCCAAAAACAAAATAGTCCGGCGAAATTGAGGAAGTAATCAGATCATTGGCGAAGCCAAGGAGCGCGCCAACTGCGCCCGCGATTAAAATGAAACCGTATTCGCGATACTTCGAAGCCTCGCGCCCCTTCTGTTTGAAATCAACAATGGTGACGATTGCCATCAACGCCAACAGCAAAAGCACTCGATTGGTAAAATTAGGCACGGCAACGCGCAAAAGGTGCGGTTTGATCCGGTCAAATGCAAGATTGAGACAGCCGGAGAATATCCGTGACATCGCGTTCTTCGCCGGTTAATTCCATTTCCATGAATGACCTTTCCAGGCGCGGATTTCTCAAAACGGGCGCGATTGCCGCCGCTGCCACCACTATGAATATGTTTGATGCTTCGGCGGCGGGTGTCTCTTGGCCCATCGGATGTTTCAACCGGCCCTGGATGCAAAAATTCGGCAGCGCCATCGAGCCGATCTCCACGCCGCAACCCGCCAATTGGGGATTCGATGTGGCCCTTAAAGGCATCAAGAAAGCGGGATTCCATACAGTCGGCCTTCTGACGCCCATGCCGGAAGAGCCATTCATCGGGGCGCAGGCGTCGGACGATTATGTCGCCGGGCTGAAAAAGAGGATCGAAGGATCGGGTCTGACGGCGACGATGGGTTCCTTGCGCATCAATTTCTCCAAAGGGCTGGACGACGCCATCGAGCAAATCCACCGCCAAATCAATCACGCCCACTTTCTGAACCTGGAATGGCTGCTGACCTTTGGCGTCGATAACAAAGCGGAGTACGACAATTATTATCGCGCCATGTCCGACGCGGCGGATTACGCGGAGGCGCGTTCCCTCAAACTCGTGCTCAAACCGCATGGCGGCGGCAGTGGGGCTTCGGAGGAAATCATGCGATGTCTCAAGGAGGTCAACCGGCCCAACTTCAAAATCTGGTATGACGCCGGCAACATTATTTATTACACGGGAAAAGACCCGGTCGAGGAATTGAAACCGATCGCGCAATATGTCACCGGCTTTTGCGCCAAGGACTGCGCCGCTCCAAAAAGTGATGTGATGATCCAATTCGGCGCGGGCAAAGTCGATTTTGCGGCGGTCTATCGCGAATTGAAAAAGGCCGGCTTTAACGGTCCCACTTTTATCGAATGCTCCGGTGGCAAATCATTTCAGGAAGTTACGGACGACGCCCGCTTCAATCGGCGTTACCTGGAAAAAATTTTCCGGGCTCTCTGATTTAGTTTTTTTTTGCTTTAGTCTTGAGGACGATTTCCGCCCCTTCGCGGGCCGCTTCCACAGGCAGCGTCTCGCCCAATGCCGCCACGAATTGCCGCGCCCATTCGACCATCCCCGTGATTTTTGCGTCGTCGTGCGACGGATCGTGGTGGAAGATATAAAGCCGCTTCACATTCGCATTCAGCGCCAGCGCGACGACGTCATCGATGCAGCCGTGTCCCCAGCCGACCCGCGTCTGGTATTCCGTGGCGTCGTATTGAGCATCAATGATGAGAACATCGGCGCCGCGAACGAAATCAACCATTCTTTGGTCCATGCGGCGTGCGAATTCCAGTATTCCCGTTGGACTGGCCTGGGATTTGGCTTCGGCATGGAATTTGTAGCGCTGGAACGGTTCGTTGTCCGGCAGATAGGCGATGACTCCCGCGCTGGTGTTGAGCCGATAACCCACGCAGATGCCAGGATGATTGAGATACATGCTCTGCACCGCAATGGGGCCGATTTTGAAATTGGGTTGCTTGAGTTCCTGAAGCTCAATGTGGCTGGGGAGCTGCCGCCAGCCGACGGGAAAATAGGGACTTTCCATCTGGCTGGATAACGCCCCGAGCAGCCCTTCGCGCGCGCCTTCGTAACCGAGTATCCGCAATCGATTTTTTGGATTATAAGCCGCGTCAAAAAACGGAAATCCCTGGATGTGGTCCCAATGCGTGTGGCTGATCAGGACCGTCATCGCCAGCGGCACCCCGCTAAATTCCGCCGCCAGCTTCGCGCCGAGTGGGCGGATTCCCGTTCCCGCGTCCAGTATGATTAGCTGGCCGTCGGCGCGAACTTCGACGCATGAAGTGTTGCCGCCATACATCAGCGTCGATGCCCCCGGAGTTGCAATGGAACCGCGCACTCCCCAAAATCGCACCAACGTTTCCCCTTGCGGAATCGCCCCAGGAGGCAACAGCGGAAATTCCACGCCGGATGGGTCGGAAGGCCGCTCGGCCGGCGTCATTTGCGGTTCCTCGGCGTGTGCCGGAACTGAATACATCAGGCGCAACAAGTCGGACTCCAAAATCGGTTTGACAATGCAGTCGTCCGCTCCGGCTTGAAGGGCCGTCGCGCGGTCCACGCCGTATCCGCCGCTGGAAGTGACGACGATACGGACGTTCCGCAATGCGTCCGGTTTCGCGCGGAGCAAGCGGCAAAGTTGGAACCCGTTGTAGCGCGGCGCCTGCAAATCGCACAGGATGAGTTGTGGTTTTTGTTCGAGGGCGATGGCGAGGCCCGTTTCCCCGTCATTCGCCTCCAAAACGTTCCACCCCGCCTGCCGAAGCCATTGCGCAAGCGCGTGACGTGGGACCTGATCCTCGTCGATGAGCAAGGCGGTCTTCATTGAGAACGCCGGATAATGGCCCGTTCACACGAAAAAACAACTCTGGATTCGACGGCCTCGATCCTAAAATCAGACATTTCGTTCAGTCTGGGGGCGGCATCTGTCTAAGAAGAAAATCGTAGAAGCCTCTCCATTTTCCCACAGTGCTCGCATAACGCGGTCTGATGCGGTTTAGAATGAGCGCAGTGACCCCGCCAAGTATAATTCCGACCCAAAATCCCGCGCCCTTTATTGGCAAAAAAGAGAGAAGCCACATCGGCTGGATGCCCCCGACTAACAGACAAAAAATCGCCGTCGTCAGCATCCATATTGACCAATTAAGACGACTATCGGGGAGTTCGCTTGAAAGTTTCGTTTTCATGACCGGGTTCGAGCGCGTGAAATTGGGTCACACTCAAAAGACAGTGTCAACGGTTAGATTCTCCGTGAGCAAGTCCTAAACGGAGTCATACAATTGCATCCTCCCGGATTGCTTTTTGACTTTGATTCCGCATAAAGCCAAAGTTGGCCCAAAAGGTTGATTAACATCGAGTCATTTTTGCGTCGGCGGCTGGATAGCGGGTTTGTCATCGTGGAAATCGATTTGACACACCAGTCGCTTGAAGATCCTCTGGGCCGTGAGGCCGTTGCTCAGACGCGCATTGTCGGACGCGAGTTTCGTTTGACCATTCGCGCGGGACTGCCAGATGAGGAATTATCCGTGACTTTATATCATGAAATTCTGGAAGGCGCCACGGTCACAAGTTCGCATCCGCCGGCAACCGTTTGTGAATTGAATGAAGCGGGCTTCGAGGCTGCGGCTTGGCAGGCGCATAAAACGTGGGGCGAGGCTTCAGTAGAGAACTTAAACCGAATGTTGCAATTTTACGGTTTTAGCGAAGAATAGGGGTGTGGCTGGTCACGATAAAATTCAGTTCGATCTCGTGAAATTGTTGAATGGCGAGCGAATTCTTCGCTTGACTGATCCGCAATCCGGCCTTTCTTTGGAAAAGAAGCTCAATCCAGCCGACGCGGTTGTTCGGCAAAAGGATCGGCTTCTGCAAGTCTTCAACGCAGCCTTGGTGAGCGCCGAAAAAGTTGGTGCGTAAGGTATTGATACTCCCGCAATACTTTTTTAACCCTCAAAGGGACTCAACTCACAGACGATCGACAAATTCCTCCAGGGTTAAACCGGCCTGTTCGACAATGCCCTTAAGCGTTCCAGGCTTGAGCGGTTTGTGTTGTGGCACGACGACCGTCCTGGATCCGTTGCGCAGAATAAGATGCGAGCCTGTCTGTCGAAGTTGGAGAAAACCGCATCGTTTTAACGCGCGAACCGCTTCCGCTCCGCTCACGTCCCGTGGAAGCTTCACGATACCGCGAGAATTGGGTCTTGCGAGAAATGCAAACGGACGCTCTTTGGACGTTGATCAGCCTCGAAATATCCTGAAACGGCATCGGCGATCATGCTATCCAATTCCCCAAAAGAATCTCCTTGAGTCGTGATCCCGCCTCCGCCTGGAGCATCCCAACGCGCCACATAACCGCCTGTGGCCGCGCACGGTGCAACATCAAAGACAATTTCAGCGCTACTACTCACAATGCGACAATACGCGAGTCGCAAACTCGCGTCAACATATCCGAAATGATCCGGGCATTTATAGCTTACGCGGGTCGAATCATTTCAAAACGTTCCCGCGTGCGGCAATACCAGTGCGGCGAGGCCATTCGGCCGATTACAAAGAGCTTGTCGGTCCGAACCCGTTTCTTCTCGGCGTCGAACAATTCTTCGCGCACGTGCACGCGCTTCACCAAACCTATCACCACGCGGTTGCCTCCAATCTGCAACGTCCCCCATTCAAGGCATTCCAGGCTCGCTGGCGCTTCGAGAATTCGCGGGGGCTTTACCACGGTCGAGGGAGCCGCGTGCAGGCCCGCGTGAATGAGTTCGTTTTCCCCATAGGGCAACGACGCCGCGCATTTGTTCATCGCTTCAGCGATGCCTTCATCTACGAGGTTCACCACGAACTGGTGCGTAAGGCGGACGTTTCGTGCGGTGTCCTTCGGAGTGCCATCGTCGCGGTCACCCGGAGCGATCGCCAGGATCGGAGGATTCGCTCCGAGCAGGTTGAAAAAGCTGAATGGCGCCGCATTGACCTTGCCGTCCGGACTGATCGTCGTTACAAACGCGATGGGGCGAGGCGTCACCAGGCTCGCCAGAATCTGGTATGCGCGGTCAGCCAGCTCTCCTTCCAAATCAAGTTCCATGAACGCCACAATGCCATTCCCTCCGGGAACGAGTCAACGAAAGGGAACAAAGTTCGCCCGTCAAACGCCGCATTTTAACGGAATTTTAATTATCCCTCCCCCGCAAAAACCGGCTATATTGTTCACATGGCTGAGGATAATCGCCCGGATCCGGATGCGTTATTGGCCGCAATCCAAAAAAGCGAAGCCGCAACCAAACGTGGGAAATTCAAAGTTTTCCTCGGGATGGCCGCCGGCGTCGGCAAAACCTACGCCATGCTCCGCGCCGCCCAGCGCGCCTTGCGTGAGGGCGTCGATGTCGTCGTGGGTTACGTCGAAACTCATGGCCGCAAGGAAACCGAGGTCCTGCTCGCCGGCCTGCCGCTTATCCCCCGCCGCCATGTCGATTACCGCGGCGTTTCCCTCGAAGAAATGGACCTCGATGCCCTGCTGACCCGCCGTCCGCAACTGGCCATCGTCGATGAATTGCCGCACACCAACGTCCCCGGCTCCCGCCACGCCAAGCGTTACCAGGATGTCATCGAATTGCTCGACGCCGGGATCGACGTTTACACGACGATGAACGTCCAGCACGCCGAAAGCCGCGTCGATACCGTCCGCCAAATCACCGGTTCCACAGTCCAGGAAACCGTCCCGGACAGCGTGCTTGACAGCGCGGAAATGGAATTGATCGATCTGCCGCCCGAGGACCTCCTCAAGCGCCTCGACGAAGGCAAAGTCTATGTGCCCGAGCGCGCCGAACTGGCCATGATGAATTTTTTCCGTGAGGGCAACCTCAACGCCCTCCGCGAAATGGCCCTCCGCCTCGCCGCCGATCACGTCGGCCAGGAGGTCCATGATTACTTGCAGGCGATGCAAATCTCCGGCCCCTGGAAATCCGGCCATCGTCTGCTCGTCGGCGTCAGCGCCAGCCCTTTTTCGCCCCACATGATTCGTTGGACACGTCGCCTCGCCGATAGTTTTGACTGCCCGTGGATCGCCGTTTATGTCGAGCAGGCGCAACCGTTGCGCTCCGAAGTCCAGGAACGCTTGACCAAACATCTTGCCCTCGCCCGCGAATTGGGCGCTGAAATCATCACCACCGCCGATGCGGATGTCGCCCGCGGAATCCTGCGCGTCGCCCGCCAGCAGAACGTCACCCAGATTGTCGTCGGCAAACCAGGCAGCGACGCCGCGCTCGATTGGTTTCGCGGCGGAAGATTGCTTCGGAGGCTCGTTCGGGAAAGCGGCCACATCGAATTGCACGTCGTCCGCCCCGAATCTCTCGATCAAAACTCCACCGGCGATGGATGGACTTTTGCCGCGGAATCTTCCTTCGGCCAATATCTCGCCGCCTTCGCGACCGTCGCGATTTGCACCGCGCTCAATTATGTTATCGACTCAGCGGTCGGCGGAGACACCGGCCACGCGGCGTCGCTCATCTACCTTTTGGGCGTCGTGCTGTTGGCTTTCTACGTCGGACGTGGCCCCACTCTATTCAACGCGACCGCAAGCGCCCTTTTGTGGGATTATTTCTTTCTGCCGCCGCGCTATTCACTCCGACTGACGCACTTTGACGACGTCATGATGTTCGCCATGTATTTTGTCGTCGCGGTGGTTCTCGGGCAATTGGCCACTCGCGTCCGCTGGCAGGAACGCGCCGAACGCCGCCGCGAACAACGCTCCACCGCCCTTTACATCCTTACCCGCGATTTGGCCGATGCCGCCGACATCGATGACGTCGTCCAACGATTGGTGCGCCAGATCGCCCAAGCCTTCTCCGCCAATGTCGCCATCCTCCTCCGCGAACCCTCAGGCGGGCTTGCCGCGACGCCTCATCCCGCAAGCACGTTCACGGTGTCGGAAAAAGAACAAAGCGTCGCCGCATGGGCTTTCCGGTTTGGAAAGGCGGCGGGCCGTTTCACCGATAATTTGCCCTTCGCATCCGCCATTTTCCTGCCACTGCAAACCAATCGCGGCGCAGTCGGTGTTTTGGGCGTTGAACTCAACGGCGACCAGCAACCCACCCTGGAACAACGCGATCTCCTCGGCGCTTTCGCCAGTCAGGCTGCTCTGGTCCTGGATCGCTTGCGCCTGGACACCGAAGCGCAGAAAGCGCAATTGGTGGCCGAATCGGAAAAACTGAGCAAGGCCCTTCTCAACTCCATTTCACACGAATTGCGGACGCCCATCGCCGCCATCACCGCCGCCGCCACGGCCCTTACCGAGGTGAAAACGCCCGACCCTTCGCGGATGCACCAGACCCTCGCCTCGGAAATCCAGGAGAGCGCCGCCCGGCTCAATCGCCTGGTCAGCAATTTGCTTGACATGACCCGCCTGGAATCCGGCAACGTCAAACCCCGCCTCGAATGGTGCGACATTTCCGACCTCATCAACGTTGCCCTTCGCCACAACGAGCGCGAATTATCCAGGCATCGCATCGTCCTCTCCGTCCCGCGCCCGCTGCCGCTGGTGAAAATCGATTTTGTCCTGATGGAGCAGGTGCTCAACAACCTTCTCCTCAACGCCGCCGCTTATACTCCCGCCGACACCGCCGTAGAAATCAAGGCATCGGTTATCAACGGCGAAATGGTCCTTTCAGTCGCCGACTCCGGCCCCGGTCTTCCCGCCGAGAGCCTCTCCCATCTTTTTGAAAAATTCTATCGCGTCCCGGGCGCGCCCGCCGGCGGCACCGGCCTCGGCTTGTCGATTGTCAAAGGAATGGTCGAAGCGCACGGGGGTCATGTCAACGTCCAAAACCGACCTGGCGGCGGCGCGGAATTTACCGTCGGCCTTCCGATTGTCGGCAGTCCCGAAATGGCCGTTGAAGCCGCCGTATGAACGAAATCGAACCCCATTCCCCCGCCGTTCTAATTATTGACGACGAAGTGCAAATCCGCAGGCTCCTTCGGGTGACATTGGAAGCCAGCGGCTACCGCGTCTTCGAAGCCGCCACCGGCAAAGAGGGATTGGTGGAAGCCGCCCAGCGCCACCCCGACGCCATCGTCCTCGATCTCGGCTTGCCCGACATGGGCGGCCCGGAAGTGCTCAAAAGGTTGCGCGAATGGAGCCAGGCGCCCGTCCTGGTCCTATCCGTCCGTGAAGGCGAGGACGACAAAGTCGCCGCGCTCGACCTCGGCGCCGATGATTACATGACCAAACCGTTCAGCACGGTGGAACTGCTCGCCCGTTTGCGCGTCGCCCGCCGCCACGCCCAGCCGATCGAGGAGAATTCCGTCTTTCGCTCCGGCCGCCTTGAAGTGGACCTCGCCAACCGCATCGTCAACGTCAAAGGCCAGGAAGTAAAGCTGACCCCGACAGAATATTCGCTGTTGCGATTGCTGGTGCGCAACGCCGGCAAAGTAGTCACCCATCGTCAGATACTAAAAGAAGTCTGGGGACCGAACTCAGTAGAGCAGACCCATTACCTGCGAGTTTACATGGCCCATCTCCGAGACAAGATCGAAGCCGACCCCAGCCGTCCCGAGATCCTAATCACTGAACCCGGAGTAGGCTATCGTTTGCTGACAAGTTAAATCTCCGCGGCACCGCGCAAGACTTCCATCACCGCCCGGTTGCCGCTAACGAAAAAACTGCATATAGTGACGACTGACACCGACTCAAATATGAACGCGGATAAGACGTTTTACGAAACAACGGCAGCCAAAGTGGTTCCTTGGATTTTTCTCTCGCTCATTTCTATAATTGCGCTCTTTGTTCCGATTGTGAGTTCCATCTTCGCAATAAAAATTGCGGTTTATCTGGTGCTTTTATTTAGCATCTTGTGTCTGATAAAATCGGCTGTTACCAAGCGAGCGGTCGTCACTCTGCAAGACGACGGAATCATCTTACGCGGGGTACGACCGGGAATTTGGAAACTGTTTCAACGGTGGATTACTGAGCGGATTGATGATACAAGCGTGAGTCTAATCAGAATAGGCTACTTGCGGGAAAAGCAGCTTGGACAGCTTTTCTCACTGCCGCCGGGTGAATCGTCCAAAGGCGCTATGTTTCAAATGTTTCTTTGGGTAAAATACGACAATCACGGGTGCAAAAGAGAGCTTTATTATCCTCATCTTAAAAACGTCAGCCGTTTCATGGAACTCATCCAATCCTTGGAGTCCCGCTATGGCTCCAAGGTCGAGAAACACTTGTGACACAACGCCTCAAAGCGGCGGTGTCCGGGCAAGTGTCTTTAACTATTTCTTTTGGTTGTCCTCAGCAGGTTGCACGTAACTCCAACCCATTGAAAAAGTGCAAATAGTGAGAACCGACACTTGACACTTGACATTGGCGAAAAACATCGAAGCCAATGATATTCTGGAACTCGTGGCTCACAAATCTGTTGGTGCAGTCGTTGCAGGTTCTACCGGCTTTATCGAACTTTCCGCGACATGGGATTGTGCTTTTAACTCGCGCTCTAAAAAACTTTGGAGACTTGCCACTTGCCCTCTCCCAAGCCACCGGCCGAACCGGAGTAAGCCATATCCGAGCAACATCATTCCCGCGGGGCCAAACACCGCGAACAGAGGAGGCGATCGTCCAGGCCACGCGGATGCCGGGAGAAAGAGGATCAGACTGCCGCCCGCCATCAAAACGCCGAACCAGACAATGAGTAATGCTCGCACGAACGGGTGCATACGAAAACACCCTGCAATGCGCGTCCTGCCACTCTTTTCTTCAAGGTGTCCATAAAAGAATGGTGCAAACGAGTTTCGAACATTCATGGGTCCCCACGCGAAAAGCCTGAAGTGATCACCACGAATCCTTGCCGAGATAGTCCCTTCGGCCCATCGCTGTCTCCAGCCTTCTCGGCCTGCGTGGCCTTGCAACCGGCGAATGCATTCGCCTTTTGTGAGGTCTGTTGTGTAAATGCTCACGCTCATCAACAATGTGACTCAACATAATTAATATTCAAACAGCCGTTCGTGGATTGAAATCGATCATTTCTCCAGTTCAACTTTGCGTCTCCGGGTCTGGGCGCCTTTGCGTTAAACCCGTCGGTGCCGGTATCAGTCTCAACTTTTGACACTGGGCACCTAACCGGAAAAGGTCCTCGTTATTTGCACTTTTTGCCCAACCCGTTAAGGATTAACATCGGCACTACCCATCAGCTCGCGCGATTGCTGCTGACGGGCTGGCAGCCATGCAAACGTCGGACAGCAAGACTTTACGACAGGAACAAATCGGACGACACACCAAAGTATCGCGCGAGAATCCGCACATGATTGAGGGTCAGTTTGCGTTCACCGCGCAGAATCATTGCGCCCAGCGTCCGATGGACATCCAGCAACCGTGCGAGGTCGGCCGCGCCCAGGCTGTGCGCGTCCAGCAGGTGCCGCAATGCTTCCAAGCCGCTTACTTTGGGTGCCTCCAGGTGCTGCTTTTCGTAGTCCTCGATCAAACGGCAAAGCAGGTCAAAGTAGTCCTCCTGATCTGGCGTGAGCTTGTGGCCCCCCATCGCGTCTGTGATTTCCAAAACGTTTTGGAATTCTGCTTTGTCATGGACAGGGCGCGGGGTGAGAATCCGGCACAATCCGGCGTAGTCTTTTGGCAGTCGGGTAAACTCGACCTTTGCTTGTGTCGTTTTCATAACGTGTCTTTCCACCGATCTTTGCTATATTCAGCGTGCGTCATAAAACGCAAGGTACCGACGATTTGTATTTATTCAGGGAAGTCGTCAAGTTGGAATTAGTGCCGGCCCCTCGTTTTGCGCTTTTGTTGAGTGGTCGAAGTGGGGTTCAATCCGCGGAGCACAACTGAGGTGGCATATAGGGATAAGCGACATCGGCGGACAGGAAAAGCGAATCTGGAAATCATAAAATCGGGAATTCCTTTTCCTGATTTCCTTGAGTTCCAAATAGGCTCTTTTTTTGCCGCAGAAATCCGTTTGCAAGTCCCATAAAATGGTGGTAGTATGTCATTGTATGGGACAAACAATGCCACCTGAGTTAAATAAAGTCCGAACAGAAAATGAGGAGATGGCCATTGAAGAGATGAAGAACTTTATGGAATCGAACGAAACTAAAATGAAAAAGGAAGAAGCCGGAAAAAGCCGAGAAGGAGCCCACCTTTCAGTCAAACCGGTCAAGGCTGGTCAAACCACTTTCAAAGAGCCTGCTTTTTGCGCAGAATCCGCCGAAAATCCTGTAATAGAGGGGGTTAAGTTGAGGAAAACGAGCAATCCACGCCTTTACTGGAAGCCAGCAACCCTATCGCAGGCTGAAGAGATTTGTTTGATGGGTTTTGAAAAATTTCGATTTGCGTTCTGGCGGTGTTCTGTTATGTTCTCCGTCCCTTTGGACGTGGCGTCCGGGGTGAAACGGCTTCAAGCCATTCCTGTGTGGGGATGGGCGGCCATAATAACACTTAACATAATCCCGTGTTCCGCGGGATGGTTCTTGCCGGATTGACTCGGCCGAACTTCTAACAAAAGGAAAATTGTGATCAGTATTGGCATTAAGGAATTGCTCGATTCAGGCGTCCATTTCGGACACCAAACCAAGCGTTGGAATCCCAAGATGAAACCGTTCATCTTCGACGCGCGCAACGGGATTCATATCATTGACCTCAGCAAAACTCTTGCCCAACTGGAAGCGGCTTGCGACTTCCTTCACGGCATCGTCGCCAAGGGCGGCAGCGTTCTGTTTGTCGGCACCAAAAAGCAGGCCCAGGAAGCGGTGAAGGAATCCGCCAAAGGCTGCGCTCAGCTCTACGTCACCGAACGCTGGCTCGGCGGCACGTTGACCAATTTCAACACCATCAAACGCTCCATCGCCCGTCTCAAACAAATCGAGAAATGGGAAACCGATGGGAGCATTAACAATTACGTGAAGCAAGAGCAGTCGATGTATCGCCGCGAAGCCGCCCGCCTGTTCAAAAATCTCGATGGCATCCGCTCGATGGATAAATATCCGGCGGCCATGTTCATCGTCGATATCAAGCGCGAGCACAATGCCGTCGCCGAGGGCCGTCGCTTGAAAATTCCGATTGTCGCGCTTGTCGATACGAATTGCGATCCGCTTTTGGTGGATTATCCCATCGCCGGCAACGACGACGCCATCCGGTCCGTTCGATTGATTTTGCAGACGGTGGTGCAGACCATCACGCAGGCCCGCGCTGAATACGAAGCCAAGTACGGCCGCCGCCGGACCGAGGAGCAAGCCGCCGCCGCGGCGCCCGCGGAGTCCGCGGAAACACCGGCGCCCGCTCCTGCGCCCACGGAGGCCCCGCAAGTCGCGGCGGCCGCCACAGCTTAACCTTTTACAATATAATTGACACATGGCTGAATTTACCGCTGCCGACGTAGGCAAGCTGCGCGAGACGACTGGCGCAGGCTTGATGGATTGCAAAAAAGCATTGACCGAAGCCAACGGAAGCTTTGAAGCCGCCGTTGATCTTCTGCGCAAACGTGGAATCGGCGCCGCCGCTAAAAAGGCGACCCGCGAAACCAAGGAAGGCGTGATTGCCCAGTTTATTCAAAGCGGGGCAAAAGTAGGCGTCCTTGCGGAGATCGATTGCGAGACGGATTTTGTCGCCCGCAATGAAACCTTCAAGGCATTTTCCGAGGAAGTGACCCGCAAATTGGCCGGGGGCGCGACGATTGAGTCCCTTGAAGCGGACCGTGTCGCGGCTGTCGCGCGAATTGGGGAAAACATCCAGTTGCCGCGCTTTGTGCGCTACGAAGTGTCCGGCAATGGAATCGTCGCCGCTTACATTCACACCGGCGCGAAGGTTGGCGTGCTGGTCGAAGTCGGCGCCGGGAAAGAAGCAACGGTTTCGAGCGAGGACTTCAAACAATTGGTGCGCGACATCACGCTGCAAATCGCCGCCGGAAACCCGTCGGTGATTTCCCGTGAGCACGTCGATCCCGCGACGCTGGCCAAGGAAAAAGAAATCGCCGCCGAGCAAGTCAAAAACAAGCCCCCGCAAGCAATCGCCAAAATCGTCGAAGGAAAAATCGAAAAGTTTTTCCAGGGCGTTTGCCTTGTGGACCAGGGCTTTGTCAAGCGCAACTCGGAAGTCTCCATCAAGGAGCATATGGGCGGGATTGCCAAGCAGCTTGGCGATGAGTTGGTGATTCGCCGTTTTGCGCGTTTCCAAGTGGGCGAAACTCCGGCGGCCTAGCCGCTAATCGTATTCGGTCCCGATTCGCTTGAACAGGAATTGCGGATGAGCCACGCGATCGGGCGGGCGGACGCCCGGGCCATTGGTTTTCCGTCCAAGGTCGGCGTCCATTTGACGAATGAAATCCTGCAGGCGGGCGACCACGTCCGGGTGTTCCGACGCGACATTGGTTGATTCGCCGATATCCGCGTCGAGATTGTAAAGGCGCGGTTGATCGAAGGTCGCACGCTCTGGCGCGCCTTCCTTCCGACCAGTGCCTTGCGGGGCGATGGCCAATTTCCAAGGACCGGAGCGCACAGCTTCGAGCTTCACGCCATTGAAGTAGAAGAGAGCTTCGCGCGGCGATATTGTTGACTGGCCGGAGAGCAGCGGCCAGATGTCTTTGCCGTCAATTTTCCGGTCCGTTGGAACTTGGCCGCCCGCGAGTTTCACGAGAGTGGGCAGCATATCCATCTCGGACGCCACGGCGTCGGACACGACGTTGGACGCAATTTTGCCGGGCCACAAAGCAATCGTCGGTTCGCGCAAACCGCCTTCCCAAGTGGTGGCCTTGCCGCCGCGCAAAGGCCCGGCGACGCCGCCATTTGCGCCCTGCGTGAGCCAGGGGCCGTTATCGCTGGTGAAAAGAACCAATGTGTGGCTCGAGAGATCGAGACCTCGGAGAGTGTCAAGCACCCTGCCAACGCTCCAATCCACTTCTTCCACCCAATCGCCATACGTGCCGTTGGCCGATTTTCCTTTGAAGGCCGCGCCCGGATGCAGCGGCACATGAACGGCCGTGTGCGCGAAGTAGAGGAAAAACGGGCGGTCTTTGTTGGCTGTGATGAATTTGATGGCTTCTTCGGTGTAACGAGCGGTCAGCGTGTCCTGATTGGCGGGCGCTTCGATGACCTTTTGATCTCGCACCAGCGGCAGCGGCGGACGTTTGGTTGTGCCCTTGCCCGCCCCTTCATTCGTTTTTGCTTTTCCGCCCATGTCATTGGAGTAAGGCAGGCCCAAATAATGATCGAAGCCGTGTTTGGTGGGGAGGAATTCGGGTTGATCGCCAAGATGCCACTTGCCGATGGCCATCGTGGCATAGCCTTGTTCCTTCAAAAGGCTTGCGACGGTGTGCTCTTTCGCGCTGAGGCCGTAAGGGCAGCCGGGAAAAATGACGTTCGGCAGCGAAACGCGTTTCGCGTAGCAGCCGGTCATCATTTGAGCGCGGGAAGGAGTACAAACGGGAGCGCCATAAAAACTGGTCAGCTTCATCCCTTGACTCGCCATCCGGTCGAGATTGGGCGTGCGATTTAGTTTGGATCCAAACGGCCCAACGTCGCCGTAGCCCATGTCGTCAATCAGAATGATTACGAAATTAGGCTTGCCGGAATCGGCGGCGCGAATCGTGGCGAATTGACACGACAGCCCGCCGAGGACTGCAAGAGCAACGAAGAGATTTCGGAACATTTGCATGTAATTCTTAAATGCGGGGTTGTTATCGTGGCGCGGTCGCCGATCCAAATTCATGTGTATCATTGAACGGATAATACGATGCCAGATCATCCCGGTATTGTCGCCTAAAAAGGTTACAGGCGCGCTTTCGGGGATCATTTTGTTCGTCGGATTTGCCGTGGGAGTTTCGGCGGCGCCCGTTGCTCCGTATCCCCAGAGCGCGTTGATTTGCGGGATGGATTGGCATTGGGAAACCTACACCAACGCGGCGCTCGGAAGTGATCTATGGCCCGTGACGTGGGGGCCGGACGATAATCTTTATACCGCGTGGGGCGACGGCGGCGGGTTTGGCGGTTCAGACCACGACGGGCGAGTCGCAATGGGTTTCGCGCGCATCGAAGGGTCCGCGGAACATTGGCGCGGCATCAACGTAAACGGAGGGAAAAATCCGGAGCATCCGGCGTCCTTTCGATCGAAGGGCAAGTCGGCGGGGGTGCTTTTTGTCCGCGGGACGTTGTATGCCATCGTGAATCTCCAGGATGGAACCTGGCCGGATGTGAACCATGCGCTCGCATGGTCCACCAATTTTGGCGCAACCTGGACGAAGGCCGGTTGGCTCTTCGCAAAAGGGCCGGGCCATTTCCAGCCGTCGGTGTTTCTCAATTTCGGAAAAGATTACGCCGGAGTGCCGGAGCCATTGGCGGATTATGTTTATATTTACGGAGTAAAGCCGCTGGGCGAATCGCGAAATCGTGACCGAATATTTCTGGCCCGCGTGAAAACCAACCGAATGAAAGAGCGTGGCGCATTCGAGTTTTTCCAAGGCGTTGACGCCGGCGGACAAACACGGTGGACGACCGACAGCGACGGCGCGGGAGCGGTTTTTGTTGATCCGAACAGCGACGGCGTTGGGTCGGTGGTTTATGCGCCGGCGCTGAAACGTTATTTGCTCTGGGCGTTTCACGGCGGGCCTGGCCAATTGGGCGTTTTTGACTCGCCCAATCCCTGGGGGCCGTGGACAACCGTTTGTTATTACGAGGATTTTGGCGGAATGGGGGCAACGGGTGAGGGCCTGATTTGTGAGTTTCCGCAAAAATGGATGAGCGCGGATGGATTGACGCTATGGACCATTTTCAGTTGCTACGGCGGAAGCGCAAAACAGGGGATTTACGCCCACGACCGCTTCAACCTGATTCGCGTCACATTACGACTTTGCGCGGGAAAATAATCTGCGCTATTCCACGACGAGCGTGATAATGGAATGCGCGGGGCTGCTGGTTTGCGCGGCCTTTCCATCCATCCATAAATAAAACGGCTCGTCGCCATCCGACGGATTCATCACGATGACGGCGATTTTTCCATCTTCGTTGCGGAAGGCGGTTGTCAATAATTCGTCGCGCGTCGAGGAACTGATGATGCGCCGCGCGCCGGGACGGACGAATCTGGAAAAATGACCGATGTAGTAGTAGGAATTCATATAGTGCAGGGCGCCCGTTTTCGTATCGCCATGAATCGGGGCGAAACAAAAATTACCGACATGGTTGGGGCCGCCTTTCTCGTCCAATAACACGTTCCAATCAGTCCAGCCGACAGCGCCGTTGTTGAAATCGTGGATCATGGATTTACCATAGCTTTCGCCCCCTTCCCAGTTATCCAGCTTTGTGGCGTCGTATGGGCCGTTGCAACCTTCCGTAAATATCAGGTTTATGTTTGGGTAGGCTTCATGCACCCGGCTGACGTTTTCGAAGTGATCGCCAACGTACCAATGAAATCCAACACCCCAGACGTATTTGGCCGCCTCGGGATCATCCAGCACAGCTTGTGCGCGTTGATACATCATGCTGCGGTTGTGGTCCCAGACGATCAGTTTCTTGCCTTTCAATCCCGCGTCCCACAACGTCGGGCCAAGGTGATTTTTGACAAAGTCCCGCTCCTCCGCCCCGGTGTAATTGCACGATTCCCACGTCTGCACGGCCATCGGCTCGTTCTGCACGGTAAGCCCCCAAATGGGAATGCCCTCCTTCTCGTATGCCTGGATGAATTTGGCGTAGTAATGCGCCCAGGAATCATAAAATTCCGGTTTCAATTTGCCGCCGAATAACATGTTATTATTGTCTTTCATCCAGGCGGGCGGACTCCATGGGCTGACGAAAATCTTCATGTCTTTTCCGGCGGTTTTCAGCGCCTCTTTGATGAACGGAATGCGATATTTCAAATCGGGCGCGATGTTGAACGTGGACAGGTCCTTATCGCCGTCCGCGACGTAGGTATAGCTGGAACTGGAGAAATCGCAGCTATTGATTTGAGTGCGCGCGAGGGTATAGCCGTTTCCGGTTTGTGGATCGAAACAGGCGCGCAAGACTTCCCGCCGCTTGTCTTCCGGTAATTTGTAATAGGTTTCCGCCGCGGCATCGGTCAACGCGCCGCCGATGCCGACCACCGTCTGAAATCTTTTGGACGGGTCCACGAAGACGCATTGTTGCCGCTCGGTAGGCTGCGGCATATCGATCCAGGACAAATCCTTGCCTCGCGAGAGTCGCTGACCAGTGGCTTGCGCTGTTACGTAAACCGCAATCGTTGTGGACTGGGCAATCACCGTTCCAGCGACAGCGAGCATCGTGGCCGTCAGCAAAGTTGGCAAAGTGATTTTCATTGTGCGGCAAAAAGTGGGCCAAAGGAATGAAGGTGTCAATCATTCCTTGAGCAAAAGTAGTAAGCATAGTACAGGGCGCCCCCCGCTCGCCCAAGCATGTTGCGGAGGTTATTATTCCTGCGGAGGCAGAATATATGAAAAAGACTTGTGTTATTTTGGCCGGTATCGTCACCGCGATAATTTCGGGATGCGCCAGCCAACCAACTGTGGTGCAGGTGGCCGTCGGTCCCGACCCGTTTATCGCCACGCAACCCAGTCCAAAAGGGACTCTGCAGGTGTTCACGGCAACAGCGGAAGAGGACAACGTCGGCACGGAGTTTCCTTATTACGAGCGAACGAGCTACGATATTTACGATTCGAGCGGAAACCTGATTAAACACGTTCGCGACAATAATAAAGGGGAATTCGTCGCGAGACCCCGAAGAGAATATCTGGCGCCGGGGACTTACAGGATAAAGGCGCTGGCCGCGATTGGCACGGGAGAGTGGATGATGGTGTCCGTAGTCGTTGAGCCGGGGCGAACGACAGAAGTCCATCTGAACGGGCATTGGGCGCCGCCGAGTGACACACCCGGCTCGGCTTTGGTGTATGCGCCCGCCGGTTTTCCATTAGGATGGCGCGCGAGTATTCCTCCCAACAGTTAGTAGCGAAGTCATTGCGCGGGGGCGCCGAACTGGAATACTCGATAGAATCGCGCGGCCGTGCTGAAGGGCAAAGTGCTGGTGCCGGGAGGACCGGTGTCGGTCCAGCTTGCGGTGGAACCTGAAGCGGTTATTTCCCCATTCGGGGCAGAGAACCAGGTTAGAAGATCGGGCGAGTATTCAACTTGATAAGTTCGTCCGGTCTGGGATGGCCATTCGAGGGTTGCGGTATCCTGCGCGGGGTCAACCTGAGCTGTGATATTCATAAAAGGCAGCGAGACAAAGCCCGCCCGAGCCAAGCCGTTCGTCACCTCTGGATTTTGCATAAAAAGTTGCCAGGGGCGCTGGTTGCGATAGTTTTCAATCATGATCACGATCGGACCTTGATCGATTCCCAGTTCATCCACATCATACCATCCCTGTCCAATGTTAAACGCGTCGCGGAAGCCGTAGGCAGTCCAGATATGCGGCTTATAATGGGTGTAAAAGTAGTTCAAAGTAGGCTCCGAATATTCGGGCGTGAAGGCAATCGCGGCGCCCGCGGCGGTTGGGGCAATCGTGCCATTATCATAGCCTCCTGGGGTGATACCGTGCGAGGTGTAGCCGCCTGGATCGTCCGACGCCGTTAACCCCCACACATTGGTTGTGCCGTAGGCGACTTCTTTGTTCGGATTGGCAACGCTGTAAGCTACCTGCGCCAAGGCTGCCCGCCGGGAATTCTCAAAGTAGGTGCTGTTATGGCTGTTCATGTATGCATCCGCAACATGCCGAAAGTCGATCCAGCAATGAGAGTATTCGTATGTAAATAACGGAGGAAAGAAGACATAGGATTGGCCGAAGTTATTAATCCATGAGTATCCGTTAGTCCAGACGCTCCAGGCCGACGCCGGCAGCGGATAGGTCGAACTCCCAAGCCCCAGGTCATAAATGATCATCCCTTCGCAGTAACCGGTCCAATAGTTTCCGCTGAAGCCAGTGTTGGGATACCACGCGGTTGCAACCCCGCCGCTTCCGTTGGGATTGGCCATCCACTGCCAATTCACATTATTAAATATCTGAGTGGCCATCGTTCGGATGGAAGTTTCATCGGCGTTGGTTCCGTTGAAATACTGTTTGTCATAAAGAATTCCGGCCAGGAGCAACGAAGTATCGATTGATGACAGCTCAGAGTTTGCGCGCAACGCGGTGTTCATATACAAGTAATGATAGAACCAACCGTTGTAACCAATAACGCCCGTTTCAGCGGACCCTTGCGGGCCATCGAGAAACGTGTCTAACGTCGTAATGACTCTCGCCACGCCTTGAGACCGCGTGATCCATCCGTGGTCAATTGCGATTCCGATAGCCGTCAAACCGAATCCCACCGCGGCGATGCTGGCAGTAGAAGTGGTTTCGCTGCGGTCCGGGATCAGGCCATTGAGCGAGTTGGCCCAATACCAAAAATAATCAAAATCTGTCTCCTGAATGTAGTCCAGGAATTGGTCCGTGTTTGTAAAAGGATTGGAGACAGCGGCCAGAACAGGCGCAGGAGAACTTTGATTGGAACCGATGTCCACAGCAGTAACTTCGTAAAAGTTTGTTTGCCCATTAACGACTTTAAGGTCGCAGAAACCCGCCGAAGTCAGCAAGCTTGTGTTCTGGATGGTGAACGGGCCGGCGACGGCGCTGCCACGATAGACATTGTATCCCGCGAGGGTAGGATCCGTGCTCTGGTCCCAGTGTATCACGATGCTCCCATCCCCAAGCCTGCTCACCAGGTTAGTGGGGGTATTGATCGCAGCCGCCGGGCGAACCAGGGCCATTAGAATAATAGCTTGTAGAATTAGCGTCCGCTTCATTTGGGGGCTGGCATTATCTTATCGGTTGTTTATCGACCTTAAGGTGCGGTGACCATATAGAATGCGGCGCCCGCCCCTATGGGAACGCTCACCGATTCCACACTGCCAGTGCCCAGCACGCTTGTTTGAAGGTTCCAATTACCGGAGCTTAAAGAAGTCCTGTAGAAAACTCTGTAAACGACCCCTAATTGCGTCGGAAAAGAAATAGAGGCATTGGCGCTCTGCTTGACCGCCGCGAGCCTGGCGCCGCCCGCCGGAACCAGCATGAAGTAATTCGGATAGCAGTCACCCGTAGTGGTTGTGAGACGCAACGTCTCGACGCCGCCCAATGTCACGGCAAGTGGCGCAACCGTGGCATCATCCGTCAGCGGCACCCAGTAATAGGTTGTGTTGTTGACGCCAACAGAGTTCCAATCGCCCAATTTCCTGACGCTTTGATTGGCCGTGCCGGCGCCGGTGACGACCTGTTCGAGATACATCGAATTGGAGCCGAGTCCCGCGGTCCGCATATAAACATAAAAGCTGCCCGACGGATAGTTCCCCGTGTAATTGGCCCAATCTCCAATTCCGAAATCCGCCAGATCGTATTCGATGCTCCCGGTATTGACAAAGTTAGTTGTGAGGTAATCGTGTCCTTGTTCCTGGGGAATGCCATCAGGGCGGTACGGGTACTGTTCGCCAGAGA
The DNA here is from genome assembly GCA_036268455.1 of Verrucomicrobiia bacterium. Classification (GTDB taxonomy): domain Bacteria; phylum Verrucomicrobiota; class Verrucomicrobiia; order Limisphaerales; family Palsa-1400; genus DATAUD01. The sequence continues at coordinate 36,440 of DATAUD010000107.1, forward strand.
TGGTGATGTGTTGGAAATCAATGTTTGTGGTGGCGGACAAACCCTGATACGCATTGGGATACCAATCGGGGTACTGATAATTGCTTGTTACAATTGGAAAATACTGTCCGCCGTCGTAATCGAAGTCTGACGCCTGCACCATATAGTTATTCGGGAAGAAGGTGTCAAAGTTGTTGGTCACCAACAAGCCGTGTCCAAGGGAATTCGTTACAGAAATGATCGCGGTGTGCATCGCATTGAGGAGCAGGTGGGGGTACACAACTGTGTCATTTGAACCCGTTCCGGTGACTTGCAACTCCGAAGAAACGTCGAAGCCGTCCAGGTTCAACTTTATTCCGCTGACCGGAAAGCCGGCTCCGATCGTAGAGATATTAAAGCTCAAGGCATTTGTGTATTCAAATGGATGGGTGCCCGTCGGATACATACCGCTCAAAATCGGCTGATCAACCGTCGCGACGACCAGGGCGAAGAAATTCGGCAAGATGTCGCCCTGGGTCTTCACCTGCAAAGTTGTTTTGCCATTGAGCGTTAGGTTTACCTTGTTGCCGTTGGTATCCAAGAGAAAGGTATTCTCAAAAGTTGTCCAGCCGAGTCCATGCGGGGCGATCGTGAACGTACCCAGTGGAGTGACTGAGCCATCTGAGTTTACCTCGCCCATGGTCAGACTGCCCTGAAGAGTAATATCCGAGGAAAGCCGGCCGATGACCCAATAAGTGCCATTGGTGAAGTCGCGGGTATAATTCACCCATTCCCCCAGGTCAAAGGGATTTATTTCGAAATCCGTCCTGCCCGCTTTGTAAAGATTCGGCCGGAAAAAGTCCCCGGAAACGTCAGTGTTCATAAAATCCATATCACGGTAGATATGGCTGATGTTTTCACCATCGGGATTCTCGTCCACGCCGACGGCGCCGACTTTGCCCCAGTAGCAGTTTGGGTCTCCATCGGCATTGCAAAGATCGGGGTAATCGATGTACATCCCGTTGGTAAAATCAAAATCCTCGGCCTCCCAAAGATAGAGTATTGGAGGAATTCCAATCCAAGTAGTCTCAAAGTAATTGCTGGCGCTTGCGGATAGGTTAAAAACATCTGTCACGACTATCGATGCACTGTAGGCCGTGTTGGATTGCAGTTTCGAATAGAGCACGGTATCGACTGTGCCGGTGTTGGTAATCTTCAGATTGGTCGAAACATCGACACCGTTGAGTATGAGGTGAATGGAGTTCGTATTGATTGCGCCGCTTGGCGAGGCCACATCAAAGCTCAAGCCATTGGAAGGCGCGACGAAAATCATGTTTTGCGGGTAAATGTTGCTGATGACGGGCGGTAAGTCGCCTGATTCCTGGATCAGTGCCGGGTCATCGAGACAGACCGATCCGCCACCATTGTCCGCCTGAAGGAGGTTGAATCTGTAGCGAACCTCCGTCGTCCCGGCTGGCGCGACCAACTGGGTTACCATCCCCGTCACTGCATAATTCGTGAAATAAGGATCACCCGTGGCCACCGGAGAAGAAAGATTGCACGCATTAGTCACGTCAAATTGAAACCAACTATCCTCGCCCGTGGCGGCGGTAAAGGAAGCCGATGTGTAAAGGGCAAGGAGGTCACCGCTCGAACTGAGGAAAGAAACGTCGATCCACACAACGTTGCCCGCAGCCAATTCGTCCTCACTTGCGATGTAAAACCATCCGCTGGCTTGATATGTTGAGCCAGGGGCGCTGCCAAAAATTTGATATATACCGGCTACGTTATTTGCGTTCGGAAAATACCCGGCTCCCCACTCCTTCCAATACTGCGTTCCGGAAAGCGGTGTAGCCCAGAAATTTCCGGTCGGAGGTGCGCCGATCCAATAATCATGCGTCGTGCTCGGCACCGTCGGATCGTCGAAATACGTCCACCCGGTCGGGACGGCATTGCCAGTATTTGCCCCAAAATTGGTATTGGCAAGAAGATTGATACCTGCCCAAGCCCTGCTGGAAGAAAGCGCAAGCGTCGCCGCAATGGTCAGTAAAGAAAAAATTAGGCTCCTGAATTTATTTTGGCTTTGCATATGGACGTAAGAATATTTTCCGGTGAAGGGATATTTTTCTCCGACAATAGCAGGGTGCAATCCAAACGCAAGCCAAACTTCCGAAAAATCGAGTCAACAGTCATTTTTCGCTTGACATTGAAGCTTTGTTTTGCCAGCCTCCCACCCATGAATCCAAAAACACCAACAATCCCAAGCTGTCCATGCCTCAAACCCTTACAAACATTCAACGGTCGAATCGTTCGTTCGTTTTATGCACTGGTAGCTGCCCTCGTCTTCGCCGCCGTAACGGAAGCCAATGCCCAGTTCACGACGATTAATCAGGCCGTCATCTCGACGAATTTCGAGAATTCTACCAACTTGGCCGACGCCCAGCTTACTGTCGTCAGCAACTACCCTTCTATCATTTCGTTTACGCTGACCAACGCCGGCAATCCAAACACCACCGCCTTCAGCCCCATTCAAGACCTCTGGCAGTTCTCGACCAATGGCACCACTCCTTACCTCTTTGGAATTAATGAGTATTACACTGCTACCATGAACCTGACCTTGACCGGGAACCCGGTTTCTCCCCGCAAGGAGGCTGGGTTCGCCTTCGAGGACGTTGATGGAAACATCAACGGCCAGTACATCCTCGATACCGATGCCGGCGAAGTGGTGGCGTTCGGAGGCAATTTACCCTTTTACGCAACCGCGCTTGACCATGATTTCAAGTCGGGCGAAACGATCACCATGGGCATCACGATCCTCCAGGATAGCCAGGGCAGCAATGCGATTATTTACACGGCAAATGGCTATAGCAGCCCGCCTTTGGAATTCACTGGCAACGCCGCCTATTTGGTAAATGGATCTACCCCGGCGCCCTACAGCCTCGGAGGCTATTTCCAACTTCAAGGCCAGGGCGTTGCCGTCACCAACAACGGTTCGGCCGTTTTCCAGAATATCAGCGTGGGATTCCCGTTGGGAATTGCGGCTGCGGGCGCCAACCAAGCCGTAGCATATTGGCCTGCCTCGGCAGGAACCAATTATATCTTGCAAAGCACCACTAATCTCGCTTCTCCGAATTGGTCTAACGTTGTCGGTGCGCCCGTCGTTGGCATCATGTTGCCGGCTACCTCTTCGAACATGTTCTTCCGCCTCCAGGCGCAATAACTTCCGGCATCGATTTCAAGGAATACAATCCAGGATTCCACGCGAAAGACGCGTGAATCCTGGATCTTTTTTGGCGCGACACGCACAGCTAAAAATCCCCTTGCCGTCCATCTTCCGCCACCTATCCTCGAAATGTGTTGGATGCTGATTTTTCGAGGTGGCCGCTCGTTGCATGAAGGAGTTCCTTCGCGTCTTCAAATATTTCCGCCCGGATGCCGGCCGCATCGTCGCCGTGTTTTGCCTGATGCTGGCCAACGCGGGCTTGAACGCGCTAAAACCCTGGCCTCTCGCGGTGATTATCGATTCGGTTCTCGGCCACAAACCTCTTCCGCGCCTGATCGCCTCTAACGCCCAGTTTGACAAATCATGGCTGCTCGCCGTCCTGGGGTTTGCCATCTTCATGCTCTTTTTCACGCAAGCCGCCCTGTCCTCTGTGCAGAATTATTTCTCAATCCAGGTGAGCCTCCGCGGATTGACTCGTGCCCGCGGCGAATTGTTCGCCCGGCTTCTTCGCTTATCCGCCCGCTTTCATCAAGGCGCAACGGCGGGTGATTTGATCTACCGCGCCTCGTGGGACACCTATTCCTTCCAAACGCTGTTTCAACAAGGCCTGATGACATTCGCGACGGCGCTCCTCACCCTTCTAGTGATGGTCTTCATCATGGCGCGGATGAATCTGGCTTTGACATTTGCCGCGCTTGCCCTGGCGCCGATGCTCGTTATAGGTGTCCGCATTTTCGCGAAAACAATGCGGCAGCGCACGGCCCTGGCCCAGCAAGCGGACAGCCGCGTCACATCCCTAGTGCAGCAGAGTATCGCTGGATTATTATTGACGCAAAGCTGCGCGCGGGAACCGTCCGAAGCCGCGCGTTTCAACGCCGCCGCCGCCGATGCGCAAAACCAGCGTCTCGCGCAGCACTCCAGCGAATTGGCCTATGGCTTTGTCGTTGCCGCAATTTTTGCGTTTGGCGTCGCGCTCATCACGTACCTCGGCGCAAGACAGGTTCAAATTGGATTTCTGACCGTCGGCGAACTTTTTGTTTTCCTCTCGTATCTCGCCCAACTCTACGAGCCCCTCAACCAATTGTCCCACGTCGGCGCAACGGTCGTCGGCGCGATGGCTGGGGCGCGCCGTGTTTTTGAAATCCTTGACACGCCGGACGAAATCAAGGAACTGCCGGACGCCGCTCCTGTCGCTTTCCCCGCGCTCCAATCTTCGGGGCGGGAGATTATCGCGTTTCGCGGTGTCTCGTTCGGCTACGAAGCGGGGCGGGATGTTTTGCGCGACCTCACCTTCACTGTCAAAAGCGGCGAATCCATGGCGATCATCGGGCCGAGCGGCGCCGGCAAGACGACGTTGCTTCACTTGCTCCCGCGTTTTTTCGATCCAACGCGCGGGCAAATCGAATTGGACGGCGTCGATCTGCGAAAACTTCGCCTTACCGACCTTCGCGCCAGCATCTCGATGGTCTTGCAGGAGCCGGTTATTTTGCCCGCCACCGTCGCGGAGAATATCGCTTATGGCAAACCCGGCGCCTCGCAGGATGAGATCGAAGCCGCGGCCCGCGCCGCCAATTGCGACGGGTTCGTTCAAAAGCTCCCGGAAAAATACCAGACGCGCATCGGCGACGGTTCGGCCCGCCTGAGCGCCGGCGAACGCCAGCGGATCAACCTGGCCCGGGCGTTTTTGAAGGACGCCCCGATCCTTCTCCTAGATGAACCGACCAGCGCCCTCGACTCCGAAAGCGAAACGTTGATCGCCGCGAGCCTTGACGCGCTTCTGTTAGGGCGCACCGCCCTGATCGTGGCGCATCGCCTGGAAACCATTGCGCGTTTGCGGCGCGTCCTTGTGCTGGAGGAGGGTCGTTTGACGGAATGCGGCGCGCCTGACGAATTGCGGGCCGCGGGCGGCTATTATGCGCGCGTAATGCGCACTTGATTCAGAGGCCGTTTGGGCACATTGTTCTGGCATGGGTGAACCAGCCATGCCAGCGGCTTTGACTCCAGAGCAGTTGAAGGAGTTGAACCACAAGCTGTCGCACATGCGGCACGAGATCAATAATCAGTTGTCCCTCGTTGTGGCCGCGCTGGAACTCGTCCGTCTCAAGCCGGAGATGCGGGACAAGATGCTCACCACCATCGCCCAGCAACCGCCAAAGATCATGTCCGAAATAGCCAAGTTTTCCGCTGAATTTGAACGCGCCTGCGGCATCCTGCGCCAGTAGGGATTAGGACAGTTTATTATTCCCGTAACCTTCGGAATCCACGGAACGTCTTTTCTGGTAACATGAAAAGAATCCTTATTCTCACACTGGCGGCCGGAATGCTTTCTATTGTGACCCCCGCTCTGATGGCGCAGGTCTCGACGAACACTCCCGGCCAGAACACAACCCAAAACCCCGATTTGCGCGCGCAACGACGGGAGGAACACCGCAAGGTCATGGAACTGCTGGGCCTCAATCAGAAGGACCTCAAAGCTCTTTCGCCAGAGGACCGGCGCGCCAAGATAAAAGAGGCGGCTGACCCGAAGATCGCCGCGTTGGAACAGAAAAAGGCCGATGGCACCATTACAGCCGAGGAGCAATCCGACTTGACCCTCCTCCAAAAGGCTGTCCATCACGGTAAAAAAGCGAAGAGCGACAGCTAAACCCGGCAACGGGCGCGCCCTGGCAATCTTCTGCTTTGTTTGAACGACGTTTGGTGGCAGATTGGAGAAATGGAACCAACCGAGGCGGAGTTGATTTCCGCCGTGCTCAAAGGCGATTCCGCCAGTTTTGAGCCGCTGGTGACTAAATATCAGTCCCGTGTTTTCGCCACCGCCCGCCGTTATGCCCGGCGCGAAAGCGAAGTGGAGGACATCGTTCAGGAGGTCTTCATCAAGGCCTTCCAGAAGCTCCCGGGGTTCCGCGGCGAAGCGCCCTTCGAGCATTGGCTGATGCGGTTGGCTGTTCGGACTTGTTACGATTTCCTTCGCGGGCATCAGCGCAACCGCGAAACCGCCTTCACCGAATTGTCCGAGCCGGAAACCGATTGGCTTGACCAATTTGTCGTTGAACCCGACGCCGCCAGCGAAAATGCGGAGGCCGCGCGACAGTTGATCGAAAACGTCCTGTCGCGTCTCTCACCCCAGGCGCGCGTGGTCATCACCCTTCTGGAAATAGAGGAACGGTCGGTCAAAGAGATCGCCGAGTTGACCGGTTGGTCGGTGCCGCTGGTCAAGGTGAGGGCTTTTCGCGCACGGGCGGAAATGAGAAAGATTTTGACGAGAATCACCAAAGAGAAGTACTTGTAACCCTGGCACGACTCTGGCCGTCTGTATAACTGTTGCTTATGAACGAGAATGAGTTGCACGCAAAATTGATCGCCGCGGCGCGGAACAACCCTCCCAGCGAGCATGTCCCGTACGCGTTTGAAAAGCGGATCATGAGCCGGCTCGCCACTCCCGGACCCAATGTTTGGGCTTTGTGGGCCGGGCCATTGTGGCGCGCCGCCCTCTCGTGCGTTGCCATCACCATCTTGTGCGGCGTCTGGTCTTTTGCAAGTCATCGGCCCGCGGACAATTCGGACAATTTTTCCCAGGATTTTGAAGCTGCCGTCTTCGCGCCGGTGAGCCAGCATCTTGAGGATGCCTGGTGAGCCCTTGGAAGGTCATTCTGGCCACCATGGTGATCTTCGCATGCGGGATTTTTACGGGTGTTTTTGTCACTCGCATCGAACCGGTCGCCATACCGACTCCAACTGTCACTCAGCCCCAGCCGACGCCCACCAACAAAATTGCGCTCCCCGGCTATTTCCAATTGCAAATGCAACGGCCCGAATTTTTAAGAAAAATGGACCGACAATTGGATTTGACGCCCGAGCAGCACGACCAAATTGCCAAAATCATGAAGGACAGCACTGACCGTACGATTCCGATTTGGCAAAAGGTTGCGCCGGAAATGAATGACGAGCTAAAAAGGGTCCGTGATGAAGTCCGACAGGTGCTAACGCCCGAGCAGCGGAAAAGATGGATGGAATTGATGAAGCGCGGCCGCCCTGGCAATGCCCATCCCGCGCAGCCAGGGCAAGCCCAGACGCCTCCTCCCAGTTCCCTTTAACACTCCTTTAATGTTGCCAGACCGGTCTTCATAGCTCATGCTGAAGACCATGGAATCCCATGAAGTCCTACGTGACGTTTTTCAAAAAATAAGCCCCAAACAGGCCGCCGCCGAACTGGGTCTCTCCGTTTCGATGGTTTACAAGTGGGCCGAAGCGCCAGAGCAAAGCAGCGGCGCCGCAAATCCGCTGGATCGCGTGGCCGCGTTGATCGCCTGCAGCGAGGATGCGCGAATTGTCCAGTGGATTTGCCAGAAAGCGGGCGGATTTTACGTTAAGAACCCCCACAATCACACACAGCATCCCCTGCATCTCGTCCCCGCGATGAACAGCGTCGTCCAGGAATTTGCCGATCTTCTTTCCGTCATGGCCGCCGCCGTCGCCGATAACCAAATCACCGGCGCCGAGGCCAAATCCATCCGCGCCCGATGGGAGGAATTAAAATCTGTCACCGAGGAGTTTGTCCAATATTCCGAAGACGGGAATTTCCGCGATCTGAAAAAAGTCGAGCACCCGAAGAAGTAACCGCATGAGGGCCTCGCCGCTTCGTCTTGCCCTCTTCATCGGTTTGCTCTCCATCGTCGAGGCGGCGAATACCCGCGCCGTCGAGTCGGTGCGCAGCGACATCTGCGTGTTTGGCGGGACCTGCGCTGGTGTTGTCGCGGCGGTAGAGGCCGCTCGTTCGGGAAAGACAGTCGTATTGACCGAATTTGGCGGACATCTCGGCGGAATGACTTCGGGCGGATTGAGCCAGACCGACATCGGAAACAAAGCGGCCATCGGCGGAATCGCCCGGGAATTCTACCAGCGCATGGGCCATCACTACGGCGCCAACGAAGTCTGGAAATTCGAGCCGCACGTAGCCGAGCAGGTTTTCAACGATATGATCCATGAAGCCGGCGTGACGGTTTATCTCCACGCCCGCCTGGCTTCCGTCGAAAAGACAAATGGCCGCGTAACGGAAATCCGCATGGAGGATGGCCGTGTTTTCCGCGCAAAAATGTATATTGACGCCAGCTACGAGGGAGATTTGATGGCCAGAGCGGGCGTTTCGTATTTCGTCGGGCGTGAACCCAATTCCACCTATAACGAGACGCTCGACGGCATCCGCGCCGCGACGCCCAAGCACCAGTTTACAGTGCCTGTGGACCCGTACGTTCACCCGGGCGATCCCGCGAGCAGCCTGTTGCCGTGCATCCAATCCGAATCTCTGGGAACGCCCGGCGGCGGCGACAAATCCGTCCAGGCCTATAATTTTCGCCTTTGTCTGACACGCATTCGGACAAATTGGCTGGCCATCGACCCGCCCGCCAATTACGACGCCGGCCAATACGAATTGCTTGGCCGCTACATTGAGGCCCTTGCCGCGTCCGGCAAAAAGCTATCGCTGTCTCAATTCATGAACATCCAGCCGATGCCCAACGGCAAGACCGACATCAACAACAACGGCGGTTTTTCCACCGATTTTATCGGACAGAACTACGGTTATCCCGAAGGCAGCTACGCCGAGCGAGCGCGCATCTGGAAGACCCACGAGGATTACACCCGCGGCCTCCTGCATTTTCTCGCCACAGACCCGCGTGTGCCGCAGCCGATGCGCGCCGAGATGCAATCCTGGGGCCTTTGCAAAGATGAATTCGCGGACACCGGCGGATGGCCGAGCCAGCTTTACATTCGCGAAGCCCGCCGGATGATTTCCGAATATGTGATGACCGAAAACAATTGCCGCTATTCCCTGAAAATGCCCGACGCCATCGGCCTGGCCGCGTACACGATGGATTCGCACAACTGCCGGCGCATCGTGCGGAACGGCCGCGTCGAGAATGAAGGAGACGTGCAAGTCGGCGGATTTCCGCCGTATCAAATCAGCTACCGCGCGTTGAGGCCGCGCGAGGGCGAATGCGAAAACCTGCTGGTTCCGGTTTGTCTTTCCGCCAGCCACATAGCCTACGGCTCAATCCGAATGGAGCCGGTCTTCATGGTATTGGGCCAGTCGTCCGCAACCGCCGCCTGCCTCGCCATTGAGAAAAACGTCCCAGTCCAAAAAATCGACTACGAAGAACTGCGCCGCCGCTTGCTCGCCGCCGGCCAGATTTTGAAATGGGAGCCGGGCACTGGTCATTAGCGATTCGCGCCAAAAAGATTTTTACCGTTTTGCACGAGGGATTTATTGTGACGTTCAAGGAACCAATCCTGCTCCGATTCGGGCTATCTGTAGCTATACTTAATAGGATTAGCCATCCCTTGCTTCCTGAATCGATCAGGAACGCGGTGGCGCAAGTATCGGCGCTCAATTTCATCAGATGCGCTGTGTCCAATAAAACCCCATCTGTCCTTGTGTTTCGATGTGATGCCTGGAAAATCCTTTACGTTATTAAGAGTTGTGGGGAGCCATTTTTCGGGAATATAAACACCAATGATTAATCCGTGCAGTACGGCCAGAACAACTTCTGCCTTTTTTGCGCGGACAGGGTCAACCACCCACATGTAACGGACAGCATCGTAAGCAGTAGGTCGTTCTTCTATGGATCGGTTTACGCAAATTAGAATAACTCTGTCTTTCGGTTTAATAATGGCTTCCGGAGCTCCGTAACGCCCAATTATCTGTTCTGCGTGCATAAGTCCCACCCTCGCGACACCCTCAGAACCATGCCCATTGATTTCATTGATGATGCCAGGGTACGCTTGAATTAGGGCCGCTTCAACATGTTTGGCAGTCTGCGGGTCCATGCCGTGCCTGTGAATAACATGGGACACCTCGAAGCGCGCCTTCCGAATTTCCTTAATTCGTTTCAGTTTTTCTGTCAGCTCGTCGGCATCCACGCCAAGCTCCTCTTTTACATGCCTGAAAACTCGATTTCCTTGTCCCATCCCGACATAAAAAGTCTCGCCATTGCGCGGGTCAATTAACCGGTAAACATAGTTTTTTAAACGCTGGCAGACGGCAGGAGAGAATTCATATGGCTCATTTGCGACGATTTTCGCCGCCATTCGAACGGCCAGTCAACCGCTAAAAATTGCGCTGTTGGAAAAAAATCAACCCGTTCGAAGTCCCCCTAGAGAGCCTCAAATCTATAGCCGATGTCGCGAATGGTTCGGATCAGGACGGGGTTGTGCGGTTCGTCCTCGACTTTCGACCGCAAGGTCGTGACGCAACGGTCCACGCTGCGGTCGGTCACCATCACTTCCTGGCCCCAGACGGCGTCGAGGATGCTGTCCCGCGTCAAGGCGCGTCCGGCGCGTTTGACGAAAAATTCCAGGAGGCGGAATTCCTTGGCCGTGAGCGGAACTTCGGTGCCGTCGCGGAAGAGGCGACGGGCTGTCAAGTCCAGCCTGCACCGGCCAAAGCGGTATTCGGGAGCCGCGCCGTTACGGCGAAGGAGCGCCTTGACGCGCGCGAGCAATTCTCGGATGCCAAAGGGCTTGGTGACATAATCGTCGGCGCCCAATTCGAGGCCGCGCACGATGTCCTCTTCCTGGCCTTTGGCGGTGAGCATGATGATGGGCATTTCGAGGCCGCGTTTGCGGGCGGCGCGGCAGATTTCGTAGCCGTTGACCTTGGGCAGCATCAGGTCGAGCAGGAGCAGGTCGGGCGGTTGGTTGAATAATGCCTCCAGGCCCTTTTCGCCATTGTTGGCGGTGCGGACTTCATAACCCTCGTTTTCCAGGTTGTCTTTCAACCCACGCAACAGCGCCGGTTCGTCTTCGATTATCAATACGCGGGCAGCGCTCATGCCGTGGTCTCCTTCGCCGCGACAGGAATGCCGATGGTGAATGTGCTGCCGCGTCCGGGCTGGCTTTCCACGCGAATTGTTCCGTGATGGGCGGTCACGATGAATTGGACAATGCTGAGGCCCAATCCGCACCCGCCGCCCGTGCGGGCCAGACGCTGGTCCACTTGGTAGAATCGCTTGAAAATCCGTTTGATTTCGCGCGGAGGCACGCCAATTCCGTTGTCCGCGACGGCGAAATCGACATGGCCATTTTCAGCGGTCGCGCGCAGTTTGATTTCCTTGTGTTCGCCCGAATATTTGCAGGCGTTGTCCAAAAGGTTCAGCAACGCAGTGACCATTGCGCCGGCGTCCGCGCGAATCGGCGGGAGATCGGCGGCCACCTCGGTTTGGAAGCTGCAATCGGGTGTGTTGAAACGTTCGCGCACGGCTGCGGCAGCGGTGTCAATAATTGCTTTGGGCGCGGTTTCGCTGAAATCGAAGGCCTGCTTGTTTCGCTCCATGCGGGAGAAGGCGAGGAAATTATCAATCAAGCGGCTGAGGCGGAGATTCTCGCTGGCGATCAATTGCAGGTATTCGCGCACGGTTTTCTCGTTAAGGACGGGCGAATTCAAAAGGGTGTCCACCAGCAGGCGCATGGAGGAGAGGGGCGTTTTGAGTTCGTGAGTGACGTTGGCAACAAGATCGTTTCTTAGCTGCGCCACAGCCGCTTGCCGGCGAATCAACCGAGCGGAAATCACCGCCAGGACGACAACGGTGGCCAGCGCCAGAATGCCGACCCAGATGTAGGACGCGGTTTGGGCGTCCGCAGCCGTTTCGAACAGGTTGCGATCATTGACGGCAGGCGCGAGTTGCCATCCCGGCAGATTCGTGCCGGCGGAAACGGTCAACAAATAGCGGCCAGGGTCCGTGCCGGGCGGGAGCAACGCGACATTTGTGCCGAGAAGCTCTTGCATCCGGCTGGGCAAATTCGCGGCGCGGTAGAGCAACAGCATGTTTCCGGCTTTGACCGTGAGAATTGAGGCGGATTTAAGTTCAAGATACTCCGCTGCGAGCTCTTCTGCCGGAAAAGTTGGAAAAACCGGCCCGCGCGGAAACAACTGCGCAATGCGGCGCATCAGAAATCGCCGCTGAGTCGCGGGCATGGGATTGTTGTAATTCAACAGTTCGGAGCACAATCGGTCCGCCAGGCCGCCGATGTCGCCACGCACTTCCAACACGAGCAACTCGGCATTGGGCACGATCAACCTGCCTTGTGCATCGACCGCCCGGGCGAACCGAGGGACGGCCAGGGAATTGGTTACAAGCGAAATGGCGTCCGCTTTTTTGTCGGCTTCCATGAGGTCCCGGACGTGTTCCTGCAACAAGCGCGCGGCAGAGGAATCACCGCTTTCAGCAACAGGCGCGGACGCGGGATAAGCTACCTGGCTCGAGGCATCCAGAATGACAACGCCATCGGCGATTCCAGCGCGACTGGCGATTGCAAACAAGGCGGGCGCCGAAACGTTGTTTCTCAGAAGATCGCGCGCCGCGTTGCTCCAGAAAGCGTCGGCGCGATTGCGGGCGGAAGCAAGGTTCTCGCGGCAGGCATCCATCAATTGCTGGCGCACCGCCGCTTGCTCATTGCGAACGGCCACACCCATAAACCAAACCAGGCAGGCGGAAGGCACAAGGACGGTGAGCAGCAGGAAGAGCATCAGCCAGCCCGTGTTGGGCCTGCCGGCGCCGATGGAGAATTTTCGCAGGGCGTGTCTCACTTTGGTGCAAAACTACGGTTGTTTTGTTACCGCATTATTACGTGGATGTCCGTACTTTAATCACACCTTGCGCCACGCTGCTTTTTTGCCTAGAGTCGCGGTTCCATGGGCAATGTTTGTTATCTACTGCTGATGCTTCTGCTAAGCCTGGCTTCTTCGCCGCTGGCAGGGGCGGAACTCATTGCAATCGAATCCTTTCCGTCCGGCGAAAGTCCCAGCGTCGCCATTTTTCAGAATGTGGATGGTAACTTTTATGGCGTCACCGCGTCTGGCGGTTCGTATAGCAATGGCGCCATCTACATGATTTCCACCAACGGAGTTTTCACCAATTTGTATTCGTTTGAAGGCCCTGACGGCGCTGCTCCGCAAGCTCCCCTCGTCCGAGGCGCCGACGGGGCGCTTTACGGCACCGCCTCGGAAGGAGGATTTAGAAACAACGGCGTTATCTTCAAGTTTTCACCGCCTTCCTCATATACACACCTTGTGGCCTTCAACAGCACCACCAACATTCCCGGCAGCATGCCGATGGCCGGTCTCGTACTAGCCGGCGACGGCAATTTTTATGGCACGACCGTCGGCGGTGGAAGCTCCGGCGACGGCACGATTTTCCGATTAAGCGGAAACGGCGGCATTTTTTCGAACATCTTTTCCTTTTCGGGAAGCAACGGCTCGGCGCCTTACGCAGCCCTTAGCCTTGGCACAAACAGATTGCTTTACGGAACCACTCGTTACGGAGGCTCCGCTGGGTACGGGAGTCTTTTTGAAATCGACACCAAGGGAAATTTCACAAATCTCGCCTCGTTCAATGGCGTCAACGGCGCTTATCCCAACCAAGTCATACAAGGACCCGATGGAAATTTCTACGGCGCCACTCTAGCAGGCGGAACTTTTAATATCGGCGCCATCTTCAAAATGAACCTTCGGGGAACGATTGTTTCGCTGTTCTCTTTCAACGATTTCCTCGGGTCGCAACCGGTTGGAAAGCTGTTGAACGGGCCAGACGCGCTTCTTTACGGCACGACCCTTGCCGGCGGAAGCAATGGCTTCGGCACTGTTTTCACAATAAGCGCCAAAGGCGTGTTCACGAGCGTCGCCAGCTTCGCGGACTTCGGGTTTCCGCCCGCTGGACTTATCCGGGCTGCCGACGGAAATTTGTACGGGGTGGCGGGCTCCGGCGGTACTGATGGCTCCGGCGTGGTTTACGAAATCGTCGTCCCGCCTAACATCGCCATCACCTCGCCTCGTTCGGAAGCTCGCACAACGACTAACCTCATCACGGGAACGATTTCCGGTCAATCTGGCAGCGCGCTAACCAACCTGGTGTGGTCGATTACCAATCTTTCCTCGGGAGAGACCAATTCAGGCAGCTCTCCGCTAATGTCCAACGATATAACGGGAATCTGGTCCTTTTCGCCCGTTGTTTCGCCCGGCACAAACGTCATTTTCGTGCACGGCGCCGGTGGTTCGAACATCGTTACGCCCATCGTCAGCGAAGAATTCTTCTACATCGAACCGGCGTCGTTCACGTTAAGCACAAACGGAACAGGATCGATTAAGGGCAGCGCCTCCATTCCCGGCAACGTGCCGCCGAAGAATGGCGCGATGCTCAACATCGGCGAAAGTTACACCTTAACGGCCGTCCCTGGTAAAAACTATCTGTTCTCAAATTGGACCGTATCGACAAACAGGACAGGTAATTTCATGACCAGTTCATCGACGCTGCACTTCATTATGGCAAGCGGGCTTGGCATCACGGCCAACTTCGTAACCAATCCATTTACTAACGTGGCTGGAACTTACAGCGGGCTATTTTACGACACTAACAATGGTGTTGCCGAGCAAACAGCGGGAATGTTAAGCCCATTGACGCTGGGTCCCAAGGGTGCTTACACCGCCAGATTGTTGCTGGACGGCGGCGTTTATACTTTCTCCGGGAGTTTTGATTCATCGGGTAACGCAACCAAAGTGATCGCCACCAAAAAACAGGGGCCGATTACTGTCGCCATGACGCTGGATTGGACGGGCCAAATCAACGGCTCCGTTTCCGGTTCCAACTGGAGTTCGACGCTCACAGCGGAAGCCGTTGCCAAGACTTGGCTCTCCGGTCGTTACACAATGCTGTTGGAGTCGGCGTCCACCAATACCACTGGCGACGTCCCGCCCGGGGATGGTTATCTATTATTGACGAATCATCTTGGCCATCTCGTTTTGAGCGGCGCGCTGGCGGACGGCGCCGCGGTCAGCGTGGCTCCCCCGCTTGGCCGATTTGGCGACGTTCCGATTTTCGAAAATCTCTACGGCGCAACCGGTTTGATTTTCGGTTGGCTCACCTTGTCCAACGATACCAACGATACGATCCAAGCCACACCGCTGACATGGATCAAACCCTCCGCCAAGGGCTTCACAACTGTGCTCTCCGTGGCCGCCTCAACATGGACAAACTCGTCAGCGACAGATTTGCTGACGGACGGTTCGCTGGTGATTTCCAACGCCGTATTCATTACAAACAGCACAGTCTCCATCGTAAAAAATAAGATCGTTCAGGGAACGAACGCGCCGATCCATTTGTTGAGCGGCTCTGTCAATCCCAAGACTGGCCTGCTGACAATTACTTTCGGAAACGGGATCGGCAAATCGACGACAACGACGGGCCACGGCGCCTTCCTTCAAAGCTCCACCAACGGCGGCGGCTACTTCCTGATCAAAACCAACGCCGGGGCAATCTTTCTCACTCCGTAAGCACGCGATAGAATTGCGTCGAGGCGTTGTTGGTGGCGGTGAAGAGGTATGAACTGCCCGTTACGTTCGTGGTAAACGCCGCCGCGGTATTTGTGATCCAGGGGCCAGTGAGGGCATTCGCCTGAAGCAATTGGAAAGTTGTCGCGGTGATGTTAGGCACGCCTGTCGCGCTGAAATTGAGCAACACCTCTCCATTCGTCAAAACCGGGGTGCTCATCAAAATGATCGGCGTCGCGTTTGAACCCACAGCGACCTTGGTGATTGGCCCAAAGGAGAGCGGGAATTGGCCGAAAATCACCGGTTGCGCTTGAAGAACAAACGTGCCGGTTCCTACGGGTGTGAACGTAAAATTGGTCGTGTCGATAATAGAAATGGCCTGCTGTTGTAAGTTGGTGATAAGAATGTCCTCGATGTTCCACCCGATATAATTATCGCTCTGCGGATAGTAGCTCCCGCCGGTAAAGGCGAAATTGAACCGCAGCAGCGTCAATTCTCCGGCGTATTGCGCCAAAGAAAGATTCTGCGGTGAAAAGTTCGTTTCGCTCGAGCCGTCGGCGGGGCCGGCCTCCACAAAAAGATCATCCCAGGTCGTGCCGTTATTCGTTGAGGCTTGAACTCGCGCCGTTTCATCGCTCGTCGCATAAGCCAGTTGGCTCGCGAAGCTCACCATCGTATTGGCGGAAGGCAGCAAAACCTCGTTCAGTTGCAGCAATTGCGAAGCCGGGTCCAGATGCGTGAGATGAAAACACAACGGCTCCGACCCGACCGGCGGATTGGTAATCACATAGTAATAGGGCGGCGGAGAAATCGTGAAATTCACCAGGCCGTTCAGCCCGTAATCCGCCAGATCGCCGGAAACGATATTGGTTACGGAGGAATTATTTGTTGTTTGGTTGGTCAGCGCCTGGGTGTTTGTGATGACGATATCGGTGAAATACCACCCCAACGGCCAGCCGCCAGCCTCATATTCCCCGCCCAGATAATCGAAATTGAAGCGCAGCGAAATCGTCATGCCCGCATAGGCGGACAAAGAGAGCCTGTGCGGAGTGAAACTGCTTTCATATCCGCCATTCCCCGGTTGCGTGTACAGGTCCTTCCAATTTTGTCCACTGTCCGCGGAGACTTGCACGCGGGCGATTTCATTCGATGACGCAAATCCCAGCTCGCTCTCAAAACTCACCGTCGCATTGGTCTCCGGGACCAGCACTTCATTGAGCTGAAACAATTGGGGGAAAGTGTTCGTTATAAAGTGTTCCAGGTTGAAACAAGTCCCGTCGCCGAACGGTTCATTCGTAATCGACGGGTAATTTGGCCCCGGCGTCAAGGTGAAATTCGTCAGTCCGTCTTCCGCGGGTGTGATTAGAAGTGGGTGAGGATCAGTTCCAAAAGGATTCCCATTGTTGATTGGCTCTGAGGACGCGGAGTTGGGCGATTTGATCGGCGGAAGTGGCCAGCCAGGCGGCTCCCGCTTTTTTGAGGCGGGCGTGGAG
>DATAUD010000108.1:0-8421 GCA_036268455.1 Verrucomicrobiia bacterium
CGATCAGCCACGTTTAATGCCGAAGCGGTGCGCACTTGGGACGACCCGATGGCCATGTTTGGGGTCAATGTTTTCAGCCCAAAGGGATTTTCGCCCAGCGCCAACGGCGATCTTGTTTATGGGGTTCAGGAAAAGCTGCCCTTATGGGGAATGCCGAAATTGAATCGCCAGGTGGCGGCAGCGGGCGTGTCCACGCGCCAGGCGCAAGCGGACGTCCGCTTTCAACAACTGCGCGATGACATTACCAAGGCGCTCGTCTTGGCGGCGTTGACCGAACAAGTCGTCAATATTGAGGAACAAGACCTCGAATGGCTCAGGACTACATCGAAAGCGGTAGAGGCGAAATATCGCAGCGGACGGGGCGATATTGCCGACACGCTCCAAATCCAAAATGCGGCTGCCGTGCAAAGCGATCAATTGCGAACCGACCAGCTCGAATTGGCGCATGATTATTTTATGCTGAACCGGTTGCTCAATCGTCACCATGATTCGCCGTGGCCGCCACTTCGACTGCCTCCCGTCGCGCCGCCCGTGCCCTATAGCGCAAAGCTCGTCGCGCTGGCCTTGACCAATGAACCCAACCTCAAGGTTGTGGAACAGGAAATCAAGGCAGCCGAAGCGACAGCGGAACGAACCAAGCGCACACGGTTGCCGGATGTCGGCTTGGGCGTGGAAGGGTGGCAGTATTCAGGAGATGGGGGATTTCGCCAGGGAATGTTCACCCTTTCTTTCTCACTTCCGTGGTTCAATGGCGACAAATACGGCAAGGACTACGCTCGCGACCGGGAAACTATCAAGTCGGCGCAGCAGGAGCGTGAAGACCAACTTTTAATGGTGCGCGAGGAAGTGCATCACCTGACCGTTGACTTGGATGCCAAGCGCCGGCAGGCCCTGCTCTACAGCGAAGAGATTTCTATCCGCGCCGAAGAGGCGCTGACGGACAAATTGACTCTTTGGGGAGCAGGCAAGGTGACATTACGCGATGTGTTGGACGCCCACCGCGACGCGCTGGATGCCCAATTGATGGCCGTACGCGCCACAGCGGGACAGTACCAAACCGTTGCCGATTTGATGCTTTGGAGCGGTTTGGAAAGTTTTGAATCGCTTATTCCTCTGTCAAATGAACCCACGCTCCACGCCGATCATTGAAATTTTTATGCTAAAAATGAAACCTCTAAACTTCTGGGTCGCGGCATTGGCAACCATCGTCTTGTTGGTCGGAGCCGTGTCCTGCAAAAAAAACGACATCGCCTCCAAGCCCGACGATGTGGATTATTACACTTGTACCATGCACCCGTCGGTGAAATCCCAAGACCCCAAAGCGAAGTGCCCGATTTGCTCAATGGACTTGGTTCCGGTGATGAAAAAGGGCGCGGCCAACCCGAATGCAAATACCGCCGTCGCCCCAGCAACGATGAGTGGGAATGAAAAGCCCGCTGAAGCCAAGTCCGATGACGTGGATTACTACACCTGCACTATGCACCCTTCGGTCAAATCGCATGATCCAAAAGCAAAGTGCCCCATTTGCGGAATGGACTTAGTTCCTGTCATGAAGAAGGACGCGACAGGCATGACCACCAACAATGCACCGGTAATGGGCGCCGAAGAAAAGCCCAGCGAGTTTTCCGTGCCGGTTGAGCGTCAGCAACAGATCGGCGTCACCTATGCTACGATTGAAAGACAACCGTTCATCCACACTGTCCGCGCGGTGGGCATGGTCACCTACGACAAGGAACGCCACTGGGATTACGTCGCGCGTGTCGAGGGTTACGTCCAGAAGCTGTTCGTGTTTTCACGCGGCGAGTTGGTTCAGAAAGACAAGGCATTGCTCACGATCTACAGTCCCGATTTGCTGACGACGCAGAACGAGTTCACGGACCTGCTTCAGGCACAGGATGAAGCGCGAAAGGCTGGAAGCAAGGCCGTTCTGGACAGCACGGAACGACTTGTCGAGTCCGCGAAACAGCGGCTGCGCTTGTGGAACATCACGGACGACCAAATCGCGGATTTGGAAAAAACGCGCAAGCCGCAAGAAACATTAACGCTTTACTCGCCTTTCAAAGGTGTCGTGCAAGACCTCCTGGTTGACCAAGGCCGGCGCGTCATGATCGGCGACCATCTGGTGGACATCGCTGATCTGTCGGTGGTTTGGGTATGGGCGCAATTCTATCAGGATGAACTGCCGATGCTGAAAAGGGGGCTTCCCATGACCATCACAACTTCTTCGTACCCCGGTGAAAAGTTCAATGGCAGAATATCGGTCCTCGATCCATTTATCAACGATGCTCTGCGGACAGGCCGTGTCAGGATTGATATTGAGAATCCCGATTTCAAACTCCAGCCCGATATGTATGTGAACATTGATTTGACCATGAATATGGGCGAAGGCGTGGCGGTGCCTGTACCCGCAGTTTTGCCGACTGGTTTGCACAACATCATTTTCGTGGATAAAGGCGAAGGCAAATTGGAGCCGCGCTATGTCGAACTTGGCCGTCAATACGGCGACTTCTACGAAGTTAAAAGTGGTGTGAAAGAAGGAGAGCGTGTTGTGACGAGCGCCAACTTTCTCATTGACGCCGAAGCCAAAGTTCAGGGCGCTTTGAAATCCTGGTAAGGAGCACGAACATGGACACGTCTCCCACACCTGCCAGCGAATCGCGAAAGCCGTTTTTGCTCGAACGAATCATCGAGGCGAGTGCGCGCAATCCTTTCCTGGTCATCATTCTGACTATTTTCGGAATCGCGGGCGGCTTTTGGGCGCTGCACCGGACTCCACTTGATGCGGTTCCTGATCTGAGTGATGTCCAGGTCATCGTCTATACGGATTGGGAAGGCCGCTCGCCCGACTTGGTGGAAGACCAAATCACGTATCCGATTTCCACCAAGTTCATCGCCGCCCCAAAGGTCAAGTTCGTGCGGGGCGAATCCATGTTCGGTAAGTCATTCGTTTACGTCATCTTCGAGGACGGCACGGACATCTATTGGGCGCGCTCGCGCGTCATTGAGTATTTGAATTCAGTGCGCGGATCGTTACCGGAAGGCGTCAACCCCGTCATCGGCCCGGATGCCACGGGGGTGGGATGGGTCTTTGAATATGCGCTGGTGGACAAAACCGGCAAGCACAACCTCGCCGAACTCCGCTCGTTTCAGGACTGGCACTTGCGTTACGCGCTCGAATCGGTGAAAGGGGTCTCCGAAGTCGCGGCGGTCGGGGGTTTTGTCAAAGAATACCAAGTGGACCTCGACCCCAACAAATTGCTGGCCTACGGCATCCCCATCAGTGAGGTCGTGAACAGAATTCGTATGTCCAACGGCGACGTAGGCGGGAAAATCTTTGAAGTCGGCTCCACGGAATACTATGTGCGTGGGCGTGGTTACATCAAGAGCATCGCCGACATCGAGAACGTTCCGCTAAAGTCCCAGAACGGGACCCCGGTATTTGTCAAAAACGTCGGCATTGTGCATCTCGGCCCGGACCTTCGTCGGGGCGTCGCCGAGTTGAATGGCACGGGTGAAGTGGTCGGGGGCATCGTTGTGATGCGCTACGGCGAAAATGCGCTCAACGTCATTGACGGCATCAAGAAAAAGCTGGAGGAAATCAAGCCCTCCCTGCCGGAAGGCGTGGAAGTTGTCACCACCTACGACCGCAGCCAGCTTATCAATCGCTCCATAACCACGTTGCGCGAAAAACTCATCGAAGAAAGCATTGTCGTGGCTCTCGTCTGTCTGGTTTTCCTCTGGCACATCCGTTCTGCGCTCGTCGCGATTATTACCCTGCCAATTGCCATCTTATTGTCGTTCCTGCCGATGGCGCATCTCCAAATTACCTCGAACATCATGTCGCTCGGCGGCATTGCCATCGCCATTGGAGCGATGGTCGATTCAGCGATTATCATGATCGAGAACGCCCACAAATTCCTCGAACATTTCCGTGATGAGAAAGGCCGCGATCCCACAAACTTGGAACGCATTGAAGTCATCATTGCCGCCGCCAAGAGCGTGGGCCGTCCACTGTTCTTCGCGTTGCTCGTCATCACAGTGAGCTTTATCCCGGTGTTTTCTTTGGAAGCCCAGGAAGGCCGGTTGTTCAAGCCGCTCGCGTTCACCAAGACGTTTTCCATGTTCTTCGCCGCGCTGCTCGGCGCGACTCTTGTGCCGGTGCTGATGACGTTTTTTGTGCGAGGCAAAATCACGCCAGAGAAAAGGAACCCGGTGAATCGCTTTTTGATTTGGACCTATCAACCCTTCGTGCATTTCGTGCTCCGCTTCCGCTGGCTCACGCTGATTATCGCGCTGCTTATTATGGCCGTGACGGTCTATCCGTACAAGAAGCTTGGCAAGGAGTTCATGCCGCCCTTGAACGAAGGGGATCTGCTTTTCATGCCAACCGCTGTTCCCGGCATCTCGATTGAGGAGGCAACGAAGATTCTGCAAATTCAGGACCGGATATTGCGGCAATTTCCCGAAGTCGAATCGGTGTTTGGCAAAGCCGGCGAGTCCGAAACTTCCACCGATCCCGCGCCGCTTTCCATGTTCGAAACGGTGGTGAAGCTCAAACCGCCTGAGCAATGGCGGGCGGGCATGACGTGGGAAAAATTGCTTGCCGAAATGAATCAAAAGATCAAAACGCCTGGCATGGCGAACATCTTCTGGATGCCGATCCAGACGCGGACCGAAATGCTCACCACGGGCTTTCGTTCGGTTCTCGGCATCAAGGTCTTTGGCCCGGACCTCGGCGCGATTCAAGACATCGGGGTTCAGATTGAGAAAGTGTTGAGCGATTTTCCCAACACGCGCAGCGCCTTTGCCGAGCGCACCACGGGCGGCTACTTCCTTGACTTCACGCCGCATCGCGAAGTCGCGGCTCGTTACGGTCTGACGGTCGGCGAAGTGAACGACATTATCGAAACGGCCATCGGCGGCAAGACCATCGCCACGACGGTCGAAGGCCGCGAGCGTTATCCCATCAGCGTTCGTTATGCGCGTGATTTCCGTGACAATCTCGACACCCTTAAACGTGTGCTGGTGCCAGTTCCATCGGGGAACGCTGAAGGGGGCACCGCGCAAATCCCAATCTCCATGCTGGCGGACATCAGCTACAACACCGGGCCGCCGTCGATCCGAACCGAAAACGGCCAGCTTGTCGGATTCGTCTTTGTGGACATTACGAGCGACGACATTCAGGGCTATGTCGATGCGGCCTCCAAACGTCTAAGCGAAACGATAAAGTTTCCGCCCGGCTACTACATCCAATGGGCCGGTCAGTTTGAGTACCTCAAGAGCGCCGAGCAGCGGTTGAAAATCGTCGTGCCATTCACGCTGCTCATCATCTTCGTGCTCATTTACCTGAACACCAAGTCGGCGGTAAAAACGATGATTGTGCTGCTGGCTGTGCCATTCTCGCTGGTGGGAGCATTCTGGTTTCTCTATTTGCTCGGCTACAACATGAGCATCGCCGTGTGGGTCGGACTCATCGCCCTCGCCGGACTCGACGCCGAGACAGGAGTCGTGATGTTGCTCTACCTTGACCAAGCCTGGGACAAGTTTCGCGCCGCTGGTCGCATGAACTCAATGGGCGATCTGCGTGGGGCTGTCATTGAGGGAGCGGTGCATCGTGTGCGCCCGAAAGTGATGACCATTTGCGCCATCTTGTTCGGTTTGCTTCCGATCATGTGGTCGCCTACTACGCAAAGCGGGGCGGATGTGATGAAGCGCATCGCCGCGCCAATGATTGGCGGCGTCGTCACTTCCGGCATCTTGGAATTGTTGCTTTATCCTGTGATTTACGTGTTTTGGCGCAGACGGCATTTGCCCAAATCAACTCGTGATTCATCCGCTCTCACTGAATTCGTTCCGAGCAATCCGGTTGGGGCTTCAATTGCGCCATCCACTTCGAAACCGGCCAAGGCGCAACACAGTTGGAAGGTTTATTTCATCGTACTGATTCTTCTCGCGCTCGCCGGGGGCGGATATTTCGCCTGGCAAAAATTTGGGAATGGCGGTCATTCGGACGTGCTTGTTTCAGGGCAATCGTTCGCCACGCAGAAGGTCAATGACCTCACGGTGACACTCGTTGATTCCACGGGTCAACTTCAGAACGCGATGAACGACATCCTCATTGAGTTCCGCGACACGGCCAGCGGCGAACTCGTTGACGTAGGAACGGTCAAGTTTGACCTCGACATGAACATGCCCGGAATGGTGATGCACTCCGCCGCAACAATTGAACCGGCTGGCACACCTGGACGATACCGGGCGAAGGTCAAGCCAGACATGGCTGGCGATTGGAAAGCCACCCTCCGATATGATGGGCCGCGAGGCAGCGGCAACACGAGTTTTCCTGTGAATATCAAATCGTGAGTGATGCCGCCACACAACTTGACGAATGCGACCGGACAGACATGGCCCGGCTTGCCGCCGGACACGACGCGGCCCTCAACGACCTCATGGCGCGTCACGCTCCAAAACTGTTCAATTACCTCGTCCGCAGCTTGCAAAACGAGGAGGACGCCGCCGATCTCGCGCAAGATACGTTCGTCCGGGTTTTTCAGAACCGTACGAAATTCGACAACCTTATGAAATTCTCGACGTGGCTTTACGCCATTGCCACAAACCTGGTGAGAGATCGCTATCGTCATCGGACGCGTCATCCACAAGTTTCGTTGGACGCCGAGAACGAAGCGACGGGCGAAAGTTTCCGCGAGAACATGCCAGACCAGAAACCGACGCCAACCGAAACTTTGCAGGCCGCCGAGCGAGCGAAAGCCGTTCGACAAGCTGTGGGGCAATTGCCCGAGGAACTTCGCACTCCGCTCATACTTTCCGAGTACGAAGAACTCTCTCACGCGGAGATAGGCCAGATTTTGGAATGTTCTGGAAAGGCCGTGGAAACGCGGCTTTACCGCGCCCGAAATCAATTGCGAGCCAGTCTCAGTCAGTTGTTGGAAAAAGGGTAAGGAAGGCATCACTTACAGAGATCAAAACTATGTCGATCTTCACAAAAGGCGGCGATTGTTGTGGCAGCCACAAATGCGACGACCAGTTCGCTCATGGACATGAAAACAGTGAAACCTCCGCCTCGTGCAAAGTACTTTTGCCCGATGTGTCCCGGCGTTGAATTCAATGGCCGGGTGATTGCCCGAAATGCGGAATGGCGTTCGAGCGAAATCCGGCATGGGTTGTCGCTGGCTATCCGCATCCGTCCATACGCCGCCGCCGACTTTTCTTCCGCGCCGGCGTGATGGCGCGTCGCCGCGAGCAGGAAAGCTTCGACGGCTCGGCGCTTCAGACTTGGTTCGATAACTTACGCTCATATAGTTTCCTTCAATTCCGCCAACGGCGCCCGCGCCAGGAGCATTGCCTCGTGCAGTTTCCGTTCAAGTTCCTTCTTGGGGACGGATTTTGTCAGGTAGCTGGCGACATGGATGCCGCTCTTTTCGACCTCCAGCAACTCGACGTGCTGCTGTCGCTTGCCAGCGCAGAGAATTATCCCCAGCGGATATTCTTCGTTCTCGCCCTGCTCGCGTTTCTTCAGCCAATTCAAATAAAGCTCCATTTGCCCCTTGTCTGCCGCCGCAAACGCGCCCAGCTTCAAATCCACCGCCACCAATCGGCGCAGTTTCCGATGGTAGGAAAGAAGGTCCAGGTAATAGTCCTCATCGTCGATTTGCATCCGTTTCTGCCACTCGACGAAACAGAACTCAACACCGAGTTCGAAGATAAACGCCTCCATCTCTCTCAGAATTGCCGCCTCTAACTAAGTCCGACGATGGGCAAACAATTTTGATTCTGCTACGTTTCTATGCCGGTTGAGCGGAATGGTTTATTTGCTTTTAGTGGACTACCTGGGACGCGCCAGCCAATAGTTCACAAACTTCCTTATCCGTTGTTTGCGTGAAATCTTCATACGATGGCCCAATCGCCGTCAAGTCATTTGGACATTTCCCACAAACGACTTCATCCGCTTCGATTTGAAATTGGCCGCGGGTTTCCGCCGCGCCAACCGGCACTGCCACAACGATTCGCGCGGGATGTTTCTTTCGCAATGCCCGAGCCGCCGCGCGCATTCTCGCGCCGGTCGCCAACCCGTCATCCACTAAAATCACTGTGCGGCGACTGATGTCCAACGGGTCCCGACCGTGGCGATATTCCAATTCGCGTCTCACTAATTCGTGCTCTTCCTCGGCGACAACGGCGCGAATCATCCGTTCCGTGATCCCAAATTGCCGGATGATCTCGTCGTTCAAAACTAAAATGCCACCGGACGCAATCGCACCCATCGCTAGTGTAGTGTCTCATAAATAACTGGAGTTATATGGGATTTATGGTTATTCTTCCTCCATGTCGCGACAGGCTACGCCCGTAATTTTGAACGACACCGATCGCCAGGAGTTGGAGCAATGGGTCCGCGCCCACCGCACT
>DATAUD010000109.1:0-10091 GCA_036268455.1 Verrucomicrobiia bacterium
ACCCGAAGGGCGGCAGGTCTTTTTGACGCAGGCTTCGTTGCTCGTTCCTCACAGATCCATTCGGATATGCTCGTCGCTCGCGCCTCGCCTGCGTCAAAAATCCCTCGCCGCGAATGGCTAGCTATTTATGGGACACTACACTAGGAACCGACGTTGGCCAATTCCTCGTTCGTCGCGACGTTGACGATCTTGAATTGCTCGGCGTGGAAAGTCGGCTCCGGGCGAAATGAAAGTTTGCCGAAATATCGCTTTTCCATCTCGATGATGAGTTTTTCGTCCTCGGTGCGAAGGCGCTCCAAAACCGTCGGATGCACGGCGATGCGGAGTTGAAAATCCGATTCATCGCGAGAGCGTTTTTTCAGGATTTCATTGAGCTTGCGCTGGATTTCCACACTCATGGTGATGGCGCTCTTGACCTTGCCGCGGCCCTTGCAATAGGGGCAATCGTCATACACCGCCGAACGCACGCTCTCGGAATGGCGCTGGCGCGTCATTTCCATCAGCCCAAGCTGGGAGATGGGAAGCACGTGCGTTTTGGCCTTGTCCCGGCGCAGTCCTTCCTTGATGCGTTGATAAACCGATTGCTGGTCGCGCCGCGATTTCATATCGATGAAATCGAGCACAATCAGGCCGCCCATATTGCGCAATCGCAATTGCCGGCAAATTTCCTCCGCAGCCTCCTGGTTGACGCGCAGAATGGTCGATTCCTGGTCCCGGCTGCCTTTGTGACGGCCGGTGTTGACGTCGATCGCCACCAGGGCCTCGGTTTCATCAATGACGATGTAACCGCCGCTCTTCAAATGGACCTGGCGCGAGAACGCATTCTCCAATTGCCGGGAGATGTTGAAGTGGTCGAAAATCGGGCGGTGCTCGTTGTAAAGTTTGACCTTGTTGGCGGCGCGCGTTGAAACACGAGAGATGATCGCCCGCATCCGGTCGTAGGCCGCCGCGCTATCAACAACGACACGCGCCACGTCCTCGGTCAGAAAATCGCGGACGGTTCGCTCGATCAAATCCGGCTCCTGGAAGACGCAACTGGCAGGGGGGCCGGATTTGATTTTTTGCTGAATTTCCTTCCATTGATCCATCAACAGGGCGAGATCGAGGATGAAGTAGCGCTTCTGCTGGCCTTCGCCGGCGGTGCGCATGATGACACCCATGCCTTCGGGGATGTTGATTTCACGAAGGATTTTTTTCAGGCGCTGGCGTTCCTCCGGATTCTCGATTTTGCGCGAAATGCCGCTTTGATCGGAATTGGGAAGCAAAATGAGGTAACGCCCCGGAAGGGTGAGATTTGTCGTCACCCGTGGTCCCTTGGTGCCGATAGGGCCTTTTGTCACCTGCACGATAATCTCGCTTCCGGGCGGATAAATGCGCGGGATGTCCTTGTTCGTAATCCGCGGACGGTCGCGTCTTTTGGATTCAGCCCGTTCGACCACTTCCACGCTGCTGTCAATGCTTGGAACGATGTCCCAATAGTGAAGAAAGGCGTTCTTCTCGAAGCCAATATCGACAAAGGCCGCCTTGAGTCCATCCTCCAGATTGCGCACTTTTCCCTTGAAAATGCTGCCGACCAAACGCTCTTCCGTCGTGCGCTCGATGGTGAACTCCTCGAGCCGACCGTTTTCCTGGACGGCGATGCGGGTTTCGAGGGATTCCGCGTTGATGACCAGCTCCTTGTGCGTCTTTTCCTCCGGTTTGATGAACCGCTGGACTTTGCGGATTACTTTGTCGGCCGCGTTCTTGATCGTATCGACGATGCCCTGCGGCTGGGCTTGAAGCGAGACCGGCTCAAACTTTTCCTCGTGGACTTCCTCGGGAGTATCCAAATGCGGTTTGCGGAAAGCCCTTCGTTTATCTCCGCGCTCATCCTTCTCCCGCTCTTCCTGAACGGGGGGTGGGGCTTCGGGCGGAATGCCGGCGGCCACGTTTTCCGCGCGTTCGATTTCGTCATTGTGCCGCCCCTGTTCGAAGATGGCCTCCGGCTTTTTTTCGCCCGTGGCTTCAGCGCGCGCCTGCTGGGCGGAGCGGTCGGGCTTTTGATTCTGGTTCAAGCCTCCGCTGGGACGAAAGCGCATGCCTCCGCGGCGGCGCCTGGAAAAATTTCTCTCACTCATAATTTAATAAGACCTCCGATAAATGTGGACGTTGTGCAAAATGCCGATGGCGATCAGCGAGCATACCACCGAGGACCCGCCGTAACTCAGGAGAGGCAACGGGATGCCCGTCACGGGCATTAAGCGAATATTCATACCGATGTTGATAAAGACGTGGCAAAACAACAAGGTCACCACGCCCACTGCCAAAAGTTGGCCAAGGCGGTCGCGCGCCTGGCCGGCAATCTTGATCCCGCTAAACAGGAGCACTGTATAGAGCGTCAGGACTACGACGCTGCCCACAAAGCCTTCCTCCTCGGCGATGACCGAGAATATGAAATCATTGTGTGCTCCTTCTCTGGGCAGGAAGCCAAGGGAATGTTGCGTTCCCCTCCCCCACCCTTTTCCTGTCAAACCCCCGGAACCGACGGAGATGAGGGCCTGCTCGACATTGTAGCCCGAGCCTCCCCGTGATTTGTCGCGTCCAAAGTAGGTTAAAACGCGATTTTTTTGGTAGGGTTCCACGATCTTAAACTTGGCCGGCAAAAAGAGGATTGCCGCCACGACAAGGACCGCCAACAGGCCCATTCCGCCCACCAACCCGGCCAGCATTCGTTTGGGCACTCCGGCCACAAACATCATTGCCAGGCTGATGGCAAGAAAAACCAGCGCCGAACCGAGGTCCGGCTCCTTCAAAATCAACACAAAAGGCAGGAGCGTATATCCCACCACTCCAAAAAACACTCTGGCCATTCGCAATTCCTCTTGCGGCCTGCTCAAAACACTTCCCAGCCACAATATAAACGCAATTTTCGCAAATTCCGAGGGCTGCAAGCTAAATATTCCCACGTTGATCCATCGCTTCCCCCCGTGATGCATCGTGCCGATGGCGAATAACGCGACCAGCACCAGAATGGACGCCCAATAGTAAACAGCGGCCCACCGCGCCACCCGGCCATATTCCACCGCGCAAAACGCCACCGCCGCAGCCAGCCCCAGCGCATACCAAATCATCTGCCGGACCCAATCTTCCTGATACCAGGCCGCCGACCCGCTTATTTGCCGGGCGGTGGCGCTGAAAATGAAGGCCGTTCCAATCACCATCAAACCCAGCGTCGCAACGTGGAGTGGCCAATCGTAATCCGTCTTTTTTTCGTTAAGGCGCGGGTCGTACATTTTAGTTGTGCGCAAGCGTCTGTGACTTTGACACCACGTCGCGCTCCCGTTTTAGAATCGCTTCGTAAATCTTCTCCGCCACAGGAGCGCAGGTCGTCCCGCCGAAAGAGCCGTCTTCAACCATGACCACGACGACGTACCGCGGGTCTTCATACGGCGCGTAGGAATCAAACCACGTGATTCTTTTGTATTTGCTCCCAACCGATTTGACTTCGGCTGTTCCCGTCTTTCCGGCGACGCGGAAATTTCCAAGGTCTGGCGATCTTCCATAATGGTGAAACGCCGCGTAAGCGCTTCCCGGCCCCTCGGCTTTGGTCGGGCCGTCCGCCGAATGTTCGGTATCATCGAGCATTGCGCGCCGGATGATTTCCAAATGGCGCGGGTTGATCGCCACGTGGTCATGGACGCGCCCCGGCGCAACCAGTGTTTGAAATTCACCGGTGTCGTGAGAACGGTCGCAATTGACAACGCGCGGCCAATAAAGGGTCCCGCCGTTGGCAATCACACACAACATGCAAGCCATTTGCAATGGCGTCGCTGTGACTTCCTGGCCGATGCAGACATCCGGCGTGCTGCTTAATGGCAGTGAAATCCCAACCGTCTCCGGCATCGGCATGTCACCGGCGGTCGGTTCCTGGCCTGTCGAAATCCTCGTTTTTTCTCCGAGATGAAAACGGCGCGCCACTTCCAGGATTTTGCGCAATCCCGCCATCATTCCGTAGTGAATGAAGTAGGTGTTGCTCGAACGATAAAAGGCGCGCTCAAAATTGAATTTACCCGCGCCCGCCGTGTCCCCGATGACGTGCGTCGCGCTGGCATGATATTCTCCGGGGCTGTCGAAAACCTCATCAGGATCAAGGCCGCTTTCCAGGCAGGCAATGCCGGTAATAATTTTGAAAGTCGAACCAGGCGGATAAGCGCCGCTGACTGCGCGATTGACTTCCGGCGTAAACTTCGTGTCGGCCAGTCGCTCGGCTTCCGCCGGTGAATACGAAGGATGTCCCGGCACAAATTCATTTGGGTCAAACGTGGGGGCGGAGGCGATGGCCAGGATGTCTCCGTTTCGCGGGTCCATGACAACGGCGGCGCCGCGCGTTTGAGACTGAGCGCCGGCAAGGGCCTTTTCCACGGCGCGCTGCAAGCCAAGGTCGATCGTCAAATAAACATCGTCGCCCGGCTCATTCGGAGCCTCGATGTTTTCGCGCTGGCGATAATTCAGATTGTTGACCAGCACAGATTTGAGGCCCGCCTGCCCGCGAAGTTCTTCGTCATAAGCCCGTTCGACGCCGCTTCGTCCCTGATAGTCGGGCATCGTAAAAGAAATTTCGCTGTCGTCCGCCATGTCGCGCCGTTGGACGTAACCCAAAAGGTGAGCCATCAAAGCGCCGTTGGGATAGATTCGCAGCGGCTGCGTTTCCAATTCGAGGGCCGGCTGGGCGGACAATTGCTCGGAAAAAATGGCGACCTGGCTGGGGCTTAGGTTGGGAACGATTTGAAACGGCACATAAGGATAATCGTTGTAGTGCCGGATGAAACCGTTGGTATTCAGCATTCGCGGCTCGTCCAAACGTGTGCTGACACGATAGGTGATGTTGCTCACCACATCGCAATCCGCTTTCAATTGAAGCCGCCGCCGCACACCCGCCGCCAGGTTTAATCTGCCTTTGCTGGTGATGGCCTCCGGGTGCCCATTGGTGTACAGCCGGGTCAATTGCCGATACTGCGCGTCGAACTGGTCCTGCAAATCCTCGAGGTACAAAATGGCGTTGTAGCGCGGCTCATCTTCGGCAAGCACTTTTCCGTTGCGATCGAGAATTTTCCCGCGAATAGCCGGAATGCGAACGGTGCGGAACGACTGTCGGATTAGATTGGTTTCAAAACGTTGCGCGAAAACGATTTGCACAAACCACAAACCCGCCAGCAATATCAGCATCCCGGTTCCCACAATCGCCGCAATCGGCTGCAATCGCCGGCCGTCCCGCTTCAATATATCAAAGACGAACATTTAGCTTCGCCCCCTTTTTATTTCGCGGTCGGCCCGAAAGCTGAGTTGGGTCGCGCTCGGATAGTCAAAAGCGTGATGGAGGCGGTCAAAAAGCGCGAAGCTGAGCGGCGTCACGACTCCGCCGGCTGCCATCATAACGATCCATTGCCAGAACGACATCCAATTTAGCAGTGGCGAAATGCCGAGGTTTAACAGAACGAAAAGCGTCCCTAGTGGTTGAAAAGCCGATGCCGCCACACCCAGTACCGCCTGCGCAAACCTGTTTTCGCGCAACAGAAGGTCGCGGCTGC
Source organism: Verrucomicrobiia bacterium (assembly GCA_036268455.1). GTDB lineage: Bacteria > Verrucomicrobiota > Verrucomicrobiia > Limisphaerales > Palsa-1400 > DATAUD01. The sequence continues at coordinate 5,568 of DATAUD010000109.1, forward strand.
AATAAATCGCCAGGCCAATCGCCAACAGCGGCAGGACGCTGGCGCCCAATGGGTTGAGAGATAGCGAATCGAACCATAAACCGCCGCAAACCGCCATCAGGACAATTGTTCCCACGCCATTCGTCAAAGCCGTATAAACCATGAGAGCCGGCAAAAGGTCTATTTGCGCGCCGAACAGGAGGCGCGACACATTGCAACCCGCCTCCAGGAATACAGCCAGAAACGCGACCGCGAGGATAAAAATGGAATGCAGCCAGTTCATGGAACCATCACCCAAACCTCCTCCAACGCGTCCAAATTGGCCGCAAGTTTTACCCGCGCTTCCATCGAAAGCCCGTATTCCTTCGCCCGGCTATCGACGATTTTTCCGATGGGAATGCCGTAGGGGAAAACGCCGCCTGCGCCCCACGTCACCACATTTTGCCCCGGATACACCTCGCTGTTGCCGGAAAGCAAATCCAAACCGATCATTCCCTGGTCCTGGGGCAGCGAGGAACCGGCGCTGATGATGCCGGTTTCGTAGTTTGTCCCTACAATGGCCGCCACGCGAAGGTTGGGGTTGCCCAGCAGGATGACTTGGCAGCGGGTTGTCGAAACGGACTGGACACGGCCTACCAGGCCGTCGGCCGTCATGACTGGAAGGTTTGTGCGGACGCCGTCACGCGAGCCGAGGTCCAATTCAACGCTGCGCCACCAATTTGCGGGGTCGCGGGCGATAACGCGCGCCAGTTTGACTTTCCACCTCGCCTGGCCAGGCCATCTCTCAGCGGCGCGCAATCGGGCGTTTTCATTCCACAGGGCCGCGTCCTGTTCCAACTGGATTTTTTGCTCCTGATCGATGCGGCGAAGCTGATCGATTTGGCGGAGTAATTCGCGCCTGGGAATCAGCCCGTTTTCCGCGTCGGCAACCAACTCATGGGTTGAACCCGCCAGACCAAAGAGGGGCAGAAAAAGTCCGCTAATCGCCAGCTTGACCTTTCCCATTGTTTCAACGGGCAACTTCAGCAGCACCACGACTACCAGCACTACAACAACTAAAACTATATAATGCGACTTTTTCAGCATCTCGCCCCGTCCGCGCTTTGCCGGCGCGCACGTCTTTCATTTAAACGGGCGAACTGGAATCAACTTCGCGAGGAAGCAACTCGTTTAAGAAATGCAAGTTCCTGGAGGACGCGTCCGGTGCCTTCGGCCACGGCGCTCAACGGATCGTCGGCAATATGCACGGGCAATCCGGTTTCCTTTGCGGCCAGACGGTCAATGCCGCGCAAGAGCGCGCCGCCGCCGGCCATGACGATGCCGCGTTCGACCAAATCGGCCGACAACTCAGGCGGGCAGCGTTCCAGGGTAATGCGAATGCTTTCCAAAATGCTTGAGAGGGGTTCCTTCAAGGCTTCACGAATTTCTTCCGAACGGATGGATAACGTTTTGGGCAAACCGGCGCCTAAATCGCGCCCTTTGACTTCCATCGTTAATTCCTGCTCCAGCGGAAAGGCCGATCCAACACGGATCTTGATTTCCTCCGCTGTGCGTTCGCCAATCATCAGGTTGTAGGCTCGCTTCATGTGCGCGACTATTGTCTCGTCGAACTCATCGCCTCCCACGCGCAAACTGCGGCTGAAAACAATTCCAGCCAGGGAAATGATCGCGATTTCACAGGTGCCTCCCCCAATATCGACGATCATGTTTCCCGCCGGTTCATGGACAGGAAGACCGACCCCAATGGCCGAGGCCATCGGTTGCTCGATCAAATAGACTTCGCGCGCGCCGGCATGTGTTGCGGAATCTTTTACAGCCCGCTTTTCCACTTCGGTAATTCCGGAAGGAACAGCGACAACGACCCGTGGGGCAATCAATTTGCGGTGATGCACTTTTTGAATGAAATGCCGCAACATCGCCTCGGTGATTTCGAAGTCGGCGATGACGCCGTCTTTCATTGGCCGAATGGCGACAATATTGCCCGGAGTTCGTCCCAACATGCGTTTGGCTTCCTCGCCCACCGCCAGCACATTGGTAGTGCCGGCCTCGATGGCCACGACAGAAGGTTCGCGGAGCACGATGCCTTGGTCTTTAACGTACACAAGGGAGTTAGCCGTGCCCAGGTCGATTCCGATATCGTTGGAAAACAGGCTTTTAAATTGCGCTAACATGAATGTTGCCTAACAATCGCCGTTAACGTTACAAATCCACCCCGCAGGGTCAAGTTTATAAAAAACCCAAAATGGAATCGTCCTCCCTTGGAATCGAAAACAATAAATAGAATCCGGCCAAGGTCGAACCTCTTTTGTCCATAGTTGACAAACTGGCTCAGGAGCGTGGCGTCGGCGTTATTCGTCGGAGAGGCTTTCGCCCCGGCGCAGCAACTCGGCGTTGATCTGCGAGAGTTCCTCCAAACCCTCCCCAAGTTGCCGGCAGGCTGCAACGCCTTGCCGGCCCTGCTTTTGCCGGGCAGGCGTTTTGAGAAGGAACTTCAGGACACGACCGGGCCTCAACCCGCTGGCCAGATAATAAAAAGGGCCATGCTTGCGGCCCCGCGCTCAGGCGCAATTGGCCTTGCCGCAAGTGGTGAAGCGTTCGACATCGGAAGCGCGCAAGAAATGGGGCGGAACAGCCAGTTGGCGCAAGAGCGCGACTTTGCGCCCGGCGCAGCGCCAGAGTGGACTTGCGGCGGCAACTGTAAACCTTAGCCAATATGTAGGCTAAGATAATGAAATTAGCCCGCTTGACAAAGAAAAAGAATCTGCCGCTGAATTTATAGCCAACGTGCATCTGCTCAACTCCTTGAATCTAAAGCGACTGCCCAATCACCTCAGAGAACCTTCCGAAATCGCTGCTTGTCAAAGCCGAAAAGTCGCGAAAAGTTGGTTCGGAAGATTTGCAAGATGGGCATTCTTTCCTTGAACTCGCTTTATTGATGCGAACCCACCAAAAGGGACAGCTTTGCCATGTCGTAAATGAAGTCATCCACGCGATCATCGCTCCAGTCATGATATGGATTTTGGGGATCTTTCCGTGCTGGCCGGGTTAATTCATTAAAATGAAAATACGAAGCACCGTGCTTCGCCAGCCCAGCCGACCATTTATGCCGAAATCCATCCCAATAGTTTGGCGTAGCGATAAAGCCATAAACTCCCGGCGCGGGTTCTTTTCCGCCTTCTTTTAGGCCATGCGTGCCCGTTTCGTCTGCATAAACCGCTAACATAGCAAATAGCTTTCCAGAAAACAGGGATGCCCATTCCTGAAATTTATTGGCCCATTTCCTCCGTCCTTTTTCACGCCTAGCGATCATGCCCGACCTCCTTTCCTCGACTCAAGACCAGCCCTTGCGTTATCTTGATACTCGAAGGTGCTTCCAAAACGGGCAACGGTGGCGTTCACCGCGACTTGCTGAGAAGGCGTAAGCTTTCGCAGTGCTCTGGGGTTGCGAGTCTTGGGCTTGAATGAGGCGGCGACTTATTCCTGTGCTCTTCGGCACCCATGACCAGCGCGCGCCTTCATCAAACGAGCAGATCGAGAGAAAAGGCCGAGTATCAAGTGACTGAGTCGGGTGGATCGGTGGGAGAAATGACAGAGGGGTCTAACGCGCACGCCGGAAAATGACCAATCCCTTTTTCTGAGCCATCACCTGATCCTGACCAATGCTTACAGGAGTTCTATGAATTCGGCATTATCCTGAATTATCGGGATTTGGCTCGAAAAACGGCAATCAGTATCAAATGGCCGTGTCAGATTTATCCTTCGTCAACTGACGGAATTGATTGAAAAATGCGTGATCTACTCGAAAAACCTCCTCACGCCGCAATCCAAGTCGCTTTTCTTCAAAAAGTTTCACAAGACGGTCTCCATCCACCAACTCAACAGCCACTGCCCCTTCTCCTTTGGCCTCTCTAATTGCATCGCGAGTAAAATAACCGGTGGTTATGAAGATGAGTTTATCCGCATGTTGAGCTTTTTGAACCGCGAAATCCAGCCACTTGTTCGCGCGAAATTGCCCCAAGGTAGCGCTTGCACTGAAACGCAACGTCAAAACTTACAAAAGGGTTCAATTACAAAATCGCGATTCCGTCCACACCTCCGTCATGACTTTTACCTAACACCTGGATGCCCTGAAATCCCCATTCGTGCAATAAACGTTTGCAGAGACGCTCAAACCCATCGGGTGGCAAACCTTGGAGGACCCCCAGCAATTCTCGTTCATCGTCTTCATCAGTCTCGTCCTCTTCGATCTGTGCCTCTGTTTCTACTGGAAAACCCTTCACTTTTGCATCGCTCTGCTGAGCGCGAGCACGCTGATGTATTTCAACCCATTTCAAAAAAAGCTTTCGACTATCCTCTTCAGTTAAACGAGTCTTCGCTCCGAGATCTGTGAGCTTCCACTCGCCTCGCTTAGAGCGTGTTTTAAAACTCAGGAAACCCCGACTTTAACGTTAACTTGTACTTTACAGCGCGTACCCCTATAAGCTGGGGATGCGATACACTTCTGATCTGACGGACGCCGAATGGCAACTCATCAACTACTGTTTT
>DATAUD010000110.1:0-47638 GCA_036268455.1 Verrucomicrobiia bacterium
TTATGGCGCACAGAGTAATGGTGGCGTTGGAGCGCGAGACCTTGCGCTCGTTGGTGAGGAACAGAAAATATTGGCGAATCTGTTCCTCGGTCAGTTGATCGGGCGATTGCCGGTAATGTCTGGCCAATAGTTTGATCGCCGAGACGTAAACCTGTTGGGTGGAGGCCGCGAAGCCGTGCAGTTGCAGATCTTCAATGAAACGTTGACGGAGCGCCGTCATGGAGTCCTTTCTGGAAAGGCGGGTTCAAACATCCTTGGGGATGGATCCCTCGTCGGAGAGATCGAACCTTTCCTTCCAGAATCAACGCTTGAGAAACAGCTTGGGCAACTGTGGGGGAACCTATCCGGCGGGAGCCGGATTCAGTTCAACCAGCCATTTCGACCGCCGGGTCCGCCGCCGGTCGCCTGAGCCTTTGCCAGCCGCATTCATCCCAGATTGAAGCGGCGGTGGCGGTAGGGCTGAGTGCCCAACGCATTTATCAGGACTTGGTTTGTGATAACGATTTCACGGGCAGCTACCAAGCCGTAAAACGATTCGTCCGCCATTTGAGGGAGACACAGCCGATCCCTTTTGTGCGGATGGAGGTGGAACCGGGAGCCGAAGCCCAAGTGGATTTTGGACAGGGTGCATGGGTCGTGGTGGACGGCAAACGCAAGCGTCCGCATTTGTTCCGCGTGGTCTTGAGCCATTCCCGCAAGGGCTACAGCGAAGTGGTATGGCGGCAGACCACGGAGAGCTTCATCCGTTGCCTAGCAGCCCGTTAAAAAACTTGGTTTTACTGTATATTTGATTGAACAATCTTCAGGTTGGGACGTCAGATGATCATGTCCATTGGACGACGCACTCCCAAACAAGACGAGATGTTCATTCCGGCGGCCAAAGTGGCTGCCGGGCCCGGACATCCCTTTTACACCAAGCTCAACGCCGTGCTGGCCGAGGCGGGTTTTGACGGGTTTGTCGAGAACCTCTGCGCTCCCTATTACAAGGAGGGCGGGCGGCCGGGCATTCCGCCTGGGGTATATTTCCGCATGCTCTTCATCGGCTACTTCGAGGGCTTGGACAGCCAGCGCGGCATTGCCTGGCGTTGCGCCGACAGCCTGGGTTTGCGCTCCTTTCTGGGCGTGAGATTGACCGAGGACACTCCGGTGCATGCCTCCATGACGATCATCCGCCAGCGGTTGCCCGAAGCAGTCTTTGATCAGGTCTTTGTGTATGTGCTGAGCCTTTTGGAGGAGAAAGGACTCTTGCGCGGCAAGGCGGTGGCCATCGATGCCACGACGCTGGAAGCCAATGCGGCCATGAAGAGCATTGTGCGCAAGGACACTGGGGAAGATTGGAAAGAGTATCCGCGGGGACTGGCCAAAGCCGAGGGGATCGAGAACCCGACGGAGGAGGATTTGCGTCGGCTGGACCGGGGGCGCCAGGACAAGAAAGTCTCCAATGCGCAGTGGGAAAGTCCGACGGATCCGGACAGCCGGATCGCTAAAATGAAAGACGGGCGCACGCATCTGGCCTACAAAGCGGAGCACGCGGTGGAATTGGCCAGCGAAGCCATCGTGGCTACCACGGTCACTTTCGCCGACCGGTCCGACCCGCAAAGTGGGCCGGTGACCTTGAGCCTGGCCGAAGCCAATTTGGTGTTGGCGGGCCGTGAAACCAAAATTGCGGAAGCCGTGATGGACAAAGGCTATTACGACAATCGTTTGTTGGCCGACATGGCCGTGCGGGGCGTGCGCACATATGTGCCCGAGCGGAGACAGAAGACCAGGCGCTGGACGAACAAGCCGGCCGCACAGCAACGAGCCTTTCGCGCCAACCGGCAGCGGGTGCGCGGGAAGAAGGGGCGGCGGTTGAATCGGTGGCGCAGCGAACGGTGCGAACGAACCTTTGCCCACGTCCGTGAAACCGGAGGCGGTCGGCGAGCTTGGGTGCGAGGCCAAGCCAACGTGAGCAAAACCCACACGCTCAAGTGCGCAGCGTATAATTTGGGTTTGCTGCTGCGCAAGGTTTGGGGGATGCGCAAGCCGCGGAACGCGGACGAAGGGGTTTGGGGCGGCTTTTTAGCCGCTTGGGCGTGGCTGACGCTGGCAGCAGTTATAAATTACACGATCACAACTCAGCCCGACAGCTTGCTTTGGGATATTCTACTGCTGACGCTGATAACCGCCGTGACGGTTGCTGCATTCGCCCTTACGACCTGGTCGCGAAAAAACCGCCTTTTTTTAACGGGCTGCTAGAGAACAGTTACCGCCATTTCGGCGGAGTTCCCAAGACCACGGTGACTGATAATTTACGGGCGGCGGTCACGCGGGCGGATTGGTATGATCCTGAGATCAACCCAAAGGTGGCGGAGTTTTGTCGGCACTACGGCACGGTGATGATGCCCACAAGGCCCGCCATGTCCCGCCATAAAGGAAAAGTCGAAGCTGGGGTCAAGTATGGCCAGAACAACGCGGTCAAAGGGCGGGTGTTCACCAGTTTGGCGGCGCAAAACCTGTTTTTGTCAGATTGGGAATGGACGGTGGCCGACACGCGCATTCACGGCACCACCCGACAACAGGTCATCAAGGTGTTCAACGAGGTGGAGCGGTCCAAACTGTTGCCGTTGCCGTCCAGTCTGTTCCCGGTGTTTGAAGAAGCGCCGCGCAGTGTCCACCGGGACGGTTACGTGGAGGTCCAACGGGCTTATTACTCGGTGCCCCCAGAGTATGTCGGACGCCAGGTTTGGGTGCGCTGGGAGTTCAGATTGGTCCGTGTCTTCAACCAGCGCCGGGAACAAATCGCCCTACACGCATTGGCCGAACCGGGTAAATTTACCACCGACCCGCTCCACCAGCATTCACCGTATCGGCGCGTCATTCAACGCAATCTGGATTACCTGTTGGATCGGGCCCGGCTGATTGGCAAACAGACCGGGACTTGGGCCGAAGCGATGATTCAACAACGCGGCCCCATCGGCACACGAGTGTTGCATGGCCTGCTGTCCCTGGCAGGCAAACATCCCGTGGCGGCGCTGGAAGCCGCCGCCGAGAAGGCCCTGCATCACGGCACCTGGCGTTTACGGAATTTGCGCACATTGCTGGAACGGGCCGGGCCAGCACCACAACTGGACTTTCTCGAAACGCACCCCTTGATCCGGTCGTTGGATGCTTACGAGGCACTGACGCCGGATTGTTTTAACCCTCAACCCAAAACTATCTATGAGCCAACTTGAAAACACCCTGAAACAACTCCGCCTCTCCGGTCTGCTGCAAACTCTGGACGTGCGCCTGCAAGAAGCCGTCGCCAACCGGCTGTGCCATGCCGAGTTCCTGGAACTGATCTGCCAGGACGAAATCAATGTTCGCCAGCAACGGCTGATGGAACGACGCACCAAGGCCGCTGATTTCCACGGCCTTAAAACACTGGAGGACTTCGATTGGAGTTTCAATCCGGCTGTCCACCGCAAGGAGATTTATGATCTGGCCACAGGCAACTTAATCCGCCAGGCCAAGGATGTCCTTTTCCTTGGTCCGCCAGGTGTCGGCAAAACACACTTGGCTCAAGCGGTGGGATATGAAGCCATCAAAATGAACTTCCAAGTGCTCTTGGCCTGAAGCAGTTGCCCAAGAACTCCGGCGAGCATCTTTTTGAAGTGGTCATGCGCCGATATGAAAACCGGTCCACCATCATGACCAGCAACCGGCCACTGGAGGAATGGGGCAAACTTCTCGGCGACGTGCCCACCGCCGGCGCGATCCTGGACCGCTTCCTGCACCACGCCCAAACCATTGCCATCACCGGGCGGAGTTACCGCCTCAAAGACCACGCCACCGTGGCCGGAAAAGAAGACAAAACCAAAAAAACCAAATCCAAGTCCAACGAACCTTCGACCGATGCAAAAATTTCCGGTTTCTTCCCCTTGTCGTGGTGGAGGCCATATGTTATGATGGTTCCCATGACCACCCTTGCGGAAATCGAGGCCGCCGTTGATGCCTTGCCGACAAGCGAAAAGCAGCATTTGCTGCTGTATGTGGCTGCGCGCCTGGAGGCCCAAGGCGGTCCCCTGCCCGATCTCCGCCCCTTCTCCGAGCAGCGGGTCGATTGGATGGCGGAAGACGAAGGCGCCATGCGCCGATTCCGTCCGAACCCGTAAAATCGGTGAGCGCCAACACGGCACTGATCAGCTACTACGCGAAACGAGCCGCCGAATACGAGCGGATTTATCTCAAGCCGGAACGTCAGGATGATTTGCGGCAATTGCGCGCTTTTGTCGAACAAACATTTGCCGACGCTGATGTTTTCGAGATCGCCTGCGGCACGGGTTATTGGACGGAAATTCTATCGCGTTCAGCCGCATCAGTTCTCGCCACGGATATCAACGAGGAGGTCCTTGCAATTGCCCGTTCCAAGCCCATCGACTTTCGCAAGACGACTTTCCGCAGAGCGGATGCTTACGATTTGCGACAGTTCCCGCGGAGATTCACCGGCGGGCTGGCGGCGTTCTGGTGGTCCCACGTTCCGAAGGCGGGGCTGCGTGATTTTCTTGGCGGATTTCGCCAAATCTTATCGCCGGGCGCACGAGTCGTCCTCATGGACAACCGCTATGTCGAGGGCAGCAGCACGCCGATCTCGCGAACCGATGACCACGGTAATACGTATCAGACGCGGCGGCTGGCTGATGGCGGGACTTATGAGGTACTCAAGAATTTTCCGACGGAATCCGAATTGCGCGCGACCGTGGAGGGTTTCGCGGGCGATGTGCGGATTGAGTTTCTTCGATACTATTGGATTTTAAGTTATGTGGCAGTATGAGATTTCCACGGATCGCAATCGTTTGGACGTTGCGCTGATTCACGGATTCCTAAGCTCATCCTATTGGGCTCGGGACATTCCACGCTCTGTTGTGGAAAAATCCATCCAAAATTCTCTGTGCTTTGGCGCCTTTCTGGGGGATCAGCAAGTCGGTTTTGCGAGGGCAATTACGGATTTTGCGACGATGGCGTATATTGCGGATGTATTTGTCGTGCCAGAACATCGCGGGCGTGGAGTGTCGAAAATGCTGGTGCGGGCCATTGTGAAACATCCGGAGTTGCAGGGCTTGAGGCGGCTTTTGCTGGCGACGCAAGACGCGCACGGATTATATGCGCAATTTGGGTTTCAGCCGTTGACCCACCCGGAATATTTTATGAGCGTTCATAATCCAGATGTATATCGCGCGGGCAGTAGATAACCCGACCCCGAGGACTACCAATAACCTCGCGAGACCGGATCGATGGGCGCGTCGTATTCGGTTTGTGGGTACCGATTGGTTTCCGAAAATAAGAAGCCGACGACATGGTTGTCGGCAAAAAGGACGTTGTAGAACGGTTTGCCCTTGACCGAATGCCAGGCATCAACTTGATCGAGCGTTCTGTCGGGGGAAGCGGGCCAGTCGAACAGTAGAATTTTGGAGGCAACGAAGCTCGTAATGGCGGCTCGTTTCATGGAGGGAGTAGAGCTGCCGATGTTGGCATCGCCCCCGATGCATTCAATGCCAAGCCAACCCCAGCCGTACGCCGTTCCGTTCGCGCCCGTGGATTCGAAGCTCAGGCCGTATTGCCTCCAAGGCATCAAGTAGCTGTTCCCCCAACAACTGTAGCAGCTCTGCTCCGCGGTCCAGGCGGGGTAATCGAAAGTGTCTCCTTTGTCGGCGGGACAATGGCAAAGATTGTCGTTTTTGATGTACGGAGTCAGGGGCCTGCGGTTGTCAGGAATATTGTAGCCATAGTCGCTAAGGTTCTGGGAAGGAGGCTGACCGGTGCCGAGCGCCCCCGCCCACGAGGCCCAACCCAGATAGGCGGGGAAATAGTCCCGATTGTCGTCCGTGTAGAGCATCAAGGCGATGCCGAGTTGCCGCTCGTTGTTGATGCATTGGGTGCGGATTGCGTTCGCCTTGGCTCCCGCCAGCGACGGCAATAGGAGGGCGGCCAGAATCGCAATGATCGCAATAACAACCAATAGCTCGATCAACGTGAAGGCGGCCGCGCCGCTTACACCGCCCACCGCGCGTGAGTTTCGGCGAGCCATCTTCTTCTTCATTAAATCGTCGCAAGCTTAAAAGCCCGGGGCGTTGGTGACCACGAGCTTGTAGAATGACGCCACGCCCGAGGGCGGGACGAGCAGCTCAAGCATATTGTTGGTGTATTCCGCCGGATTGGTTACTGGCATCCAATTTGTGGATTCAAGGTTGTCGTTCTGCTCCAGGGTGTAATCCCCAATTGGGGCGGGCCACGAAAGAACGAGATTGCCGCTCGAAGACTGCGCCGATAACCGCGGCATGCTCACAAAGTCAAAGTCCGTGATTTCCTGTATCGCGCCGTCGCCACCGTCCGCGGCTGTAAAGCCGACGTAGCCGACGTTGGCGCCGAGGACGGCTGGAATGTTCAAATTAGTTGACATGGAAAACACGGTGTTGGAGACGGTGTCGGTCAATGTGACCGTGGCCAGTCCGCTGGCGTAGTGGAGTTCCACGGCTATGAGATCGCCGCTGTCGATGAGGACATTGGTTGGTTGGACCACCGGCCCAATCGCGCCATTGGTATCGAAGGAAATACCGACGCCTCCAATGGCGTTGTTGCTATAGACGTTGAATTCGAGCTCGACACTCGGCTCGATTGGGGAGGGAGAACCAACGCCGAGTTGGCCGCCGTCCGCGCCGAGGGCCGCGGAGCCACGGAGATCGTTTTGAATGCAGAAGGTAAGGCCGTCGGCAAGGGTGCCGCCCCCTGTGCATTGGTAGGTGAAGCTGGCGTCAAAAGCTCCGATATAGACTGGGGAAAGGCAGAACACGCTGTTGGATTCGCTTCTGCCGCCAACGGTCAAATCGAGAATATTGGTATCGGCCCATCCCAGAGAAGTCCCCTGGTCCGAAAAACCCAAGCCATTGTCGAACGGCACAACGGGCACAACCGACAGCACGGACACGCTTGTGGCATTGAAACCTTCGGCGTTGGTGACCCAAAGTTGATAGGTTCCCGCGTCGCTGTTTTGAACGGCATTGATTGTCAGCGCGTTTCCATTGGCGCCGCTGATACGGGCCGAATTAGTAACGGGATTGCCATCGAACTGCCATCCGTAAGTGAAACCAGGAGAACCGTTGAAGATGGCGGAGAAGGTCACTGAGGATCCCTGTACTATTTCTGGAGACGACGGTGTAATATCCTGCACAGTGTAGGGAGGGACATCGGGATTCACGGTAATGGAGACGTCCTGGCTTTGCGCGTTGGAGCCGGTGATGTAGTTGGACGCAACAATGTAGTAGCTGCCCGATTCGGCCACGATGAGATTGCTGAAGGCGAGCGTGAGATTAGTTTGGCCGGCCAATGGCACACCAGGCTCTTTAAACCACTGAACAGTCAATGGGGCCTGGCCATCCACAAAGGCGGTCAATGTTTCATTGAAACCGGCGTTGGTGGTTATGCCAGCTTCAGGCAAAGCATACGCCGCCGGTGTGGACGATGCGAGAATCGCCATGTTGGGCGCGCTGTACATCTGGCCGCCGTAGGCCCCGCCCAGGTATGGAGCCGTTCCCCAAGCATTGCCGCCATAAATCGCGTCGCAGGAGGTTGCATAGTAGGAATTCAAGTCTGGAACGACATAAGTGTTACCCCACGGGTCGCCATCGGTGGTTGTTTGCGCGTCCAGCAGATACTCCGTGTTGTTTGAGAGAACGAGGGGCGGGTTGAGCGGCGCCCACATGTAGCCGTTGAGGATGGGATTTGTGCCTTGGGGTACGAGCGCAGAGCCTAGAAGCTCAGTGCCGGCGCCGTTGTAAAGACCGATATAGTGACTGCTGTTAGTCAGGACGCAGGTGATTACGGAGCCGTTTGTGGTGGTGTTAGGCGGCCACGCATAATATCCCAGATGCGTTACTAGCACCGAGTTGGCTCCGGTGGTAAATTGGCCGCCTTGCTGCCCGCCGTAGGTGTTGTCGCTCAATTTGTTATTGTAGCCGTGCAAAAACTGCTGAGGCAGGGCCAGGTTGTAAAGCACTGTCAGAACCGCGTTGGTGGTGGTCGCGGTATAGGAGGTTTTGCTTGTGAAGTTGGACGCGACGGCGGTGTAGATGTCGCCATTATTTGTGAAGCCTGGGGTGAACGAATAATTAGTGGCTGTAGCGCCGGGAATCGCAACACCGTTGCGGAACCATTGATAAGTGACCGGCGGCGAGCCAGAACCAACCAGGGAAAAGGTGACGGGATAATTGGCATAGACGGTGGTATTGGAAGGCTCCTGGGTGATGGTCACGGGGAAGCTGGTGACCAATACGGTCACATTGGAACTTTGCTGCTGGCTCAAGGCGTTGCTGGCGATGAGAAAGTATGTTCCGTTGTCATTGGTCGTCACGTCAGCGATGACGAGCGACGCATTTGTTTGGCCGGCAAGGGGTGTGCTGGGCGCTGAGTACCATTGATAGGAGATTGGAGCCTGACCGCTGGCAAAACCGAGCACTGAAAGAGTTTGACCGGCGCTGACCGATACATTGGTTTGCCGCACCCCCACCACGGCCGGCCCGACTTGGATGTACGCCATGCCTTCGACACAGTAAGTTGTGCCTGAGCCAAAAGTGCTGAAGCCCACTACGGGCCAATCCGAATTGCCCAGGCCATAAGCGGTTTTTTGGTTTGAAGCCGCGTTAGTTCCGATAAACCACGGATTAAATGCGGCGTTGGTGAAGGAATCTCCCCAGAAATCACCATCGCCAGTATATGGCATTGCGGCGACGTAATAACTGGTATTGGAAACCAAAAGGGCGGGCGGAGTCAACTGTACCCAATAGAAATTGCCGGCATAGTAAGCGCCGGTTCCGGCGGGAACAATGACCTGCGCCAACAGAGGTGTGCCGCTGGTGGCGCCATATATGCCCACGTAATGGTTTGTGGCCAGACCGGTGACATTGTTCGTGCTGAAGAACCCAAGGTGCGATACCACGACATTCGTGGCGCCCACTTTGAATTCGCACCCACTGCCCCCCGTGTAATTATCGCGCCATGCTGGGCTGGCCGGAGGGGCGTAAAGCGTCTGGGTCAGTTGAGCGTGGCTGGACGCGGCGGCGCAGCAAAGAATGCTTGCAACCAATAAGCGGAGGGACGTCGAGACGTGTCGAAATGTATTCATAGTTCGTTCCTAAGTAACCAGCGATGAGTTCTTCCGGTTTACATGAGTGATTGCTGAAAATATCGTATTTTACTGAATTAACGTAAACAATAGTCCTTATGGACTACGCTCGCTCTAGGCTGACTCGATACAGTTGGATCGCCGCCGGAATTTTGGCGGTTGCCACCGTGTCGGCGGCGGCGGCGGGTGAAAGGGCTTCAGACTACGTCGTTACTTCCTGGCACATGCAGGATGGTTTGCCATCTGACCGGGTCCGGTCGGTGTTGCAAACGCGAGACGGTTACATTTGGGTGGCAACGTTTAATGGAATAGCGCGTTTCGACGGCGTTCGCTTTCAGCGGTTCAACGACGCCAATACGCCTGAGTTGCAAAACAGCCTTGCCAATTGCCTCTTCGAGGATTCCCAACGCCGTCTCTGGGTGGGCAGCGACACCGGCGAAATTGCGTGGCGCGATTCCACCGGATTCCATCCGTTAATTGCGCCGACGAATTGGCCAAGCGCCCCGATAGACAGGTTTGTTCAAGCGTCCGACGGCCAAATGTACGCGGTGGAACGGGGCGGGACCGTGCTCTGTTTTCGCGATTGCACGGCCCAGGAAGTTGTTGGCAGCGAGCGCGGACCGCAATATTCGGACCTTGCGACAGATCGTCAGGGGCGGGTTTGGGCCGTTCGCTTCGGAGGGACGCTTTTCCGATTTGAGCACGAGCGCGCCATCGGCGACGGTCCGGCCCCCGCAGCCTATGGGTATCGCGATGTAGCCGGCGCGCGTCACGGAGGGATATGGGTGCGTGACGGAAATCGGTTGCGACGGTGGGACAACGGGAACTGGGTTGAAGATCGCGGAACGCATTCCTGGAACGCCCAGCGTGGCGTAACAATGTACGAGGACCCGATTGGCAATGTCTGGGTTGGCACCGTTGATAAGGGCCTTTCCGTTGTCGCGCCCGATGGTTCGGAAACTCACGTCGATCGTTCGAACGGCTTGGGCAATGACCTTGTCTCGAGCATCACGAGCGATCAGGAGCAAAATGTCTGGGTCGGCACTGACGGTGGAGGGTTGCAACTCTTGCGTCACCGCGTTCTGTTCATGGTCAGTCCGCCAGACCACTGGCAAAACCGCGCCGTTTTGTCCGTGTCTCCGGCAAGGGATGGTGGCGTTTGGGTGGGAACCGAGGGCGCGGGAGTTTACAAATTAAACGGGGGCCAATTTACAAAATTAAAAGGGCCGGAGTCTCCAGCCGCGCACGATATCCGTTCTGTTTTGCAAGACCGCGCCGGAACATTGTGGGCGGGGACGCAAGGAGCGGGGTTGCTGAGAAGCGACAACAACGGCGCATTGGTAACAGTCACCAATCCCGAGCTGCCGATGTCGTTGCAATTATTTTACGCTCTTTACGAAGACACGGGCGGCTCGATTTGGATGGGAACCCAGGACGGTGCGACACGATTTGATAAAGGGCAATGGTCGCACTTGGGCACTGAATTGTATCGCGCCGAAGTGCGGTGTGTTTGCCAGACGCCTGACGGGGCGATTTGGATTGGGATGCGAGGCGGGGGCGTCGCCCGTTACCAAAGCGGCAAGTTTACGCAGTATCTGCGTCCACAGGGGCTGACCTACGAATACATCTCGTGCCTTTTTGCGGACCACGAAGGATCGGTCTGGATTGGAACTCCGGGCGCGGGGCTGATTCGCTGGCGCAACGGCGTTTTCGACAATTTCACGACGCGCGATGGATTGCCAAGCGATTTCATTTGCAACATTCAGCAGGACAGCGCCGGCCATTTTTGGATTGGTTCCTACGCCGGCATTTTTCGTGTCGCCAAAAACTCCCTCGAACGCGCGCCGGAAGAAAACAGCGCCCCGCTGGACTATATCCTTCTTGACAATAGCGATGGTCTCGCCTCGCTGGAAATCGCCGGCGGCAACCAGCCTTCCGCCTGCGCCACAGCGGACGGGCGACTCTGGTACGCCACCAGCGGCGGCCTGGCGATGGTGGACCCGGCGCGGATCAAACCCAATGGATTGCCTCCTCCGGTGTTGCTCGAAGAAGTGCTCGTCGATGGAAAACCCGTCCCCTTCCAGGGCGTTTCGGCGGACGACTCGGTGCAGGCGCGTGTGATTGCCCCACCCGGCGGCGGCTCGATTGAATTCCGCTATACGGCCCTGAGTTATTCCGCTCCGCAACGCTGCCGCTTTCGCTATCGGCTGGAAAAATTCGATTCACAATGGATCGAGGCGGGCACTCGTCGCGCCGCCTATTATTCCCGGCTGCCGCCGCGCGATTATCGTTTTGACGTCATTGCCTGCAACAGCGACGGCGTGTGGAACACAACCGGCGCGGTCATTTCCTTCACCGTGCTCCCTTATTTTTGGGAACGCTGGTGGTTCGGGCCGCTCTGCTGGATCTCCGGCCTCTCCGTTTTGGCGGCGCTTATTCTGGGCATTGTCCGCCAGCGGCACCGCCGCCGCCTCGAAGCAATGGACCGCGCGCGCCTGGTCGAGCGCGAACGCCTCCGCATCGCGCGCGATTTGCACGATGATTTAGGCGGCGGCCTCACCGAGATCAGCATGAGCAGCGCTCTCGCGCAGGACCCTGCCCTTTCCACTCACGAGGCGCGCCAATACTTCCAGGAAATCAGCGGACGCTCGGTCGAAATGGTCAACGCGCTGGACGAAATTGTCTGGGCCGTCAATCCCAAGAACGACGATCTCAATTCACTGGTGATTTACATTTGCCAATACGCCGAGCGGTTTTTGCAACCCGCGTCGTTGTCGTGCCGTTTTCAAATTCCAAACCAACTTCCGGCCATTCCGCTGGACGCCGAGCAGCGGCACAACTTGTTCCTTGCCTGGAAAGAAGCGCTGCACAACGTTGTCAAACATTCGGCGGCTTCGGGCCTGCGCCTGAGCGTCACGGTCGAGTCCAAAACCCTTCGGATGACCCTTGAAGATGACGGACGCGGGTTCGCCGAAAATGGCGGGACTCCCGAGGGCGACGGCCTCCGCAATATGCGCGAGCGCCTGCGCCAACTCGGGGGGCATTGCGAGATCGCCAGCGCGCCGGGCCGGGGCACGCGCGTCATATTCACCTTGCCGCTTTGAATTCCTTCCAGTCCATTTGGGCTATTGCAAATTCCCCGACAGCGCGGGAGAGTACGTGTTTGAACTGGTGAATTTGTCCGACACAAACATTAAATCGGCCTCCGCGGAGCAACATTCCGGGGACGCGCTCATCCCGGTGGCCGTGGTGGAAGATAATCCAACCGTCCGCCGCAATTTGGAACGGTGGCTCAATCGCGCCGCCGGTTTCCGGTGCGTCTGCTCCTGTTCCGATGGCGAGGAAGCATTGCGGTCGTTGCCGGGACATCAACCTAAAGTTGTGTTGATGGACATTCAAATGCCTAAGATGTCCGGCGTAGATTGCGCCGCCCGCCTCAAAGCGATTCTCCCGGAGACCCAGATCATTATGCTAACGGTCTATGAGGACACCGACACCATTTTCAAGGCGTTGCGCGCTGGCGCATCTGGATACTTGTTAAAGCGGTGCATTCACGGAGAAATCGTGCATCCCATCCGCGAAATCCTCCAGGGCGGCGCGCCGATGAGCAGCGCCATCGCGCGCAAAGTGGTGGCGGCCTTTCACGAACCGGTCAAGCCGGAGAAAGCGCACGTTGTCTTGAGCGCGCGCGAAAGGGAAATTCTGGACCTGCTCGCCGAGGGTTTGAGCAACAAGGAAATCGCCGCCAAACTCAACGTCAGCCCGTACACCATTAAGAATCATCTCGCCAAAGTCTTTGAAAAACTGCACGTCCGCAGCCGCACCGAGGCGGTCATGGCATATCTCCGTCCCATCAAGTAGCCGTATGCGTTTGTTCCGCAAAATTCAAGTGACGGCCGCCGCGATTCTCCTCTGCGCGTCCGCGCCATCCGCGCGCGCCAATTATACGGCGGTGGTCAGCGCGAATTCCGTTCTCTCGACCAACTTTCAGGGGTGGGGAAGTTCGCTCTGCTGGTGGGCCAACGTCGTTGGCGGCTATTCAAACCGCCAGGCCTACGCGAATCTCGCGTTTGCGCAACTCAAGTTGAACATCGTTCGTTACAACATCGGCGGAGGCGAAAACCCTGGCCATACGAATACCATCACCAATTACCGCGCGCTCATGCAGGGCTTTGAACCCACCAATGGTGTGTGGGATTGGAACGCGGACACGAACCAGCGCTGGATGCTCCGCGCCGCTGTTTCGATGGGCGCGAATTTGATCGATGCCTTCGCCAATTCTCCGCCCTGGTGGATGACCGTCAGTGGCAGCGTCACCGGCGCAATCGACGGCACCAACAATCTTCAAGTGGCGGACGAAACCATATTTGCCAGTTATCTGGCTACCGTGGTGAGCAATCTCACAATTCTGGATGGCGTTCATTTCGATTTCGTCACGCCGATGAACGAGCCGACGGATGCCTGGGCGTACGACAACGGCAAACAGGAAGGGTGTCACATGACTCCTGCCCAACAGTCCCGCCTCGTTTCCGATCTGCGCGCCCAACTCAACGCCGGCGCGGCCACCGGCGGAATTGACGCTCCCGAAGACTATAGTGAACAAAATACCGTTAATGATCTTGCAAGCTACAGCAGCGCGTCGCTCAACGACTTGGCGCTAATAACGACTCATACCTATAGCGCCAACAATCCCTCTGGCGTTCAAACTAAGGCGGCTTCCCTTGGCAAATCAGTTTGGATGTCCGAATACGGCGATGGCGACGCCACCGGCCTGACCATGGCCCGACGCATTCACGATGATCTCACCGGAATGAGGGTGCGCGCGTGGGTTTATTGGCAAGTGGTGGATAATGCCGGCGGGTGGGGCTTTCTTTACAATCCGCTCGCCCCCAATTCTTCCGGCGGCTTTACCACGAGTTACACCATTAACGAAAAGTTCTATGTCATGGGCCAGTTCAGCGAATTCATCCGGCCCGGTTGCAACATCATCAGCGTAAATGATTCAAACACGGTGGCCGCTTACAATCCGGACACTTCCACCCTGATCCTCGTCACTGTCAATACCAACAGCGCCGTTTTCGATGTGACGTATGACTTGAGCAGCTTTGGCGCGGCGTTCTCTCGAGCGGCCGTTTATCAAACTTCAGAGAGTGGAAGCTTGGCGTCGCGGCCCGCGCTGGCGGTCACCAACCAGCAATTTACCGCGGTAATACCGGCGGAGTCTGTGACCACGTTTGTTTTGAGCGGCCAAATACCGAAGTCGATCAATGCTTACGCGGCCAATTTGCTTTCCGACGGGCCGATTGCCTATTGGCCTCTCAACGAGCCGCGAGGCGTCGGCACCGCCTACGACCTTGCGGGCGGGTTTAACGGTGTTTACGGCGGCGAAACGACCAACGGCGCCCCAGGCATTCCCAATCCGCCGTTCCAGGGAATCTCCCCGGGTGATTTGGGCGTTTGGATGGATAGCGCGGGTGGAACCAACGGCTGCGTGACCACGCCGGCTCTGGGGCTGACTCTGACCAATGCGACGATCCTCTGCTGGGTCTATCCTAACGGGAACCAAAATAATTCCGAGGGCCTTGTCTTTTCGCGGGGCGGCACAGCCAATGGCATCAATTTCGGCGCGGAGAACCGCCTGGCCTACACTTGGGCAAACAGCGCGGCCACCTACGATTGGGATTCAGGATTGTCGATTCCGACGAATGCCTGGTCGTTTCTGGCATTGGTAATAACTCCGTCCAACGCTGTCGCTTATGTTTTCAACACCGACGGAGCGGACCGCAGTGCCAACGACGTGGCGAACCCCGCCGAAGCAGTCAACACCGGATTCACCATTGGCGCTGATCCACAGGCAAGCACTCTATCCACGCGCGTTTTCAACGGTGAAATGGCGCACGTCGCTGTATTTAACTCCGCGCTCACGTCAGCACGGTTAAGCGAGATTTATTTAGTCTCGCAGACTGGGTTAACAATGGGGCTTCAACATTCGGGCGGCGGCACCGCAATCACCTGGCCCTTCGGCGCTCTTTACTCCTCCCCTGCCCTGACCGGTCCGTGGACGGCGGTTCCCGGCGCGAAATCGCCTTACACGATAACCATCACTGGCAACCAAATGTTTTACAGGGCCATGGCAGCGCCGTAAGGCTATTTTTGGTGAACCCTGAACTCGTTGGTTTCTGAACTGACAACAATGGCGTCGTAGTCACCTGCTTCATTTCGGGTAACCTCCACGTCGGCGGGACGATCCAAGGAGAACAGCGGCGTTCCGTCGCGCCGCAACTCAGAAAATCCGCCGCAAACAAATTTTTGCGGATTACCAACATTGTCTGTTTTCAGGGCGCAGACACCAAGATACGTTCCTGAAAATTTGTGGCCGTTCAGGGTCATCTCAAATGGCTTCGGCTTGTTTTTTCGCCACGATGAAAAATCAGTGAAAACAACCGCGCCATCCTCCATGAGCGCACCGCTGGCGAATGAATTAGTCCGTGCGCCAACATCGGGAAGCCGGGCTACGTCAAATCCGCGCACAGTCGCTCCGGCGGCGATTTTTTGAAATCTGGCGCTAATGTCGCGACCGCCGAAATCGCGGGTGGCGCTTCCCTCGAGCATCAACCTGCCGCCGACGCCAACAAAGCGTTCGAGAAATCGCAGGGTTGTTTCCTTCGCGTATTGCGGATCGAGAAACACCATGCAGTCAAATCGATGGCCGTTGATGATCGGATGATTGCCCGCGTCGCACGTGATTTGGCCGGTGTCAATCAAATCGCTTGGCAAAAGGGCGCACGGATAACCGGCTCGCCAGACGGCCAGCGCCTTTTCCTCAATCCCGAGCTTGCCGTTGATGTCCCAGACCGAACGCGCCGTTTCATCGGGAAACCAGTCGATCAAGGCGGGCATCCCAAACACGATTAGCACGGAAAGTTTCGGCGCGGCGGGATTGAACTGGTTCAGAAGCCGGATCTTGAGTTCGGCATCGCGGATGGCCGAATATTTTTCGGTGTCCGCCAGATTGATTCCCCAGCGGCCGGCGGTGTCATTCCATCCGTGATAATCGACGCGTCCGCCAAACCGCGCGTCCCCGAAGGCTTTTTGCAGAAATCCGTTCAAGCCTCGCCCGTAGTATTGATCGTAGGCGACAGGTTCGGAATGCGCGGCGATCAATCCCATTCGTTGAGGCATCGGCCAACCTTCGTCGCTCTGGCCGTACTCGCGCGGAACAGTCCACCAATCGAAACCGACGCGCCAAAGATCGTCGGTCTTCATAGTATTGTGAAACGTATTGTGGATGCCGGCGAAGGTATTTGGGCCGAAGATTTCCTTCGACATTTTGTAAAACGCTTTTTCAACCCGAAGCGGGCCGTCGCGCATCACATCGAAATATTGGTTGATGGCGCGCATCCGGACTTTCGGATTCCCCTCCGGCGCAAAGCGCATATCGAACAATGTGCGTTCGAGCGACATGCCGGTGCGGCGGGCGAATTCTTCGTCGAAGGCGCGGCCATAAAACCGATCGCGGAACGGCTGCTCAGTGTGTCGCGTGACCATCATGTAACCGAATTCGTCGAGCGCGGTTCCGTCGAAGGGAATATCGGAGTAATGTTCCAGTGCCTCGCGAAATTTCCCGATCATCACATCGTTGAACAGGTCGGGATAATCATAATAGTGGGCCGCCAGAATGTACGCGGTGTATCCCGCGAGATTTTTGGGTGCCGCAATCGCCAGCGAGACGCTCGCATTATCGACGTTTCTTGCCTTCGCGAAAGCGGTGATGTCTGTCAGCGAATTTTCGGCGTAATAGCCGTCCGCCGTTTTGCGGAACGCGAAAACCTTCAGCACTTCGCTGTGAAATGGCTGGCTGGCGCGCCCGTTGGTGCATGTGACGGAATAATTTGCGCGGCTATCCGCATCAAGAACCACCTCGCCTTCCGAGACCAGCGCCTGGGCTTGATTCACCCCAAGTGGCAACCGCGATTTCGTTGCCTCCGCGGTCCGCGGTTGCATCGGCGACCAAAATTCCCAAAGTTGCAGGCCAACCTTTAAGTTGCGCTGATGCGCGGCGCGAACCGTTTGTGCAAATGGGCCGTGCATCGTGGCATAGTCGTAAAAATCCACGCCGCGCTCGGTCATGAACGTCATGGTGTAGGCGCTGCGTGCCGACATGTTCTCCACATCGCGAAGATACTCCGCGCCCGCCAGCGTATTCGACTGCCAAAACCAATAAACCAGCTCCGGATGCCGGGCCGGCGGCATGGTTTCCACATATTGAACGCCCGCTGAAGCCGGGACTGTCAATAACATCAATCCGCAGATCGCCGCTAAACAAACTTTGTTCATTTAAAAAGCAATCTCAAGATGTCGCAGGGCGCGAAGAACGCCCATGCTCCACTCGATGTCCCGGTTTTCGAGCCTAAGCCCTGGCAAGCGGCGGAAAAGAATATTGAGCGCAATCGGCGCTTCCAGCCGCGCCAGCCCCGCGCCCAAACAAAAATGTATGCCGTGGGCAAAGGCCACGTGACGGTTGGGCGAGCGTTCGATGTCGAAGCGCGCAGGATCGGGAAATTGAGCGGGATCACGGTTGGCGGAGCCTAGAAGGCCCATCACCGTCTGCCCTTGGCGGATTTTTTGGCCGCGAATCTCGACATCTTCTTTTGCGACGCGAGTGAGCCGTTGAAACGGACTTTCGAAGCGCAAAACCTCTTCAACCGCGCCGCTCATGGAGGCGGGCGCCTGGCGCGCCCGCGCCAATGGGTCCGGATGATTGATGAACAACCACACGGCGCTGGAAAGCAAGCTGGTAGTCGTCTCATGCCCGCCAATCAAAATAGAGACGCACGTCGAAAGCAGTTCCTCCTCGGTCAAATGATCACCTTGCTCCTCGACGGCAAGCAATTCGCTGATCAAATCCTCTTCAGGCTTGCGCCGGCGTTGCAAGAAAACGCCGCGAAAATAGTCGCGCAGTTCAAGCAGCGCCTTTTGGGAGCGAAGCACGATTTCCCCATTTGTTCGCGGCACAGCTTGAAATTCCAAAATTGCGCCCGACCAATGCTTCAAATTGTCCCGGTCGGCGGCGGGCACTCCCAATAATTCCGCGATGACAGTGATGGGCAACGGATACGCGAAATCGCGTACCACGTCCATCTTCCCTGCGGGTTCAAACTCATCGATCAGGTCGTTGACGATTTCTTCCACGCGCGGGCGCAGACGCTCCAATGTCCGGGGCAGAAAAGTTTTCTGCGCCAGACGGCGCATCCGTGTGTGATCGGGCGGATCAACGTTGATGAGACCCTTCGAATAATGGTCGATTAACGGATGGGCCTCGGCAAGAACCGACGGTTGCAATTCACGCTGCAACACATTTGTTACTCGCCCCCTGCTGGAAAATCGCTGGTGATCCTGCAAAACGGCGACGACATCTTCGTAGGAGGTCAACAGCCAGCACCCCCACAGTTCCGTCCAGCGCACCGGGTCCGTGGAACGGAGTTGATCGTAGATCGGATAAGGATTTTGAGAGAACTCCCGGCTTTTTAAGAGAAGATCGAGATCAGGGCTGCTCATCGGCTGGCGGTTGAATTGAACGCTCCTTCGATCTTGAAAGCGTACGCCTGGCGGCAAGGGCGATTGGAAGACAAGTCCGCTGGAATGGAAATAGTTAATCCATCCGGCGCCATGTTCCACCGCAACGGCTGGTCGGAGCCAAGCATGAAAATGGACGAGCCTTCCGCCGGTCGAACACTGCGAAGAAAAAGTTTTTCGCCCGGCCAGCGCAAGCTGATCGCGTAGATGTATTTGTCATCCTTGCTGCGGGTGAACCGGATGTTTTTGCCCTCGTTCCAGCGTTTCCATGGCCGCGTTTTATAAATGGCTTCTCCATTAACTTTTAACCAGTCGCCCAGGTAATCAAGGCGTTCGACCATTTCCGGCTGCCATTTGCCGTTCGCGGGAGGACCAAAACCAATTTCCATATTGCCTCCCTTCGCCACAACGTCGATCAACGTCGCCAGAATCCACTCCTTCGATTGGTAATGGTCCGACGGAAGGTAGGACCAGGCTTCACCGATATGATAAATGACCTGCCAGGGCATAATGCGGTTTTCCGCTCCCGGCGTTTTCTTCGCCGCCGTCGGGTCAGCGTCCGGCGGAATGTTCATTTCAGGAGTTCCGTAGTCGCCATATTGCTGGATACCACGATTGCGCATCAGGACGTGAGGTTGAAGCTGGCGTACCATCTTCACAATGTCCGCAAGGTTGGTAAACGCCTCTGACGGCCAACTGCAATCAAAGGAAAGGTCGTCTATCGGCCCGTAATTGGACGCCAGCTCACGAAGTTCCAGCCGGGTCTTGTCGATAAAACGCTGCCACCGGGCGGGGTCGGATGCTTTGTCAAATCGAGGATGATCGTAGCGGGTGTTGGAAGCGTCGTAATTGTGCCAGGCGAAATCCGGGTCAAGCCAGTTCTCGAGAGAAAAATAAAAGCCGATGCCAATGTCTTTTTTTCGCGCCGCGTCCACCAATTGGGCCAGGATGTCCTTGCCGTAGGGCGTTTCCGCAATCGAGTAATGAATTTTCGCGTTTTCCACCGGCCCAAGCCCCTTCGGACGATGCGCGCCCCCTCCCGGAGGCCGCCGCCTGCCTAAAAGCTCGCGCTGAGTCGGCCACAAACAAAAACCATCCGCGTGCATGGCGGTGACGGTGAAATACTTAATCCCGCCGCGCTGCATGATGGCCATCCATTCGTCGGCGTTAAAATCGATGGGGTTGAAGTTCTGATAAAGCGTGTTGTATATATCGTCAAATTCAGGCGAGGCGCCTTTCAACGACCAGGACGCTTCGACACCCAATACGGAATAAACTCCCCAATGAATTCGCAGGCCCAGTTTCCAATCCATCCATCGGTCAATCGCCTCCTGGCCCGCGTGCTGATAATCCGGATCAACTCCCCGATAGCCCGGATACTTTTCAAGCAATTGCGGATCGTCGCCGGCCATTGCATTAAGGGCGCTCGCGCAAATTAGGACCGAGGCTAACCAGCGAAGCATAAATAAGTTCCTACTGGTTTGAATTGGTCCACCACTGCGCCGCTTCCCGGGCAACGTCGGCTTCCAGCGGGTGAATCAGGCTCTGCCGCACGCGTCGGCCACCCGGCGCGGAGTGCATCGGCCCCCCGTGCCAGGCGGGACTAAAATGGCGCGCAAGGTCCACCGTCGCGATAATCATGCGATGCTCCGTGTCCATCTGATAATCCGAAATGGCGGTGGGAGATTGACGCGTCGAGTCAGGCGATTTATCGCCCGCCCGTGCGCCGCTGGCATCCCAGATTCCGGCGGGATCGTTCAAACTGCTTGCGGCAAGGTACACTCCGTTATCGGCGGCCCTGGCCGGCATTAAATCCGTAAAGTATCCGGCATTCGGCAGCAGAACCAATTCGGCCCCTTTGTAGGCCAATAAACGGGCGACTTCTGGAAACCAACTGTCGTAGCAAATCATGATTCCGAGCTTCCCGAAATCAGTGTCAAATACGGGAAGATCAGTTCCCGGCGTGACTCCTTCGTCCTCCTCCGGTTCGTAAAGCTCCATTTTGGAATAGGAGCCGACGGCCTTGCCTTCGCGATCGAAAAGATGCGCCGTATTATAGACCAACCCGTCCCGCTTTTCATAATACGACCCCGTCACGTACATGTGCCATTGCCGCGCTTTCTCCGACAAAAGCGTCGCGGAGGGGCCATTAGAAGACTCAGACTGCTTCGGGCTTTTGCCATTGAACATCTCCGGCAACAGCGCGACATCGACTTTCTCCTTTCCGGCCGCGTCCAGCCAGTGACTCCACCAGTCCAGATTCCCACGCCCCCAACTGCACGCGATTTTTACCAACCGCGGCGGCATTGGCGCGCATTCCTGCAACGAAACGCGTTCCCACCAGACTTTGCCGTTGGGACTGAATCGAAAGTAAAGCCGCACCTCGGCATTTTGTGAATTCGTCGGACCGGTAAAAGAATTTTCCCCCACAATCTCGTCGCCATCTTTTCGGTAGTTAAAAATGCCGTTGTTAAATTCGCCGAAGACGCCCTGGATCAGATTCCGGTTCAAATCGTCCAAACCGTCCGCGTGAAGCTGGACGCGCATTCGGTACGACTTCCCACCGGTCAAGTGAACCCTATGGCTGACATAACCGAAGCACTCCTCGCGGCCGTTTCCCTTCGCGGTCAGGCAACAACGCCCCTGGGTATCCATTTCGCTGCGAAATTCTGGGGCAATCGTCGGATTTGGACACATGGTTTTCCACCCATGAGGAAGACGTCCCGCTTCGCAATGGGTGAAATCGCCATTGGTCAGGAGGTTCCCGGCGCCCCAATCAGAGGCATCGGGCAATTCGCTGGCGTTTAATGATGACGAAAAGATCAAGGCAACCGCCGCAGCCAGCCCGTGAACGCGAAAAGTCATATTTATATCCTAACATTGTGGGTGCAAAAGGGAATGAAATCTTGGGGTATCCGGCACTCGTCTCTGTGGATTTTGGCATTGAACGGCGAACGACGGTTGTTAAAATCCGCCAATGAACACACGGCGCGGCAATGGTTCCTTAACCATCGAGTCGCCGGACCCTCAACGTCCAGATGCGGATCGCCTGGTGACCAGCCCCAAGCGCGTCCCCATGCCGGAATTCGGCTTGGTCGTATCCGAGAGCCGGCACGCCCCCGGCTTTTCAGGGCGGCTCAGGGAGAGTCACTCCACCTTCTGCCTGATCATCGCCGGCCAGGCCGTTTGGAAGCAGGGAAGCCAGTCTTTTTCGGTAAGGCCGGATACGCTGTTTCATATCCCGGCCGGCTTGCCGCATTCGCAGCGGGACCTGCCGCACAATCCGGTCATTCTCTATTTTATTCATTACCGACCGGCGCTGCTGACGAAGAGCTTGCGGGACAAATTGGACTCCTTGGGAATGCTCACCCTCGATCTGTCGAGTCCCCGGATCAACCAAGCCTTGTCCATTCGTTCGTTATTTCGCGAGATGCTCTTTGAACAAGACGCGCAACAGCCTGGATGGCAAGTGCTTCTCATGTCTCTGTTTATGGGTCTGGCCGTCCGCGCGTTACGAATGGCGGAACCGGATAAAAGCATGCTGCCGCCGCGATTTCAACCCGGCACCGACAGCGCCGAGCGCGTCGCGCAGTATGTCCTTGGTTTGCGTTCGCGCTTTTACAATCAACCAACCCTCTCGGAAGCAGCCAAATCCGTCAACCTGGGCGAGCGCCGGTTCACAGACCTTTTTCGGAGCGCCACCGGAAAGTCGTGGTGCCAATATCTCCAGTCGTTGCGCCTTGACCACGCCTCCAAACTCTTGGCAGCCACCGAAAAGCCCGTTATCGCCGTGGCCTTCGAATCCGGATTCGAGGACCTTTCTCACTTCCATCACGTCTTCAAATCCGCTTACAAATGCTCGCCCTTGAAGTTTAGAAAGAAAGCCCGCTCCGAATCGGATTCCCCAGCCTGAATTTTCCGGCAAATTGCCCACGATTGCCGGAAAACCCAATTTTAAGTGCTTGCCGTACCAAGACGGAATTTGGGAAACGCATTACTATTCAATACAGATTACCAAAAAAAGATGCAAATTCGCCACATCTCCCCAAAGCCACCTATGAAACACTTTCCCATTCCCATACGTCTTGCGCTGGGCGTCGTCGTCAGCCTATGGTCGGTGTCGCTTCAGGCTCAAAACCTTCCCTCCGTTTCCTCCGGCGCGCTCCTGTTGCAACTCGAAGCCAACAGCGGCGTGACGATTGACTCGACGGGAACCAATGTAACCTCCTGGACCGACCAATCTCCCAATGGTTTCGGGTTCAACGCCTATACGGCGGCCAACATTTTCGACCCCATCCTGGTCAGCAACGCGCAAGGCGGCCAGCCCGTCATCCGCTTCCTTACCAACGGAATCCTCGAAGGCCCGCAGATCGCGCTTTTTCAAAATAACAACTCTCCGCTGACAATCTTCACTGCCTTCAAAACCGCGGTTAATACTTCCCAGGGAACCATCGTTTCTCACGAGGTGCTTGAACCCGCCACAACCTTCTACGGAGATTTGGAATTGGCCGTGAACCCCGGCACTCGAGGCACTGTGAGCGCGGGGACCTTCGGACTTAATCGCAGTTTGGCCGCTTCGTCCGACACGACATTCGCTCCGGCGAATACGAATTCGATCATTACCAACAACGTATTCAATGTGATGAGCACGTTGATCCTGTCAACCAGCACGGCCAATGGCTCCGCTCCGCAGAACGTGGAGATTTATAAGGACGGAGTCTCCCAAACCGTCGGCGCGTTCTACGGCGGCAATAACCCCGCCTATCCGGGCTGGCTTGCGGCCGGACAATACACCACTGGAGCTTACGAATTGGACATCGGCGGCCGCCTGTATCCTACCACCCAAGCCTACGGGGCATTTTTTATCGGAGACATTGCCGAGGTAATCATTTATCAAGGCACTCTGACTCCTTATGATCGCTCGCAAGTTGAAAGCTACCTGGGAACCAAGTATTCAGTCGCCATAACCCCGCCCGCCGCGCTCACGATCACTACTGAACCTCTGCCTGTCGCGGTCGTCAATGGCGCGACCGCCTCCTTCACGGTCGTCGCAGGCGCGGGAGACGGCGAAACCGATCTCACCTATCAATGGCAGCAGAACGGGGCGAACATTCCCGACGGCACCGCCGCAACACTCAACATTGCCTTGGTTAGCGCAGCCAACATTGGAAGCTATCAGTGCATCGTTTCCATCCCAACGGCCACAAATTTCAGTGAAACAGTCCCGCTCCGTTTGATCACGAATAACACTCTGCCCAGCGTCACTTCAGGAACTTTGCTAATGCACCTCCAGGCGGATGCCGGAGTTGTAACCGACAGCACGGGAACCAACGTTTTAAGTTGGATGGATCAATCTTCCAACAATTTCGACTTCACCACGACAATCTTTCCCACAACGTTTTACCCGACGCTCGCCACCGGGCTGACTGGAAATCCCGTCGTCCATTTTGAAGGCGCAAATGATATTTTCACACCGGCGGTTCAATTGTTTACCGATACCAATTCCCCGGTGACAATCTTCACCGCCTACAATGTCCATGATAACTCCTCCCAGAGATACATAATTGACTCCCCGGCGCCCCGCATTACCGCAAGGGCGTTTGTTGATCTTGGCGTTGGCACAAGTCCCGGCAATCGTAACGAGCCTGGTAGCTTTGGCATTGCGCGCGCAGCCGGCGGCGCGACGGTCACCCAGGCAACCAAAGTAGTGCCGAATGACACATTCGAAATCGGCACGGTCGCGATTCTCCCAAGCGGTGTCGCTCCCAACAACGTCCAACTGTATCAAAACGGCGCATTTCAATTTGTTCAAGGCTACGCCGCAGGCACCCCTGACCCGCCCTATACGAGCACGGGATGGTTAAGCGCCGGCCAATATCAAACAGGCGTCTATCCATTTTACCTGGGCACCATGCAAGCCGCCAATACACTAAACTTCTCCGGCGCCGGCTTCTGGGTCGGCGACATTGCTGAAGTGATTATCTATCAAGGCCAGCTTTCCTTCGCCGATCAATTGGCGGTCGAGAACTATCTCGGCGCCAAGTATGGGATAGCCATCAGCTCGCCGACGCTCCTGAATTTTAGCCTTCAGCCTCAGTCCTTTGCGCTCACGAATGCCGGCGCTCAAACCGTCACTTTTACAGCGGGCGCCTCAGCATCCACAGGAGTCACTAATTTTACCTACCAATGGCGCGAGAACGGAACCAACATTCCCAACGCGACCAATGCCACCCTCACCCTGACCAATGCTACCATCGCCAATATCGGCGCCTACCAGGTTGTAGCTTCTCTATCCAGTCTTACCGTGACCAGCGATGTCGCGGCGCTTCGGCTTGTCCCCACTGCCGACCAATTTTCCTTGCCGCCCGTCACTTCCGGGTCGCTCTTGCTACAACTTAGATCCGACGCCGGTGTAGAAACCGACGGCACCGGCACAAACGTGACCGCATGGCTTGATCAATCGCCCAATGCGTTCGTATTCGAGTCACAAACCGGAGTTACCAACGCCGAACCAAACGGCCCCGGCGGCCTCATTGTTCCACCGATTGTCGCCACAGGCATCATAGGCAACCCCGTGGTTCGTTTCGACGGCAGCAACGACTTGTTGTGCAGCGTGCCTTTCCAATTGTTTACGGACACCAACTCGCCCGTGACCATTTTCACCGCGTTTAGCACGGAAGAGAACACTTCCCAGGAATACCTCTGCAATCTCGAGGTTATTCCGCGCACCAACGTTTATGATGGTGAAACCCTTTCCGCCAATTTCTACAACGAATTCATGATGGGCGTCGATGCCGGCAACGATGGAACCGGCGAATTCGGCGCGCACCGCGCCTCCGGCGGAGCAACCACCACTCCAAACAATTTGATCAACGTCAATCAATTTTACACCATGTGTTTGGTCATCCAATCCAACGGGGCCGCCCCGAATAATTTTGACATATTCGAGGACGACGGCTTGGGAGACGAGACCTCCGTTCCCGTAGTCGGATATTTCACGGGCAGTGGCACTGATCCCGGAGGAAAACAAATGGGCTGGCTGTCCGCCGGACTCTATCCCACCGGCAGCTACGAGTTCCACGTCGGCGCCTCCACGGACTCGGGGCAGGCCACAGCGGGAGTTACCAACGCCTATTTGGGTCAATGGAACGGTGACATCGCCGAATTGATCATTTATCAAGGCCAGCTTTCGAGCGCCGATCGCGCCGCCGTGGAAGGTTATCTCAATGACAAGTACGGCACAGGCATTCCCCATCTCCAGATCGCCCTCAGCGGCACGAATACGGTCATCTCATGGCCGATTTCCCTTGGCACCGGCCTGGGAGGCAGCTTTCTACTTCAAAGCACCCCAAGCCTGTCGCCGACGACATGGATGACAGTCACAACACCGCCTGTCGCCTCCGGTGTCAACTACGTCCTCACCAATGGCGTGTCAGGCCAGCGCTACTATCGCATGATACTTCAGTGACAACGCGCAGTTTCGATCCGGAGACCAAGATGAGTAATACCAAAATTTCTTGTGCGATGCGGAAGCCCAATTCTTTCGGCAAATCCCCAGCCTGCGGTTTTACTCTGATCGAACTATTGGTAGTCATAGCGATCATTGCAATCCTCGCGTCGCTTCTCTTGCCCGCGCTGGCTCGCGCGAAAGAAAAAGCTAACTGGACCAAGTGTGTCAGCAACCTCCATCAAATCGGCCTGGCCTTCAATCAGTATGCCAACGACAACCAGGACTACTACCCGACCACTCCCGATTTCGACACTTGCGGGGGCTGGCAAGGAACCGGAAGTTCCCTCGGGCAAATACAAGGCGGCGGCGTTTCACCCACGAACCGCCCGTTGAACGTTTACATGAGCATTCGTTCCACCGCCACTAATGAGGATGCTTACCTGGTATTCTGCTGCCCAAGTGACAAAGGCGAATCCATCATCGCCGGCGAAGGCGCGGGGGAAAACTACTCCACGCCCTCCGGGGTTAGGATCTTCGACACCGACGGCAACAGTTACTACGACGAGTGGAGTTGCACGGCCTGGGGCGTAGAGATCGTCACCGGTGAAAGGATAACTCCCAACAACCCCCAACTGGTCCCCGGTGGTCTGCCGCCAATCAAACTTGCACACATCGCGATGGGCGCCGCGACCAAAATCATCATCGGCGATCACAACTGGCCCGGCAACCGTCCCGCCGAACTTCCGCAAAACCAGTGGCACAACTTTAACGGCGAGCGCAAGAACAACGTCCTGTTTGGCGACGCCCATGTCGCCTTCTTTCAATTCTCCAAGGCAATCGAAAGCGACTCGGGTTTCGCCACAGGCTACACCGTTCCCGACGCCGATATTCCCCCGGCCTATCGCCCCAACCCAAGGTCCACATACTGGTGACGCCGTCATGTCAATTATTCTATTTCCGCCGCCGCGATGGCCGGAGTGGACAATCTTCAATTCAACTCTAATATAACAGCCGCCCGGCAGTCCTTTTGTTTGATATGCAGCCTTGCCAAATTGAAATTCGACCTTGCGGAACCGCTGCCCTAAAGCTGCCGGCCCTTGGAATGGGATGCTGGGCGTTCGGCGGCGGCGAATATTGGGGGCCTCGCTCGCAAAACGACGTCGATCAACTAACCCGCCGCGCGCTCGATTTCGGCTGCAACTACTTTGACACCGCAGAATCTTACAATGGCGGCGCCAGCGAAGAATCTCTTGGCCGCGCGCTCAAGGGAATTCCCCGCGACCAAGTAACCATCGGCACCAAGATCAGCCCCTCCAACACCGCTCCCAAAAGCCTGGTCACCCATTGCGAAGCTAGCTTGCGCCGCCTCCAGACAAGCTACATTGACATTTACATGGTGCACTGGCCCATCACCCTCTCCGCTATCCGGCATTTTAATGGCGACGAAGTCAACGCCCCGAACGCCCTCGAAGTTTTCGCCAAACTCGATCAACTCCGCCGCGAGGGGAAAATCCGTTGCATCGGCGTCAGCAACTTCGGCCGCGGCCGCCTGGAAGAAGCTTTGTCCGCCGGCGTTGAAATCGCCGTCAACGAACTCCCTTATAGCTTGCTCACGCGTGCCATAGAGATTGATATTCTACCCTACTGTAGAAGCAAAGGCATTGGTGTTATCGGCTACATGGCTCTCATGCAGGGTGTCTTGTCGGATGTCTATTCCGCTCTAGCCGATGTCCCAATGTGGCGCCGGCGCACGCGTCATTTTGATTCCCAACTTACTCCCAACTGCCGCCACGGTCTTAACGGCGTCCAGCGCGAAACCGAAGCCGCCCTGGCGGCTATTCGGTGCATCGCGAAAAAATGCCGCATGACAACGGCGGAAATCGCCCTCAAGTGGGCCTTGGCAAATTCAAACCTTGCCAGTTCCCTCTGCGGTTCCCGCAACATCAATCAGTTGGAGATGAACATCAAGGCGGCCTCCATTCCGCTGGACTCAGAGGTCGTGGAGCAGTTGAATCGGGCGACTCAGTCATTGCTGGTCAAGCTAGGTCCCAGCTTTGATTATTATGAAAGCCCTGAAAATGACCGCACGCGATAAGTTGTCCGGCGCCCGGATGATTCAGCACAACTCCACGCCCGCTCCCGCTGTGACGAAGCGTTGGAAATGGATGCTTTGCGGAGTCTTGTTTCTCGCCACGGTCCTCAACTACCTGGACCGCCAGACCATGGGCTTGTGCAAACCAAAAATCATGGAGGAATTCCGGATTAACAACGAGCAATTCGGAAATCTTCTCGCCGCCTTTCGTTGGACCTACGCCCTTGCCCATGTTCCCGCCGGTTTTATCGCCGATCGCTTTCCCCTCCGCCCGTTCTTCGCGCTCGCCGTCGGCCTCTGGTCATTTGCCGGCGCGGCGGCGTTTTGGACCGGCACATTGCGGCTTTTCAAGTGGAGCCGCGCCTGCCTCGGCCTTGGCGAATCAGTCAATTGGCCCTTCTCCACCCGCATCGTGTCAAACCTGCTTTCGCCCGCGGACCGCGGTCTGGGCATGGGCATCTTCAATAGCGGCGCCGCTTTGGGCGCTCTCATCGCCCCGTTGGTGATCACTCCGATTGCAAGCGCCCTCGGCTGGCGCTGGTCATTTCTAATAACCGGAAGCGCCGGCTTCGCCTGGGTTATTATCTGGCTTTGGTTTACGCGAGGAAATCGCGCCGCCGCATTCGCCAATCAAAACGCCCTTCCCGCCTCCGGGGAAACACCCCGCCAATTGCTCCGCCCGTTCCGCGTCATTTTTTCCCATCCAGGATTCTGGCTCCTGATACTCGCCGCCGTCACAATCAATCCCTGCTGGTATTTTTGCTGTGACTGGATACCCGGCTATCTAAAAGAGCAAAGTGGATTCTCGTTTCTGCGCGCCGGCTTGTTGGTTACTTTTATTTTTCTTGGCGGCGACGTTGGCAACTACGTCGGAGGCGGACTGATCAAATTCTTGACACATCACGGCCAATCCGTCCGGCGGGCCAGGCGCGCAACGTTGGTAATCGGCGCAACCCTCGCCAGTTTGATTATCGCCGTCCCTCACCTCCGCGGCACCACTCTGGTGGTCGGATTTCTGGCAACCGCCGCCATCGGCATAAATATTATTGTCCCCAATCAAACCGCCTGCATGGCCGACATTTCCTTTCAGGACACCGCCCAGGTCGCCGGTTTGACCGGCATGTCCGCCAATCTCTTTGCCGCGTGGGCCAATCCCCGCATCGGTCACTACGTCGATGCCACCGGCCACTACGATTTGATTTTTTACATGGTGGCTCTCTTCACATGGATCGCTGTCGCCGCCATCATTTCTCTCGATCGTTTGACCGGCAAATGAAAATCACGAACGTCAATACTTTTTTAATCGAAGGGCTTAAATATAACTGGACCCTGCTCAAAATCGAAACCGACGCCGGCATTTGCGGCTGGGGCGAGGCAACCAATTGGCCTGGCTCGCCCCTGATCGAAGCAGCGTGCCGGCACGTCGGAAATTACATCATCGGCCAGGACGCCCGCCGAATCGATTTCCTCTGGACAAAAATTTACCGCGATATGAGCTGGCTTGGCCAGGCCGGACCGCTCCTGTCCGCGATCAGCGCGGTGGACATCGCGCTATGGGACATCAAAGGAAAAGCGTTGAACGCTCCCGTCTATGAATTGCTCGGCGGCGCTTACCGCAAAAAGATTCTTCTCTACGCCAACTATTGGTTTACCGGCGGAAATCATTCGGCCTCCGACTACGCTCGCCAGGCCGCGGAAACCATTGCCAAGGGCTTCACCGCCCTCAAGTTTGATCCCTTTGCCCACGTCAACTACGCCTATGGCACAGACTTAAGCGACACGAACAGCCTCAGCGAAGATCAAAAGCAACAAGCCGTGGATTTGGTCGCGGCCGTTGCGGACGCGGTTGGAAAGGGAGTTGCGCTGGCGATTGAGACTCACGCCTTTCTCAACGGCCCGACCGTCGTGGAAATGGCGCGTCGCCTCGCTGAATTGAACTTCAATTGCATGTGGTATGAGGAACCCGCCCCGCCCGAATTTCCCGCGGCCATTGCCGATATCCGGCGTCGAATCACCCTGCCCGTCTGCGTCGGCGAGCGCCTGCACAGCCGTTTCATGTTGCTCGGCGTGTTGGAAAAGCAGGCCGCCGACATCATCATGCCTGACATCACTCGCTGCGGCGGGATCAGCGAGATGCGAAAAATGGCCGTGCTTGCGGAGACGTTCCATGTCCCCATCGCGCCTCACAATCCTAACGGCCCCATTTCCACCATAGCTTCCGCCCACACGATGGCCACCGTGCCGAATTTTTTCCGCCAGGAATTCATGGTCAACGACGTCCCCTGGCGCGATCAATGCCTCTCACATCCGTTGCCAATTGAAGAGGGCTTTTTCATTCTGCCCGACCGCCCCGGCCTTGGCTTCGAGGTCAACGAAGAAGAATTATTGCAACACCCGGGACTTCGCGTTCCGCCAAACGACCGCACATTTTATGTATGACACAATCCGTTAAAGCCGTTTGGCGCGGCGACAGTGAATTATTCAATCTGGCCCGCCGCGAATTATTTACCGCGGTCGTCGGCGACATCATGGATAAACTGGGCTATCAGCGCCAATTCCTGCCGCCCGAGATCAAGCCGTTGCGGGATGACATGGTGCTATTAGGCCGCGCGATGACCGTGCTGGAAGCTGACGTTCTGGACAGCCCCGGCGCCGGTCACAACACGGTGTTAAAAAAATCCTTCGGCCTAATGCTGGAAGCGTTGGACGACCTCAGGCAAAACGAAATCTACATTTGCTCCGGCGCGTCGCCGAACTACGCGTTGTGGGGCGAGCTAATGAGCGCGCGCGCCGCGAAGCTTGGTTCCACCGGCGCCGTTGTGAACGGGTATTCGCGCGACACTCGCGGCATTCTTGAAATGAATTTCCCGACATTTTCGTGGGGCCGCTACGCGCAGGACCAGGCCCCGCGCGGAAAAGTCATTGATTTCCGTGTCCCGCTGCAAATCGGCCAAGCGCTGGTGCAGCCCGGCGACATTATCTTTGGAGACATCGATGGAGTCTGCGTGATTCCGCGCGCCATCGAGCGTGAGGTGTTTTCCAAGGCATTTGAAAAAGCACGAGGTGAAAAGCTGGTTAAAAAAGCCCTCGAACGCGGCATGTCCGCGCGCGCCGCATTTCAAAAGTACGGAATTTTATAAATGACCAATTTTCAATTCTTTGTAAACAGCCGCGCCTCTTCCCATCCGCCTCCCAGCGCCTTAACCAACTGCACCTCCGCGATCATCCTCTGCCCAGCCAGTTGCGCCGCCCCGCGTTCCGCTTGTAATTCCTCCCGGCTCGCGTCCACTACTTCAAGGTAGCTCACAATCCCTGAGGTATATCGCTCCGTGGCCAGCTTCGACGCGCGTTTGGAATGGTTGACAGCCCGGTCCTGCGCCTCTGACTGTTGCGCCAGAAAGTGAATTCCCGAAAGGCTGTTCTCCACGTCCCCAAACGCGACCAACACCTGTTGCTGGTAAGTTCCCGCCGCTTCCGCAAACGCCGCCTGCGAACGGTGATAATTCGCCCGCAACCGTCCGCCCGCGAAAATCGGCAGCGAAAGAGAAGGCCCAATCGACCACGTCCGGCTGCTCCAATTGAAAAGCGAATCAACATCCGCGCTCAAATACCCCGCCGACCCAGTCAGGGTCAGGACGGGAAAAAAAGACGCCTTCGCCACCCCGATCCGCGCGTTGGCCGCCGCAAGCTCACGTTCCGCCGCCGCTACATCCGGGCGCCGTTCCAGCAAATCCGAAGGCAGCCCGGCGGGAATAATCGGCGGCGCGGGATTCCAATTCGTCGAAGTGACAGCCGGCAGCCGAAACGACGACGGGTTCGCCCCCGCCAAAATGGCAATTGCGTTCTCCAACTGCGCCCGCCGTTGCGCGAGCGAAGCCGCCTCGGCTTCAGTCGTCGCCAACTCGGTCTCCGCGCGCGCCAGATCCAGGTCATTGCCGATGCCCCCGCTAAACCGGCTGCGCACCAGGCGCACCTGTTCGTTTCGAAGATCGACGGTGCCTTTCACAATTCCAATTTCCGCATCGAGCGACCGCAGCGCGAAATAGTTTTGCGCGACATCCGACTGCAATGTCAACAATACGTTAAAAAACGTGGCGAGCGACGATTGCGCGTCCGCACGCGCCCCCTGAAAATTCCGGCGCACACGCCCCCACAGATCGACCTCATAACTCAAGTCCAGTGGCGTGGCCCAGGTATTGGCCGTCAGCGAGCCAAAGCTGGGCTGCTCGTTCGGCGAATATCTCTGCCGGTTGAAACTCGGCTCAAAATTCAGACTAGGCAGCAAGTCCGCGCGCGCCACTCGCGCCGTCGCCCGCGCCTGATCGACTCGCGCCACAGCCGCCGTCAAGTCGCCGTTGGCCTGCTCCGCCTGGATTTCCAATTGATCTAACGCCGGATCACCAAATATCTTCCACCACGCTCCCTTGGGAACATTGTCCAGCGGCGCGCCCTCCTTCCAGTTTCCGAGTTCGGCCGATTTATACGTCAAAGGGACTGCGTTGCTCGGCTGATGGTAATTCGGCCCAACCTCCAGCCACCCCGCGGAGGCTGACGATGCTGTCAATAACAGCGCAAGTGCGGCAATCCCGGTCGCCGCGCCCACAGCCGCCGGCACCCGCGCTGGCGCCTTCTTGGAACCAAGCTTCATCAACGTCACGTAGAACACCGGCGTGAGGAACAACCCGAAAAGGGTGACTCCAATCATCCCGGAAAAAACCGCGACCCCCATCGCCTGCCGCATTTCCGACCCCGCCCCGTGCGCAACCACCAGCGGAAAAACTCCCGCGATAAACGCAATCGAAGTCATCAGAATCGGACGCAGCCGCAACCGGCACGCTTCAATGGCGGCATCGATGGGAGACATGCCCTCCTCCTGTTTGTCTTTAGCAAATTCCACAATCAATATCGCGTTCTTGCACGCCAGCCCGACTAGCACGATCAACCCGATCTGCGTAAAAATATTATTGTCGCTCCCTTTCAGCCAAACTCCGGTGATGGCAAAAAGGAGGCACATCGGTACAATCAGGATAATCGCCAGCGGAAGCCGGAAACTCTCGTAAAGCGCCGCCAGCACCAGGAACACCAGCAAAATGCACAATGGGTAAACGTAGATCGCCGAGTCGCCCGCGAGAATCCGTTGGTAGGTCAATTCCGTCCATTCGTAGCTCATTCCTTTCGGCAGGTTGCCCGCCACAATCTTGTCGATCAGCGCCTCGGCCTGGCCCGAACTGTAGCCCGCCGCCGGTCCGCCATTGATTTCAGCCGCCGGATACCCGTTGTATCGCATCGCCCGATCAGGCCCGTGAGTTTCGGTTATTTTGACGACCGCTCCCAGCGGCACCATTTGTCCCCGGTCGTTGCGCGTTTTCAGCCGCGTGATGTCCTCGGCCTTGTCTCGATAGGACGCATCCGCCTGCGCAATAACTTCGTACGTGCGGCCAAAACGGTTGAAGTCATTCACGTAAAGCGAGCCAAGATAAATCTGCATCGTCTCAAAAAGATTCTGCAACGGCACCCCCTGCTCCTTGGCCTTGATACGGAAGATGTCCGCGTCCAGTTGCGGAACATTGACCGTAAAAGTCGAAAACACGCTGTCAAGTCCCGGCGTCTGGTAGCTTTGTCCGGTAATCCCTTGCACCGCTTGATAGAGCGCGTCGTAGCCAAGATCGGCGCGGTCTTCCACGTAAAGTTTGAAGCCCCCGATTGTCCCCAGGCCGTTCACAGGCGGCGGAGGAACCGTCAATACAAAAGCGTCCTGGATCGAGGCGAATTGTCGGTTCATGGTGGCCGCAATCGCGGGCCCGCTCA
The DNA here is from genome assembly GCA_036268455.1 of Verrucomicrobiia bacterium. GTDB lineage: Bacteria > Verrucomicrobiota > Verrucomicrobiia > Limisphaerales > Palsa-1400 > DATAUD01. The sequence goes on from DATAUD010000110.1 coordinate 34,066, forward strand.
ACTTCTTCGATTCCCGGTCTTCAAAAGGATCAAGGCAGAAAAACACGATGCCCGCGTTGGGCGCAACTGTGAACCCATTGATGCTCAAGCCCGGAAATGCGACCGCGCTTTGGACGCCGGGGATTTTCAACCCGATGTCTGACATCCGCCGGATGACCTCTTCCGTCCGATCAAGCGAAGCCGCGTCCGGCAATTGCGCAAAGGCCACCAGGTATTGCTTGTCCTGCGTCGGAACGAAGCCGGTCGGCACCTTGTTGAAGCCCCAGGCTGTCAAACCTACTAATCCGGCATAGATCACCAGCGCCGCCACCGTCTTGCGCAAAACGGAGGCAACCCCCACCGAATACCGTTCCCCTGCCCACGCAAAAGCCCGGTTGAATGGACGAAAAAACCAGCCCATCGCCGTTTCCATCGCCCGTCCAAACCAGTCTTTGTCCTCCCCGTGTTTCTTCAGCAAAACGGCGCAGAGCGCGGGAGAAAGTGTCAGCGAGTTGAATGCCGAAATGACGGTCGAAATGGCAATCGTAATCGCGAATTGTTTATAGAATTGCCCAGTTAGCCCGCTAATGAACGCCGTCGGCACGAACACCGCGCAGAGCACGAGCGCCGTCGCAATGATCGGGCTCGTCACCTCGCTCATCGCCTTCTGGGCCGCCGCGGGCGGCGCGAGGCCGAGCGCTATGTTGCGTTCCACGTTCTCCACCACAACAATCGCGTCATCCACCACAATTCCTATCGCGAGCACCAGCCCGAATAGCGAAAGGTTGTTGATCGAAAATCCCAACCCCAGCATCACCGCAAACGTTCCGACAAGCGAGACCGGCACCGCCGCCAGCGGAATAATCGACGCCCTCCACGTTTGAAGGAAAATGATCACCACGATGACCACGAGAATTACGGCCTCGATCAGCGTGTGAATGACAGCCTCAATCGAATGGCTGACAAACACCGTCGGATCGTACACAACGGAATAATCGATCCCCTGCGGAAAATTCTTCTTCAACTCCTCCATCGTTGCGCGGACATCCTTGGAAAGCTGAAGGGCATTTGCGCCGGGAAGCTGGAAGATTGGCAGCGCCACGGCCTTTTTATTGTTCAACAGCGAGCGCAACGCGTAACTGTCCGCGCTCATTTCGATCCGCGCCACGTCCTTGAGCAGCGTTTTTTGTCCATCCGCGCCGACTTTCACGATGATCTGTCCGAATTCCTCAGGCGAAACGAGCCGCCCCTTGGCGTTGATCTGCAATTCGAAATCAACCCGATGTTTGACAGGCTGTTGCCCGATTGCCCCCGCCGCAATTTGCACGTTCTGTTCCCGAATTGCCGCGACGATGTCGCTCGCGGTCAGGTTGCGCTCCGCGATTTTGTCCGGTTCCAGCCAGATGCGCATCGCATAGTCGCCCGACCCGAACACTTGCACGCTCCCCGCCCCCGGAACCCGCGCCAGCACGTCCTTCACCTGCAACGTCGCGTAATTGCGCAAATAAACCTCGTCGTATTGGCCGTTGGGCGAAAACAAATGGACGACCATCGTCAAATCGGGCGATTGCTTCGTTGTGGTGACGCCGAGATCGCGGACTTCTTCCGGCAATTTCGGCAGCGCCTGCGCGACGCGGTTTTGCACCTGCACCTGCGCTTTGTCCACGTCCGTTCCCAGCTTGAACGTAATCGTCAGGTTCAGCACGCCATCCGGCGTCGCCTGCGAAAACATGTAAAGCGAATCTTCCACGCCGTTGATCGATTGTTCGAGAGGCGACGCGACAGTCTCCGCAATCGTCTTGGGATTTGCCCCCGGATATTCCGCGCGGACCACAACGGTCGGCGGGACCACCTCCGGGTATTCGCTGATCGGCAGCCGAAAAAGCGCGAGCAGACCCACCAGAAAAATAATCGTTGAAAGCACCCCGGCAAAAATGGGCCGTCGGATGAAAAAATTTGAAAAGTTCATGACAATTCCCTGACTGAGGATTAACGAGAGGCCACGCGCTGGCCGTCATTTTCTTCCTGCGGCGCAACCGCCATTCCCGGCCGGACGCGCTGCATTCCGTTCACCACGATCTTGTCTCCCGCATGAAGCCCGGAGCGCACAATCCGTTCGCCCTCGATCTCCGGCCCTAGCTCCACTGCCTGATAAGCCACTGTGTTGGTCGCAGTCAGCGTCAATACATATTTTCGCGCCTGGTCGGTGCCAATCGCGCGCTCCGACACCAGAAACGCCGGATGCTTCGCGCTCATGGGAAGACGAATGCGGGCAAACAATCCGGGCACAATGCGCCCCTTCTCATTGGAAAAGACCGCCCGCAAAACAATCGTTCCGGTGTTCTCGTCAAGATGATTGTCGAACGACTCCACACATCCCTGGTGCGGGAATCCGTCTTCGTCTGCCAATTGCAATTCCACAGGCGTCCGCCCCGCCCCGTTGGTCTCGATTTTTCCAGCCGCCACCAGTGCCTTGAATTTCAGGTATGAGTCTTCATCCACATCCGCATATACATACACTGGATCGACCGAGACGAGCGTCGTGAGAACCGTCCCCGCCCCCGATCCGCCGGTGACGTAATTCCCCTCGGTGATCAACGCCCGGCTCACCCGCCCGTCAATCGGCGCGCGCACCTGGGTAAATTCCAGGTCGAGCTTCGCATAATCCCGCGCCGCTTCCGCCGCAGCAAGCGCCGCCTTTGCTTCCTCGTAGCTGGCGATCCGCGTCTCCCCCTCCTCCGCGGAAACAGCATGGTCAGCCAGAAGATTTGTGGTGCGGTTTGCCTGCCGCTTCGCATTTTCCAATTCGAAGCGCGCCCGTTCCGCGTCCGCCTGCAAACGATTGTAATCCGCCTCATGCCAGCGCGGGTCAATCACGAACAGCACATCCCCCTTTTTCACAAGCTGCCCGGATTGAAACCGGACCTCGCGAATGTATCCCGAAACCTGCGGACGAACTTCCACCGATTCCATCGCCTCTGTCCGCCCGGTGAATTCATCCCATTCCACAACGTCCTTTTGTTTGATGGTCGCGACAGTCACTTCCGGCGCGGGCGGAACCGCGCCTGCCGCGGCCGAGCCGCCCTTTCCGCATCCCGTCAACGCCAGCAAAGCCGCCGTCGCGAGAACCGCCGCCAGCCCAATAAGGATCTTTTTCTTCATAATAGTTCCTGTTGAATGACGAATGAGGCCTTCCATATCGGACATCGCGCTCATGAAATTCCGCGCGGGCGCACGAGTCGCTGATGTGCAATCCAGTCCATCACGCCCCGGGCTTTTTCCTCCGCAAGGTCCTGAAACACCAGTTCCGGATACTGCGTCTCCCAAGCCAAAGCCTCCGCTTCATTCAACGCCAGCCGAAGTGAGGATTCGTGTTCAGCAAGAACGTCTCGAAATTGGCCCAAAACGTTGTCTTTTGCCGTTGCAATTTGGTTAAGGATTTTCTGGCATGTCTTGTTCATTTTCATATTCATTCCTTTATAGTTATCCAGTTAGTCAAGTTTGAGGGCAAAAAATTCAAGTCACAGGGATTCCCAAAAGTTCATCCGTTCCGCGAATTGCTTCCCGCAAAACATCCAGATTATTCTGAATGCGCGCCTCCGTGAGCTGGCCTTCATAATAACTGAAAAGCGTCCGCGCTTTAGCCACCGCGTCCGGCACTCGAATCAAACCCGCCGCATCCGCGTCCCGAATCGCCGACTCCAGATACTTCCGCTTCTGGTCCAAAATTTCCTGCACCTTTTTAGTCAACTGAGGCTCCTGCGTGCTAACCTCACATCCAAGTGTAAACATCGCGCAACCAAGCACATGCCCGCATTTTTCCTTCCATTCCACCTGAATCTGATAACCATACTCACAATACCTTTTAAGCCGCTCCAACGGCGGCACAGTTGACGAAAAGATAGCGTCGAGTTCCGGCTTATGCCGTTGCCATTCCTGGTCGATCGCCGCCACAGCCAAGTCTGCCTTGGAATTGAAGAAATAGTAAAAACTCCCTCGCTTCACCCCGGCCTTTACGCAAATATCGTCAATGGTCGTGCTGCCGTACGAGCCTGTCCAAATCAGCTCGCTGATCACTTCCATCAACTTAATTTTGGCGTCGCTCGTGCGTCCCATGCGTTAAACATACCAAAGTTTACTAACTGGTCAATTAATTTCTAAAAATTATTTTCCAAGGCTAATTTCGGCAACGATGAGTCTTGACCGTTGAACTGTCCAAAAGGATTGCATAGACACTTCCAAGCGTGCCTACGTTATAACCAGAACCACTTACGCAAAATAACACAGCCGTGCGGACGAAAGTCGTGTCCGCTTTTTCACGCCTCCACTTCCAACGTTGGAAGTGAACCTTCCGAGGAGAAATGGACAGTTCTAGGAAATCTTTAGGATGTCCCTCCCCTCCGGTTGTTAACGTTAACGTTCCAAGTGTAATGAAGTGCGACATCGCGTTTTTAAAGGCAATTGTGTTGGCGGTTCGATATAGCGAAATAGTTTGACAACCACCGATTTTCAGCCGCCATGCACAGCGCGTGCAACGAATGTGCAGCCCACTGCAACCCGGTTGCCATCCAATCCCATCGCACGCCTCCGCACGTCTGCCACTAAAAACAAAAAGCCCCGGCTCGCAGTGCCAGGGCTTGTGAATCCCGATTATTTCGTAGTTAAACTCAGTGGAGACAGCTACCCAAACTTTCGAGTTTGAGGTGTGCCTCCCAAATCTTACTCAAAGGTGAAAGGGACTCGTTATCAATCAATAAAAGATGAACACCACGAAGCTTTTCCCCCAAAGTCCGAAGTGTGGTTTGATCGCATAATTCAAGGCGGAGAATCAGCCATTTTTCCGTGGAAGTTAGCGAGGGACGTTCAATAGCTCCTATGTAAGCGCTTTTCAAGCCGGTTAAGACATTGACGCCGTTGTAAATGTCATCAATCGCTTGTTTCTCCGTGGTAAGGCCGGGATGGAAGGCAACGCAACAAGACAAATCATTCAGATGGTCCGCTGCTTCTCTGTAATTAAGTCTCTCTTGAGCTAAAAACGTTCTTAAAATGTGGCGTCTCGCTTGAGTGATCCACTCCGGTGCGTCAAACTCCCCAAACGGATCGGTGTCGATTGGCGTCAACTCTGGCGGCGTCAAATACTGTTTGACAAGGGTATTTTCTTCATCCCATGCCGCCGCTGTTTTTTCCGCCGCCAATTGAAGTTTGGCTTCGATCTCTTCGCGGGATGCGCCCGCGTTTGAAGTTTGATTTTCGGCTTTGGACGCTTTACGATCTGCGCGGGCCTGTGTCTCTTTTTTCATAACTGGATTTAGTTGCATGGGCCTTACGGCTCTTGGCGGTGGTAATGACACTGCCAAGGGCTTTCTGTTTTTGTTTTGCTTCCTCCGCTGTGACCCATTCCAGCAAAGCAAGCGTGACTTCCCCGCCCGGCTCATATTGCCTGGCGGTAATCCATTTCTGGATATGGTCCCTTGAAACACCAAGCAACCGCGCCAGAGCCGACTTGTTCTGACAGACTCTTTCAACCCTGTCGAACAGCGCGTGCAGGCGCGGTGTAGGTTTCTTGGACATGCGAGAACCTTAATAGAATGTTATTACAATGTCAAGCCTTGAATATTTCACTTGAAAAGAGAGAATGCAACCCATGCCTAAAACAATCTTTCTCTGCCCGCATTGCTCACAAAAACTCCGCGCCAATTCCGAACGCATAAACCCCGAAATTACGTGCCCAAAATGCCAGCATACATTCATCCCGGAAAGCCAAACGCAACCCGATGAACCCGCCCCGGCGCTCAACGCCAATCAATTCGAGGACAGTTCAACAAATCTCCGTCAACTGGCCTTCATTTCCGTTTGCGCCGTCCTGTTTTTGCTCGGTGGCGCCGCCTGGGGGCGAATCGAGGAAAAGCCGGAATGGACCGGCTGGATTTGGTTCGCGGTCGTATTTATTTTCGCTGGGGTTGCCCTCTGGTTTGCCTCTCAGCTAATGGCGATTCGCGGACAACTTCATAACATAGAGAGTCGAATAGGATAACAGCTTTTAAGGCAACTCGGAGATTTTGGCCTTGGCGATGGAAGCCCACAGATTCTTTCTTCGTTGATCGGCTGTCATCATAAATTCGCCAAGTTCCATCCAGCCTTTTTGAAACGCCAACAATTTCAATATCATGTTCTTGTCAACTTTATACTCAGCGGCGTTTTCCACCATTTCATTGATTAATTTGCTGACGTGAAACCACTTCGTTGACAGGTGAAATAGCGCAAAAATTGAAGTTGGCCCAAAGGATGCCATATATCGGAAAACCGACGAAAACCGTTTTTTAGGATCGACGGTCTCAAAAGGGGTGGCGTCAATCGGCCCTTCCAGCCGGGGAGGTTGTTTTCCAGTTGCGAGCCAAGTCGGGTTTAAATTGAAACGCTGCGAAATCGCCATAAAGACGCCCCACCTCAAAGGAACGCGCCCTGATTCATAGCTGGCAAGACGCTCGCCTCCAATGCCAATTTCCAAGGCAAAGACGACGCGGGGGATTTTCAGGGATTCACGGAATTCCCTCAGCCTTTTCCCAATAATTGCCTCTGCCTCTTTACTGAGTGGTTCATTCACGATTCCTGCCATTTTACAATGCACGTGTAAGCACGCAAGAAATTTTAACTTTTGACTTGTTAATAGTTTGAGAATTTGTATTTATTGGCGACAGCATGAATAACAAGACGCCAAACGAACGAAGCGAATCGGTTCGGAACGTTCGGTCGCGAATGGTCAAACTCGGAATTACCACCAAAGATTTGGCCCGGGAGATAAGCTTTAATCCGTCTCACGTCGCCAACGTTTTGGCAGGGACAAATAAGAGCTGGCCGGTTTGTTCCAAAATCAATGCCTTTTTCGGCGAGAATATTTTTTCAATCCCCCCGCGCCAGATGCAACGCACCCATCGCAAAATGTCCAAACTCTCAACCCTTCGTACTCCAACTCCAAATGCAAAAAAACTTTGATGCCCTCATTGATGTCGTCGCGAGATTTCAGGCTGCCCAGGCGGAAAAAGCGGACCTCGACGCCAGCGAAAAACAGGCCCGCGACGAAATCGCCGCCGCCGTCGCCGGGGGGCCGCTTGATGATGGAAAAATTTCCCGCCGTATCAGTGCAGCCAACACAACGCTTGACGCCGTCGCGGCCAGACGCAACCACCTGGAGAAAACCCTCTGGCCCATTCTTGGCGAAATGAGGGATGCTCTCCGGTATGCGGATTCAGCCTACACGCGCATTATCCGTTCCCGAGCCGATGAAATCGCCGCCAAGTTCTACACAGTCAACGCGCAATTTTACGGGGGAAACGAGCGGGAATGCCGAAGGCATCTTAACCACGAAATATTGCCCGCATGGAACCTCGCGAACAGGGCTATGTGGCGCGGAACCGCCAACGGTCTCACCGAGGAAAACGCCATTTCCACCATCCGTCACTTTGTCGGCAAAGTCAAAGCCAACATAACCAATTTGAACCTCGAAGTTTAATTACATCACCAACCCAAAATCCATACCAGAAAGAACCCATGAACCCATTCTCAAATATCGCCAGACAGCACAGCAACGGCTTCGCAACCCCTAAAATCGAAAAGACCCCAGAAGCGGAAAAAGTCATTGCCGTCGAAGTCACGGAAAAGACCGGATGCTGCCTTGATGGCGAGCGAACCCCTCATGGCCAGAAAATCAAAATCAGTGTCAAGCAATGGCGAGCCTTGTCCCGCCATTTCAAATTCGTTGACGGTCCCGCCCATCACGCCCCGGAAGGATGGACCGAGCCAGCCAAACCCGCCCCCGCGTCCTAAGAATGCGTCCCAACGCCATCCAACTCCGCAACCGATGAACACACTTCGCCGCGAAATCCACCCGCAAATCAAAATCATCGACGCCGCCGCCGGCGTCGTGGAATACGTCGCCACCGACGAAAGCCTTGATTGTTACAATGAAGTCGTGATGGCCAGCGGCGCTCGGTTTGATCGCTTCCAGAACAACGCCCCGTTTGTCGATTCGCATCAATACGATTCGATTGACTGTCTTCTTGGCCGCGTTGTGGATTGCGCTGTCAACGGGCGGCGCGTTGTGGAAACCGTCAAATGGGCAATCGACGTGCCTTCAAATTTGCTCGCCCAAAAAGGCTTCGCAATGACCCAAGCCGGGTATCTTAAGGCCATCTCCATCGGCTTCATGCCTGAAAAAGTTGTCAGCCGGTGGGACGGCAATCAGGACGGCTTTGAAGACGCCATGTCGCAACTCGATCTTGGCGATAATCTTGACGATAACACGCTCGCCGAATCCATCAACCGCATCTACACCCAATGGCAGCAAACCGAGTTGAGCGCGTGCCTGATTGGCGCGAACCCAAAGGCCGTCGCAATGGAAAAGGCGTATAAGGACGGTATTCTTGACGATGAAGATTTGAACCGATGGCCGTCCTTGCGCCGCGCCATCGAATCCGCCCAGACCGACCCGCACCGGCGCTACAGTTTTGCCATTGGCAAAAAATTGCCGCGCACTCTCGCCGAATTTTTTAATCAAACCCGCTAGAAACATTATGCCAAACACCTTTACCCAAAAACTCGGTCTCAACGCCTCGCGTCAACGCTACGCAATCGCCAGGGCGCAAGAGGCAGTGTCAACCCTTGAGCGCCGCCTTTTCTTTAACGGTTTGGTTCGCACGATAGCTAGATCGAGAGTCCCATCAAAAATGGCGGACGCTGTTATGCGATCGCTTGGACCCGCTTCCGGGACGCTGGGAGGCTCGCTTTTACCTATTGATGTCTCAAAAGATATTCTTGACGTTGCGGACGTTTACGGCGGTTATCACGATCTTGGCGTTACGCCGATGTCCTCCATGTTCACAAAATTTCCGAAAGTGACAGCCCATCCGCAAGCCTTTTGGATTCAGCCGGACAGCATCGGGCAAACCTTGCCGACAGATGCCCGATTTGCAGGCTCAAGCCTTACACCGGAGGCAAATACCCTTTCTTGCTTGATCCAGACCGATGATGAACTTCTTCAGGATGAGAAGGTTGATTTGTCCCTCGTATTTGTGACGCAGACTGCCCAGGCCATCGCAACCGCCATTGACACAGCCTCATTTGTCGGGACCGGCGCGAACGATCAAACCAACGGCGGCCAAACTGGAATATTTGTTGACAACACAATTGCCAATGTCTCCGCGCAACAGGGCAATTCGAGCATTGCGCAATTGCAACGGTCCGACTTCGTTACGTGCGTAAAGGCAGTTAACCGCGCCGCATTGCAGCATCCCTGCCGGTGGTTCATTTCCTCCCAATTCATTGCCCCGATGCTCGATCTTGTTGACGGGCAGGCAAAAGAAAGACTCCTTAAAACGCCCGCGGAGACGGGAGACGGCGAATTTTATCTGCTTGGTTTTCCGGTCACATGGACTGCCGCTTGTCCTTCGGTGGACGCCCCGGGAGCCAAGATAGCGGCCTTTGGGAGAGGTGAGTCGTATATGGTCGCATTGAGGGACGAGCTTGAGATAATGATGTCTGGCTTCCTCATCTTCCAATCCAGCATCAGATATATCCGCGCTCTTGCTAGGGGTTATTGCCAAACGCGGGATTCGTCTGGCCTCGCCACCCTCTCTCTCTCCAACGGATGACCAAATACGCGCAACAGCTTCTTGATCGAAAGGCGTCCGCGCCTGCGAAGCGGGTCCCGATTTCCTCGCTCCCGGCGCGGACGCCCGATGCCCCCCAGGCCGCGCCCGCAGCGGCGCGCCAAACACCCATGCGGCCATTGATGGACGTTCCGACCGCCGCCTTTCTCCTTGGTTGCGTGGTGGAAAATATCGAGCGTGATATTGACTCTGGCCGTTTCCCTGTGTTTGACATCCGCCCTCCGCAATCACAGAGGACACTCCTGCGCCTTTACACCCCCTCAGTCATGGCCATTCGCAAAGGAGAAGTCGCCAAACGCCCCGCAAAAGCGGAAATGCTCGATCATATTTTGCCCCCATTGCCCCACTTTTCCGCCTCCCGCGTCGGGTGGCTTTTCCATTGTTGCGGCACAAACATCACGCGTCTGATTGAGACGGGCGAGATTTCAGCCAAGGAAAAAGTTTCAACGCCCGGAAAGCCCTCGCGCTCCTGGCGCATTCCCCGCGAATCACTGGTTGCGTTCCTGTCAAACCGTTCGATTTTCGCATGACCCTCACTTTGACAACCCCAAACGCTTTAAAATGCCCCAGGCTTGTCGAGCCGAAGTCAACGGAGGCGGAACGCTCTAAAACTCGATTTGCGCTTTTCGGGGCATCAACACCGCGCCCCATGAATCGCGACGCTGGCAACGTGGCGGTGCGCGCTAACGCGGCCTATTCCGGGGAATCAAGACACACTCAATTTTCAATTTGCGCTCCTGCGCCAATCTCAGCGACGGCGGTCAGTGCTGGCGGCACTGTGAACGAAGCGGGGAGACCGGGAGCGCATTCCCTTTCACTATGACGCCAAACCGCCGATCTCGAATGACCTTGCTCAAAATGCCCCAGCCCCAGATTGATGCCCTCAAGCAATGGCTCATGGTCGAGAACGTCACTTACCCCGAAGCCGTCAAACGCCTCGCAGAACAATTCGGCGTCAAATCCTCCCATCAGAAAATTTCCATCTTTTGGCACCGCGTCTGTTGCCCGCAACTCCCGCAAGTTCCCCAAACGCTCCTGGGACTTCACCTTGAAAAATCCGGGCGCGGATGGCGCATTTCCCTCCTGCAAACAACCAAAGGCGTCGAAGCCCGCGTCCAGCGTAAGAGACTAATGCCAGCGCGAACAATCAACGTTCGCGATGGAACCTGAAACCCCAAGCAACATGAGTGCGCCGCCAGCCACTTTAAACAAAAGCTTCACCGCCCATCCACCCGGCGCGGGCAATCCGCAATGGCAGCCTCCTGTCCCTCTCTCTGCCGTCGCGGCCAAAGAAATCGCAGCCGCTAAAAAATGGAAAGAGGCAATGTCCGGCACATTCGCCATGATCGGCGACCGCCGTTCAAAATCCGAATTGGCGCGACTGGCAATGCCCGCTTTCCAAGCCACATTCCGCCGCAAAATCACCGAACGCGCCTACATCAACCAACTCGAACTCGTCATCAAGCGCGACAATGGCCGCAACGAATGGGACCGCCTCGAACTCTATTTGCCTCCTAAAATTCACTCGCGAACCGACGCCACGCCCGCCGCCATTGCGCCAGAAACCCGTTTTCCCGCCGTCGCCACACATTTGGACACATGCGGAGACCTTGCCAACCTCACAGAAGCAGAAGAGGCCGCCCTTTGGCTCGCCGCATTTGACACCGTTCGCGAATCCGATTCGGCAAACCGCAAGCGCGTCAAAAGCGGCATCGTTGATTACCTCTTTGCCCGCGTCCCAGGAATCGCCCCAAGCCGCGTGGCGCTCGAAAAGAAATTCCGCCGCCGCTACGCCGAATGGCTCGCCCAGGGCGAAAAAACTCTCGCGTCCAACCGCAAAGGCCGTCCTCGCGGTCCCGAAATTTCACAGCAAACCTATGACGCCATCGTGGCCTACGCCGTCCTGCATCGCGAAGGCCACATAGCCCCAGCCTGGCGCGATTATATCACCGGCCAGATGCCATGCGTTACGCCGGATTGGGCCTTGGCCGAATACTACGGCGCTCCCGAAAACAAAAGCTACGTCCCCCGCAAAATCCGCGATGCTATCAAACATGAAGTCGACGCGATGGAAGACGTCCACCACGGCACCTACCAGCACGGCCAAAGCGCACACCTGCTCCTGGATGATTCCGGCATGTTCGCCGGTGATTGGTGGTCGTCAGACGATTGCACATTGCCCGTTTATTTTTACGTCCCCTCTGAAACCGGCTACACACTGATGCGCGGCCAATTGCTATTGACAGTCGATAACCGCACACGCCGTATCCTCTGGTTCAATTTGCTCCCCAAGAAATCTTACGATTCGCTTGATATAAGAACCCACTTTTGCCAATCCGCCGACATGCACGGCCTTCCCCGCAAAGGCGTCATTTGGGAGCGCGGCCTTTGGAAAAATTCCAAACTCGTCAAAGGCAGCGCCACTTCTGACTTTGTCCCCGCCGATGAGGCCGAACTCGGCTTGCGCGAACTCGGCGTCCGCTTCATCCACCGCCATTCCCCCAAAAGCAAAATCATTGAACGTGTTTTGGGCGCGTTGCAAGACAGGATGCCCGGCGAACCCGGCTGGTGCGGGCGCAACGAGCAAACCGAACGCTTCGAAGAATTTTACAAACTCAAACTCGCCGTCGAATCAGGCCGCGTTGCCCCGCAAGAAAAACTCTACAGCTTTGAACAATGGCAAGAGCGCATCGGCGAGATTTGCGCCGCCTACAACGCGGAGGCCCAGGGCCAATGTTCCAAACTTGCCGGGCTTTCCCCTGAACTCGCGTATCAGCAAATGCAAAACCAAGACGAACCCCCGGTGAAATTTGGCGATTCCGCACGCTACCTTCTCTCCACGCACCGCCGCCCCGAGGTAATGAAACCAAACGGGATCACCTTCCGCCTCGGCACCCGCAAATTCCTCTATCGCGGCGGAAGGTCCGGCGAATTCATCGGCCACAAAATGCTCATCTGGTTCTCCCCGGAATCACCGGACATCGCCTATGTGACCGATCTCGACCGCAAAAACCCTTTCGCGGTTGAATTGGTCAAACCGCTTCCCTCCGTCGATGCCCCCAAAGAATTGCTCTCCGAGGAAATGCGCAAGCTTCGCGAGCACCAATTGCCCGTCAAAGACCGCTACCGCGCCCTGAAAACCGAGTGGAAGCCAAAATTCCGTCAATACCTTCTCACGCCAGACGAAACCGAGACGGTCCGCGCTTTCACCAAAGAACGCGAGAAAATCGAAAACAACCGCGACGAAGTTCAAAACGTCAATCGCGTCGCCGCCGATGCCGGAATCCAATTGCCCGCCATCATCGAAAACCCGCGCCGCGTCATGCAAGGAATTGAATTGCGGGCAGAGTTTGATCGAGAACAGGCGGAGAGCCGCGCCACGGATTCAGGCGCGGCTCCCGACCTGGACTCCAACGGCGAGCGCCCACAGCCCAAAAAAGTCTATGTCCTAAACCCCTCGCCCGCGTCCCAACCATCCCCCGCGCTTTATTGGGCACTGTGGTTAAAAATCGAGAAAGCGAACCCCGGCATCAACCGCCATTCTCTCACTCAAAAAGCCATCGGTTGCCATCCTAAACCGCAGGAAATGACGCCCGATCAACTCGCCAAAATGATCAAAGTCTTTACCGCCATCCTCCGCGATGCAAACACCGCCGCCGTATGAATGATCTCAAACCCATTTCCATCGAAACCGCCGTCGCCAAGCTCGTGACCGCGGAAAACCTTTCCGACCCCGGTTTCGCCAGCGCCATCGAAACCGAGCCGCGATTGCCCGAACTCCTTTTGTTCCTGCAATGGCATTCCGCCCAACCGGGCGGACTCCCCAAAGCCATCGCCCAAATCACCCGCGATTTCACCCCCCAATTTGGCCCCCCCTGCCTCCATCAAGAAAGCCCGCTTTCCATTGCGCAAAAAGAGGAAGTTTGGGC